>NZ_JBIVXA010000003.1:0-577320 GCF_044768965.1 Streptomyces sp. NPDC090798
AAACGCCCGGTTACATTCCGAACCCGGAAGCTAAGCCTCACAGCGCCGATGGTACTGCAGGGGGGACCCTGTGGGAGAGTAGGACGCCGCCGAACAATTTTTGGAGGACCTCTGGTCCCAGCGACTCGCTGGGACCAGAGGTCCTTTTTTGTTTTTCCGAAGCGCGCCGGGTACCCGGCTGCGCGAGAATGACTTGCGGTACCGATGACAGGAGTCACCATGTCCACCAACTCTCCCGACGAGCGACCGGAGCGCGATCAGCGCCGCCGGGACAGTGGTGACCGCGGCGGCTACCGCGGGGGTCCGCGCCGCGACAACGACCGGCGTGACGAGCGCCCCGGTGGTACTCCGCGCCGCGACGACGACCGCGGTGGGTTCCGTCGTGACGACAACCGTGGTGGCGGCGGCTTCCGCCGCGATGACAACCGTCGTGACGACAGCCGTCGTGATGACAACCGGGGCGGCGGCGGTTTCCGTGGCCGTGACGACCGGCGTGAGGGCGACCGGGGCGGTCGCCCGCCGTTCCGCCGTGACGACCGACCCACCAGCGGCCCGCGTCGCGACGACCGTGACCGTGGGTTCCGTCGGGACGGGGACCGTCCGGCGTTCCGTCGTGACGACCGACCCAGCACTGGTCCGCGTCGTGACGACCGACCCAGCACTGGTCCGCGTCGCGATGACCGTCCCAGCAGCGGTCCGCGTCGCGACGACGACCGCGGTGGGTTCCGTCGGGACGACAACCGTGGTGGCAGCTTCCGGCGCGACGACCGCGGTGACTCCCGTCGGGACGACCGGCGTGACGATCGCCGGGGCGACGACCGCGGTGGTTTCCGTCGCGACGATCGCCGTGACGACCGTCGTGACAGCGGTGACCGCGGTGGCTTCCGCCGTGATGACCGCGGTGACTTCCGGCGCGACGACCGTCGGGGCGACGACCGTGGCGGGTTCCGTCGGGACGGGGACCGTCCGCCGTTCCGCCGTGACGACCGACCCAGCAGCGGCCCGCGTCGTGACGACCGACCCAGCACTGGTCCCCGTCGTGACGACGACCGCGGTGGTTTCCGTCGCGATGACCGCCGTGACGACCGTCGTGACAGCGGTGACCGCGGTGGCTTCCGCCGGGACGACCGTCGCGACGACCGACGTGACAGCGGCGACCGTGGCGGGTTCCGTCGGGACGACAACCGTGGTGGCAGCTTCCGGCGCGACGACCGCGGTGACTTCCGCCGTGATCACCGTCGTGAGGGCGACCGTCCGGCCTTCCGTCGCGACGACAGGCGGGACGACCGTCGCGATGACCGTCGTGACGACAGCCGTGGCGGCGGCTTCCGCGCCCGCGACGACCGGGGACGCGACGACCGAGGCCGCGACGACCGCGGACGTGGTGGCCCCCGTCGTGACGACCGGGGTGGCCGCCCCGGTGGCTCCGGTGGCTTCCGGGGCCGTGACGACCGTCGGGGCGACGACCGGCGCGGTGGCGGCTTCCGTGGCCGCGACGAGCGCGACCGGGACCGTGAGCCGATCAAGCGGCTGCCGATCCCCGATGACGTCACGGGCGAGGAGATCGACGCGGACGTACGGCAGGAGCTCCAGAGCCTGCCGAAGGGGCTTGCGGAGGACGTCTCCAGGAACCTGGTGATGGTCGCCCGGCTCATCGACGAGGACCCCGAGGGCGCGTACGCGTACTCGAAGATCGCCCTGCGGCTGGCGTCGCGTGTGGCCGCCGTACGTGAGGCGGCCGGGTTCGCCGCGTACGCGAACCAGAAGTACAGCGAGGCGCTCGCCGAGTTCCGGGCGGCGCGCCGTATGACCGGGAACGTGGACCTGTGGCCCGTCATGGCGGACTGTGAGCGCGGCCTGAGCCGGCCCGAGAAGGCGCTGGACATGGCGGGTGCGCCCGAGGTGCACAAGCTGGACAAGGCCGGTCAGGTCGAGATGCGGCTCGTGGCGGCCGGCGCCCGGCGCGACATGGGGCAGCTCGACGCCGCCATCGTGACGCTCCAGAGCCCGGAGCTCGCCTCGAACTCCGTACAGCCCTGGACGGCCCGACTGCGTTACGCCTACGCCGACGCGCTGCTGGCCGCCGGTCGTGAGGGCGAGGCGCGCGAGTGGTTCGCGAAGGCCGTCGAGTCCGACAAGGACGGCAGCACGGACGCCTCCGACCGGCTCGCCGAGCTGGACGGCGTCGAGTTCGTCGACGCGTTCATCGAGGACGAGGACGAGACCGAGGACGAGACTGAGGGCGAGATCGAGACCGCGGCGGACGCGGAGGCCGACACCGAGGTTGAGACCGAGGTCGACACCGAGGACGACGGTGAGGACGACATCGCCGAGGCCGAGCAGGCCAAGCCGGTCGTCGAGGCCGACGACGATGACGATGACGATGCTCCGCGCGGCTGACGTAGAGCGGTTGTCGTAGGACACGGGCGGCGGGATTCCGGAAGGGATCCCGCCGCCCGCGGCGTTTGTGCCCCTGTTCTCGCCGGGGTGGCTCAGAGAGGCAGTGCCCGCAGTACCAGCCCCGACGCCGGTTTCGGGCCGAACGACGTCGACTTGCGGGGCATCGTGACGCCCTGGCGGGCGAGGTCGCGTACGACCTCCTCGCGGACCGGGTGCATCAGGACGGCCGTACCGCCGTCGCGCTCCGCTTTCTCCACCGTGGCGGCCGTGTCGTGGATGTACGCGATGTGGGCGGGCGAGTCCTCGGGGATGCCCCAGATGCGGGCCAGGAGCGCGGCGTGCAGGACGGTCGCGTCCAGGGTGCGCCAGGCCTCGGGGCGGTCCGCCGGGATCGTACGGGCGAGGAGGTCCGGGGACGGGCGGTCGACCAGGTGGAACGAGCCGTCGCCCGCGAGGAGGAAGGCGTTGCCCTCGGCGGCGGCCGCGGCGAGGGCCTCCAGGGCCTCGGGGAGCGGAACGTCGAGGTGACGTACGCGGAACGAGTCCGCGAGGGCGCTCAGCGCCTCCGCGACCGGCAGCTTGTGCAGCAGGCGGTGGATCGCGCGGACCCGGAGCGGGTAGCGCGCGGTGTCCACCAGGAGCACGAGACCGTAGTCCCAGGGGCTGGGTGAGGGATGCTCGGCGCGTAGCCGCAGGTACGTCGCCCAGCGGTGGTGGCCGTCCGCGATGAGGGCCTGGTGCCGGCCGAGATCCGTCTGGATCTCGGCCAGGTCGGCCGGGTCGGTGATCGCCCACAGACGGTGGCTGAAACCGTCCTCCGTGGTCGTCGAGAGCAGCGGGTCGCCCTCCGCGGCGCGCTCGATGACGGCGGCCGTGCCGACCCGGGAGCCGTTGCCGCGGTAGGTCAGCAGGAGCGGTTCGAGGTTGGCCGAGGTGGCACGCATCAGGGCCGCGCGGTCCGCGATGATGTGCGGCATGACGTCCTCGTGCGGGAGGACGACGCCGGCGGACGGCTCCGACAGGCGCAGGGCGCCGATGATGCCGCGTTGCAGCATGCCGTCGTCGTGCTGCTCGTAGACGTACAGGCCCGGCTCGGGGTCGGCGGCCAGGACGCCTTCGGACACCCAGTCGTGCAGGGTGTCCGCCGCCTGGCGGTTGCGGGCGGTCGGGGTCGTGTCCTGGGGGAGGATCAGCCGGACGATGTTGTGCGGGTCGGCGGACTCGAGATGGAGCAGACCGTCCGGCCGGACGATGACGTCGTACGGCGGAGATGTCACGGCGGCGAGGCTGCCGACCCGGTCGGGGTCGTAGCGCAGGCCCCGGAACGGGGTCAGTTCGAGGCCGCTGCGCGCCGGGGTTTCCTCCGCGGGACCTGCATAGTTCATTGAGGCATCGTAAGTGTGCCGGCGCTGTGCGGGATGATCGGGGGAAAGAGATCGAACGAGGAGCGATGCGTAATGAGCCAGACCGTCAGGACGCGGCCCGAGGCCTGTGAACAGGCCCTGAGTGAGGCCTACGACACGGCTCTGCTCGACCTGGACGGCGTGGTGTACGCGGGCGGCAACGCGATCGCGCATGCCGTGGAGTCACTGGGCACCGCCCGCTCGGGAGGGCTGCACCTCGCGTATGTCACGAACAACGCGCTGCGTACACCCGATGCGGTGGCGGAGCATCTGAGTGAGCTCGGCATACCGACGGACGCCGATGACGTCATCACCTCGGCGCAGGCCGTGGCGCGGCTGATCAGCGAGCAGGTGCCCGCCGGTGCGCGGGTGCTGGTCATCGGCGGCGAGGGACTGCGGGTCGCGCTGCGCGAGCGCGGGCTCGAGCCGGTCGAGTCGGCGGACGACGACCCGGTGGCGGTCGTCCAGGGGTTCGGCGGTCCCGACCTGCCCTGGGGGCGCTTCGCGGAGGCGTCCTACGCCGTCGCGCGCGGGGTGCCGTGGTTCGCGTCCAACACCGACCTGACGATCCCGAGCGCGCGGGGGATCGCGCCGGGGAACGGGGCCGCGGTGGAGGTCGTACGCATCGCCACGGGCGCCGAGCCGCAGGTGGCGGGCAAACCGCTGCCCCCGATGCACCGCGAGACGATCCTGCGGACCGGGGCGAAGCGGCCGCTGGTGGTCGGCGACCGGCTGGACACGGACATCGAGGGCGCGTTCAACGGCGAGGTGGACTCGCTGCTCGTGCTCACCGGGGTGACGGACGGCGTGCAGCTCCTCGCCGCCCCGCCGCAGCACCGGCCGACGTATGTGGACGCCGATCTGCGCGGGCTGCTCACCGGGCAGCCGGAGGTCGTGGCGGAGGGCGACGGGTTTTGCTGCGGCGGCTGGACGGCGCAGGCCGGGAGCGAGCGTTTGGAGCTGGCGGGCGACGGTGAGGCGCTCGACGGGCTGCGGGCGCTGTGCGCGGCGGCGTGGACGGCCGCAGGGGACGGGACGTGCGAGCTGGACGGGGGGAAGGCGCTCGCGCGGCTGGGGCTCTGACGGCCGAGGGGCTCAGGGACTCCTCGGTGGTGGTGAGTAGTCACCGGGGATCGAAGCGTGAGCGAGGGTAGGCTAACCTAACTGCGTGTTGGTCGACAGTCCCCCCGAACAGCGCGCGGAGACAGCCCCCGCGCCCCCAAGCCGTCAGGCGATACGCGCCGTTGGGCTCCTCGCCTCCCTGGCCCTCCTGGTGCTCGTCGCGTTGGCGAGCATCGCGATCGGTGCGAAAGCGCTGCCGCTGGACCAGGTCTGGCACGGTCTGTTCCACGGCACGGGGACGTACTCCGACGTCGTGGTGGACGACCGGATCTCGCGTACCGTCCTCGGGCTGCTCGTCGGCGCCGCGCTCGGGCTGTCGGGTGCCGTCCTGCAGGCGCTCACCCGCAATCCGCTGGCCGATCCCGGACTGCTCGGCATCAACGCGGGCGCGTCCGCCGCGGTCGTCACCGCCATCACCTACCTCGGTGTGACGAGCCTGAGCGGCTATGTGTGGTTCGCCTTCTTCGGCGCGGCCGCGGTCGGGGCGCTGGTCTGGTTCCTGGGCGGCAGCCGCGGTGCCACTCCGGTGCGGCTCGCGCTCGCCGGCACGGCGATCAGCGCCGCGCTCTACGGCTATCTCCAGGCCGTGATGATCATGGACGACGCGGCGCTCGGCAAGATGCGCTTCTGGACGGTGGGTTCGCTGGCCTCGGCCACCGACTCCACCATCAAGCAGGTGCTGCCCTTCCTCGTGGTCGGCGCGGTCGTCGCGCTGGCGCTCGCCCGGCCGCTGAACGCCACGGCCATGGGCGACGACACCGCCCGCGCGCTCGGCGCCAACCTGAACCGCACCCGGGCGCTGTCCATGGCCGCCGCCACCGTGCTGTGCGGCGCCGCGACCGCCGCCTGCGGGCCGATCGTCTTCGTCGGGCTCATGGTCCCGCACGTGGTCCGCTCCTTCACCGGGCCCGACCTGCGCTGGATCCTGCCGTACGCGACCGTGCTGTCGCCCGTGCTGCTCCTCGGCGCCGATGTCGTGGGGCGGATGATCGCGCGGCCCGCGGAGCTGCAGGTCGGCATCGTCACCGCGGTCCTCGGCGGGCCGGTCTTCATCTATCTCGTACGACGGCGGAGGACGGCCCAGCTGTGACGACCACACGTACCCGAGCCGTGCGGACGCGCGGCGGCCTCTCCGTCCGGCTTGACGTCCGGGCGTTCACCGTCGTCGTACTGCTGCTGGTGGCCGCGCTCGCCGCGAGCGTGGTGCTGATCGGCACCGGCGACTTCCCGATCCCGGCCGTCGACGTCCTCAAGACGCTCGTCGGCAACGGGAGTGCGGGCCAGGAGTTCATCGTCAACGACCTGCGGCTGCCGCGGGTGCTCGTCGGCCTGCTGGTCGGGGCCTCGCTCGGGCTCGGCGGGGCGCTCTTCCAGTCCATCTCTCGCAACCCGCTGGGCAGCCCGGACGTCCTCGGCCTCGGCCAGGGATCGACGGCAGGGGCGCTCATCATGATCGTGCTGTTCTCGGGCAGCGCGGACCAGGTCGCGCTGGGAGCACTCGTCGGCGGTCTGCTGACCGGGCTCGCCATCTATCTGCTCGCCTGGAAGCGGGGCGTGCACGGATACCGACTGGTCCTGGTCGGTATCGGAGTCTCCGCGATCGTCACGGCGGTCAACGGCTATCTGCTCACCAAGGCGGACATCGTCGACGCGGCCCGTGCGGTCGTCTGGATGACCGGCTCTCTCAACGGCCGTGACTGGGCGCAGGTCTGGCCGCTGCTCGTCCTGTGCGCCGTCCTCGTCCCGCCCGTCCTCGCCAACGCGCGCGGGCTGCGCATGCTGGAGATGGGCGACGACGTGTCGTACGCCCTCGGAGTGCGCGTCGAGCGCGTACGACTGGTGCTGATGCTGGCCGCCGTGCTGCTCACCGCCGGTGCCACCGCCGCCGCGGGCCCGGTCGGCTTCGTGGCGCTCACCGCACCGCAGCTCGCCCGGCGGCTGACCCGCTCGCCGGGGCCGAACCTGGTGCCGTCGATGTGCATGGGCGCGACCCTGCTGATCGTCGCGGACTGGGCCTCGCAGCGGGCCTTCGGCGCCGATCAGCTGCCCGTCGGCGTGGTGACGGGGGTCCTGGGCGGGATCTATCTGCTGTGGCTGCTGGTCACCGAGCGCAAGGCGGGCCGGATATGAGCGCCACGGCGAACGAGAACGCTCAGGCGAACAAGAACATCCAGGCGAACAAGAACACCCGAAGGAGCACTGTGAACCGCCTGTCCGCCGACAACGTCACCCTCGGCTACGACCAGCGCGTCATCGCGGAGAAGCTGTCGGTGGAGATCCCCGACAACTCCTTCACCGTGATCGTCGGCCCGAACGCCTGCGGCAAGTCCACGCTGCTGCGTGCCCTGTCGCGGATGCTCAAGCCCTCCGAGGGACGGGTGCTGCTCGACGGGCAGGTCATCCAGTCGATGCCCGCGAAGAAGGTGGCCAGGACGCTCGGGCTGCTGCCGCAGTCGTCGATCGCGCCGGACGGGATCACGGTCGGCGACCTGGTCGGCCGGGGCCGCTATCCGCACCAGGGCCTGCTGCGTCAGTGGTCGACGCAGGACGAGCGGGTCGTACAGGAGTCGATGGCCTCGACCGGTGTCGCCGAACTGGCCGATCGCTATGTCGACGAACTGTCCGGCGGCCAGCGGCAGCGCGTGTGGATCGCGATGGCCCTCGCCCAGCAGACCCCGCTGCTGCTGCTCGACGAGCCGACGACCTACCTCGACATCCAGCACCAGATCGACGTGCTCGACCTGTGCGCCGAACTCCACGAGGAGCAGGGGCGCACCCTGGTCGCCGTGCTGCACGACCTCAATCACGCGGCCCGGTACGCCACCCACCTCATCGCCCTGCGCGAGGGCCGGGTCATCGCCGAGGGCGCGCCGAACGACATCGTCACGGCCGAACTGGTCGAGGAGGTCTTCGGGCTGCGCTGCCAGGTCATCGACGACCCGGAGACCGGGACGCCGCTGGTCGTGCCGGCGGCGCGGAAGGCCCGCGTGAAGGTGTCCGCCGGAGCCGCTAAAGAAGCTTCCTGAGGCGGAACAGGTCGAGCAGGGCCGCCTCCAGCCGCACCCGGCCCGAGCCCCAGGCCTTCGCGAAGTTCAGCTCCCCGTCGACCATGGCGACCAGGTCGTCGCCGGACATGGTGAGTCTGATCTGGGCTTTCTCGCGGGGCGGCCCCTGGAGGGTCTCGAGCACCTCGATCCGGCCGTCCTTGAGGCGACCGACGAAGGTGACGTCGAGCTCGGTGATACGACAGCTGAGCGAGCGGTCCAGGGCCGCCGCCTCGCGTACGTTCCCGTCGGCGCCCGCCATGTTGTCCGAGAGCTTGTCGAGTGCGCTGCGGCACTCCTCAATCGTGGCCATCGCGGTCGACGGTACCGCAGCGCTTCGGGGTAGCGTCGGGGCATGAACGAGTCAGTGCCGGAGGCCGGGACTCCGCAGGGCCCGATGTCGGAGCCGGAGGTTCCGGTCGAGGTCGAACCCGAACTCGAGTACGACCCCGCCGCCCCGGCCCCGCTGGACCTGGACCGCACCCCCACCGGGAACGCCGAGGTCGACGCCCAGCTCGAGCGGCTGGGCGACGCCGACCACCTCGCCACGGACGGACACGTCGAGGTGTACGAGGATGTACACCGGGGGCTGCGCGACGCGCTGACCGCGCTCGACGCCCGCCCGGGACCTCCGGTGCCCCCTACACCGTACGACCGCAGGAGCTGAACCCAACGTGGCAGGAGTGGCACGCCGCCGCCTCGACGCCGAGCTGGTCCGCCGGAAGCTCGCCCGCTCGCGCGAGCACGCCAGCCAGCTGATCGCCGCCGGCCGGGTGAGTGTCGGCAAGACCCTCGCGACCAAACCCGCCACCCAGGTGGAGACCGCGGCCGCGATCGTGGTCACCCAGGACGACAGCGACCCCGACTACGTCTCGCGCGGCGGGCACAAGCTCGCGGGCGCCCTGGCGGCCTTCGTACCCCAGGGACTGAAGGTCGGGGGGCGGCGGGCGCTGGACGCCGGAGCGTCCACCGGAGGCTTCACCGACGTACTGCTGCGCGCGGGCGCCTCCCATGTCGTCGCCGTCGACGTCGGCTACGGTCAACTCGCCTGGTCTCTGCAGAGCGATGAACGCGTCACCGTCAAGGACCGTACGAACGTACGCGAGTTGACGTTGGAGGCGATCGATGGGGAGCCCGTGGATCTTGTTGTCGGGGATCTGTCCTTCATCCCGCTCGGCCTGGTGCTGCCCGCCCTGGTGCGGTGCGCGGCGCCCGACGCCGATCTGGTGATGATGGTCAAGCCGCAGTTCGAGGTGGGGAAGGAACGGCTGGGCAGTGGTGGAGTCGTACGCAGTCCGGAACTGCGCGCCGAGGCGGTGCGCGGAGTGGCCCGGCGGGCCGCGGAGCTGGGGCTCGGGGTGAAGGGCGTGACCGCGAGTCCGCTGCCCGGACCCTCGGGCAATGTCGAGTACTTTCTGTGGCTGCGTGCCGGGGCACCCGAACTCGACCCGGCCGACGTTGACCGTGCAGTGGCGGAGGGGCCGCGTTGACAGAGACCCGAGCTCGTACTGTTTTCCTGCTGGCCCACACCGGGCGGCCGGCCGCGATCCGCAGCGCCGAACTCGTGGTCCAGGGGCTGCTGCGCTCCGGGATCGGGGTGCGCGTGCTGGAGGCGGAGGCGGCCGATCTGCCGCTGCCGCCCGAGGTGGAGCTGGTGAAGGAAGCCACTCCGCAGTGCCTCGACGGATGTGAACTGCTGATCGTGCTCGGTGGTGACGGCACACTGCTGCGCGGCGCCGAGTTCGCCCGCGCCTCCGGCGTGCCGATGCTCGGCGTCAACCTCGGCAGCGTCGGCTTCCTCGCGGAGGCCGAGCGTGACGACCTCGACAAGGTCGTCGACCGGGTGGTGACCAAGGCGTACGAGGTCGAGGAACGCATGACCGTCGACGTCGTCGTCCACCAGAACGGCGACATCGTGCACACCGACTGGGCGCTCAACGAGGCCGCCGTGCAGAAGGTCTCCGCGGAGAAGCTCCTCGAGGTCATCCTCGAGATCGACGGCCGGCCGGTCACCGGCTTCGGCTGCGACGGCATCGTCTGCGCGACCCCGACCGGGTCCACGGCGTACGCCTTCTCCGCCGGCGGACCCGTCGTCTGGCCCGAGGTCGAGGCGCTGCTCATGGTGCCGATCAGCGCGCACGCGCTGTTCGCCAAGCCGATGGTGACCTCGCCGAACTCGGTGCTCGCGGTGGAGGTGCTGCCGCACATTCCGCCCGGGGTGCTGTGGTGCGACGGGCGGCGGACGGTGGAGCTGCCGCCGGGGGCGCGGGTCGAGGTACGGCGGGGGGCCGTGCCGGTGCGGCTGGCCCGACTGCACCACGCCTCGTTCACCGACCGGCTGGTGGCCAAGTTCGCGCTGCCGGTTTCCGGCTGGCGCGGGGCGCCGCACTGACGCTCCCGTCAGGTCCACTCCCGTGGGTGACAAGGCACCGTTTGTAGGTGCTTGTCACCTGCGGGTTCGCGGCTGCGGGGCGGGGGCCGTCGCACATCCGTGGCTGGACCTCGTAAGGTCGTGTCCGTGTTGGAGGAGATGCGGATACGGTCGCTCGGAGTCATCGACGACGCGGTCGTCGAGCTGTCGCCAGGCTTCACCGCCGTGACCGGTGAGACCGGTGCGGGCAAGACGATGGTGGTCACCAGCCTCGGGCTGCTGCTCGGCGGGCGCGCGGACCCCGCCCTCGTACGGATCGGCGCCAAGAACGCCGTCGTGGAGGGGCGGATCACCGTACCCACGGGCGGTACGGCGATCGTACGGGCCGAGGAGGCGGGCGCCGAGCTCGACGACGGCGCGCTGCTGATCAGCCGTACCGTTTCGGCCGAGGGACGCTCACGGGCGCACCTGGGCGGCCGTTCCGTCCCGGTGGGCGTGCTCGCCGAGCTGGCCGACGAGCTGGTGGCCGTGCACGGGCAGACCGACCAGCAGGGGCTGCTCAAACTGTCCCGGCAGCGGCAGGCGCTCGACCGGTACGCCGGGGACGCGGTCGCCGTGCCGCTCGCCAAGTACGCGGGGGCCTACCGGCGGCTGCGGGCCGTCTCGGCCGAGCTGGACGAGATCACCACGCGCGCGCGTGAGCGGGCCCAGGAAGCCGACCTGCTGCGCTTCGGACTCGACGAGATCGCGGCGGTCGAGCCGCGCGCGGGCGAGGACGCGGAGCTCTCGGCGGAGGCGGAGCGGCTCGGGCACGCGGAGGCACTCGCGTCCGCCGCCACGGCCGCCCACGCCGCGCTCGCGGGCAACCCCGAGGACCCCGAGGGCATCGACGCGGCGACGCTCGTCGCGGGCGCGCACCGGGCCCTGGAGGCCGTACGGTCGCACGACGCCGCGCTCGCCGGGCTGTCCGGGCGGATCGGGGAGATCAACATCCTGCTGCGTGACGTGGCGGGGGAGCTGGCCGGGTACGCCGATGACCTCGACGCCGACCCCTTGCGGCTCGCGGCCGTGGAGGAGCGCCGGGCCGCGCTCACCCAGCTGACCCGGAAGTACGGCGAGGACATCGACGCCGTACTCGCGTGGGCCGAGCAGGGCGCCGCACGGCTTCTCGAACTCGACGGCGACGACGAGCGGATCGACGGGCTGACCGGCGAGCGGGACGCGTTGCGGGCCGAACTGGGCGGCCTTGCGCAGGCGCTGACGGACGCCCGGACCGAGGCCGCCGAACGGTTCGCCGCCGCCGTGACCGCCGAGCTGGCCTCGCTCGCCATGCCGCACGCGCGCGTGTCGTTCGAGATCCGGCAGAGCGACGACCCCGAGGGTGTGGAGCTCGGCGGGCGCACCGTCGCGTACGGGCCCGCGGGTGTGGACGAGGTCGAGCTGCTGCTCGCCCCGCATCCCGGGGCGCCGCCGCGGCCCATCGCCAAGGGGGCCTCCGGTGGTGAGCTCTCACGCGTGATGCTCGCGGTGGAGGTCGTCTTCGCGGGGACCGACCCGGTGCCGACGTATCTCTTCGACGAGGTCGACGCCGGTGTGGGTGGCAAGGCCGCGGTCGAGATCGGGCGGCGGTTGGCCAAGCTCGCCAAGAGCGCGCAGGTCGTCGTGGTGACTCATCTGCCGCAGGTCGCCGCGTTCGCCGACCGGCAGCTGCTGGTCGAGAAGACCAACGACGGATCCGTGACGCGCTCCGGGGTGAAGGTGCTCGAGGGGGAGGAGCGGATTCGGGAGCTGTCCCGGATGCTGGCGGGGCAGGAGGACTCGGAGACGGCCCGGGCGCATGCGGAGGAATTGCTGGCCACGGCTCGGGGTGACCGGTAGTTCCCCGCGTCCGCGGGCGGGGGCCGGCTTTTGGTTCGCTCCGCGACGGAGGCCTTGACCGCTCCGCGGTCTTCCCTTCGCCGCTCCGCGGCGGATTCCCCGCCCACCCACACCTTTGCCCGCTCCGCGGGCCCCTGGAGTTGTCGCATGATCAGCGTCTTCGGTACCGCCGTCGCCGTCACCCGCGCCGGCATCGCAGGCCTGCGAGCCAAGGCCCCCGGCGCCCCGGAGCGCTGGCAGCGCACGAACTACGCCGGGCGCACCGTCGAGCTGTACGCCGGCCCCGCCACCGCCCTCGGAGCGGCGCTCGCGACCGCGCGCGTCCACCGCGGAGCCGGGGCCGCGGTCCTGGTCGCCGGGGCGTGCGGCGCATACGACGACGTGGTCGGGGCGGGGGACCCGCGCCGGGGGTTCCGGGCGCATCTGGGGGCGCTGAGGGACGGGGAGGTGACCAGTGGGGCGGTCAAGCTGTTCGGGATCTCGGCCGCGGGGCTGGTGGCGGGGGCGCTGCTCAAGGAGCGGCCTCTGGACAAGCTGCTCGCGGGGGTCGTGATCGCCGGGAGCGCGCACTTCGTCAACCTCGTGGATGTCCGGCCGGGGCGGGCCGCCGGTGCGGTGCTCGCGCTGGGGGCCCCGGGGGTGCTGCGGGGCGGGCCCGCCGGACGGCTGTCGGCCGCGGCGATGGGTGCGGCGGCGGCCGTGTTCCCCGACGACCTCGGCGAGCGCGCGATGATCGGCGACACCGGGGCCCACGCGCTCGGCGCCGCGCTGGGCAGCGCGATCGTCGCGGGCAACGGGCGGGCCGGGCTCCTCGCCCACGCCGCGGCGCTGGTGGCCGCGACCGTGTACGGGGACAAGGTCAGCGAGGCGGTCGCGCGACCGCTGGGGTGAGGGCCGGGCAACCCGTCGCGAAGACACGCGACTTGTCACTCTTGTGGGTGACAGGTGTCGTCGAGTTGGGCGCTGCGCCGCGAGGCTTGCTCCGATGGCGGTCCCGGAACACCCGTACGGCCTGGCATCCTTGGCGTTGTACGCGGAGCACGACGTGCGGTACACCCCCCTCTGCCTTTCCTCTGTACGTTCTCCGTGCCCGTCCGACGCCGAACCAGGAGCCCCGGCCACGTGAGCCACGTGAGCAGCCACTCACCGCACGGTCAGTCGCCGCTGCGCACCGTGCAGGTGCTCGGCGGCAAAAGCGCGGGCAGCAGCGCGCATGTGCGGTCGCTGGCCTCGGGGCTCGTCGCCCGGGGCGTGCGGGTCACCGTGTGCGCACCCGCCGAGGCCGACCTCGCGTACGGGTTCAGTGGCGTGGGCGCCCAGCACGTTCCCGTGCCGCGCAGCAGCGATCCGGCCGCCGTGGCCGCACTGCGGGCGGCCTGTGAGGACGCCGACCTCGTGCACGCGCACGGGCTGCACGCAGCGCTCCGGGCCGCGCTCGCGCTCAGCGGGCGGCGCACCCCGCTCGTCGTCACCTGGCACACCCGTTCGCACGCGGAGGGGGCGCGGGCACATCTGCTGCGGCTGCTGGAGCGACGGGTCGCCAGGGCCGCGGCGGTGGTGCTGGGCTCCTCGTCCGATCTCGTGGACCGCGCCCGCAGGCGCGGGGCGCGGGACGCCCGGCTCGCGGCCGTCGCGTTCCCGACGCCACGCAAGGCCGTCGAGTACGGGGACCCCGACCGGCTGCGCCACAAGGCACGGGCCGAACTCGGCGCCACCGAACGCCCGTTGCTCATGGCCGTCGGCTCTCTCGACCGGCACCGCGGATACGACACCTTGCTGGACGCCTCGCGCGCGTGGCGCTCGCTCGACCCCGTGCCGCTCCTGGTGATCGCCGGGGAGGGGCCGCTGCGGGCGGCCCTCCAGCGGCGGATCGAGGACGAGGAGCTGCCGGTGCGGCTCGTCGGGCGGCGCGACGACGTCTCCGAGCTGCTCCTGGCCTCCGATCTCGCGGTGCTGCCGAGCGGTTGGGAGTCCCGTTCCGTGCTCGCCCAGGAGGCCCTGCACGCGCGCGTGCCGCTCGTCGCGACCGCCGTCGGCGGCATCCCCGAACTGGTCGGCGACGCGGCCGAACTCGTCCCGTGCGCGGACGCCGACGCGCTCGCCGAGGCCGTCGTGCGGCTGCTCGCGGACGACGATCGCCGGGAGTTGCTCAAGGAGCGGGGGGTGCGGCAGGCCACGACCTGGCCGACCGAGGACGAGACCGTGGCCCAAGTGCTGAGCGTCTACGACGAGTTGACCCAGACGAGGCCCCTTGCCTAGGCCCTGTCGTCCAGTGGCTCAGGGCACGTGCCGTCGTGCTCGCAGTGCCAGGCTCAACGCCAGTACCGTCTGCGGGTCGTCCAGGTCCGTGCCCAGCAACTCCCCGATCCGGGCGAGGCGGTTGTAGAGGGTCTGGCGGTTCAGGTGCAGCTCGCGGGCCGTCTCCGCCTTGCGGCCCGCGTGCGCCAAGTACGTCTCCAGGGTGGGCAGCAGCGGCGGCTTGGAGCGGAGGTCGTGGTCGCGGAGGGGGCCGATGGCGCGGTCCACGAAGGCCGCAAGGTCCGGATGGTCGCGCAGCCGCCACAGGAGCAGGTCGGTGTCGAGGCGGCGGGCGTCGTACCAGGGGCGGTCCGTCAGGCCCTGCGCGGCCGTCGCCGTCTCCGCCGCGTGCCGCAGGCCCGCCGAGGCCGCCGCCCAGCCGCCCGCGACCCCGACCACCACCACGGGCGGCTGTGCCCCGGGCCGCTGCATGCCCGCGCGTTCCACGCCCGCCCTGAGAGCCGCCGCGACCCGGTCCGCGACCGCCGCGCGCTCGGACTCCGAACGCAGGCCCAGCAGCAGGGGGACGCGGCCCTCCACCGGGCGTACGCCCAAGAGGACCGGCACTCCCACCGAGGCCAGCTCCTCCGCGACCGCGCGCGCCAGGACGGCCCAGCCGCCGCCGGGGGAGGGGCCGTCGGCGAGCCGCATCACGACCGGCAGGAGCGGGTTGTTGCCGGGTTTGAAGCCGAGCACGCGGGCCTGTGCGGGGGCGTCCTCGGCGGCGATACGGCCCTCCGCGAGGTCGGTGAGGAAGTCGCCGCGTCCGCGTGCCGCGAGCTCCTCCTCCTGGCGGGCCTGCATGAGGACGACGGCCAGGATGCCCGCGGCCTGCTCCGCGGCGATCCGGTGGACCGGGGCGACCGGGGCGCCGACGGGCAGGAGGACCAGCCGGGCGCGTACCGAACCGGTGCCGGGGCCGCCGCCCGGCACGTCGACGAGGGTCGTCCCGGCGGGCGGCTCCTCCTTGTGCTGGCCGCGCATCCCCTCCCACACCTGGAGCGGATCGGCGCCGGCTGAGCCGGCCCCCGCGGCGTACAGGAGCTGTCCGTCCGCGGTCTCCAGGAAGACGGGGTTGCCGCTGAAGTCCGCGAGGATGCCGAGGACCTGGGGTATGCCCCCGCCGCCGAGGAGGGCCTCGGTACAGCGCCGGTGCACCTCCTCGGCCCGCTGCAGCAGTGCGTAGTGGCCGTTGACGATCTCGGTGTGGATCTCCTCCGTGACCGCCACGAAGGGCACCTCGCGGTGCAGCTGGACCAGGGGGAGACCGGCGGAGCGGGCCGTTTCCACGAGGGCCGAGGGCAGCCGGGTGAAGCGCGGGCCGAGCTCCACGACGAGTGCCGCGATACCGCGCTCCGCGAGGGTGCGGACGAACGCGCGCTGGTCGGCGGGGCGGGTGCCGAGGCCGTAGCCCGTGGTCAGGAGCAGTTCGCCGCCCTTGAGGAGCGAGGCGATGTTCGGGACCTCGCCCGCGTGCACCCAGCGCACGGTGCGGCCCAGCCGGTCGGCGCCCGCGAGGATCTCCGGCAGCCCGCTGCGCAGCCCGGGCAGCTCCAGCGCCCGCTGCACGGTGATTCCGGCGCCCTGGGTGTCGTATCGACTGTCCACATGGCTGTCCAAACGGCTGTCCATGCAGCGGACGCTACCTGGGGAGGCCTCCCGGAGGCATGTCCGAGGCCGGGGCGTTCGCTACCGGGGCAGGATGTTGTGGTTGAAGCGGAAGACGTTGTCCGGGTCGTACGCGGCCTTCACCGCGGCCAGCCGTCGGATGTTCCCGGCGCCGAGGCCGGCCATCACGCGGTCCGCTCCCTCGTCGCCGACGAGGTTGAGGCAGACCGCGCCGGTGCTCCACGGCCGGAAGGCGGCGCGCACGTCCTCGACCCACTGGAGGCAGCGCTCGTCGTCGGCCGGGTCCTCCCACATCCCGAAGGGGTGCACGGTCCACCGGGCGTCCCGGAACGGCACCGGGAAGCGCTCCGGGCCGGAGGCGATCGCGCCGCCCTGCGGGAACAGCGAGTGCCGGGTGGCCGTGGGCATGGGCATGGCGTTCGCCAGCCCGCAGAAGACGTCCACGGCCTCGTCGGGCAGGCCGGTCAGGGACTCCGCGGAACTGTGGTTCCTCAGGCCCGGCGGGCTGTCCAGGATGCGCTGGAAGGCGGCGTAGGGGAGGGGGGTGAGGATCTCGGCCTCGTGGGGCAGCGCCAGCAGCGGCCGGGCGAGTCTGCGGAGGTCCTGTTCGGCTCCCGCGTACGTCAGGAGCGCGTCGACCAGCTGTGTGTGGAAGATGCCGCCGCCCGTCTCCGGCGGGGCGGCCTCGATGATCTCGCGGTAGGTGCGGACCACGTCCGGGCCGGTCTCCGGGCGGTACGTCAGCAGGGCGATCGAGAAATCCGGCAGCGGGTGCAGTCTCAGGGTCAGTGCGGTGGCGACGCCGAAGTTGCCGCCACCGCCGTGCAGGGCCCAGAAGAGTTCCGGGTTCTCGTGTTCGGTGGCCTGGATCTGCGAGCCGTCGGGCGTGACCAGTTCGACGCCGAGCAGGTTGTCGACGGCGAGGCCGAAGGCGCGGTCGAGCCAGCCGGTGCCGCCGCCGAGGGCGAAGCCGGCGACGCCGGTGGTCGAGTTCCGGGCGCCGGTGGTGGCCAGACCGTGGGGCCGGGTGGCGTGGTCGAGGTGGCTCATGAGGGCGCCGCCCTCGACCCGTACCGTCCGGGAGCCGGGGTGGACGGTCACCGTGTGCATCCGGCGCAGGTCGATGACCAGGCCGTTGTCGTTGAGCGACATCCCGGCCGGGCTGTGGCCGCCGGCTCGGATCGCGATGTGGAGGTCCAGGTCCCGGGCGAAGCGGACGCAATGGACTACGTCCGCCTTGGTCGCACACTGGGCGATCACTGCGGGGTGGCGATCGATCAGGCTGTTGAAGACCTTGCGGGCGTTGTCGTAGCCGGGGTCTTCTGGCCTGAAAGCGTCGCCGGTCAGGTCCGCGCGTAGGGCGGCGAGGCGGGTGTGGGCCTTTGCGAAGGGGGACATCGCAGGTGCCCCCTTTCTGCGGGGGACAGGGCTGCTTTCAGCCTAGGGGTTGTGACCGGTGGGATTTGGGCCGCGGGCTCGACGGGGGCTGGCCGCCCAGTTCCCCGCGCCCCTGAAGGCCGCTGCCCGCGACCCCTGGAGAAAGCAGCGGCCCGTGTCCCTGAAGAAGGGCGGTTGCGCGCGACCGCCCGCCGGAAGTTTCCCGCGTCCTCCTGCTGAAAGCTGCTCGCGGCCTCACGCCGGAAGTTGCCCGCGACTCCCCCCGATAGGGGAGCGCGGGCTGCTCTCGCGCTCGTGTCAGCCGCCGTACGCCCCGCTCGCCGTCAGCCTCAGGGCCGTGTCGATGAGGGGCACGTGGCTGAAGGCCTGGGGGAAGTTGCCCACCTGGCGCTGGAGGCGGGGGTCCCATTCCTCGGCCAGGAGGCCCAGGTCGTTGCGGAGGGCCAGGAGCCTCTCGAAGAGCTTGCGGGCCTCGTCGACGCGGCCGATCATCGCCAGGTCGTCCGCCATCCAGAAGGAGCAGGCCAGGAAGGCCCCCTCGTCGCCCTCGAGGCCGTCCACGCCCGCGTCCTCGCCGGTGGTCGGGTAGCGCAGGATGAAGCCGTCCGAGGTGGACAGCTCGCGCTGGATCGCCTCGATGGTGCCGATCACGCGCTTGTCGTCCGGGGGGAGGAAGCCCATCTGCGGGATGAGGAGCAGCGAGGCGTCCAGTTCCTTGGAGCCGTACGACTGCGTGAAGGTGTTGCGCTCCTTGTCGTAGCCCTTCTCGCACACGTCCCGGTGGATGTCGTCGCGCAGTTCGCGCCACTTCTCCAGCGGGCCGTCCGCGTCACCGGACTCGATGAGCTTGATCGTGCGGTCGACGGCGACCCAGGCCATCACCTTGGAGTGCACGAAGTGGCGGCGCGGGCCGCGGACCTCCCAGATGCCCTCGTCCGGCTGGTCCCAGTGGTCCTCCAGGTAGCGGATCAGCTTCAACTGGAGGAGCGAGGCGTAGTCGTTGCGGGACAGGCCCGTCATGTGGGCCAGGTGCAGGGCCTCGATGACCTCGCCGTAGACGTCCAGCTGAAGCTGGTGCGCGGCGCCGTTGCCGACCCGTACGGGCCCCGAGTTCTCGTATCCGGGCAGCCAGTCGAGCTCCGCCTCGCCCAACTCCCGCTCGCCCGCGATGCCGTACATGATCTGCAGGTTCTCCGGGTCGCCGGCCACGGCGCGCAGCAGCCATTCACGCCAGGCGCGGGCTTCCTCGCGGTAGCCGGTGCGCAGGAGGGAGGAGAGGGTGATCGCCGCGTCGCGCAGCCAGGTGTAGCGGTAGTCCCAGTTGCGTACGCCGCCGATCTCCTCCGGGAGGGAGGTGGTGGGCGCGGCGACGATGCCGCCCGTGGGGGCGTACGTCAGGGCCTTGAGGGTGATCAGGGAGCGGACGACGGCCTCGCGGTAGGGGCCGTGGTACGTGCACTGATCGACCCAGTCGCGCCAGAAGTCCTCGGTGGCCTCCAGGGCCTGCTCCGGCTCGGGCAGCGCGGGGGGCTTCTTGTGTGAGGGTTCCCACGAGATGGTGAACGCGATCCGGTCACCGGGTGCCACCGTGAAGTCCGCGTACGTGGTCAGCGCCTTGCCGTACGTCTCGCAGGCGGTGTCGAACCACACCGAGTCGGGTCCGGCGACGGCGACCGTGCGCCCCTCGTGCTTGTGCACCCAGGGCACGACACGGCCGTACGAGAAACGCATCCGCAGCGCGGAGCGCATCGGGACCCGGCCCGTGACGCCTTCCACGATCCGGATCAGCTGGGGTGCGCCGTCGCGCGGCGGCATGAAATCGGTCACTCGGACCGTGCCGCGTGGGGTGTCCCACTCGGATTCCAGGATCAGCGAGTCGCCGCGGTACGAGCGGCGCGCCGCCGTCGGCGGTTCGGCGTCGGCCGCGTGGGCGGGCCCGAGCCGCCAGAATCCGTGTTCCTCCGTGCCGAGCAGTCCCGCGAAGATGGCATGGGAGTCGAAGCGGGGCAGGCACAGCCAGTCCACTGTGCCGTCCCGGCAGACCAGTGCTGCGGTCTGCATGTCTCCGATGAGTGCGTAGTCCTCGATGCGCCCGGCCACGTGCATCTCCAGTCGAACGGCCACGTCGCCCCCGAGGGGCGGTCGCTCTGCGGTCAGGGAACAGGAACGTTAAAACGTTAGAAGATTGAACGTTAGAACGTTGGTAAAGCGTCGTTGCGGAACGTCAATTATCGGTGCGATTGTCGTTGCGAAACGAACTGACGAGCTCTCGTGGTTCCGGGATACGGGCGGGGATGGTGCCGTGTGCCGGCCGGACTCGGCAGCGAGTGTCCGAGCAGGATACGACGCACGTGGGTGATCCGCGTGCCGCTCCAGGCAACCCGACTGGTCCGATCGAGTGAGCGCTGTGTGTGGTCTGTGCCGATGTGTGTGCGGAGTGTGGCCGGAAGCAGCCTCTCCGGGTCGCTGATACCCTGGTAGCCCGTGGACCGGTGGGCAAGAAACCCCCGAACCGCAGCGACGGCACCTCCGGAAATCTTCGGACACCACGCCGGTACGCACCCCAGACCGCGACCACGGGAGCCCCCTCTTGGCCATGCCGCCCAAATCCACGACGACCAAGCACATCTTCGTCACCGGGGGTGTCGCCTCCTCCCTCGGTAAGGGCCTGACCGCC
Organism: Streptomyces sp. NPDC090798; assembly: GCF_044768965.1. Lineage (NCBI taxonomy): Bacteria > Bacillati > Actinomycetota > Actinomycetes > Kitasatosporales > Streptomycetaceae > Streptomyces > Streptomyces sp. NPDC090798. The sequence goes on from NZ_JBIVXA010000003.1 coordinate 20,221, forward strand.
TCCAGCCTGGGTGCGCTGCTCAAGGCGCGGGGCCTGCGGGTCACCATGCAGAAACTCGACCCCTACCTGAACGTCGACCCGGGCACCATGAACCCGTTCCAGCACGGTGAGGTGTTCGTCACCAACGACGGCGCCGAGACCGACCTGGACATCGGACACTACGAGCGCTTCCTCGACGTTGACTTGGACGGCTCCGCCAATGTCACTACAGGACAGGTGTACTCGACGGTCATCGCCAAGGAGCGGCGTGGCGAGTACCTGGGCGACACCGTGCAGGTCATCCCGCACATCACCAACGAGATCAAGCACCGCATCCGGCGTATGGCGACCGACGACGTCGACGTCGTCATCACCGAGGTCGGCGGCACGGTCGGCGACATCGAGTCGCTGCCCTTCCTGGAGACCGTCCGCCAGGTCCGGCACGAGGTCGGCCGGGACAACGTGTTCGTGGTCCACATCTCGCTGCTGCCGTACATCGGCCCCTCCGGGGAGCTGAAGACCAAGCCGACCCAGCACTCGGTCGCGGCTCTCAGGAACATCGGTATCCAGCCGGACGCGATCGTGCTGCGCGCCGACCGTGAGGTGCCCACCGCCATCAAGCGCAAGATCTCGCTGATGTGCGACGTCGACGAGGCGGCCGTGGTCGCGGCCATCGACGCCAAGTCGATCTACGACATCCCGAAGGTGCTGCACACCGAGGGCCTGGACGCCTACGTCGTGCGCAAGCTGGACCTGCCCTTCCGCGATGTGGACTGGACGACCTGGGACGATCTGCTCGACCGCGTCCACAACCCGCTCCACGAGATCAACCTCGCGCTCGTCGGCAAGTACATCGACCTGCCCGACGCCTACCTCTCGGTCACCGAGGCGCTGCGGGCCGGCGGCTTCGCCAACAAGGCCCGTGTGAAGATCAAGTGGGTCACCTCGGACGACTGCAAGACTCCGGCGGGCGCCGCGAAGCAGCTCGGCGACGTCGACGCGATCTGCATCCCCGGCGGCTTCGGCGACCGTGGCGTGTCGGGCAAGGTCGGCGCGATCCAGTACGCCCGCGAGCACAAGATCCCGCTGCTCGGCCTCTGTCTCGGCCTGCAGTGCATCGTGATCGAGGCCGCGCGCAACCTGGCCGGCATCCCGGACGCCAACTCCACCGAGTTCGACTCCGCCACCGCCCACCCGGTCATCTCCACGATGGCCGAGCAGCTCGACATCGTGGCGGGCGAGGGCGACATGGGCGGAACGATGCGCCTGGGCATGTATCCGGCCAAGCTCGCCGAGGGCTCCATCGCGCGCGAGGTGTACGACGGCAAGGAGTACGTCGAGGAGCGTCACCGTCACCGCTACGAGGTGAACAACGCCTACCGCGGCGAGCTGGAGAAGAAGGCCGGTCTGCAGTTCTCCGGCACCTCCCCGGACGGCAAGCTCGTGGAGTACGTCGAGTACCCGCGCGAGGTGCACCCCTACCTGGTCGCGACCCAGGCGCACCCCGAGCTGCGCTCCCGCCCGACCCGCCCGCACCCGCTCTTCGCGGGCCTGGTCAAGGCCGCCGTCGAGCGCAAGACGGGCAAGTAGCACAAGGGCTGTACGGTGGCCGGGGTACGCGTCTTTTGGGACACGTGCCCCGGTTTTCGTTCGGTGCCTAGGAGGAACAGGGCGACATGACGATCAAGGACATCCCCGAGGAGTGGGAAGTCAGGGCCACCGCGACTCCCTTCGTCGGCAACAAGACGTCCGTCCGCACCGACGACGTGGTCATGCCGGACGGATCGGTCGCCCGCCGCGACTACCAGGTCCACCCCGGCTCCGTGGCCGTCCTCGCCCTCGACGACCAGGACCGCGCGGTGGTGCTGCGCCAGTACCGGCACCCCGTGCGCCACAAGCTGTGGGAGATCCCGGCCGGACTTCTCGACGTCCCCGGTGAGAACCCGCTGCACGCCGCCCAGCGCGAGCTGTACGAGGAGGCGCACGTCAAGGCCGAGGACTGGCGTGTGCTGACCGACGTCTACACCACCCCGGGCGGCTGCTCCGAGGCCGTGCGGATCTTCCTCGCCCGCGAACTCGCGGAGGCCGAGGGGGAGCGCTTCGAGGTCGAGGACGAAGAGGCCGACATGGAGCTGGCCCGGGTCCCCGTCGGCGAACTCGTGCGTGGGGTGCTCGCCGGAGAGCTGCACAACAACTGTCTCGTCGTGGGCGTCCTCGCCCTGATCGCCGCTCGCGGCGGCGACGGACTCGACGCGCTGCGCCCGGCCGAGGCGCCCTGGCCGGCCCGCCCCTTCGAGTCCTGACGCACCCCGGACGCTCCTCGCCCACCATCGGACAGCGTCAGTCCTACGATCGGCTGATCCGATCGGGGGACGTCCCCGCCGTGCTCCGCCCGGATCGTCGCAGAGCGTGAACTAGGCTCTGGAAACGCCCGAACCGGAGTCCCGGCGGGCTTGCGCGCGCAGTGGGACGGGAGTGTGGCCCGTGGCGGATCAGGCGGTGGACACAGACGGCACGAAAGTGTCGTCGGCGGGGCGGCGCCCGGCTGCCGGGTCCGCTCCTACGGAGGGTCAGTTCCTCGGCCGCACACGAGAGTTGAAGGAACTCAGGGTCGACATCCAGCGCGCGGGCCTGGACACCCTCGCGGGCCGCAAGGCACCCCGCGCGCGCGTGCTGCTCATCGCCGGCAGGCCCGGCTCGGGCCGCACCGCGCTCGCCGAGGAGCTCGTACGGCAGGTTGCGGGGAGTTACCCGGACGGGGTGCTGCGCGCCCGGCTCACCGAACCCGACGGCACCCCCGTGCCCACCGAGCGCACCGCGCGGGAGCTGCTGAGGGCCCTGGGGCTGCCCGCGCCGGCGGGGGCAGCCGCCGACGACCTGAGCGAGGCGGTGCGCGAGGCCCTCGCCACCCGCCGCGTTCTGCTGCTGTTCGACGACGCGGCCGACGCCGAGCAGGTCGACGCGCTGCTCCCGGACACCCCCGAGTGCCTGGTCGTCGCGGTCTCCGGCGGGCCGCTGACCGGCATCGCGGACGTCCGCCCCTGCACCCTGGGCGGCCTGGACACCAAGTCCGCGCTCGAACTGCTCGACCGCTTCACCGGCTCGGTGCGCATCACTGTCGACCCGCTCGCCGCCGAGGGACTGGTCGAGGAGTGCGCCGGTCAGCCCGCCGCCCTGCGCCTCGCGGGAGGCTGGCTCGCCGCCCGCCCCACCTCGGCCGTCGCCGACCTCGCCAAGCAGCTGCGCACCGAGGGCGACGAGAGCACCCCGCTCGGCCGGGTCTTCCACCTCGTCTACACCGCGCTGTCCGCCACCGCCGCGCGGATACTGCGTCTGCTCTCGCTCGCCCCGGTCGGCCTCATCGACCCGCACACCGCGTCCGCGCTGGCCGGCTGCTCGGTGGACACCGCGCGGTCCACGCTGGACGACTTCGTCGGCTTCGGCCTCGTACGGCCCGTCGAGTCGCCGCTGCCGCAGTACGAGGTGCCCGGCTGCCTGCTGCCGCTGCTGCGCTCCCTCGCCGAGAGCCAGGACCGCCCGGCCGAGCTGCAGCTGGCCCGCGCCCGGATGCTGGAGCGGACCGTACGGCTGCTGGTGTCCTGCCGGGCCATCACCGAGACCGACAACGCGCCCGCCCGCGAGAAGCTCGCCGCGCTGCCCCGCGAACTGCGCTTCCCGACCCCCAGGGCGGCCGAGGACTGGCTGCGCATCCGGCAGCCCGCGCTGCTGGCCGCGGCCCGGCTCGCGGTCGCGGACGGGGAGCTGGACACCCTGGCCAGGCGGCTGATGGCCGCGCTGGTGCGGGCGATGGTCGCCCACTTCGGCACCCGGGCCGCGGCGCCCGAGCTGTACGGCATCCACCGCCTCGTCCTCGACGTCGCCGAGCGCCGGGGCCTGCCCCGCGAGAAGGCCGCGGCCCTGCTGAACCTCGCCGACCTGGACGCGCAGACCGGCCGTACGGCCGACGCCCTGGCCCGCTACCGGGCCGCCCTGGACGCCGGACGCGAGGCGAACGACCCGTATGCGACCGGCCGCGCGATGGAATCCGTAGGCGGCGCCCACCAGGAGCTCGGGGACCACGACCGGGCCGCCGACTGGTACGGCAGGGCGCTCGCCCAGCGCCTGGCGCGGGACGAGCAGGTGGACGCCGCCCGGCTGTACGGCCGTATCGCCACCGCGCACACCTACGCGGGCCGCTACGGCGAGGCGCTGCGCAACTGGCGCGCCGCCGTCACCGGACACCGCAGGAACGGCGATGTGCCCGCTCAGGCGCGGGCGTTGAGCGAGCTGGCGCGCGTCCAGGAGTACGCCGGGCGGCCCGAGGAGTCGCTGCGCACCTGCCACGAGGCGGTCGAGTGGGCGCGCCGCGCCGAGGATCACCGGCTGCAGGCCGCACTGCAGCTCCGGCTGGCCGACACCCTGGACCGGCTCGGCGACCCCGCCGCGGCACGACTGCACCGCAAGGCGGCCGAGCGCATGCTGGGTGATGAGCTCCCGGAGAGCGCGACGGCCAGGGAAGAGCCAGAAGGCGCTGAAGAGCCAGAAGGCGCTGAAGGGGCTGAAGGCGCTAAAGGCACGGAAGGCACGGAGCAAGGCGCTGACACCTGCGAAATCCGTAGTGCATCCGTCGAAGATTGATGCATTGAAAGGCTAGACAGAGAGAAACCCTTCATTAGACTGGCTCCGCCGCGTTCTTCCGTGGTGTCTCCCGGTGCGCCCCTGTGTATCCGGGTATGACATGCATTGCCCCGGCTTGCATCGCCCCGGCCGTGCATAGCCCCAGAACCCTCTGAGTCAAGGACCGTGATCGACGTGAAGGTCGGCATCCCCCGCGAGGTCAAGAACAACGAGTTCCGGGTGGCCATCACCCCCGCCGGTGTGCACGAGCTGGTGCGCAACGGCCACCAGGTCGTCGTCGAGCGGAACGCCGGTGTCGGCTCCTCGATCACGGACGACGAGTACGTTTTTGCCGGTGCGCAGATCCTGGAGACCGCCGACGAGGTCTGGGCCGCCGCCGACCTGCTGCTGAAGGTCAAGGAGCCCATCGCGGAGGAGTACCACCGCCTCCGCAAGGACCAGACCCTCTTCACCTACCTGCACCTGGCCGCGTCCAAGGAGTGCACCGACGCGCTCCTGGAGTCCGGCACCACGGCGATCGCGTACGAGACGGTCGAGCTGCCGAGCCGCGCGCTGCCGCTGCTCGCCCCGATGTCCGAGGTCGCGGGCCGTCTCGCCCCCCAGGTCGGCGCCTACCACCTGATGCGCGCCAACGGCGGCCGCGGTGTGCTGCCCGGCGGTGTCCCCGGTGTGCTGCCCGCCAAGGCGGTCGTCATCGGCGGCGGCGTCTCCGGCTGGAACGCCGCGCAGATCGCCATCGGCATGGGCTTCCAGGTGACCCTGCTCGACCGTGACATCAACAAGCTCAAGGAGGCGGACAAGATCTTCGGTACGAAGATCCAGACCGTCGTCTCCAACGCCTTCGAGCTCGAGAAGGCCTGCCTCGAGGCCGACCTCGTCATCGGTGCGGTCCTCATCCCCGGCGCCAAGGCCCCGAAGCTCGTCACCAACGAGCTGGTCTCCCGGATGAAGGCGGGAAGTGTTCTTGTCGACATCGCGATCGACCAGGGCGGCTGCTTCGAGGACTCCCGTCCGACCACGCACGCCGAGCCGACCTTCCCGGTCCACAACTCGGTCTTCTACTGCGTCGCCAACATGCCCGGCGCCGTGCCCAACACCTCCACGTACGCGCTGACCAACGCCACGCTGCCGTACATCGTGGAACTGGCCAACCGCGGCTGGGCCGAGGCGCTGCGCCGCGACCCCGCACTGGCCAAGGGCCTCAACACGCACGACGGCAAGGTCGTGTACCGCGAGGTCGCGGAGGCGCACGGCCTGGAGCACGTCGGGCTGGAGTCCCTGCTCGGCTGAGACACCGAAGGGTGACCGGACGAGTGGCCGGCTGACCCATCAATCAGCAAAAGGCGATACGTCAACACAGGTCGTCAACGCCCGGCACCCGGCCGGACCTTGCCCAGCGAGGTCCGGCCGGGTGTGTGTCGGGTCACTTTGCGACACTCGTTCAACTCGCCACGAACGTAACCCTTTAACCGATTCGCACACCGGTGAAACCTGCTGTGCGACGGCCTTACGCCCTTGACAGAGGGGTGTTCGGTTGCCGACACATCGGGTCGGGTCCGGCGGATTGTGTTGCTGCGGACCGGTGACACGCCATAGAGTCGCCAACCGTCGGCATGGTGCCACGCTGACCTATCTAGAAGTTTCCTGGTCACCAAGGAGGTAAGACGACTTGTGAATGAGTCGACATTTACTCCCGGGGGTGGTCAACCAGGAATGCCGGCGCGGGGCCAGGGCCCCACGGGGCTCGAGGCTGTCGGCTCCGTCGCTGTCCGAACCTTCGCAGCGCAAAAGAGTCCCCGGATGACTCAGACAGCACACCAGAGCATGGATGGCCATCACGTGAACGCCATGGCCGGCAACGGAAGTGGCGGGAACCACACCCACTTCGCCGACTACGACGAACTGCCCGAGGGGCACTTCTACGACCCCGACGCCGAGTACGAGCCCGATCCGGAGTACGCGGCCACGCTCGCGCCCGACGCGGCCCGTCAGCGCCGTGAGCGCGTCGGACCGACCGGACGCCCGCTGCCCTACTTCCCGATCCCGGGTCCGCTGACCAGCCACGGCCCCGCGACGATCATCGCGATGTGCAACCAGAAGGGCGGCGTCGGCAAGACGACGTCGACCATCAACCTGGGCGCCGCGCTCGCGGAGTACGGACGCCGGGTCCTGCTCGTCGACTTCGACCCGCAGGGCGCGCTCTCCGTGGGCCTCGGCGTCAACCCCATGGAGCTCGACCTCACCGTCTACAACCTGCTCATGGAGCGGGGCATGGCGGCCGACGAGGTGCTCCTGAAGACGGCGGTCCCGAACATGGACCTGCTGCCCAGCAACATCGACCTGTCCGCCGCCGAGGTGCAGTTGGTGTCCGAGGTCGCGCGCGAGTCCACGCTTCAGCGCGCGCTGAAGCCGCTGATGGCCGACTACGACTACATCGTGATCGACTGTCAGCCCTCGCTCGGCCTGCTCACCGTCAACGCCCTCACGGCGGCCCACAAGGTGATCGTGCCGCTCGAGTGCGAGTTCTTCGCCCTGCGTGGCGTCGCGCTGCTGACCGAGACCATCGAGAAGGTCCAGGAGCGGCTCAACCCCGAGCTGGAGCTCGACGGCATCCTCGCCACGATGTACGACTCCCGCACGGTGCACAGCCGTGAGGTGCTCGCGCGCGTGGTCGAGGCGTTCGACGATCACGTCTACCACACGGTGATCGGCCGGACCGTCCGCTTCCCGGAGACCACCGTCGCCGGTGAGCCGATCACCACGTACGCCTCCAACTCCGTCGGTGCCGCCGCCTATCGCCAGCTCGCCAGGGAGGTGCTCGCCCGGTGTCACGCCGAGTGAGTCTGCCGGGGGCCGACGAACTGTTCCGTACCACCGGGGGCATGGCGCTCCAGTCCTCCACCCCCACCCGCCGGACCAACGGCGAGGCCCGGGTACCGGCTCCGGCCGGTGAGAGCGACCCGGCCGCCGTCGCGGAGGACGCGCCGCAGTTGGTGCCCGTGCAGGGCGGTGACGGCGAGGGCGACGAACACGTCGCGGCGGACGCCGAGGCGGACGCGGGAGAGTCCCGCAGCCGGGGTACGGCCCCGGAGCGCTCGGCGCGGCGCCAGGCGACGCAGGAGGGCGCCGGCGGGCAGCCCGCCCGCGGCAGCAAGCGCTCCCGCGCCGCCAACCGGCGGCCCAGCGGGCGGGAGCGGCACGACGAGAAGATCACTGTGTACGTGTCCGCCGAGGAACTCATGGACCTCGAGCACGCCCGGCTGGTGCTCCGCGGGGAGCACGGGCTCGCGGTCGACCGCGGCCGGATCGTCCGCGAGGCGGTCGCCGTCGTACTCGCCGATCTTGAATCCCGCGGGGACGCGAGCATCCTCGTACGACGGCTTCGCGGGCGGTAGCGGTAGCCTGCGACGGCTATGACCTCGAACGACACCTCTGTCCCCGCCGGCTCCGGCGGCCGTCGCCGTGTCCTGGGCCGGGGCCCCGGCGCGACGCCGGTGCCGACGGAGGAGCGGGACGGGCGGCCCGAGGAGCGCGTCGAGTCGGCCGAGGGGCCGTCGGCCGAAGGGCGAACCGAGTCGGTGGAGGAGCTCGTCGAGGCCGCCGCGGAGACGGCGCCCGAGGAACCGCTGCCCGAGGAACCGCTGCCCAAGGAGTCGCTGCCCGAGCCTCCGGCGCAGGCCGAGGCCCTCGTGGCACCGGAGGCGCCGAGGACGGAGCCCGAACACGCGGTTCCCGCAGGCGAGGCCGGTGACGGGGTCTTCAAGGTGCGCCTCGCGAACTTCGAGGGGCCGTTCGACCTGCTGCTTCAGCTGATCTCGAAGCACAAGCTCGATGTCACCGAAGTGGCGCTGTCCAAGGTCACCGACGAGTTCATGGCGCACATCAGGGCGATGGGGCCCGACTGGGACCTCGACCAGACGACCGAGTTCCTGGTCGTCGCGGCGACGCTCCTCGATCTGAAGGCCGCCCGGCTGCTCCCGGCCGCCGAGGTCGAGGACGAGGCGGATCTGGCGCTGCTGGAGGCGCGGGACCTGCTGTTCGCGCGGCTGCTCCAGTACCGCGCATACAAGCAGATCGCGGACATCTTCAACGCCCGGCTGGAGGAGGAGGGCCGCCGCTACCCCCGTACCGTCGGGCTCGAGGCCCACCACGCCGAGCTGCTGCCCGAGGTGGTCATCAGCATCGGGGCGGAAGGATTCGCCAGGCTCGCCGTGAAGGCGATGCAGCCCAAGCCCAAGCCGCAGGTGTACGTCGACCACATCCACGCCCCGCTGGTGAGCGTGCAGGAGCAGGCCGGGATCGTGGTGGCGCGGCTGCGTGAGCTCGGGGAGGCCAGTTTCCGCGCCCTCGTCGAGGACACCGAGGACACCCTCACCGTCGTGGCCCGGTTCCTGGCGTTGCTGGAGCTCTACCGGGAGAAGGCCGTAGCCCTCGACCAGGAGGAGGCCCTCGGGGAGCTCATGGTGCGCTGGACGGGCGGGGACGGCGGCGACCAGCCGAAGGTGACGGACGAGTTCGACCGCCCGGCGGAGGCGGCCAAGGACGACCGGGCCAAGGACGGCGACACCAAGGACGACAGGGCCAAGGACGGCGCCAAGGAGGAGAAGGCGTGAACCAGGAGACCACCGACATCGCGGCGGGCCTGCGTACCGTCGCCGACCTCGACCTGAAGCCCGCCCTGGAGGCCGTCCTCATGGTCGTGGACGAGCCCGCGACCGAGGAGCACCTCGCGAAGATCCTGGAGCGGCCCAAACGGCAGATCAAGGACGCGCTGCGGGAGCTGGCCGACGAGTACACCGTCCAGGGCCGCGGTTTCGAGCTGCGGCTCATCGCGGGCGGCTGGCGGTTCTACACCCGGCCCGAGTACGCGGCGGCGGTCGAACGCTTCGTCCTCGACGGGCAGCAGGCCCGGCTCACCCAGGCGGCACTTGAGACCCTGGCGGTCGTCGCCTACCGCCAGCCGGTCAGCCGATCCCGGGTCTCGGCGGTCCGCGGAGTGAACTGTGACGGTGTGATGCGCACCCTGTTGCAGCGCGGTCTGGTCGAGGAGGCGGGCACGGAACCCGAAACAGGTGCGATCCTGTACGTGACGACGAACTACTTCCTGGAGCGAATGGGCCTGCGCGGTCTGGACGAGCTCCCGGAGCTCGCGCCCTTCCTCCCCGAGGCGGACGCGATCGAGGCCGAGACGCTGGAAGGGGTCCCGTCGTTCGATCCGGATGCACCGGATGCAGATGCAGACGACACGACGACGACGGAACTTTGATGCGAAGCAGTGGCAGTGGCAGTGGCAGGAACAGCGGGCGCGGCAACCCGCGCGGGACTGGTGGAGGCGGTAGTTCCCGCGGGACCGGCGGAGGCGGCAACCCCCGCGGGGCCGGCGGGAGCGGCAACCCCCGGGGCACCGGTGGGGGCGGCTCCCAGCCGAGGAGCGCGGGAGGGCGCGACGACAGGCCGAAGCGCGCCGGCAAGCCCCGCCCCGAGGAGCGCCGCTACGACGTAGGCCCCGCCGCGTCCCACGAAGGCCCGAAGTCCGGGCGCGGCAACGCGGCCCGCGGCGGCGCCAAGGGCGGCCCCAAGCAGGGTCAGCCGCGTGGTGGCCGTACGGAGCCCTCGCGCTCGCGCGAGTACGAGACGCGGACCGAGGAGCGCAACCGGGACCGGTACGCGGGCAAGAAGGAAGTCAAGCTGCCCAAGACCTTCCCGGGCGCCGAGCAGGAGGGCGAGCGCCTGCAGAAGGTGCTCGCGCGTGCGGGCTACGGCTCCCGGCGTGCTTGTGAGGAGCTCGTCGAGCAGGCCCGGGTCGAGGTCAACGGCCAGATCGTCCTGGAGCAGGGGCTGCGCGTCGATCCCGAGAAGGACGAGATCCGGGTCGACGGTCTGACCGTCGCCACGCAGTCGTACCAGTTCTTCTCGCTGAACAAGCCCGCCGGTGTGGTCTCGACCATGGAGGACACGGAGGGCCGGCAGTGCCTCGGTGACTACGTGACGAACCGCGAGACGCGGCTCTTCCACGTCGGGCGGCTCGACACCGAGACCGAGGGCGTCATCCTGCTCACCAACCACGGCGAGCTGGCGCACCGGCTGACCCACCCCAAGTACGGCGTGAAGAAGGTCTACCTCGCGCACATCGTGGGTCCGATCCCGCGCGACCTGGGCAAGCGGCTCAAGGACGGCATCCAGCTGGAGGACGGGTACGCGAAGGCGGACCACTTCCGGGTCGTCGAGCAGACCGGCAAGAACTACCTCGTCGAGGTGACCCTCCACGAGGGCCGCAAGCACATCGTGCGCCGCATGCTCGCGGAGGCCGGCTTCCCGGTCGACAAGCTCGTGCGCGTGGCCTTCGGCCCGATCACCCTGGGCGACCAGAAGTCGGGCTGGCTGCGCCGCCTGTCGAACACCGAGGTCGGGATGCTCATGCAGGAGGTCGATCTCTAGGCCCCGCCTGACGGCCCAGGAGGGCGCTGTGCGCCCTCCGCCCGCTTTCACCGCCCTCGGGGAGCCCAGCGAGCTCCGACGCGCTCCAGGGGCCGCTGAGGGCTTCTGTCACCGATGTGCGGGAACCGCGCCCGAGGTCTTGTGGGGGCGCGGTTCGGCTTTTTATAGTCGTACTGACTATTACTCGTGCTGACGATGACTCGTGCGGAACCGGGGGCGGGTGACTTGCGCGCAAGGGGAGGCCTCGTCCCCGAGGGCTACGACAAGTACGCCTTCGAGCCCTTCGCCGTCACCGTCGATCTCGCCGTTCTGACCGTCCGCGCGGGCGAACTCGAGGTGCTGCTCGTCGAACGGGGGCAGGAACCGTACGCCGGCCGCTGGGCACTGCCCGGGGGCTTCGTGCTGCCGAAGGAGTCCGCGGAGACGGCCGCCCGGCGTGTACTCGCCGAGGAGACCGGCATCCCGGACCTCTCCTGCCTCCACCTGGAACAGCTGCGGACCTACAGCGAACCCGACCGCGACCCGAGAATGCGGGTCGTCTCCGTCGCGTTCGCCGCGCTGCTTCCCGACCCTCCCGAGCCGCACGGCGGCGGTGACGCGGCACAGGCCCGCTGGCTGCCGTACGGCTCGGTCGGCCCGCTCGCCTTCGACCACGACCGCATCCTCGCCGACGCCCACGAACGCGTCGGCGCCAAGCTCGAGTACACCTGTCTGGCCACGTCCTTCTGCCCGCCCGAGTTCACCCTCGGTGAGCTGCAGCGGGTCTACGAGACGGTGTGGGGCGCCGTCCTCGACCGGCCCAACTTCCGGCGCAAGGTCCTCGCCACGCCCGGGTTCGTCGAACCGGTCCCGGGGGCCGCACGCCTCACCGGAGGCCGCGGCAAACCCGCCGCGCTCTACCGCGCGGGCGGCGCCACCGCCCTGCAGCCACCCCTGCTGCGTCCCCCTTCGGAAGGACGGCCCTCATGACCACCACCCCGACGCTCGCGAAGCACGCCGCCACCGGATCCCTGCTCGGCCTCGCCCTCGGCGACGCGCTGGGCTTCCCGACCGAGTTCAACGACGTCCCCTCGATCCTGGCCAAGTTCGGCCCCTGGCGCGAGATGAAGCTGCCGCGGCCCGCGATCGTCACGGACGACACGCAGATGACGCTGGCGCTGGGGCGGGGACTGCGTACGGCGATGGACCGCGGCCTGCTCACACCGCTGCGGATGGAACGGCCGGTGCGCGAGGAGTTCGTGGACTGGTACCAGTCGCCCGACAACAACCGCGCGCCGGGCCGCACCTGCCTCGTGGCCTGCAACCTCCTGAAGACCCAGGGCCGGCCCTGGCAGGAGGCCAGCCAGATCGGCTCCAAGGGGTGCGGGGCCAACATGCGGGTGGCGCCGGTCGGGCTCGTACGGGGGCTCAGCGATGAACAGCGTTCGGGCGCCGCGCAGTTGCAGGCCGCGCTCACCCACGGCCATCCCACCGCGCTCGCCGCCTCGGACCTCACCGCTCACGCCGTGTGGCTCCTCGCCGGAGGGGCCGAGCCGACGGAACTCATCGGTCTCCTGCGCTCGTACGCCCAGGAGAACCGCGGCCGTTACCTCTCCCGCTGGCTCGGCGACCTGTGGACCCGCAGCCAGGACCCCACACCGGAGCACTTCATCGAGCGCGGCTGGGACGAGTGCCTGGAGGTCCTCGACCGCCTTCAGGACGCCGTGCGCACCGCCTCGCCCGAGAGCGACCCGTGCCTGGCCACCGGCGCGGGCTGGATCGCCGAGGAGGCGCTCGCCACCGGACTGCTCTGCTTCCTGCAGTTCGTCGACGAGCCCGTCACCGCGCTGCGCCGCGCGGCCTGCACCTCCGGCGACTCCGACTCCATCGCCTGCCTGACGGGCGCGTTCGCCGGCGCCCACCACGGCTCCGACGCCTGGCCGACGGAGTGGGCCGACCGCATCGAGTACCAGAGCGACCTCATGTCGCTGGGGGCGCTCTGGGATGCGTGAGAGACCGCTCTGGGATGCAGGGGATGCAGTGGATATGGCGCGCTGACGTGGCGCAGGACGCCTCAGCGCTGCCGGACGCTCCGTCCGTCTACGACGCCCCGCACGCTTTCGTCGTCCGGGTCCGGCCGGCGGGTCCGGGGAGTTCCGCGGTCCGCGCGGAGGGCTGAGGCGCGGCGGGTGCGCAGGAGGAAGTCCTCGACGCGGGAGTGGTCCGGTTCGGCGGGCAGCGGGCTGTGGACGGCCGCCTCGTCCGCCTCGGTCGCCAGCCGGGACATCCAGGCCTCGACCTCCGGCCACGGGACCTCGCCGCGCTTCACCGCGAGGAGCGCCTCGCGCCGGAGGCCGACGTCTATCGTCAGCGCGCCGGTGCGCAGCAGGTCACGGGAGCTCATGAGGAGGCGCAGCAGGTGCATGGCGTGTTTCCAGCGCGGGGCGCCGTGCTGCCGGACGTCGGCGTCCAGCTTCTTGCGCTGGCCCAGCGCGTAGCGGGCGAACGTGTCGTGCGCCCGGCGGGAGAGGAACGCCTCGCGCAGGGCGAGGAGTTCGCGACCCGTCTCGTCGGCGTACTCGACGAGAGGGGAGTGCAGGCACTCCAGGATGTTCGGGTTGGCGCGCAGCGCGAGGGCGCAGAAGCGCTCCAGTTCCCAGCTGAACTGTTCCTCGGCCGGCCCCTCGACGTGCGTCGGGGGCTTCTCGAAGCGCCAGAAGAGCGGGGTCGGTGCGAGGAACACACCCCGGCGGTCCGTGTCGCTGCCGTCCGTGGCCAGCCCGAAGGCGCGCGAACCCATCACACAGGAGTAGATCGTGTGGTCGCGCACCAGGGACACCGGGGTCTCGGGATGCATGTCCTGGAGCGTACGTGCCCGCTCACGCCAGGAAGATCGATTTTCCCTTCACCGTGATCTTCTTCGCGGGCAGGGGACGCGGGGCCGGGCCCGCGACCACCGAGGCGTCGGTGATGCGGTACTTGCTGCCGTGGCAGGGGCAGTCGATGGTGCCGTCGGCGACCTTGCTCACCGTGCAGCCCTGATGGGTGCAGATCGCCGAGAAGGCCTTGAACTCGTCCTTCTTCGGCTGGGTGACCACGACCTTCTGATCCTTGAAGATCTTGCCGCCGCCGACCGGGATGTCGCTCTTCTCGGCGAGTTCCCGGCCCGCTGACGACTTGGGGGAGGAGATCGGAGAGGTGGTCGCGGTCGGGGCCGACGAGCTGTTGCTGTCGCCGTACTTGCTGCACCCCGCGAGCAGGAAGGCCGCGCCCGTTCCGAGCACCGTGCGCCGCGCCGGGGGGGTCATCATGTCGTCACTCCGAACGTACGGAAGAACCAGAGAGCCGACGTCAGCCAGATGGCCGTGAGGACGACGAAGACGAGTCCTCCGACCAGGGGCAGCAGCCAGCCGGGCAGTCGCTCCGAGCGGAGCAGGAGCATTTTGGCACTAAATGCACCAAAAAAGAAGCAACCCAGGAGCGAGTGCCACATCACCCTCGGTTCGTACGTCTGATAGCCGAACGCGTACAGGCAGTGCACCGCGACCGGCACCGCCGCCAGGAACGCCACCCGCCCCGACCAGCGGTGCAGCACCGGCGCCCAGCTCGGCCCGGGCAGCTTCCCGTAGACCATGAAGGCCGAGACGACCTGGACCAGCGCGAAGGCGAACGCCGTCGTCGCCAGCCACGACTTCACCGCGTACGGGCTGCTGAATCCCGCGAGGTTGAAGGCGGTCCCCGCCGGGTGGTGCACCTTGCCGTAGGCACCGAGGCCGACCGCGACCGCCGCGCCGACCAGGGCCGGGACGAGATAGCGGGCCGCGCCCGGGCGGCGGTGGGCGGGCGGGGGAGGGGGGAAGCCCTGGGTGGCGGCGTTCGGATCCACGGTCATGTCGGCTCCCCGATCAGGAAAGGGCCAGGAAGGGTTACGAACGGGTCATGGAGTGACGGGCGAGGCGGTGAGTGTCTGTCCGTCGACCGTCACGGTGCCGGTCCGCGGGTCGATCGTCGGCGCCGCCGCGGGCTTGCCGTCGCGGTCGAGGATGCCGACCTGCCTGCCGCCGGGCAGCACGATCCAGCCGCCGTCGAGCTTGGCGCCGCGCACCGTGGCGGTCGCGCGGTAGAGCCCGGACGGCTTGACCGCCTTGTCGGCGGTGAACGCGTAACGCTGCCCGCCGAGATCGACGGTGCCGCGGATGCTTGTGCCGTCCTTGAGCGTGCCGTTCACTTCGGCGCCGTGCTTGCCGGTGAGCTTCATGGTGCCGTCGTCCTTGACGTCGCCCTTCAGCCACGACTCCTTGCTCCGGCCGTCGCAGAAGTACGCGATCGCCCTGCCGTCCCGCAGGGAGACGGCGACCGCCGAGGAGTTGTCGTCGGTGCGGCCCGCGTAGTCGGCGTTCGGCGGCGCGCTCTTCGAAGGGGGCGGGGGGCTCGGCGACGGCGGCGTACCGGTGGGCGGCGGGCTCGCCTGTGGCGTGGCGCTGGGTGAGGCCTCCTGGCGCGAGGAGTACGCGTTCTTCGACCCGGTCGTCGCGTCGAGCGTCAGCAGGAACACGGCGAGCAGAAGTCCCGCCAGAAGGGTGAGCAGCGGTCCTGGGCGTTTCATACGGGCCATGCGGGCCTCCCCCGAGGCGAGTCTCCTGCCATGAGAGCGGACCCGTGCCCCGGCGTCCAGAGGCGCACGGGCGTGTTCTCACTACAAGTGGCGGAATAGGGCGATTCGGGTGACATTGGCGGAGATTCGGGCCGGATGGTGACCTGCCGCGGACCAGATCGCCCAGCACCTGCCCCAGGCGGTCGACAAACTGACCCCGAGCGGAGAGCTGCCGCAGTCGGGCGCCTCCCTGGAGGACCTCATCAAGCAGCAGTCGCTCTGAGGCGTGCTCCCTTTCGTGCGCGGCGGCCGTCTCGTCAGGCGGGCGCCGCGCACTCGCGCGTTGCGGCCTGACTACGCTGGTGTGACAAGACGAGACACGACGACATACGACGAGATACGACCAGTACGTAGCTCGGCTCAGCGAGGAGTGACACCGTGGCGGTACGAGCGGTCCGGGGCGCCGTCCAACTGGAACGGGACGAGGCCGGCCACATGGACGAGCAGGTCAGCGAGCTGCTCACCGCCGTCCTGGAGCGGAACGGTCTCACCACCGACGACCTCATCAGCATCTGGTTCACCGCGACGCCCGATCTGCACAGCGACTTCCCGGCCGCCGCCGCCCGCAAGCTGGGCATCGTCGACGTGCCGCTGATCTGCGCGCAGGAGCTGGACATCGAGGGCGCGATGCCCCGGGTCGTACGGGTCCTCGCGCACATCGAGTCCGACAAGCCCCGCGCCGACATCGCGCACGTCTACCTGGGCGCCGCGGGCGCGCTGCGCAAGGACATCGCCCAGTGAGAACCGCGCTCGTCATCGGAACCGGGCTGATCGGTACGTCGGCGGCCCTCGCGCTCTCCCAGCGTGGCGTCGTCGTCCACCTCACCGACCACGACCCGGAGCAGGCCCGTACGGCGGCCGCGCTCGGCGCCGGCACCGACGAGGCGCCCGGCGGGCCCGTGGACCTGGCGATCGTGGCGGCCCCGCCGGCGCACGTGGCGGCGACGCTCGCGGACGCCATGCGGCGCGGGGTCGCGCGCGGCTACCTCGACGTGGCGAGCGTCAAGGGCGGACCGCGCCGCGAGCTGGAGGCGCTCGGCCTCGACCTCTGCGCGTACATCGGTTCGCACCCCATGTCGGGCCGCGAGAAGTCGGGCCCGCTGGCCGCGACGGGCGACCTCTTCGAAGGCCGCCCCTGGGTCCTCACCCCCACCCGGGACACCGACACCGAGGTCCTGAACCTCGCCCTCGAGCTGGTGTCGCACTGCCGCGCCGTCCCGGTCGTCATGGACGCCGACGCCCACGACCGCGCTGTCGCGCTCGTCTCCCACATGCCGCACCTGGTGTCCAGCATGGTCGCCGCGCGCCTGGAGAACGCGGAGGAGGCGGCGGTACGGCTGTGCGGGCAGGGCATCCGTGACGTGACCCGGATCGCGGCCTCCGACCCCCGGATGTGGATCGACATCCTCTCCGCGAACCCGGGCCCGGTCGCCGACCTCCTCGCGGACGTCTCCGCCGACCTCGACGAGACCGTCCAGGCCCTGCGCGCCCTCCAGTCCTCCGACGAGGCCAAGCGGCGCGAGGGCGCGAGCGGCGTCGAGGACGTTCTGCGCCGCGGCAACGCGGGCCAGGTCCGCGTCCCCGGCAAGCACGGTGCCGCGCCTCTGACGTACGAGACGGTGGCCGTCCTCATCGACGACCAGCCCGGCCAGCTGGCCCGCATCTTCGCCGACGCGGGGGCCGCCGGAGTCAACATCGAGGACGTACGCATCGAGCACGCGACCGGACAGCAGGCCGGCCTCGTCCAGCTGATGGTGGAGCCGAGGGCGGCACTGGTGCTGAGCACGGCGCTGCGGGAGCGGGGCTGGGCGCTGCGGCAGTAGGACCGTCGTCCGGGCCCGCCGCCGCAGTAGGGCTGTTGTCCGGGCCGGGTGGCCTGTGTGGCGGGTCGGGGCGCGTCGGGTGATCGGCCCCGGGAAGGGCCAGTAATGCGGGGTCCGGGGAGCCAGTAACCTTGTGCGGGGCGCGATCGTGCCCCGCACAGACCTCCACCCCGCACCAGGAAGGTGTTCCCACCGTGGAAAACGGCGCCGCCCGGCCCGCCCAGGCAGTGATTGTCGCCATCGACGGCCCCTCCGGCACGGGCAAGTCGAGCACCTCCAAGGCCGTGGCCGCGCAGCTGGGCCTCAGCTACCTGGACACGGGCGCGCAGTACCGGGCGATCACCTGGTGGATGGTGACCAACGGCATCGACATCACGGACCCGACCGCGATCGCCGCCGTGGCCGGGAAGCCGGAGATCATCTCCGGGACCGACCCGTCCGCGCCGGCCATCACGGTCGACGGGACCGACGTCGCGGGCCCGATCCGTACGCAGGAGGTCACCTCCAAGGTCAGCGCGGTCAGCGCGGTGCCCGAGGTGCGCGCCCGGATCACCGAGCTGCAGCGTTCGATCGCGTCCGCCGCCGGGCTGGGCATAGTCGTCGAGGGACGCGACATCGGCACCACCGTGCTGCCGGACGCCGATCTGAAGATCTTCCTCACCGCTTCCCCGGAGGCGCGTGCCTCCCGCCGCAGCGGTGAACTGAAGGGCGCGGACGTCAACAGCACCCGCGAGGCCCTGCTCAAGCGGGACGCCGCCGACTCCAGCCGTAAGACCTCCCCCCTCGCCAAGGCGGACGACGCGGTCGAGGTGGACACCTCCGACCTCACGCTCCAGCAGGTCATCGAGTGCGTCGTCACCCTCGTCGAGGAGAAGCGGGCTGCCAGGTGACCGCACCCTCCGAAAGAGGCGCCGAGGTGGGGCGCCGTATCGGCGTCGGCCTGATGTACGGGCTGTGGAAGCCGCGCGTGCTCGGCGCCTGGAAGGTCCCCGCGACCGGCCCGGCGATCCTGGCGGTGAACCACTCGCACGCCATCGACGGCCCGATGGTCATGGGAGTGGCGCCCCGCCCCACCCACTTCCTGATCAAGAAGGAAGCGTTCATCGGTCCGCTCGACCCCTTCCTGCTCGCCATCGGCCAGGTGAAGGTGGACCGTGAGACCACCGACCGCACCGCCATCACCGACGCCCTCGGCGTCCTGTCGTCCGGCGGCGTGCTCGGGATCTTCCCGGAGGGCACCCGCGGCGACGGCGACTTCGCCTCGCTGCGTGCCGGACTCGCGTACTTCGCGGTCCGCTCCGGCGCGCCGATCGTCCCGGTGGCGGTCCTGGGAAGTTCCGAGAAGAGCAGCCGGTTGACAAAGGCGTTGCCCCCGCTGCGCAGCCGGGTCGACGTCGTCTTCGGAGACCCCTTCGAGGCGGGCGACGGCAGTGGACGGCGTACCCGCAAGGCGCTGGACGAGGCGACCGCCCGCATCCAGAAGCAGCTGAGCGCCCACCTGGACCATGCCAGGCGTCTGACCGGACGCCCGGAAAACGCCGGGCGCCCCACCGGGCACTAGGCGACACTTGAGTAGTGGATCACCCGATATGCGGGCGGTCCACCGATCACCACGATGAACGACGAGGTACGGACTTCATGAACGACCACATCCAGCCCGACGGCTCGGCCGGCCCGGCCGAGCACGAGCACGGGGCGCTTGGCGATGCCGAGTACGCGGAGTTCATGGAGCTCGCCGCGGAAGAGGGCTTCGACATCGAGGACGTCGAGGGCGCGATCGACGAGGCGGGCCACGGCCCGCTGCCCGTCCTCGCCGTCGTCGGCCGGCCCAACGTCGGCAAGTCGACCCTGGTGAACCGGATCATCGGCCGCCGCGAGGCGGTCGTCGAGGACAAGCCCGGCGTCACCCGCGACCGCGTCACCTACGAGGCCGAGTGGGCGGGCCGCCGCTTCAAGCTCGTCGACACCGGTGGCTGGGAGCAGGACGTCCTCGGCATCGACGCGTCCGTGGCCGCGCAGGCCGAGTACGCGATCGAGGCGGCCGACGCGGTCGTCTTCGTCGTCGACGCCAAGGTCGGCGCGACCGACACCGACGAGGCGG
Organism: Streptomyces sp. NPDC090798; assembly: GCF_044768965.1. Classification (NCBI taxonomy): domain Bacteria; kingdom Bacillati; phylum Actinomycetota; class Actinomycetes; order Kitasatosporales; family Streptomycetaceae; genus Streptomyces; species Streptomyces sp. NPDC090798. Next base: position 39,833 of record NZ_JBIVXA010000003.1, read on the forward strand.
TCGTACGCCTGCTGCGCAAGGCCGGCAAGCCCGTCGTGCTGTGCGCCAACAAGGTCGACGGCCCGAGCGGCGAGGCCGACGCCTCGTACCTCTGGTCCCTCGGTCTCGGCGAGCCGCACCCCGTCTCCGCGCTGCACGGCCGTGGCACCGGCGACATGCTGGACGCCGTCCTGGAGGCCCTGCCCGAGGCCCCGGCGCAGACCTTCGGTGCCGCGGTGGGCGGCCCCCGCCGTATCGCCCTCATCGGCCGCCCGAACGTCGGCAAGTCCTCGCTCCTGAACAAGGTGGCCAACGAGGACCGTGTGGTCGTCAACGAGATCGCGGGCACCACCCGTGACCCGGTCGACGAGCTCATCGAACTCGGCGGCATCACCTGGAAGTTCGTCGACACGGCGGGCATCCGCAAGCGCGTCCACCTCCAGCAGGGCGCGGACTACTACGCCTCGCTGCGCACGGCCGCCGCCGTCGAGAAGGCCGAGGTCGCGGTCATCCTGATCGACGCGTCCGAGACCATCTCCGTACAGGACCAGCGCATCGTGACGATGGCCGTCGAGGCGGGCCGCGCGATCGTCCTCGCCTTCAACAAGTGGGACACCCTCGACGAGGAGCGCCGCTACTACCTGGAGCGGGAGATCGATACCGAGCTCCTCCAGGTGGCGTGGGCCCCCCGGGTGAACGTCTCGGCGCGCACCGGACGGCACATGGAGAAGCTCGTCCCCGCGATCGAGACGGCCCTGGACGGCTGGGAGACCCGCGTCCCGACCGGCCGTCTGAACGCGTTCCTCGGCGAGCTCGTCGCCGCCCACCCGCACCCGGTCCGCGGCGGCAAGCAGCCCCGCATCCTCTTCGGTACGCAGGCCGGCACCAAGCCCCCGCGGTTCGTGCTCTTCGCCTCCGGCTTCATCGAGCACGGCTACCGGCGCTTCATCGAGCGCCGGCTGCGCGAGGAGTTCGGCTTCGAGGGGACGCCGATCCATATCTCCGTACGGGTGCGCGAGAAGCGCGGCACCAAGAAGAAGTGACGTAGCGACAGGTGAGGGGCGGCTCCCATGGGAGCCGCCCCTCACCTGTTCAACCGTTTCTGCTCACAGCCCCCTGCGGGGCGCGGGCGGCAGCGCGGCCGGGATGTGGTGCAGTCCCGTACCGTGCTGACGCGCCACCGGCTGCCAGACGCCGGTCGTCGACGCGCCGTGACCGTGCTGGGAGCCGCCGTTGCGCGCGGAGTACGCGCCCGCGCTGTAGGAGCTGTACGACGAGGGGTACGAGGATCCGCTTCCGTACGCGCTGGAACCCTGCGTCAGGATCCCGAAAGCCGTGAAGCCGAGCTCGTCCTCGCCGTGGCGGTCGCCGGGCAGGGCTCTGAACGATCTGACCCACTCGGCGTAGAGCGCGTCATAGATCGGCGTGGCCGATGGGGCGCCCGGAGGATCCTGAGCCGCTCGCGCGGCCGGGATCGGCTGGAAGGGCTGGCGGCGGGGGGCGTCGTAGGTGTGCACGTATGTGCCAACGACCCCACAGCCCAACAGATGCGGTCACACCTTTGCTTCCCCCGCCCCGCCAGGGGCACAAGCCCTTCAGGGGCGCGGGGAACTGCGCGACCAGCCACGACGGACCCGCACAAGGCGACGCACCGCAGCTCCCCGGCTCAACCCAGTGGAACGCTCACGCTCAACCCAGTGGAACGCTCACGTTCCGGCGAGCGGCATCGCGGCCGCCACCAACTTCCCGTTCGCCGCCGCCTTGTCCAGCGCGTCTCGCAGCAGATCCTCCCGCGGCTGCCGCCCGATCGACCCGACCGGCGCCGCGAAAAGCAGCACCTGCTGGTGCTTGTTGGCGGCGGCCCGCCAGCTCTCCGCGACCTGGAGCGCCTGGTGCGCCTGCCACCAGGCGACGGGCGACCCGCCCCCGGTGCCCGGCTGGAGCACGGCGTGCAACTGCCCCATGGCGAGCAGCACGGACCACCCGTGCAGCACCGGCGGCACCGAGCTCAGCTCGGTCACCGGCATGAACCCCTGTTCGATGAGGAGCGGCAGGAAGTCGTCACCGATGTCCGTCGAGCCGGGCCGCACGATGGGCCCCGTCGGCTCGACGACGAGCGCGGGGTGCAACTCGCCGCTGATCAGGATGAGTCCACTGGTCACGCCGAGCACGGCCTGCTCGGGCGCGGCCTGGGTGGGCACGCCGTCGGGGTTGATCGAGCGGACGGCGCCCTGGAGTTGCTCCTCGGTGACCTGGACGACCTGTGAGGGCAGACAGGTGGCGTGGGCGAAGGCGAGGACGGCGGTCTCGTCGCCGATGAACAGGACGGTGCTGGTGCGCTCCTGTTCCGAGTCGCCCGGGGTGCGGCAGGACGTGCAGTCGTAACTGCCCGGGGCGTTCTCTCCGGCGAGCAGCCGGTCGGCTTCTTCGTCGCCGATCTCGGCGCGTACGTCGTCGCTGACGTCGAGCATGCGCGGCACGGGTGGCTCCTCGGGATGCGGTGCGTGGCGATGCCGGGTGGCTCCCGGCCCATGAATCCGGGGGTCCCGGCTCATGAAGATGACAACGGGCGATCTGTGGCCGGAGTCACGCCCGGGAACGAACGGAATCGAACCATCCGACGCGCAGGGTGATCCCTTGTGCGGAATCTGTTACTCCAAGCCAACTTCGTGCCTGTTCAAGGAAGTTGGTTCCGTGAAGTGGGTCACAGGTCACTTGAGCGGCTGGTCGACAAATCCTGAAATCAGCCTATGAAGTGGGTGGCTGAAAATCGCCGATACCCGCGGTAACTGTGAACTGGCCTCGAATGACATGGAGTTGGTTGATATCGGGGCGACCGGCTCCATAGATTTCTCGGCCGTGTGCACAGAGCACCGCTCGGGTACGTCCGCCGGCCGAACCGTACGACTGGTTCGCAGCACCACCTCCGGCGGACGGGGCGGAGCACGACGACCGCGTCCTACGCGCAGGAAGTCGCGCCCCGTCTTGGGGGATCCCGGGTGTTTCGAGAGGGAACTACATGTCCGCATGTGCCGATAACACTCGTAAGGTTCGTACGACGCGTACGACGGCGGTCCTCACCGGGGCGGCTCTGCTCGCCCCGCTCGGACTGCTCGCCGCGACCGGCAACGCCGCCGCGGCCGACGGCGGAGTGTGGGACCGCATCGCCAAGTGCGAGAGCGGCGGAAACTGGCACATCAACACCGGCAACGGCTACTACGGAGGACTGCAGTTCTCCGCCGGCACCTGGCGGGCGTACGGCGGTTCGGCCTATGCGTCGACCGCCGACAAGGCCTCCAAGTCCGCCCAGATAGCCGTCGCCACCAAGGTCCAGAACGCACAGGGATGGGGCGCCTGGCCCACCTGTTCGGCGCGGGCCGGAGCGTACGGCAACGCACCGGCGTCCTCGGGCGCCGCGTCGTCCGGAGGGTCGGCCACCACGAAGTCGGCCCCCAAGGCGGCACCCAAGTCGACGTCGAAGTCGGCCTCCGAGTCGGCTCCCACCAAGTGGACTGGCAAGTCGGCCCCCGCACAGACGTCCGAGGCCCCGGCGCGCGCATCCGGCCACACGAACCGCGCGGCGTCCCGCGGTGACTACACCGTCCGCGGCGGCGACACCCTGAGCGGCATCGCGGAGCGGCACGGAACGACCTGGCGGAAGATCTACGCCGCCAACCGGGCGGTCATCGGCGGTGACCCCGACCTGATCGTGCCCGGCCAGCGGCTCGACCTCTGAGCCCCGACTCCATCCCGCCGCCCCACCCGGTCCTCCGACCGGGTGGGACCCCGGGCGCGGCGGGTCGGACGCGCCCGGGGCGCTGCTTAGCGTGACCCGATGCACCTCGAGCCGACGCCGTCGCCCCTGTTGAGCAAGCGCATGCGGTACGTGGCCGCGACCGCGGTCGCCGCCACCCTGGCCGTCCCCGTTCCCGCGAGGGCGGCCGTCGCGTCCCCGTTCCCGGCCCCGTTCTCCGGCCCGTGGGCAGGGCGGGTGTCGCACGGCTGTACGCGGGACCACTGGCCCTGGGGCTGCCTCGCCAAGTGCGAGAGCGGCGGCCGCTGGCACGCGAACACCGGAAACCACCACTACGGAGGACTGCAGTTCAGGCAGTCCACCTGGGTGGCGTTCGGCGGCCTGGCGTACGCCCCGCGCGCGGATCTGGCCCGGCGGAAGGAGCAGATCAAGGTCGCCAAGCGGGTGGTGGCCGCCCAGGGGTGGGGCGCCTGGCCCGTCTGCGCCAAGAGGTACAAACTCCGGGGTCATGCACGTGTGGTGAACCCCGGTCGGACGTTCTAGGTCTGCCGGCGGCGAACCTCGGCCGCCTCTCCGCTGAACGCGACCGCGCCCCGGCGCAGTTCATGGACGTACGTCGTCCGCCCCGCCCGTTCGCGCAGACCGGGCGGCAGCCGCTGCTCGGCGACCACCACGCACGCGTCGAGGCCGCCGAGGAGTTCGTACGTACGGGCCGCGACCGCCGGTGACATGCCCTGCGCGGGCTCGTCGACGAGCACCACGCGCGCGTGTGCCAGCAGGGCGCGGGAGAGGGCGAGCATGCGCTGCTCGCCCCCGGAGAGGGTGCCGGCGCGGCGGGGGAGGAGAGGCTCCAACTGCGGGTACGCGTCGAGGACGGGAGCGAAGTCGGGCCCGGCGAGCTCCAGGTGCTCGCGGACCGTGAGCGAGCCGAAGACGGCCCGGCGCTCCGGGACCAGGCACAACCCGCGCCGGGCCCGTTCGAAGGCGGGCAGCCGGGTCACGTCCACCCCGTCCCAGACGACCGTGCCGTCGGACAGCGGCACGGTTCCCGCGAGGGCGCGCAGGGCGGTCGTACGGCCCGAGCCGTTGCGGCCGAGCAGCACGGTGAGGCCGGGGCCGGGCGCGACCAGGCTCACGCCGTGCAGGGCCTCCAGGGGGCCGTAGCGCACGCGCGCGTGGCGCAGGGAGATGTTCATCCGCGCCCCCGTTCCAGTACGTGGTCGGCGGAGCCGGAGGTGACGACGCGTCCGGCGGCCATGACATGGACGACGTCGGCGAGGTCGGCGACCAGATCGAGGTCGTGCTCGACGACCAGCAGGGCCGTGCCGTCCGCGGCGAGTGCCCGCAGTACCCGGGCCAGTGCGGTCACTTCGGCGGTGTCCAGGCCCGCGGCGGGCTCGTCGAGCAGCAGCACGTGCGGACTTCCCGCGAGGGCCCGCGCCAGCTCGACGCGTCGCAGCGTCCCGGTCGGCAGGCCCTCGGCGGGCAGCGCGCGGACCGGCCCGTCGAGCCCGAACAGCCGCAACGCCCGTTCCGCCGCGGCGGGATCGGCGATCCGGCCCTGCTCCGCCCCCACCTGCACGTTCTCGGCCACCGTCAACGAGGGGAAGACGGCCAGCTGCTGGAAGGTCCGCGCGACACCGAGCCGGGTCCGGGCGTGCGCGGCGAGCCGGGTGATGTCCCGTTCGCCGAACAGCACCCGGCCGTGCGACGGGCGGAGAGTTCCGGCGAGGCAGTGGAACAGGGTGCTCTTGCCGGCCCCGTTGGGTCCTACGACAGCCGTGACCCACCCGGGCCGGACCTCGAGCTCGACCCCGTCGAGCGCGGTGAATCCGTCGTAGGCGACCCGTATCCGTCGGGCGAACAGAGATCCGGGCGTCGGCACGGCCGGAGTGCGCGAGGCGCTCGGCCGGCGGGACGTCGTATCCCGCCCGGGTGTTCCGGCTTCCGGACCTCGGCCTGTCCTCGTGGGTCCGTCGGGACCCGGGCGGTCACCGACGCCCGGTGGCGCGGCCGCGGGTTCCGGTTCGGTGGCGTCCGGCCGTTCGCCGGCGGTCGGTCGGTCAGTGGGCCCCGTCCCCACCGACCGCAGCCGTCGGCGCACCCGCGCCCCCAGCGGGGTCGGCGTCGCCCGGCGGCGTGGCCGGAGCCGGGACGTCGCTGTGCGCAGGGCCGCGTACGGGCCACCGGGAAACCGGCCGACGAGTACCGCGAGCACCCCGATCAGCGCCGCTGCGACCCCGCCGCGCGCCCCCGCGTCGAGCCCCACCAGCAACGCCGCCGCGGCCAGCGCGCCGAGGGCGCTGTCGGCGCCCAGGACCACGACCGCCGCGAACCAGAGCAGCCCGCGCACCGGGTCGTACGCCGTCGCGTCGAAGGCGCGCAGACCCATGCCGAGCATCCCTCCACCCAGCGCGGCCAGGGCGGCGCCCGCCACGAAGGCCGTCAGCTTCAGCGAAGGGACCCGTACGCCCGCCGCGGAGGCGCCCGACGCGTGGTCGCGCATCGCGGCCAGGGCGCGGCCCGTACGGCCCCGGCGCAGCGCCCCCGTCGCCAGCAACGCGGCCACCAGCAGCCCCAGTTCGAGCACGTAGTACGCGCGGTCGCCGTCGAAGCCCGCCGGGCGGTCCAGGGACAGCCCCGAGGTCGCGTAGGGCTGGGCGAAGACGAATCGGCTGACGCCCACCCCCACGGCGAACGTCGCCAGGGCCAGCGCCAGGCCGTGCCGGCTGATCGCCGGCCAGCCGGTCAGGACCCCGAGCGGGGCGACCAGCACCACCGCCACCGCCAGCGCGGCCAGTTCGGGCAGACGGGGCAGTCCGGGGAAGCGGCCGGCGGCCAGCAGCGCGGTGAACAGGGCGCCCAGACCCGCGTACGCCGCCTGCCCGAGGGAGATCTGACCGCCGCGGCCGGTCACCACGACCAGGGACAGGAGCACCACTCCCAGCGCGGGCACCTGCACCGACGTGTGCAGGTCCGAGCCCGCGAAGCCGAGTGGCAGCAGGAACAGGACGACCGCGACGATCCACGCGCCCGGGGGCGTCGCCACCCGGGCCGTCGCCGTACGCGGCAGCGCGTCCCGGTCACCGATCCCCGGCAGGACGAGCGCCGCGACCAACAGGGCCACCACGAACAGGTTCGCGCCCACCGCCTGGAGCAGCGGCTCCGCCCAGCCCGCCGGATGCAGCCGCGTCAGCTGACTCTGCGCGACCCCGAGACCCAGCGCCACCACGACGGCCGTCGGCAGGCTGCGCATCCGGGCGGCGACGGCCACCGCCATCACCTCCATGACGAGCAACGGCATGCCGTACGGATCGAGTCGTACGTACGGCGCGAGGAGCACGCCTGTCAGGCCCGCCGTGAAGGAGCCGAACGCCCAGCCCGCGGCGGCCACCCGGTCCGCGTCGACGCCGCCGAGCACGGCGAGCGAGCGGTCGTCGACGACAGCCCGCAGTTCCGTGCCGAAGCGCGTCCAGCGCGTCACGCCCCCCACCCCGAGCGCCAGTGCGACAGCGACCGCCAACTGCCCCCACGGGTCCGCCGACACCAGCGTCGGCGCGTCCGCGCGCGCCCCGGTGCCCCACACCAGCGCGGCCCCGCCGACCAGCAGCACGAAGACGCCGAGAGACGCGACCAGCGTCTGGGCCGGGTCACCGCCGAGGACGGACAGGGGGCGGAAGACGAACCGCTCCAGGGCCATGCCGATCGCGGGGGCCACCAGCAGCAGCGTCACCGCGGCACCGAGCGCGAGCGGCAGGCCCCACACCACCGTGAACTGCCGCAGCAGATACGCGCACACCATCGCGATCGCGCCGTGCGCGAAGTTCAGCACCCCGGTCGCCCGGTGGGTGACGACCAGTCCGATCCCGGTGAGCGCCGCCGCGCCGCCGACCGAGAGCCCGGCCAGCGTGAGGTCGTACGTCAGGGAGCCGCTCATCACCGCTCCGGCGCGGGCGACCGCTCGGCCGCGGGCGGCTCACAGATCGGGCACGGGCCCAACTCCCCGCTCGCCAGCACCCGCGAGTCCACCGGCACGGCGGCCGGCTTCCCCGCGACCAGCGGGCAGTCCGCGCGATGCCACAGCGTGCCCCCGGGGACCATCAGCAGCTCCCCGCTGACGGCGAGCGGCGCCACGGCCGCCTGTTCGGACCGCTCCGCGTCGGCGGGCTCGGTCGCCACCAGCAGCCCGTACAACTCCTCGACGCGCGCCGCCGCCAGGGCGCTTGTGCCGTGCGTGAGCAGCACCGCGCCCGCGACGATCAGCGCGGCCCCGGGAACCGTGCAGGACGCGAGGAAGGGCAACTGCCGTTCCGCGTACCGCTCGCCCGAGATGCCGTACCAGCCGATGACGCACAGCACCGCCCCGGCGGCGAGCGCGGCGCACCCGGCCCACAGGACGGGGTGCACGGTCCGCAGTCGAGATGTCCGCATCCGGGCTCCCAGACGTCGTGTGTCTGTGTGTCTTCCAAGTCCGCCAATGGACTTGCACTATGCCTTCTGGAAGCTGACCCTGAAAGCTCCGGGCGCGGACGGCCCGGACCGACACCCGGTGGTGAGCCAGCATGGTTCTCGCGAGCGACTTCAGGCGGGACAACGGCCGGGGGGTGGCGGCGCTGGTCGTGCTCGTCCTCGCCGGGGCCCTCACGGCGTGCGGCGACAGCAGCGGCGGCGGGAGTTCGAGCCCTCCGCCCACCCCCACCGTGGAGCGGCCCAGCGGCGCGTCGCCCAGTCCGACCGGTCCGGACGACCCGGCGGCGGCCGAGAACCAGGTCAGGCGGAACTGGGAGAAGTTCTTCTCCCCGTCCGTCCCCGTCAAGGACAAACTGAACTACCTGGAGAACGGCGACAGCATGACCGCGGTCGTCCAGGGCTTCAGCGGCGACAAGCGTGGTCAGCAGGTCGCGGCCCAGGTCCAGAAGGTCGTGTTCACCGCGCCGGCCGAGGCCGAGGTGACGTACGCGCTGACCCTGAAGGGCGCGACCGCCCTGCCGGACGCCTCCGGAACGGCCGTCTACGAGAACGGCACCTGGAAGGTCTCCGACAACACCCTCTGCGCCCTGGTCGCGCTGAGCGGCGACGGATCCGCGACCCCGGCCGGCTGCTGAGGGGCCGTGCGCCCCAAGGGTGTTCCGGAAGGAGTCCTCGCCGCGGGCCTGCCGCTCCTGCTGGGCACGGCACTCGTCCTGGCCACGGCGGCCTGCGGCAGCCGCCTGCCCGAGAGCGACTTCGAGCACCGGACCGCCCCCGCCCCGCAGAGCACCGCCCCGCTGCGCGTCGGCATCGTCACCAGCGCCACCAGCCCCGTCGGCGGCTCCGCCTTCACCGGCCCCCGCGACGGGGCCAAGGCCTACTTCGACCGACTCAACGCGCGCGGGGGCATCGGCGGCCGCCCGGTCGAGGTGCGCACCTGCGACGACGGCGGCAGCGGCGTGGGCGACAACGAGTGCGTGCACCGGCTCATCGACGAGGACAAGGTCGTCGCCCTCGTCGCCACCACCGCCCTCGACTACGCGGGCGCCTCCCGCGTGTCCGCCGCCGGGGTGCCCGACATCGGCGGACAGCCCATCGGCGCGGCCTACGACACCTATCCGCACCTCTACGGGATCTACGGCAGCCTCGCGCCCCGCGAGGGAACACCGGGCTGGGGCGGGAAGCTGTACGGCGGCACCGAGGTCTACCGCTACTTCAAGCGCGTCCAGGGCGCCCGTACGGCCGCCGTGATCTCCTACAACCAGTCCGCGTCGGCCGCGTACGCCCGGCTCGTCACCCGGGGTCTGAAGGCCGAGGGCTACCAGGTGGTCACCGAACAGGTCGACTTCGCGCTGCCCAACTTCCGCGCCGCCGCGGCCGATCTGAAGGCCCAGGGCGCCGACCTCGTCTTCGACGCCCTCGACACGCACGGCAACGCCCAGCTGTGCAAGGCGATGGACGACGTCGGCGCCAAGGTCATCGCCAAGGTCACCAACGTACAGAACTGGACCTCCACCGTCCCCGCGGACTACAAGAACGCCCCGCGCTGCCGCAACGCCCTGTGGGCGACCGGATCCAGCCACAACTACGAGGACACCTCCGACGCCGCCGTCCGCGCGTTCCGGGACGCCACCAAGGGCCTGCCGACGCACTCCCAATGGCAGCTGGAGGGCTGGGCGGCCGCGATGTGGTTCACGGACGCCGCGAAGTCCTGCGCGAAAACGGGCGTCACACGCGCGTGTGTCGACCGCTTCATGAACCGCGGCGCCCCGTACACCGCCGACGGCCTGCTGATCCCCGTCACCTCCGAGCGCCTGCCCACGCCCCCGAAGACCCGCCGGGCCTGCGTCTCGGTGGCCCGCTGGGAGGACGGCAGGGGCTGGGTCTCCCAGGGCGACATGAACAGCGACTGCTTCGACGTGCCGCAACTGTCGTACGAGCCCTGATGTGCCTCGGCTGTCCTGCGCGCCCTGATGTGCACATGAGAAGCAACCATTCACCCGGGCCCGGGGGCTAACCCGGCAGGAGGCGGATCCGACGGAGGACCCGGTGGTGCCGCCCCGCACGAAAGGGCGCCCGCATGATGACGCCGGTCCCGCGGACCGCTCGGCACCGCGCCGACCCGGACGCCGCCGTGCCCCCGTGCGCCGACTGCATCGCCGACTCCGCGGGCGGACTGACCTTCGACGTCACCGAGACCGGTGAGCCGGGCGCCGCGCTCCTGGTGCTGCGCCGCCGCGAGGGCCACGAGGAGGTCAGCCTGCCGCTGACCCCCACCGGGGACGGCCGGCTGCGCGCCGCGCTGCCCAGCGGCGTCGCCCTGCCCGAGGGCCGCTGGGACGCCTACGCCCAGGTCGCGGGGGGCGAGCCGCGACGGCTGGCCCCGGGCGTCAACGACCTGCGCTCGCTCGTCGCCCGGGTCCCCAGCGGCTCCCTCGGTCATGTCGCCGTCCGCATCCCGTACGCGACCCGGCACGGCGACCTCTCCGTGCGCAGCTGGCTGCGGGCCCCGCACGCGGAGGCCGTCGAGCTGTACCGGGGGGAGCGGGGACTGGGCGTACGAGGCCGGGTGTACGGCATCCCGCTCGCGCCGGACGCCCATGCCGAGGTCTGCCCCCGGGACGCGGTGGGTCCGCTGATCCGCGCGGAAGTGGCCGTGGAGCAGGCGGAGTTCGGCTTCACGGTGGCATACGGCGCCCTGCGGCCCGGCATCTGGGATCTCTGGCTGCGCCCGGCGGGGGAGGGCGGGCCCCGAGTACGGATCGCGCGGCTGCTCGACGACATCGCGGACAAGCGCCCCTTCCTCATCCACCCGAGGGTGCCGGTGAAGACCCTGTACGGCCCGGTGGAGGCCGGGCCCTGCTACACGCGGGACAACGACCTGTCCGTGACGGTCACCGCGGCCGGCTGACCGCGCCCGGCGCCCGGGAGCACCTTGCGGACAGTGGTTGTCCGCAAGGGCTGGCAGACTCGACGCCATGTTGGAGACATCGGCACGACTGCTGCGGTTGCTCTCACTGCTCCAGGCCCACCGCGAATGGTCCGGGGCCGATCTGGCGGACCGTCTGGGCGTGACGCCCCGTACGATCCGCCGCGATGTGGACCGGCTGCGCGAGCTGGGCTATCCCGTCAACGCCAGCCCGGGCACGGGGGGCGGCTACCAGCTGGGCGCGGGAGCCGAGCTGCCGCCGCTGCTGCTGGACGACGACGAGGCGGTGGCCGTCGCGGTCGGGCTGCGCACGGCCGCCGGACAGGGCATCGAGGGCATCGGCGAGACCTCCGTACGCGCCCTCGCCAAGCTCGAACAGGTACTGCCGAGCCGACTGCGCCGCCGCGTGAGCGCCCTCAACGCGTTCACCGTGCCGATGCTGCGTGGCCCCCAGCCCTCCGCCGTGGACCCGGGCGTGCTCACGGAACTCGCCAACGCCTGCCGCGACGGTGAGCGGCTGCGCTTCGAGTACCGCGACCACGGCGGCTCCCCGACCCGCCGGACCGTCGAACCCCACCGCCTGGTGTGCACCGAGCGCCGCTGGTACCTGGTCGCCTGGGACGTCGACCGCGACGACTGGCGCACGTTCCGGGCCGACCGCATCACCCCCAGGCCTCCGCACGGACCCCGCTTCACCCCCCGTACGCCACCGGCCGAGGATCTGGCGGCGTACGTCTCCAAAGGGGTCTCCACGCGCGCGTACGCCGCGCGGGCGGTCGTCCGGCTCTTCGTGCCCCTGGAGGAGGCGGCCGGGCGGATCTCTCCCTCGGCGGGGACGCTGGAAGCCTCCGGGGAGGACAGCTGCGTCCTGCGCACCGGCGCCGCGAGCCTCGACGTGATGGTGATTCACGTGATGCTGATGGGCTTCGAGTTCGAGGTCCTGGAGCCGGCCGAACTCACCGAGGCGATCAGGACGGCCCGGGACCGGCTGTCCCGGGCGCTGGAGCGCTCCCCTGAGTGATCGCCCCGTACTGGGGATGGTGCAGGTCGAACGCCGGGCTCTCGGAGCGGATCCGGGGCAGCGTGACGAAGTTGTGCCGGGGCGGCGGACACGAGGTCGCCCACTCCAGGGAGCGGCCGAAGCCCCAGGGGTCGTCCACCTCGACCTTCGTGCCGTAGCGGGACGTCTTCCAGACGTTGTAGAGGAACGGCAGCGTGGACATGCCCAGCAGGAACGCGCCGATCGTCGACACGGTGTTGAGCGTCGTGAAGCCGTCGGCGGCCAGATAGTCCGCGTACCGGCGCGGCATGCCCTCGGCACCCAGCCAGTGCTGCACCAGGAACGTCGTGTGGAAGCCGATGAAGAGCGTCCAGAAATGGATCTTGCCGAGCCGTTCGTCGAGCATCTTGCCGGTGAACTTGGGCCACCAGAAGTAGAAGCCGCCGAAGGTCGCGAAGACGACGGTGCCGAAGACGACGTAGTGGAAGTGCGCGACCACGAAATACGAGTCGGTGACCTCGAAGTCCATCGGCGGCGAGGCCAGGATCACTCCGGTCAGACCGCCGAACAGGAACGACACCAGGAAGCCGATGGCCCACAGCATGGGCGTCTCGAAGGAGAGCGAGCCCTTGATCATCGTCCCGCTCCAGTTGAAGAACTTGACCCCCGTGGGCACCGCGATCAAGAACGACATGAAGGAGAAGAACGGCAGCAGCACCGCGCCCGTCGCGAACATGTGGTGCGCCCACACCACGATCGACAGACCGGTGATGGTCATCGTCGCGGCGACCAGCGTCAGATAGCCGAAGACCGGCTTCCTGCTGAAGACCGGCAGGATCTCCGTGATGATCCCGAAGAACGGCAACGCGATGATGTAGACCTCGGGATGCCCGAAGAACCAGAACAAGTGCTGCCACAGCAGTGCGCCGCCGTTGGCCGCCTCGAACACCACCGACCCGAACTGCCGGTCCGCCTCCAGGACCAGCAGCGCCGCCGCGAGCACCGGGAACGCGAAGAGGACGAGGATCGAGGTGAAGAGGATGTTCCAGGTGAAGATCGGCAGCCGGAACATCGTCATGCCGGGGGCCCGCATCCCGACGATGGTCGTGATGAAGTTCACCGCGCCGAGGATCGTGCCGAAGCCCGTCAGTGCCAGGCCCATGATCCACATGTCGGCGCCGATACCCGGCGAGCGTTCAAGGCTGTTGAGCGGGGCATAGGCGAACCAGCCGAAGGAGGCGGGCCCCTCGGGCACCATGAACGAGCCGAGGACGATCAGGCCGCCGAAGAGGAAGAACCAGTACGACAGCATGTTCAGGCGGGGGAAGGCGACGTCCGGGGATCCGATCTGCAGCGGCATGATCTCGTTGGCGAACCCGGCGAAGGTCGGGGTGGCGAACAGCAGCAGCATGATCGTGCCGTGCAGGGTGAACAACTGGTTGTACTGGTTGTTGTCCACGATCTGCAGGCCGGGCCGGGCGAGTTCGGCGCGCATCACCAGCGCCATCAGACCGCCGATGAGGAAGAAGGCGAAGGACGTGATCAGGTAGAGGTGGCCGATCTTCTTGTGGTCCGTCGTGGTGAGCCAGTCCACGGCGAGCCGCCCCGGCCGCTGCCTCCTGTGTACGGGTCGCGCCGTCGCCCGCGCGGTGTCCGTGCCCATTGCTCGCCCCTTCGCCGTCGCGCCGTGGGCCGGACCGAAGCTCACGCCGTGGTGCTCGCGTCGCTCCGCGCTCCGACAGAGGATGTGCGGGGGTTCTGTGCTGGAACCGTGCATTTCCTATGCGGTGTCAGCTTCCGCGACATGCCCCGGAATCGGAATGGAAAGGCTTCGCCCCACGGGATCTCGATCGGGGACTCCGCACTTTCCATTGGGTTATTCGGGACGGCGTCAAGGTAGTCCCGAATTACGTTCGAAGGCGTGCGGGACACGTACGGAACCCCTCGTACGTGTGACGGAGTTCGGCCGAAACGCGTGTCGTGATCCTGTGACAGAAGCGTGACCGGAGGGGCACGAGTGACGCATGGTCTCCTGCCCGGACTTCCCCCGCCGAGGTCGGCCGCCTAACGTGGCGGTCATGGCACCCATTCCCACCCCGCCCGCAGAGCCCCAGGACAGTCCGCAGGCCTACGTAGGCCTGGAGGAGAGGAACGCCGAGCACCGCGCCAGGGAGCACGGCTGGTCCACGGTGCGCTCGCTGCCGCCCGGCGCGATCATCACCATGGAGTACCGCGTGGGGCGGCTGAACTTCGAGGTCACCGACGGCCGGGTGACCCGCTGCTGGAAGGGCTGAGGCCGCGGAGGCCGAATCCACGCAGGCGGGGAGGCCCAATCCCCGCGGGCGGGGAGGCCCAATCCACGGAACGGGCGAAGGCCCCCGGCTCACGAGCCGGGGGCCTTCGCTGTGCGGGGAGGTTGTGCGTACCGGCCCCGCTGTACTCCATGATCGGTCCGTTGCGGCTCAGCCGCCTGTCAGCGGCCGGGCGGACGTCGTCGTGGTGGCGCGCGCCACGCGGTCCGAGTGCGGTGGACGGCGGCTGCCGACCGGAGTGACCGGGGTGCGCTCCGACCGGGTCGTGTGCGGTCCGGGCGCCAGATAGACCGGCGTCCGGGGCGGGCGGGCGGTGGGCACCGCACCGCGCGCCGGAATCTCCTCGTCCACCGGGACGGACTGCTTGACCAGCACGGGCGCACCGACCGGGGAGCCGACCGGAGCCTCGGCCGGGACGGGCACCGCACGGCGGCGGCGGGCGCGCCAGGCGTCGCGCAGGGTGAACAGTCCGGTCTCGGCGCGGGCGATCAGCGGCTCGCACCACGGCAGCGCCAGCAGGATCAGCAGACCGGCGGCCCAGCCCAGCAGCACATCGCTCAGCCAGTGCGTACCGAGGTAGACGGTGGTGAGGCCGACGCCGAGCGAGGTCACGGCGGACAGCGCCGACAGCCAGCGCCTCGCCCGCGGGGTGGATGCCAGATAGGCCAGGATTCCCCAGGTCACGACGGCGTTCGCGGTGTGGCCCGAAGGGAATATATCGCCGCCGAGACCCATCTCGTTCGAGCCGATCGTGATGGCGTAGTGCGGGCCGAGGCGGCCCATGCCGAGCTTCGCGGCGCCGACCGTGATGTTGAGCAGCAGCAGCGAGGCGCCCAGCGTGAGCAGCGGGCGCAGGGTGTGCTGCCGCCAGGAGCGCCAGCCGAGCCATGAGGCGACCATCACGGCGGTGGGGCCGCGCTGGCCCAGCACCACGTAGTAGTCGAGGAACGCGTGGATCTCCGGCCACTGCTGATAGGGCCGGAAGAACATGACCTGCCAGTCGAACCGGACCAGCCACGACGTGATCGCAACGGCCCACACGATGGCCACGTAGAAGGCCAGGGTGGCTCCGAAGAGCACAACCCTGTGCCTGCTCATCTTCGGCACATCGATGTTCGCCGGCCGTTCCGGCTCACGGTCCAACCGGGCGAAGACCCGGTCCAGACGGGTGAGGTTTCGTTCGGTACGCACTCAATCGACGTTACAGCGAGTGAGCTGCGTTCCAGGCCGAATCACTCGCTTTGTGATGACGATGTGATGTGGGATTCCTCTCAGGGTGATGTTTAATTCCAATGATTCTCTAATCATCGGCGTCCCGATCCTTCAATTCCATTGATCGGCTCGGGCTCCGGTTTTATGCCACTTTTGAATTCGTTCACCGAATCCTGGGGTGGAATTCTCCGGCCGCTCACCGAGCGTCAACGAGTGGATCATGGCGGACCGGAGCCGTTCAGCCAGAACGCCCCGTAGAGCGCGGAGGCCATCGCCACACCACCGAGAATCAGCGCTGACCTGGACGTACGCAGTCGGGCCAGGGCCAGCGCGAGGGGGAACAGGAGGGGGAAGGCGGGCAGCAGGAGGCGCGGTTTCGAGCCGAAGTAGCTCGACGCGCACAGGGCGAGCGCGAGGACGATCCCCGCGTACACCAGCAGAGCCGGCGGCTGGTGCTGTCGTATGCACGTCACGTACAGCCAGACGATCAGCGCGACTCCGACGATCAGTCCGACGCCGGCCAGAGCCGACGGAAATGAGGTGAACTTGTCGCCCACGAAGCGGGCGAACGCGTACCCGCCGTCGAATCCGTTGCGCCAGCCCGCCTGGACGTCGAGGTAGCCGAGCGGCCCCTTGCCCGTGCGACGGCCGACCCAGAGCACGTACCCGGCGGCGCCGAGCGGCGCGAGGAGCATGCCGAGGGCGCGCCGGAGCCGGGACGCGCCGTGCGCGGGGTGCGCGCTCCGATCCCGCACGAACGAGGTGATGGCCGCCACCCACAGGGCCGCCACCACCGCGGCTCCCACCGGGCGGGTCAGGCCGGCGAATGCGGCGAGCAGGCCCGCCGTCACCCAGCGGCCGGTCAGCACCGCGTAGAGCGACCAGGCGGCGAGCGCCGTGAACAGGGATTCGCTGTACGCCATCGACTGCACGATGCCGACGGGCAGCACCGCCCAGACCAGCGCCGCGCAGACGCCCACGCGGGGGCCGTACACATGGTCCGCGACGGTGAAGATCCCCCAGGCCGCGGCGAGCGAGGCCAGCGTGCTGACCAGCAGCCCGGCATCCGCGTACGACAGAGGGGCGAGCGCCGAGACGAGCCGCTCCAGCCAGGGCAGCAGCGGGAAGAACGCGAGGTTCGAGTGGACGTCGCCGTTGGGCAGCCGCACCTCGTAGCCGTAGCCGAGATCGGCGACGCGGGTGTACCAGAGCGAGTCCCAGCGGGCCGTCAGCAGTTTGTGGGCGCTCTTGCCGTTCGCCGCGCTCCACAGGGTGAGCGTGAGGACGCCCAGGGCCCGTACCGCGGCGTACCCGAGGAGGGCGGGCGCGGCCCGGCGCGGTGCGCTCGCGCCGGGCGGCGTCGCGAGGGGCGTCTCAAGATCGGTCACGGGCTCGATTATCGACGGCGGGCGGAACCGGGCGGCCGTCCGGGGCGTGATGCCCCAGGGGAGCGTGGCGCACGCCACATGCTCGGTAAGGAGAACGTGAGAGGTCTGCCACGTGTATGAGACAGGAACTCGCGTACGCTGGCCGCTCACTCGCCTTTGATGCGTGCGTCCGGGACCCCGCTCCTCCCGGACCGCAGCCGCAGGGAGTCCCCACCCAGCGGATCGCCGAACGCGAGGGAACATCTGGGAGGTACGTACATGTCCGGGACGACCACGGCCGCCGCGCGTCGCCGTCGGGAGGCCGGAGCCGGGGCCGGTGCCAACCGCTGGGTCGTCCTCGTGGTGCTGTGCGCCAGCCTGCTCCTCGTGGCCCTCGATGCCACCGTGCTGCACGTCGCGGTGCCCGCCGTCACCGAGGACCTCAAGCCCGGCGCGATAGAACTCCTCTGGATCGTCGACGTCTACCCGCTCGTCTGTGCCGCGCTGCTGATCCTCTTCGGCACGCTGGGTGACCGGGTGGGCCGCAGACGTGTGCTCCTCCTCGGATACGGACTCTTCGGCGTCGCCTCCGGGATCGCCGCGCTCGCCGGCAACGCCCAGGTCCTCATCGGCGCGCGCGCCCTGCTCGGCGTCGGCGGAGCGATGATCATGCCCGCGACCCTGTCGATCCTGCGCCAGGTCTTTCCCGACCGGCGCGAGCGGGCGCTCGCGATCGGCATCTGGAGCGCGGTCGCCGCGGTGGGCGCGGCGGTCGGGCCGCTGCTCGGCGGTTTCCTCCTCGAACACTTCTGGTGGGGATCGGTCTTCCTCGTCAACATCCCGCTGATGCTGATCAGCCTGCCGATCGGACGGCTGCTGCTGCCCGAGTCCTACGGCGACCGCGACGGTCCCTGGGACGTGGTGGGGGCCCTGATGGCCGCCGCCGGGCTCTTCGGGATCGTGCTCGGAGTCAAGCGGCTCGGCGGCGGAGAAGCGCCGTTCGGTCCGTTCACGCTGGCGCCGCTGGTCGTGGGCGGCGCGCTGATGTTCGCCTTCGTACGGCGCCAGCGACGGCGTGCGCATCCGCTGGTGGACCTGCGGATGTTCTCGCGGCCCGCGTTCAGTACGTCCGTGGGCTGCATCGTCCTCGCCATGCTCGCGCTGGTCGGCCTTGAGCTGATCGCCGCGCAGTACCTGCAACTGGTCCTCGGGCTCTCGCCCCTGCAGACCGGGCTGCGGCTGCTGCCACTCACCTTCGCGGCGATGGCCGCGGGGCTCGCGGGGGCGCGGCTGCTGCGGCGGTTCGGGCCGCGCGCGATGGTCTGTTTCGGGTTCTGCCTCACGGCGGTGGCGGTTGTCACGCTCACCGCGATGGGCGGGGACGACAACACGGGGCTGCTGCTGCTCGGGTTCGTGCTGCTCGGGTTCGGGCTGGAGACGACGCTCTTCGGGGCGTACGAGTCGATGCTGAGTGAGGCGCCGCCGGCGCAGGCGGGTGGGGCGGCGGCGATCGGCGAGACCTCCTACCAGCTGGGGGCGGGGATCGGGATCGCGCTTCTGGGGAGTGTGATGAACGCGGCGTACGCGCCCGGACTGTCGTCCGTACCGGGGGTCTCGGCGGGGGACTCCGCTGCGGCGGGGCATTCGTTGGGGGAGGCGTACGACGTCGCCGCGCGGCTCGGCGGGGTGCGTGGTGCGGCTCTGCGCCATGCGGCTCGGGACTCCTTCGTGCACGGGCTGCATGTGTCGTTGCTCGTCAGTGCGGGGTTGTTGTTGCTGGGGGCGGGGATGGCGTTGCGGTTGCCTCGGGTCATGGAGTGCGGGGTGCCCGCGGCGGGCTCGGCGGAGATTCCGGCGCCCCGGGGAGTTGCGGAGTCCCGCGTCTCGGCGTAGCCGAAGGTTCTCCCGCCCACGCACCACCCGTTTCCAGGTACGTCGACACGTGCGGGTCTCCCGTGCGGGTCTCCTGTGGGGGTTGCCCGCTGTCGGCGGCTGAGCACCGTCGCGGCGGGGAACAGCCACCCGAGCCCCCGATGGAACCGGGAGCCGTACTTGTCAGCGTGCTGGAAACGGGGGTGCGTGGGTGGGAGAGGTACTGGACGTGCGGGACGCTGGGTCGTACCGTCGGGGCGAGACCGTAACTAGCGGTGCTAGTTTTAGCGTGCCGGAGGCTGCCCCCATGTCCGCGTCCCCGAAGCTCCCGCCCTTCGATCCCACCGACCCCCTCGGCCTCGACGACCTCCTGGACCCGGAGGACCTGGCGATCCGGGACACCGTACGGACATGGGCCGCGGACCGGGTGCTGCCGTACGTCGCCGAGTGGTACGAGAAGGGCGAGCTGCCCGGGATCCGGGAGCTGGCGCGCGAGCTGGGCGGGATCGGGGCGCTCGGGATGTCGTTGGAGGGGTACGGATGCGCGGGGGCGACCGCCGTGCAGTACGGGCTCGCCTGTCTGGAGCTGGAGGCCGCCGACTCGGGCATCCGGTCCCTCGTCTCCGTACAGGGCTCCCTCGCCATGTACGCCATTCACCGGTTCGGGAGCGAGGAGCAGAAGCAGCGGTGGCTGCCGGGCATGGCCGCCGGTGAGGTCATCGGGTGCTTCGGGCTGACCGAGCCCGACCACGGGTCCGACCCGGGCGCCATGCGGACGTACGCGAAGCGTGACGGCGGCGACTGGGTCCTCAACGGGCGGAAGATGTGGATCACGAACGGGTCCGTGGCCGGGGTCGCGGTCGTCTGGGCGCAGAGTGAGGACGGGATCCGGGGGTTCGTCGTGCCCACCGACGCCCCCGGGTTCTCCGCTCCCGAGATCAAGCACAAGTGGTCCCTGCGGGCGAGCATCACCAGCGAGCTCGTACTCGACGACGTACGGCTGCCCGCCGACGCCGTACTGCCGGACGTGACCGGGCTCAAGGGCCCGCTCAGCTGTCTGTCGCACGCGCGGTACGGCATCGTGTGGGGCTCGATGGGCGCCGCGCGGGCCAGTTTCGAGGCCGCCGTCGAGTACGCGAAGACGCGCGAGCAGTTCGGGCGGCCCATCGGCGGCTTCCAGCTCACCCAGGCCAAGCTCGCCGACATGGCCGTGGAACTGCACAAGGGGATTCTGCTCGCCCACCACCTGGGGCGGCGCATGGACGCGGGACGGCTCCGTCCCGAGCAGGTCAGCTTCGGCAAGCTCAACAACGTACGGGAGGCGATCGAGATCTGCCGGACCGCCCGTACCATCCTCGGCGCCAACGGGATCTCGCTCGAATACCCCGTGATGCGGCACGCGACCAACCTCGAATCGGTGCTCACCTACGAGGGCACCGTCGAGATGCATCAACTCGTGCTGGGCAAGGCGCTCACCGGACTCGACGCCTTTCGGTGAGTCGAGCACCGGAGAGCAGGGCCGGTGAGCGGCCCTGCCTCAGCTCTGGTTGAAGAAGCCGTCCGCCTGGCGCCCCGGGGCCTCACCGCTGACGATCTCGGTGTTGGCAGGGGTCAGCAGGAAGACCCGGGTGGCGACCCGCTCGATGGTGCCGCGCAGGCCGAAGGTCAAGCCGGCCGCGAAGTCCACCACGCGCTTGGCGTCGGCGGGCTCCATGGCCGTGAGGTTGATGATGACCGGGACGCCGTCCCGGAAGAGTTCGCCAATGCCGCGTGCGTCCCGGAAGCTGTCCGGGGTGACCGTGCCGATCCGGCGGCCAGTCTCTTCCGCCGTCTCGGACGCGACCTTCACGCGCGGGTCCGTGACCCAGGCATCGCCGGAGTCCTGTCCTTCGGCGTAGTTGTCGTCGTCGTAGTAACGCTCGTCATCGTTGTCGTCGACGAGGCCAAGCCAGGCACTCGCCTTGCGCACCGATCCCATGGACGCCTCCTCTCACAGCGGTCTTTCTTGCTTTCCGCATCCCCATGGTCGTCCATGATGCGGATGTCGCGCCAAGTGGATAGACGCCGCGCGGGGGTTTCGTGACGGTACTGGTGCACAGCGAATTCGTCGAGAGCCCGCGTGTCCCAAGGGTCTTGCCGTGTACGGCTGCTGACTGTGAGTGAAATATGATTCTCGACGGCGTTCGGGTGACGGGTAGGGCGTACGGGTGAACGAGGGGGTCGGTACGATGCCGCAGCTCAACGTCGTACGAGGCACGGGGGAGTGTCGTGTTCGGAATCGTGAGGCCCTGCAGCCACCGCCTCGGTGAGGGGCTCAAGACACAGTGGATGGCGCATCTGTGCGGACTCTGTCTCGCGTTGCGCACCGACCACGGACAGTTCGCTCGGGTTGTCACCAATTACGACGGTCTGCTGATATCGGTTTTGACGGAGGCTCAGGTCGAGCGCACAGGGGGGTCCCCCCGGGCGAGCGGAGCCGAGCCTGGGGGAGGGTGGCGGCGTACGGCGGGGCCGTGCCCGTTGCGCGGGATGCGGACCGCGTCCGTCGCGCAGGGTGAGGGAGCCCGCCTCGCCGCCGCCGTCTCGCTGGTGCTGGCCTCGGCCAAGGTGCGCGACCACGTGGCGGACAAGGACGGGCTGTTGGCGCGCAGGCCGGTGGCGCTCGCCGCCCGCCGGGTCGCCGTGAGCTGGGGGCGCGCCGGGGCCCGTACCGGATCCGACGTGGGCTTCGACACCGCCGTACTCGTCGACGCCGTCGACCGGCAGGTCGGCATCGAGGCGCTCGCCGGCCCCGGGACGCCGCTGCGAGTCGTCACCGAGCCCACCGAGACCGCGACCGCCGCCGCCTTCGCGCACACGGCTGTCCTGGCCGGGCGGCCGGGCAACGCCGAGCCGCTCGCCGAGGCCGGCCGGCTCTTCGGGAGGCTCGCGCATCTGCTGGACGCCGTGGAGGACCAGGAGACTGACGCCGCGTCGGGAGCGTGGAACCCGCTCACGGCCACCGGCACCCCGCTCGTGGAGGCGCGCCGGCTCGCCGATGACGCTCTGCACGGGATACGGCTCGCGCTGCGCGAGGTGGAGTTCACGGACGGCAAGCTGGCCCATCTCCTGCTCGCGCACGAGCTGGGGCGGTCGGTGGACCGCGCGTTCGGGACCTCGGGATGCGGCCATCAGGCCCACGCGGACGGTGCGCGGGGTGCCTTCGGGCCGCCGCAGCACGGTGGGCCGTACAACCCGCAGAGCCCGCCGGGTTTGTACGACGGGCAGAATCCTTACGCCGGCGGCGGCAACCCCTCCGCCGGCGGTCCCTCCTTCCCGCCGCCCGGGCCCGGCAAGCGGGGCTTCTGGGCCGGGTGCGCGGCCGCGATCGGCGTGTGCTGCACCTGCAAGGTGTGCTGTGCCGACGAATTCGAGGGACCGTGGTCGCGAAAGAAGCGCGAGGGCTGCCTCGGCAACTGCGACTGTGACTGCAGTTGCTGCGAGGCCTGTGAGATCTGCGAGTGCTGTGAATGCTGCTCGTGCTGCGACTGCGGATTGTGACGAACCGCGTACACGGCGGCGTGGGCGATCACGCCGCCAAACTTTTTCCCCCTGCCAGTGACTCGTCCTCCTCATAAGGCACTTCAGTGGACGTCACACCGAAGGCGGCGACCGGGCGTGTGTCACCGCCGACAACGCCCGCCTGGAGATCACCCCGGTTCGACCGGGGTGCTGACCGGCTGCAGGCAGCGGGTCGGCCGTGGCTGGGCGCGCAGTTCCCCGCGCCCCTTGGGGGCGCTCCTGCGCTGGGCGCGGGGAATGCTCGGGTCCCTCAGTTCTTCAGCTCTGGCGGGGAGATCTCCGACTTTGCTATAGCCGAAGCCGTCGTGCCCCACTTCTTCAGGATCTTCTCGTAGGTTCCGTTCGCGATCAGGTGGTTGACCGCGGCCTGGAAGGCGGGGGCGAGCTTGGTGTCCTTCTTGAAGGCGAAGCCGACGTCGAGGCGGTGGAACTCGTTGAGGAACTTGACGCCCTGCTGTTGGGCGACGGCGTAGCGCAGGCCGTTGATGGTGCTCATCACGATGTCGCTGCGGCCCTGCTGGAGTGAGGACCAGATCGCGCCCTGCTCGCTGTAGGTCTGCACCTTGTACGCCTTCTTGCCGGCGTCGGTGCAGACCTTCTTGTTCTCCTCCAGCGTCGCCTCGAAGGTGGTGCCCGCGCCGGTCGCGACGTTCAGGCCGCACAGCTGCTTGAGGTCGGTGATCTTGGCGAGCTTGCTGTCCTTTCGAGTGGCGAAGCCCTGGCCGTCGTTGATGTAGGTGACGAAGTCGATCGTCTTGCGCCGTTCGTCGGTCACGCCGAAGTTGCTGGCGCCGAAGTCGTACTTGCCGCTGTCCAGGGCCGGCAGGATCGCCTCGAAGCTGGCCTGTTCCGTCTTGAGCCCGATGCCGAGCACCTTGGCCACGGCGTCCGCGAAGTCGACGTCCTGGCCCGTCAGCGTCTTGCCGTCGCCCAGGTACGTCGTGCCGGGCGGCGTACCGCCGACGGCGACCGCCACGGTGAGGCTGGTGACGCCGGACGGGAGCAGCTTGGCCGCGGCCTCGTCCTTCGTGATGTCGGAGACGACGTCCGTGGTGGGGATCTTGTCGGCCTTGGCCGCCGCCGCGTTCGCCGCGGTGCCGGTCGTGTCGTGCGACCCGGAGCCGCATGCCGTGAGGAGCAGGGCTGTCGAGGTGATGATGACAAAGGGAGCAAAATGCCGATAACGGGTACGCGTGGACGTACGCATGGTGTGCGGTCTCCTGAGAGCAAGAGTGAGCAGAACCCGAGGGGAGGGGTGCGCGTGTGAAGGCGAAAGGGAGGGAGAACGCGAAAGGCGCCCGCTTGACCAAGGGATCGAGCGATCGGACTGATCAAGGGATCAAGGGATCAAGTGATCAGGGCGCGCAGTGGGTCAGCTCAACAGGAAGAGGACCACACTCGACCGAAGTCGATGTGGGAGCGCTTGACCAGCCACTGCTGTGGATGCATGGGCCAAGTGGAACAGGCATCCGGTTGTGCGTCAACTGACTTGAGACGTACCGCTCACAGTATGGACAGCCTTGACAGCGGGGGGAAACGGGCCCGTACTCTCGGTGGACGGCCCTGCTGAGGGGCTCGGCCGTACGGCGCCGCGAGGCGCTCCGTGTGAAGGCAACCGTGTTCGACCTACGTCACGGAGTCTTCCGCATGTCTTCCGACACCCTCGCCAAAACGTCCGCCGCGCCGGACATACCGGAGCAGGCCGACTCCCTGCGGATCGTTCCGCAGCGTCGTCTCGGTCAGTGGACGGCCGCCGTCGCCGTGCTCGTCCTGCTCGGGCTCGCCGTCACCTCCGTCGTCCGCAACAAGGCGTTCCAGTGGGGTGTGGTCGGCGACTACTTCACCTCGGACTCCGTACTGCGCGGCCTGTGGCTCACGCTGTGGCTGACGGCTGTGGTGATGGTGCTCGGCTTCGTACTGGGGGCGCTGCTCGCGGCGGCCCGACTGTCCGCCAACCCCGTGCTGCGCAGCGTCAGTTGGAGCTATGTGTGGCTGTTCCGGTCGATTCCGATCCTGGTGCAGCTGCTGCTGTGGTTCAACATCGGGGCACTGTATCCGCAGCTCCTCGGTGTGAAGACGGTCAATCTGTTCACCCCGATCGCGGTCGCGATCATCGGGCTCACCCTGCACGAGGCCGCGTACGCCGCCGAGGTCGTCCGGGGCGGCATCCTCTCCGTCGACCGCGGACAGATCGAGGCCGCGCAGGCGCTCGGGCTGAGCCGGTGGCGCCGCTGGTGGCGGATCGTGCTGCCGCAGGCGATGCGCTCCATCGTGCCGCCCGCCGGGAACATGCTGATCGGCACCCTCAAGGGCACCTCGATCGTCAGCGTCATCGCCGTGCAGGACCTGCTCTTCTCGGTGCAGCTGGTCTACCACCGCACCTACCAGGTCATCCCGCTGCTGACGGTCGCCACCATCTGGTACACCGTCGTCACCTCGGTGCTCAGCGTCGGCCAGTACTACGTCGAGAAGTACTACGCGCGCGGTTCGGAGCGCGCCCGATGAAGCCCACTCTCGTGATCGTCGGGGCCGGGCCGCGGGGGACCGGTCTCATCGAGCGCATCGCCGCCAACGCGCCTGAGCTGTACGCCGGTTCGGGCCTCGACATCCATCTCGTCGACCCTCATCCGCCGGGCGCCGGACGCATCTGGCGCGAGGCGCAGTCGCCGCTGCTGTGGATGAACTCGCACGCCGAGGACGTCACCATGTTCACCGACGAGACGGTGAACATGGACGGGCCCGTGCGCCCCGGTCCCACGCTGCACGAATGGGCGGCCGTCGACGGCCGCACCTTCGCCGACCGCCAGCTGCAAGGGGCTTACCTGAGCTGGGTGCACGAGCAAGCCGTGGCCGCCCTGCCGCCGGACGTCACCGTCCACCATCACCCGTGCAGGGCCCTGCGCGTCAGCGGCCCGCGCGAGGGGCGCCAGCAGGTGTGGCTGGAGGACCGTCCGCGTCCTCTCCTCGCCGACCTCGTCGTTCTCGCACTCGGTCACCTCGACGCCGAACTCGACCAGGAGCAGCGCGAGTTGGCGACGTACGCCCATGCCCACGACCTGGTCCATCTGCCGCCCGACTTCACGGCCGACAGCGACCTGTCCTCGCTCGCGCCCGGCGACCCCGTCCTCGTGCGCGGCTTCGGGCTCGCCTTCGTCGACCTGATGGTGCTGCTCACGGAGGGGCGGGGCGGGCGGTACGACGGTGACACGTACGTGCCCTCGGGGCAGGAGCCGGTGCTGTACGTCGGGTCGCGGCGCGGAGTGCCGTACCACTCGAAGATCGGTTACGACTGGACCGGTGAACGGCCGCCGCTGCCCCGCTTCTTCGGGCCCGCCGAGGTCGACGGGCTGCTCGCACGACCGGACGGGTTCGACTTCCGGCGCGATGTGTGGCCGTTGATCGAGAAGGAGCTGGGGTTCGCGCACTACCACCGGCTGTTCAGCGTGCACCCCGAGCGGACGAGTATCGCCTGGACCGACTTCGAGGAGAAGTACGCGGCGGGTGAGGCGGCGGAGCGCGAGGCTCTCGTGGCGTCCGCCGTGTCCGACCCCGCCGACCGGCTCGATCTCGCGGCGCTCGACCGTCCGCTGGACGGGGTGCGGTACGCCTCGCACGAGGAGTTCCAGGAGGGGCTGCGCGGATACATCGAGGAGGATCTGAGTCGCCGTCATGATCCCGGAAACAGTCCTGACCTGGCCGTCTTCCTCGGACTGCTCTCCGTCTACGGGCAGTTGATCCGGCTCGGTGACGTCGGGCCCTGGTGGCACGGCTTCTTCAGCTACCTCGCCTCCGGGCCCCCCGGCCCCCGGCTGCGGCAGATGCTCGCGCTGTCCCGGGCCGGCGTCGTGCGGTTCGTGGGCGCGGACATGGCCGTCACCGCCGAGGACGGGGTGTTCCGGGCGTCGAGCGCGACCGTGCCGGGCGCGACGGTCGAGGCGCGGGCGCTCGTCGAGGCGCGGCTGCCCGAGCCCACCGTCGGGCGCGCCCTCGACCCGCTGCTGCGTGAACTGCACGCCGACGGGGCCGTCGAGACCCCGGAGGGGCTGCTGCGGGTGGACCGCTCCGACGGACGGATCCTCGACCGGGCGGGCCGGCCGCATCCCCGGCGCTTCGCGCTGGGGCCCTACACCGACGTACGGACTCCTGGCGCCTTCACCCGGCCGCGCACCGGCGGGCCCGCGTTCCGGCAGAACGACGCCACCGCGCGGGCCGCGCTGGCGTTCCTGCGCGACCTCGTGTGTCGGGCCGCCGCGTAACCCCCGACCGTCAACTCCACTGCCATTACAAGGGATTCACACGATGACCGTCATGGTCGACATCAGGTCCGTGCACAAGAGCTTCGGGCCACTGGAAGTGCTCAAGGGCATCGACCTCACGGTGCGCAGCGGCGACGTCACCGTGATCCTCGGCCCGTCCGGCTCCGGCAAGTCCACGCTGCTGCGCACCATCAACCACCTGGAGAAGGTGGACCGGGGCCGGATCAGCGTCGACGGCTCGCTGGTCGGCTACCGACGCTCCGGCGACAAGCTGTACGAGCTGCGCGAGCGCGAGATCCTGAGGCAGCGCACCCGGATCGGGTTCGTCTTCCAGAACTTCAACCTCTTCCCGCACCTCACCGTGCTGGACAACGTCGTCGAGGCCCCGGTCTCCGCGCTCAAGCGCCCGCGCAAGGACGCCGTCGAGGCGGCGCGGGCGCTGCTCGACCGGGTGGGGCTCGCCGACAAGGCCGACGCCTACCCGAAGCGGCTCTCCGGCGGCCAGCAGCAACGCGTCGCCATCGCCCGCGCGCTCGCCCTGGAGCCGAAGCTGCTGCTCTTCGACGAGCCGACCTCGGCGCTCGACCCCGAGCTGGTCGGCGAAGTCCTCGACGTCATCAAGGACCTGGCCCACCAGGGCACCACGATGATCGTCGTCACGCACGAGATCGGGTTCGCCCGGGAGGTCGCCGACACCGTCGTCTTCATGGACGACGGGCGGATCGTCGAACAGGGCGCCCCCGCCGACGTGCTCGACCGGCCGCGGCACGAACGGACGCGGTCGTTCCTGTCCAAGGTTCTTTGATCCCTCTCCAGGGGGCTCTGATCGGATTACCGGAGAAAGGTTTCACCCGATATGACCGCACCGCACGGCCGGGGGCTGCTGCACCTGGCCGCCGCCCTCGAACAACAGGCGGCCTTCGACGCCGCCTCGTACGTCGGGCCGGCGCAGCTCGCGGAGCGTGGCGGGCTCGACTTCGTGACGCTCGGCGACACCTTCGCGCGCCCCGGGCCCGACGCGCTCGCCGTGCTCTCCCGTGTCGCGCCCGCCACCCGCCGGATCGGTCTGGTGCCGACCGTGACCACCACCCACACCGAGCCCTTCCACGTCCAGGCGGCCGTGGCGACCCTCGACTGGGTCAGCCGCGGCCGGGCCGGCTGGCAGCTCGACGTGTCGACCACCGAGGGCGAGGCCCGTCTCTTCGGCCGCAGGCACGCCGCACCCACCGACGCGTTGTGGCGGGAGGCCGGCGAGATCGCCGAGGTGGCCGCCCGGCTCTGGGACAGCTGGGAGGACGACGCCGAGATACGTGACGAGGCCACCGGCCGTTTCATCGACCGGGACAAGCTGCACCACGTCGACTTCCAGGGCGCCACCTTCTTCGTGAAGGGCCCCTCGATCGTGCCGCGGCCCCCGCAGGGCCATCCCGTCCGGGTCGTCGACGCCACCGAGGGGCCCGCCCGGCGGGTCGCCGCCCGGTACGCCGACGTGGCGCTCGTCCGGGTCGTGGGACCCGCGCAGGCCCGGGCCGTACGGACCGAACTCCGGGACGCCGCTGCCGAGTTCGGCCGTAACCCCGACACCCTGCGGGTCCTCGGCTCGCTCGTCGTCGACCTCGGCGACGGGGAGCGCGCGGCCGAGCCGGGCCATGGCGGTGGCGGTCCCCGGCAGACCGCGCAGGGGCCGCTGTACCGGGGCGGCCCGGTCGACCTGGCCGAGCTCATCGCCGCCTGGCACGCGTCCGAGGCCGTCGACGGCTTCCACCTCACCCCGGTCGAGCCGCGCCGTGACCTGGAGCGGCTCGTCAACGGAACGGTGGCGCTGCTCCAGCACCGCGGTCTGTTCCGCACCTTCTATCCGGGCAGCACGCTCAGGGAGCACCTGGGACTGGCCCGGCCAGCCAACCAGTACGCCGTGACAGGGGGAGCGTCATGACCGTACGCAAGCGCATGCGTCTGGCGGCGCACTTCCCGGGCGTCAACAGCACCACCGTCTGGACCGACCCGCGCTCGAAGTCCCAGATCGACTTCGCCTCCTTCGAACATCTCGCCCGCACCGCCGAACGCGGCCTGTTCGACTTCTTCTTCCTCGCCGAGGGGCTTCGGCTGCGCGAACACCAGGGACGCATCCACGACCTGGACGTCGTGGGGCGACCGGAGTCGATCACCGTCCTCAACGCGCTCGCCGCCGTCACCGAACGGCTCGGGCTCGCCGCCACGGTCAACGCGACCTTCAACGAGCCCTACGAACTCGCCCGCAGACTGGCCACGCTCGACCACCTCAGCGGGGGCCGGGCCGCCTGGAACGTGGTCACCTCCTCCGACGCCTTCACCGGGGAGAACTTCCGCCGCGGCGGCTTCCTCGACCGCGCCGACCGGTATGCGCGCGCCGCCGAATTCCTCGCCACGGCACGAGAGCTGTGGGACTCCTGGACGCCGGAAGGCGTGGCGCGCCCCTTCGCGCACCAGGGGCGGCACTTCGACATCGCGGGGGAGTTCGGGCTGCCGCGCTCACCGCAGGGACAGCCCGTCGTCATCCAGGCCGGGGACTCGGACGAGGGCCGGGAGTTCGCCGCGTCCACGGCGGACGTGGTCTTCACCCGGCACGGGACGCTGGAAGCCGGCCGGGAGTTCTACGCCGATGTGAAGGGGCGGCTCGCGACGTACGGGCGGTCGCCCGAGGACCTGAAGATCATGCCCGGTGTCACCGTCGTGCTCGGTGACACCGCGGCGGACGCGCGGGAGCGGGCCGCCGAGATCCGCCGCCGGCAGGTCTCCCCGCAGAACGCGCTCCTCGCCCTGGAGCGGATCTGGGGCGTCGACCTCTCCGCGTACGACCCCGACGGGCCCCTGCCCGACATCGACCCGGAGCCGGAGCCGGCCCTCGCGCGGGGACGGGCGCGCGTCGCCGACCCCCTCGCGGTGGCGGAGAAGTGGCGGGCGCTGTCGCGGGCGAAGGGGCTGTCCATCCGGCAGACCGTGATCGAGGCGTCCGGGCGGCAGTCCTTCATCGGCACGCCGGAGGCGGTCGCCGCCGAACTCGACGAGTTCGTGACGGCCGACGCCGCCGACGGCTTCATCCTCGTCCCCCAGCTGACCCCGGGCGGACTGGAGGAGTTCGTGGACCGGGTGGTCCCGCTGCTCCAGGAGCGGGACGCCTTCCGCACGGAATACACGGGCACGACGCTGCGCTCACACCTCGGGTTGCCGGAACCCGTATGGAAGGGTTGATCACATGACGAAAGACGCATCCGCAGACGCATCTGACGGGACATCCGCAGACGTGTTCGACGGCGCATCCGAGGGCTGGGAGCGGTGGCACGAGCGCCGCGTCGAGACGGTGTCCGCCCCCTACGGCCCGTTGGCGCTCACCGGCACGCACTGGCTGGAGGACTATCCGGACGGGCGACTTCCGGACATCCCCGGGCTGTGGACCGACCAGGAGGACGGGGTCCTGCTGACGGCCGCCCCCGAGGACGGTCTGAGCCTGGACGGAAAGCCCTTCACCGGCGAGGTCCGGCTCGACGCCGACCTCGGGTCGGCGGCCGAGGCCCGGGTCGGGCTGGGCGAGCGCCGTTTCGTCGTTCTGGTGCGTGAAGGGATCTGGGGCGTACGCGATTTCGATCCCGCCTCCGAAGGGCGCACGGCCTTCAAGGGTGTCGAGGCGACGCCGTACGACCCGCGCTGGTCGGTGCCGGGGCACTTCACACCGTACGGCGAGAGCCGCACCGTACGCGTGGAGAACGCGGACGGGGTCGCCCGCGGTCTGGGGCTCGGCGGCATCCTCGCCTTCACCCTGGACGGCGAGGACCTCACGCTTCAGGTGTCGGTGGAGAGCGACGGCTCGCTGTGGGCCGTGTTCGCCGACACCACCAGCGGGGACACCAGCTACCGCTTCCGGTTCCTGCGCCCCGCGGCACCCGACGCCGAGGGGCGTACGACGGTGGACTTCAACCGGGCCGTGCTCCCGCCGTGCGCGTTCGCCGACCACTTCATCTGCCCCTTCCCGCCGCCCGGGAACACCCTGGGCGTGGCCGTCCCGGCGGGGGAGCGCACGCTGCTCTGACGGTTCACTCCACCGATCACTCCTCCGAGCCCTCCAGGCGCTTCGAGTGCCCGACGATCCACACGCAATCCGCACACCCGAGTCTGGGAAGATCAACTACCGCTGGTGGTACGTAAGTTGAACGCTGCACGGCCGAAAGGCGCCCTTGCGCCGGTCGGCCGTGCGGCCGAATACTCCCCCACAGCGCTTGTCAGGAGCACGGCTTGTCCGGAATCCGGTCAGGCGGCTCCCGGCTGCGCCTCACGGGCCCCGACCCCACGCGGGCCCCCTACTTCCCTCGGGAGGAACGACAAGTGAGGATCAAGCGCACCACCCCCCGCAGCGGTATAGCGAGACGGACCCGGCTGATCGCCGTGACCACCGGACTCCTGGCCGCCGCAGCGTTCTCCGTCCCCACCGCGAACGCATCCGACGTCCAGACGTTCAGCGCCACCCAGCTGAGCACGGTGAACAAGTCGGTACTCAAGTCCGACATCGCGGGAACCGCCTGGGCGGTCGACGCCAAGACGAACCGCGTCGTCGTCACCGTCGACAGCACGGTCTCCAAGGCCGAGATCGCGAAGATCAAGAAGGACGCGGGCGGCAACGCCGCGGCCATCACGATCAAGCACACCCCGGGCAAGTTCAGGAAGCTGATCACCGGCGGCGACGCCATCTACGGCGGTTCCTACCGCTGCTCGCTCGGCTTCAACGTGCACAGCGGGAGCACCTACTACTTCCTGACCGCCGGCCACTGCGGTCAGGTCGCCTCCACGTGGTACTCCAACTCGGGTCACACCACCACGCTGGGCACGAACGTCAGCTACAGTTTCCCGACCAACGACTTCGCGCTGGTGCGCTACACCAACACCTCGATCGCCCACCCGAGCGCGGTCGGCAGCCAGACCATCAGCAGCGCCGCCACGCCCAGCGTGGGCACGACCGTCTACCGTCGCGGCTCGACCACCGGCACACACAGCGGCCGGGTCACCGCGCTGAACGCCACGGTCAACTACGGCAGCGGCGACGTGGTCTACCAGATGATCCAGACCACGGTCTGCGCCGAGGGCGGCGACAGCGGCGGCCCGCTCTACGGTGGTTCCGTCGCCTACGGTCTGACCTCCGGCGGCAGTGGTGACTGCACCTCCGGCGGTACGACCTTCTTCCAGCCGGTCACCGAGGCGCTGAGCTACTACGGCGTGAGCGTCGGCTGACCGACGGTCCCCCGTAACACCCCCCGCTCTCGGCTGCGCTCGAGCGGGGGACCCCCATTCCGGACCTGCAGCCAGCAGCAGGCGAGCCCCCGCACGCAACTGTCGTGCGGGGGCTCGCCCTTGCTCGGGTGACGGAGTTACCGTCGAAGTACACGCCGGGTACGCGCCTGATGCGGTACTTGCCCGATGCGCCCACTTCGGACCCTGGGGGGCCGTGATGGTCGAGGAACTGGTGGCGGCGGGAGTCTCCGTCGCATCCGTGGGGATCGTCTACGCGATGGCCGGGGCCCGTGTCGTCAAACAGTACGAACGCGGTGTGGTGTTGCGCCTCGGCCGGCTGCGCTCGGACGTGCGCGGGCCCGGGTTCACCATGGTGGTGCCCTTCGTCGACAAACTGCGTAAGGTCAACATGCAGATCGTGACGATGCCGGTGCCCGCGCAGGAGGGCATCACGCGGGACAACGTCACGGTGCGGGTCGACGCGGTCGTCTACTTCAAGGTGGTCGACGCGGCCGACGCGGTCATCCAGGTCGAGGACTACCAGTTCGCGGTCTCGCAGATGGCGCAGACCTCGCTGCGCTCGATCATCGGCAAGAGCGACCTGGATGATCTGCTCTCCAACCGGGAGAAGCTCAACCAGGGCCTGGAGCTGATGATCGACAGCCCTGCCATGGGCTGGGGTGTGCAGATCGACCGGGTCGAGATCAAGGACGTGTCGCTGCCGGAGACGATGAAGCGGTCGATGGCCCGGCAGGCCGAGGCCGACCGTGAACGGCGCGCGCGGGTCATCAACGCGGACGCCGAGCTCCAGGCGTCGAAGAAGCTGGCGGAGGCCGCCGGGGTGATGTCCGAACAGCCCGCCGCGCTCCAACTGCGGCTGCTGCAGACCGTGGTGGCGGTCGCCGCCGAGAAGAACTCCACCCTCGTCCTCCCCTTCCCGGTGGAACTGCTGCGGTTCCTGGAACGGGCGCAGCAGCCGGCCGCCCCGGCGCCCGAGCCGGCGCGGCCGTCGACCGGGCAGTCGGTGCGGGAATCGGTGGAGCAACCGGTGGAGCAACCGGTGCAGGAGCAACCGTCTTCCCTCACACCCCCGTTGGGATCAGACCCTGAAGAGTCGAAAACCAGACAGGACTAGACCTCACGGGCTGCACATACGTCACTCGCGCTCGGTGTTTGCACTGCGAACGCACAGGGTGCGATCACACAGGGTCAAGGTGCCGGGGGCGTACACCCGTTGCTGTGCGCGCGTCCTGAAGTCGACCTTGTGAGCCACCTGTGGGTCTCGGAATAGTGGGCGCCCGTACGCCTTTCGATTCCGCATACCTTCCGGCCCCGGAGGTCCCCACGACCTCCCGGGCCGCCCCCCACAGGAGGACGCGAAGTGAAGCACCGACGTATATCCGGGCGGCGCGCAGCCGTGGCAGGCGCGAGTGTCGCCGCCCTGGTCGCCGCGGGAGTCACCTTCCAGACTGCGAACGCGAGCGAGACGCGGAAGAGCGCGGCGCCCCGGCCGCTCTCGATCACGGCGGCCGGAAAGCTCGCCTCGACGCTCGGCAAGGACCTGGGTCCCGACGCGGCGGGAACGTATTACGACGCGAAGGCCGGGCACCTCGTCGTCAACGTGCTCGACCAGGCCGCGGCGCGCGTCGTCGAGGCGGCCGGCGCCCAGGCCAGAATCGTCGAGAACTCCCTCGCCGAACTGACGAGCGCCCGTAGCACCCTCAAGAAGGACGCGACCATCCCCGGCACGTCCTGGGCGACCGACCCGGGGACCAACAAGGTCGTCGTCACCGCCGACCGCACGGTCGGGGGCGCGACCCTCGCCCGGCTGACCAAGGTCGTCGACGGTCTCGGTGCCAAGGCCGAACTCCAGCGCACGAAGGGGGAGTTCAAGACCTTCATCGCGGGCGGCGACGCGATCACCGGCTCCGGCGGGCGCTGCTCGCTCGGCTTCAACGTGGTCAAGGGCGGCCAGCCGTACTTCATCACCGCCGGGCACTGCACCCGGGCGATCTCCACCTGGTCGGACTCCAGTGGCAAGGAGATCGGCACGAACGAGCAGTCCAGCTTCCCCGGCAACGACTTCGGTCTGGTCAAGTACACCTCGACCGTCGACCACCCGAGCGAGGTCGATCTCTACAACGGCTCCGCGCAGCCCATCACCCAGGCGGGTGCGGCGACCGTCGGGCAGTCGGTGACGCGCAGCGGTTCGACGACCCAGGTGCACAGCGGCACGGTCACCGGCCTGGACGCCACCGTGAACTACGGCAACGGCGACATCGTCGACGGACTCATCCAGACCGACGTCTGCGCCGAGCCCGGTGACAGCGGCGGCTCGCTCTTCTCGGGTTCCACGGCCATCGGCCTCACCTCGGGCGGCAGCGGCGACTGCACCTCGGGCGGCGAGACCTTCTTCCAGCCGGTCACCGAGGCGCTGTCGGCCTTCGGCGCCCAGATCGGCTGACGCGATCCGTCCTGCCTGCTCAGGGCCGGGTGGACCGGTGTTTGCGCAGGTGGGACGGGCTCGAACGGATGTCGCACACTTGTTCGGAAATTGGTCTATGGTGGGGGTGAGGTCATTGGGAACGAATGTTCGAGAGTCTGGTGAGAGGGCCCTCGAACACGAACGGATACGGACGGGTACGGGAGGTGCGTGTGCCGGGGTTCACGCATCTGCACACCGTCTCCGGGTTCTCCCTGCGGTACGGGGCCTCGCACCCGGAGCGGCTGGCCGAGCGTGCCTCGGAGCGAGGCATGGACGCCCTCGCGCTCACCGACCGGGACAGCCTCGCGGGCGCGGTCCGGTTCGCCAAGGCCTGCGCCAAGGCGGGTGTCCGTCCCCTGTTCGGGGCTGATCTCGCGGTCGAGGCTCCCGCCCGAGAGGCGAGAGCTTCCGCGCGGACGGCGGGGGCCCTCGCCAGGGCGGCCGGGGCCTCCGCGCCGACGGGCGGGGCTTTTGCCCGAGCGGCCGGGGAGCTCGCGCGAGGGAACGGGGAGCCCGTACGAGGGGAGCGGCGCCGCGCCCCGGTCCGTGGCGGTGCCTTCATCGACGAGTCGACTCCCCGGGTGACCTTCCTCGCCCGGGACGGCGCGGCCGGCTGGGCCGACCTCTGCAGAATCGTCACGGCGGCGCATGCGGGCGGCGGTCCCGACAGCGGCCCGGGGCGGCAGCCCCTGCTGCTCCGGCCGGACAACCACGCCGAAGGCCTGACCGTACTGCTCGGCCCCGCCTCCGATGTCGGCCGCGCACTCGCCGCGGGGCGCCCCGACCGCGCCGCGAAGCTGCTCGTGCCCTGGCGGGAGATCTACGGCGACGCCCTGCGCCTCGAAGCCGTCTGGCACGGCCGTGCGGGCACCGGGCCGGGGTCCCTGCGGCTCGCCGCCCGCACCGTCGGCTTCGCCGCCGAACAGCGGGTGCGCCCCGTGCTCAGCAACGCCGTCCGGTACGCCGACCCGGGCCTCGGTCCGGTCGCCGACGTCCTGGACGCCGCCCGTCGCCTCGTCCCCGTCGACCCCCGGCGCGAGCTGGACTCCGGCGAGGCCTGGCTCAAGGGCGAGGCCGCCATGCTGGGCGCCGCCGAACGGATCGTCGAGGCCGCGGGCTACCGCCGTGACACCGCGTACCGTCTGCTCGAACAGACCCAGGCCACCGCCGCCGAGTGCCTCGTCGATCCCGAGGACGACCTCGGCATCGGCACCGTCCACTTCCCCGAGCCGCATCTCGTCGGCGCGGGCCGGCGCACCGCCCAGCGCGTCCTGGCCTCCCGGGCGGCGGCGGGCATGGTGCTGCGCGGCTACGACCGCAGGCGGGACTACTGGGAACGGATGCACCGCGAGCTGGACATCATCGCCCACCACGACTTCGCCTCCTACTTCCTGACGGTCGCCCAGGTCGTGGACGACGTACGGAAGATGGGCATCCGGGTCGCCGCGCGCGGTTCCGGCGCCGGCTCCCTTGTCAACCACCTCCTCGGCATCGCGCACGCCGACCCGGTCGAGCACGGGCTGCTGATGGAGCGCTTCCTGTCCAAGCGCCGCTCGGTGCTGCCCGACATCGACATCGACGTGGAGTCCGCGCGCCGGCTGGAGGTCTACCGCGCGATCATCGACCGGTTCGGCACCGAGCGGGTCGCGACCGTCTCGATGCCCGAGACCTACCGGGTCCGGCACGCCGTCCGCGATGTGGGCGCCGCGCTCTCCATGGACCCGGCCGACATCGACCGGATCGCCAAGTCCTTC
Organism: Streptomyces sp. NPDC090798; assembly: GCF_044768965.1. Taxonomy (NCBI): domain Bacteria; kingdom Bacillati; phylum Actinomycetota; class Actinomycetes; order Kitasatosporales; family Streptomycetaceae; genus Streptomyces; species Streptomyces sp. NPDC090798. The sequence continues at coordinate 76,043 of NZ_JBIVXA010000003.1, forward strand.
CCGCACATCCGCGCCCGCGACGCCCGCACGGCGATGGACGAGCTGCCCGAACTGCGGGAGCTGGCGAGGGAGGTTCAGCGGGAAGGCGAGAAGTTCGGTCGGCTGTGGGAGCTGGTCGAGTCCCTCGACGCCCTCCCGCGCGGCATCGCCATGCACCCCTGCGGGGTGCTCCTCTCCGACGCCTCCCTGCTCGCCCGTACGCCGGTCGTGCCGACCAGTGGCGAGGGTTTCCCCATGTCGCAGTTCGACAAGGAGGACGTCGAGGACCTCGGGCTGCTCAAGCTCGATGTGCTGGGCGTGCGGATGCAGTCCGCGATGGCGCACGCGGTGGCCGAGGTGCAGCGGGCCACGGGGGACCGGCCGGACATCGACGCGGTGGCGCCGGGCGACCCGGCGACCTATCGGCTCATCCAGTCCGCCGAGACGTTGGGCTGCTTCCAGATCGAGTCGCCCGGACAGCGCGACCTGGTCGGACGGCTGCAGCCCGCGACCTTCCACGACCTCGTCGTCGACATCTCGCTCTTCCGGCCGGGACCGGTCGCCGCCGACATGGTGCGGCCGTTCATCGAGGCGCGGCACGGGCGGGCGCCGATCCGCTACCCGCACCCGGACCTGGAGGGACCGCTGAAGGAGACGTACGGCGTCGTGGTCTTCCATGAGCAGATCATCGACATCGTCGACATCATGACCGGCTGCGGACGTGACGAGGCGGACCGGGTGCGGCGCGGGCTGTCCGACCCCGAGTCGCAGGGGCGGATCCGGTTCTGGTTCGCGCAGAACGCGGCGGCCAAGGGGTATGACGCCGAGACCATCGCGCGGACCTGGGAGATCGTCGAGGCCTTCGGGTCGTACGGCTTCTGCAAGGCGCACGCGGTCGCCTTCGCCGTACCGACGTACCAGTCGGCGTGGCTGAAGGCCCATCACCCGGCCGCTTTCTACGCCGGGCTGCTCACGCACGACCCCGGGATGTATCCGAAGCGGCTGCTGCTGGCGGACGCGCGGCGGCGGGGGGTGCCGGTCCTGCCGTTGGACGTGAACCGGTCGGCGGTCGCCCATCGTATCGAACTGGTGTCTGAATCGGCTGGCTCTGTCGGCCGCTGGGGTGTCCGCCTCGCCCTCTCCGACGTGCACGGCATCAGCGAGGCCGAGGCGGCGCGGATCGCGGACGGACAGCCGTACGCCTCCCTGCTCGACTTCTGGGAGCGAGGCCGGCCGAGCAGGCCGCTCGCACAGCGGCTCGCGCAGGTCGGCGCGCTGGACGCGTTCGGCGCCAACCGGCGTGATCTGCAACTGCACCTGACCGAACTGCACCGGGGGTCCCGGGGTGCGGGCGGCGGCCAACTCCCGCTGGCAGGTGGGCGGAAGACCGCCTCCGCCGGGCTGCCCGACCTCTCCTCGGCGGAGCGGCTCAGTGCCGAACTGGGCGTGTTGTCGATGGACGCCTCGCGCAATCTGATGGACGACCACCGGGAGTTCCTGGAAGAGCTGGGCGTGGTGACGGCACGCCGGCTGCGGGAGGCGCGGCACGGAGAGACGGTCCTGGTCGCGGGCGCCAAGGCGGCCACCCAGACCCCGCCGATCCGCTCCGGCAAACGCGTCATCTTCACCACCCTGGACGACGGCACCGGCCTGGTCGACCTCGCCTTCTTCGACGACTCGCACGACGCCTGCGCCCACACCGTCTTCCACTCCTGGTTGCTGCTGGTGCGCGGAGTGGTGCAGCGCCGGGGCCCGCGCAGCCTCAGCGTGGTGGGCGCGGCGGCCTGGAACCTCGCCGAACTGGTCGAGCTGCGCGCCGAGGGCGGCCTCGACGTGGTGGCGGCGCGGCTGGCGGAGCCGGTACCGGAGCCCCTGCCGGAGGGGGAGGGCGCGAAGGAGAGCCGGAAGATCCGGATGCCCACGGGGTACGAGATGCACCCCTGGGCCGATCTGCGTCCCGCGGGCGAAGGGCCCGCGGGGGGAAAGAAGTTGTGGCACCAGAGTCCGGGGAGTGCGGGATGACCATCCTCTGCGTACGTTTCCAGCTGCCTCCGATGTACGAGGCCGCCCTGCCGGGGCTCCTCGGGTTGTTGGAGGAGTTCACGCCCGTCATCGAGGCGTTGCCGCCCGACCGCGCGCTGGTCGATCTGCGGGGCGCCGAACGGTATTTCGGGCGGACCGCCGTGGAGTTCGCCTCGCTGATCCGGGTGCGGGCACTCGCCCGGTACGGGGTCGACTGCGCGATCGGCGCCGGACCCGGGCCGATGCTCGCGCGGATGGCGCTTCGGGAGGCCGCGCCCGGGGTGACCCGGGTGGTGCCCGGGGAGCCGGACGCCGTCGCGGAGTTCCTCGCCGAGCGGCCCGTCGCCGCGCTGCCCGGGGTCGGCGGCGCCACCGCCCGCACCCTGTGCGAGTACGGCCTCGACACCATCGGCAAGGTCGCCGCCGCGCCCCTGTCCACGCTCCAGCGCCTGACCAGTGCCCGGACCGGCCGCGAACTGCACGAGAAGGCGTCCGGCATCGACCGCGGCCGGGTCGTCCCGAACGCCGCCTCGCGCTCTCTTGCCACCGAACGCCCCTTCTCCCGCGACGAGTTGGACCCGTCCCTGCACCGCCGCGCGCTGCTCTCCGCCACGGAGGAACTGGGTACCCGGCTGCGCGCCCTGGAGAAGGTCTGCCGCACCCTGACTCTCACCGTCCGCTACGCCGACCGCTCCTCGACCACCCGCAGTCGCACCCTCAAGGAACCCACCGCCCACTCCTCGGCGCTCACCGCCACCGCGTACGGCCTGTACGAGGCACTCGGCCTCCAGCGCGCCCGGGTCCGCGCGATCGGCCTGCGAGCCGAGGGCCTCACCCTCGCCGAGCAGGCCTCCCACCAGCTCACCTTCGACCCGGTGGACGAGAAGGTCCGCCGCATCGAGGAGGCCGCCGACCGCGCGCGAGCGAAGTTCGGCCCGCAGGCGGTGATGCCGGGCACGCTGGCGGCGTAACTCCTCTCAGGCCTGTGTCAGTTGGCCCACGGAGGGGCGATGCGGGTGCCGTCGGACAGCTCCGCCGTCAGGCCGATGGGCGTGGTGACCCAGGTGATCACGGTCCGGTCGGTCGGGTTCTCGACGCCGAAGGCCGCCCCGGGGTTGATGATCAGCGTGTCGCCCGCGGTGACCCGCTCGGTGCGTCCGTCGAGTGTGATCACCAGCTCGCCCTCGAGGATGTGGAGGATCTCCTCGCGGCTGACGGTGTGCAGGGGCGCCTTGGTGCCGGCGGGGATCTCGCCCCGCCAGGCGCACAGTTCCTTGCTGCCGGCGCGGGGGCCGGCGTGCGAGACGAAGCGGGCGCCGTGCATCTCGTGGACGACGGCATCGGACGGGTGGATGACGGGCATGGCTGCCTCCTGAGCAAGTGGTCAAGTAGCTTGACTATATGGACTCATGGTCAAGCTACTTGACCAATCCGTCAAGGGTGTTTCAATGCACCCGTGGAGAACTCCGAGGCCATGGCCCTGACCGCCGCCCTGCTCGCCGCCGCGGGCGACCTGACGCGGCGCATCAACGACGGCGTCGAGGCCCGCGGCTTCGAGGGGCGGCCCGCGTACGGCTTCGCGTTCACCCGGCTCGCCCCGGACGGTGCGACGGTCACCGACCTCGCGACCCACCTGGGGATGACCAAACAGGCCGCAAGCCAGCTCGTCGACGAGCTCGTGCGCAAGGGATACGCCGAGCGGCGCCCATATCCCGGCGACGCGCGCGCCCGGCTCGTCGTGCTGACCGAACGCGGCTGGGCCTGCACCCGAGCGGCGGAGGAGGCGGCCGCCGATGCCGTGGGGGCCTGGGTCGAACTGCTCGGTGAGGGTGAAGTGCGCGTGTTGCGCGACCACTTGGCGCGCATCGCGCCCTATGGTCCTATCAGGCCCGCCTGGTGACGGTTCGTCAGGTATTGGCTGATGACCGAGACGGACGCTGTTTGTCGCCGGAAGTTTTTTACTGACGCGTAACTTCACACCTGAGCTACTCGCCCGTAACTTGACGAGTGAACAGCATCCTCGTGATCCGGATCACAGGGCGTACGTCGCCGCAACTCCCTTGAGCCGCAAGGAGATCACCCGATGCTGCCCTGGAAGCGCCTGCTCAGACCCCTCACCGCACTGCTGCTGACCGCCGTGGTCGCCGTGGTCCCCGCCGCCACCGCCCACGCCGCCGCGCCGAGCAGTGGCTGGAACGACTACTCCTGCAAGCCCTCCGCCGCCCATCCCCGCCCCATCGTCCTCGTACACGGCACCTTCGCCAACTCGGTCGACAACTGGCTGGCCTTCGCGCCCTACCTGGTGGACCGCGGGTACTGCGTCTTCTCCCTCGACTACGGGCAACTGCCCGGCGTCCCCCTCTTCAACGCCCTCGGGCCCATCGACAAGTCGGCCGGACAGCTTCAGGTATTCGTCGACAAGGTGCTCGCCGCGACCGGCGCGGCCAAGGCCGATCTCGTCGGCCACTCGCAGGGCGGCCTGATGCCCCGCTACTACCTCAAGTTCCTCGGCGGAGCCGCCAAGGTGAACACCTTCGTCGGTATCGCGCCCGACAACCACGGCACCACCCTCGACGGCTTCACCAACCTGCTGCCGTACTTCCCGGGCGCCGAGGACCTGCTGTCCGCGGCCACGCCCGCGCTCGCCGACCAGATCGTCGGCTCCGCCTTCCTGACCAAGCTCAACGCCGACGGCGACACCGTCCCGGGCGTGCACTACACGGTGATCGCCACCAAGTACGACGAGGTGGTCACGCCGTACCGCTCGCAGTTCCTCACCGGATCCGACGTGCACAACGTGCTGCTGCAGGACCTGTGCCCGGTCGACCTCTCCGAGCACGCCGCGATCGGCCTCCTCGACCGGATCGCCTTCCACGAGGCGGCCAACGCCCTCGACCCGGCACACGCCACCCCCACGAACTGCGCCTCCGTGTTCAGCTGACCGCCCCGGCCGGGGCCTGTCCGACCTGAGCCGCCGGACAGGCCCCGGAGTACACCGGGACCTAGTGCCGCAACAGGCAACGTTCGCCCCGTCGCGACGGGCAAACGTTGCCTGCCGCGGCACTAGCGACCGCGACCGCGCCGGACGTCGCTCGTCGCGCGGCGGCGGACCGAGGAGAACAGCGCCGCCGCGCCCAGCGCCAGCGCGCTCGCCCCGCCGATCGCGAGATAGGGGCTGGAGGAGTCACCGCCGGTCTCGGCGAGGTGCCGCTCCGAGACACCCGCGGCCTCGGGCCGGGCGTCGGAGCCGCCGGGAGCGGCGTCGGAGGGGTTCGTGCCGGCCGCCGGAGCGGCCGTGCCGTCGTGGTGGTCGTGCCGCACCGTCGACTTGTCGGCACCATCGGCTATCTGCCGCTCGGAGGGCGCGGAAGCGGTGGGTGCCGGGGCGGTCGGCGCGAGGGTCGTCGATGCGGGGGCGGCACTGCTTCCCGTACTGCCGCCGCCGGAACCGGCGTTGCCGGAACCCCCGCCGCCGAAGGTGACGTCCGAGCAGGAGTAGAACGCCTCCGGGCTGTCCGAGCGCTGCCAGATCGCGTAGAGGAGCTGCCTGCCCGAGCGCTGCGGCAGCGTGCCGGAGAAGGTGTAGTAGCCGTTCGTCGCGGCCGGGTCGGTCTTCGTGGCGACCGGGTGCGCCAGGTCCAGGTCGGCCCAGGCCAACGGCTTGGACGGGTCGTAACCCGCCTTGGTGATGTAGACCTCGAAGGTGCCCTTGTGCGGGGCCGTCACCCGGTACTCGAAGGTGTACGCGCCGCCGCTCACGCTCGTCGTCGGCCAGTCGGTGCGGGCCAGGTCCAGGCCCTTGAACTCGTCGTTGCCCGCGCTGCACAGCTTCCCATCGGGGATGAGCCGCTGGTGTCCGCCGTTCGCGTCGCCGATCCGGATGCCGTTCCAGTCGTACAGCGCCTGGGGGCCGCCGGCCGCGAGGGCCGCCTTGCAGGCGCCGGACCTCGGGCTCTCGGGATTCTCCGCGTAGCACTGGAAGACCCGGCTGACCGGGTCGCCCATCGTGCCGTGCGCGGCGGCGGGCGCCGCGGCGAGCGCGGTCAGGGCGACCGGGGCGACACCGACGGCGACCGCGACGGCGTTGCGGCGAGCGGGCATGGGGGGCTCCTCGGAACGGTCCTTCGGGTGAACGGCGGACCCGTGGGGGGTGATCAGCAAGCTAGCCCGAAGAAACCGCGAAATCGCCTGTTGGAGGCGGGTGCGGGAGATCCTTATGGTCGGCTTAAGGGAGTGCTGAGCCTGCGCTCAGGTAGGTACCGTCTCGGCCATGACAGATGCCCCGAACGAACCGGAGATCCGCCCGGCCGTCGCCGCCGACGTGGCGGCGGTGAAGGCGGTGACCGACGCCGCGTACCACCACTACATCGAGCGCATCGGGGTGGTGCCGAAGCCCATGGAGGCGGACCACGCGGCGAACGTGGCCGCGGGGCGGGTGTTCGTCACGGGAGAGCCCGTGAGGGGCCTCGTGGTGATCGAGGCGCGCGAGGACCATCTCTTCCTCGACAGCATCGCCGTCCACCCCGACGCCCATGGCGAGGGCGTCGGGCGACGGCTGCTGGCGTTCGTGGACGCACACGCGCGTGCGCTCGGGCTGTCCGAGGTCAGGCTCTACACGAACGCGATGATGTGGGAGAACCAGAAGATCTACCCGAAGTACGGGTACGAGGTCGTGGAGCGCCGCGTGGACGGCCGGTACGACCGGATCCACTACCGCAAGCGGCTCGGCTGACGGTTTCCGTGCCTGGGCGGGTCTCAGCGCCGGGGCGCGCGGCCCGGGCCGCTCACTCGTCCGGCCACCACGTGCGGTGGATGTCCTTGCGGACCTCCGGGCGCTCGGCCGGACGCTCGTCGGCCGCGTCCCGCACTCGGCGGGACTCCGACTTCCTCAGGGGCTTCTGCACGGTCACACGGCGCATGGCTGCCTCCTTGTGCCTACCGGGATCCGCGGTTGTGCGGAGGTAGACCCTTTCCGGGAGAGTTGCTCATCAGTCCGGATCTGTCTGTGGCGGCTGTCACGATTCGACTGTCAGTGGCGGGTGTCACCCTGGGGCACATGGCGGGTTACAGCGAAATGAATCCAGGTCAGAGTGGTGTCAAACCGTGTCCGAGCGAGGTGAGGCCGGAGCTCGGCGGCGCGGGCGGGGGTGCGGAGGCGGTGGCCGACGAGGACCGGGTGGACTGGGACGCCGAGGCCGACAGCTTCGACGACGAGCCGGACCACGGGCTGCGCGACGCCGCCGTGCGGGAGGCCTGGGCCCAGCGGCTGCGCGCCTGGCTGCCCGAGACCCCGTCCGACGTGCTCGACCTCGGCTGCGGCACCGGCAGCCTGGCGCTCCTCGCGGCCGAGCGGGGCCACCACGTCACCGGGATCGACCGCGCGCCGCGCATGGTCGACCTGGCCCGCGCCAAGCTCGCCGGACGTGACGCGGTGTTCCTCCTCGGTGACGCGACGGCACCGCCCGTCGGCGAGCAGCGGTTCGTCGTCGTGCTCGTCCGGCACGTCCTGTGGGCGCTGCCCGACCCCGGGCGCGTCCTGCGGCACTGGCGTGGGCTGCTGCGCCCCGGAGGGCGGCTCGTCCTGGTCGAGGGGGTGTGGGGGACGCTGAGCCCGGCCGGCATACCCGCCGACCGCTTGGCCGCCCTGCTGGAGCCCCTGACCTCGGACCTCCGAGTGGAGCGGCTGTCCGACGACGCGATGCTGTGGGGGCGCGAGGTGGCGGACGAGCGGTACGCGGTGGTGGCCCACGTCTGACCACCGGGTACTCGACGGTCGCCGAGCGGGTATCTGCCGGGTACCAGCCCCAGGCCCTGTCCTGCCGGACAGGGCCTAGCCGAGCAGCGCCTCGAAGTCGCCCTCGCGGGCCAGGAGTTCGAGCGCGTCGAGGGCGTTGAGCACGGCGGTCGCGGCCCGCGGATCGGTCGTCGCGAGGCCGCTCGCCGCGAACTCGTCCTCGTCCAGGCGCAGTACGTCCGTGCCGTCCGCGGAGCGCCACAGGTCCAGGTCGAGGTCCTCGACGACCAGTTCGCCGCCGGAGAGGGTGGCCGGGCGGGTGATGTCGCAGTACCAGCCCTTCCGTACGCCCTCGGCGTCCCGGACCTCCTTGACCGCGTACCAGCGGTCCCGCCAGTAGTACTCGGTGAAGACATCGCCCGGCTCGAACCGTACGAAGCCGAAGTCGCGGACGCCCTCGCCCGCCCACGGCGCGCGCACGGTGACGCGGGTGCCGTCGTCGGCGAGCAGCTCGGCGGGATAACGGATCTTCGTGCGGCCGGACTTGACGAGGACGACCTCCACGGTGCGGGGCGCGTCAGGCGAGTTCGCGGACATACCGCACCTCCGTCCCGCAGATCTCGTAGCCGAACCACTTGTTGATCGCGATCATCGGTCCGTTGCCGCTGTCGTTGCCCGTGAACGCCTCCGTGCATCCGGCGGCGCGGGCACGGTGCAGCGAGTCGTTCTTGGCGAGCTTGGCGAGGCCGCGACCGCGGAACGCGGCGGCGGTGCCCGTCATCACGGTGCCGTAGCGGGTGCCGCCGTCCGTGCGGGCCGCGCTGAACGCCGCCGGACGGCCGTCGACCAGCGCGACCGTGGTCAGTCCGGCGCTGAACAGGGGGTGGTGCCAGGTCTCCTGGAGCCAGGCCTGGTAGTCCGTGAACTCGTGCGGGATGTCACCGGGTTCGTCCGCCATCGTCTCCGCGTCCAGGGCGAACAGGGGACGCGGGTCGTCGGCGAAGTCCGAGCCCTTGCGCAGCTCGACGCCCGGCGGCGGGTCCTGGAGCGGCGGCAGGGTACCGCCCGCCAGGTCGAGGCGCAGGAAGTGGGCGGAGCGGCTCGCGTGGTAGCCGTGCTTCTCGGCGAACGCGCGGTTGCCCGGCTCGTCCAGGACCCAGGCGAAGAGCTTGGTCGCGCCCAGGGCCGCCAGGTGCTCCTCGGCGGTGCGCACCAGGAGCGAGCCCGCGCCCCGGCGGGTACGACCGGGGTCGACGTACACGTTGAGGTAGCCCTGATTCGGCTCCGCGCTGTCGTGCGCGATGCCGACCTGGGCCGTGCCGACCGGTTCGCCGTCCTGCTCCGCGAGCAGCGGGCGGTAGTGGGCGTCGGGGTGCGCGTGCGTGACGTCGTACGCGATGGAGTCGGGGGTGTACAGCACGAAGGGGAGGGCGCGGTTGCGGACGAGGGCGAAGCCCTCGGTGTGCCGCCGGTCGTCCGGGCGGACCTCGCTGATGATCACAGTCATGGAGTCGAACGCTACGCGCGAGGTGTGTTCGAGTGCCTCTCATTTTCCTTCCCGTACGGGACAATCGCTCCGTGACGTTGAAGATCCACATCGATGAGGGGGCCGCGCCGTACGAACAGGTGCGTGCCCAGGTCTCCGAGCAGGCGCGGTCCGGCGCGCTGCCGGTCGGCTACAAGCTGCCCACCGTGCGGGGGCTGGCCGAGGAGCTCGGTCTCGCCGCCAACACGGTCGCCAAGGCCTACCGGGCGCTGGAGTCGGACGGGGTGATCGAGACACGCGGCCGCAACGGGACGTTCGTCGCCGCCGCGGGCTCGGCGGCGGAGCGTGAAGCGGCGTCGGCCGCACAGGCGTATGCCGAGCGCGTGCACCGCCTCGGCCTCTCGGAGCCCGCCGCGCTGGACGCCGTACGGGATGCCCTGCGGGCGGCCTACGGGGACTAGGCCCTGTCGTCCGGCGTGCGGGTCACCGTCAGGCCCGTCGACCGTGCCGCGTGGGCGAAGGTCACCGAGTCGTGGATCGCCGCCGCGTTCGGGTCGTTGTTGAAGTACGCGTACACGTCGTGGTCGTCGGACCAGGCGTCCGTCACGCGCCGTACCCAGGTCGTCAGGGACTGACGGCCGTAGCGTGGCCACGGCCGGGCGCGGCCCTCGTGGAAGCGGACGTAGCCCCAGTCGGTGGTCCGCCACAGGGGTGTCACGGGGCGGGCCCGCACATCGGCCCAGCAGAGGGCGGCGCCCCGTGACTCCAGCACCTTGCGCACCTCCGGTGTCCACCAGGAGTCGTGGCGCGGTTCGACCGCGACCCGGACGCCGGCGGGGAAGCGGGCCAGGCACTCGTCGAGAAGGGCGGGGTCGGCGTGCAGCGTGGGCGGGAGCTGGAGCAGGACCGGGCCCAGGCGGTCGCCGAGCCCGGCGGCGTGGCCCAGCAGCCGGCCGACCGGCTCCGCCGGATCGCGCAGCCGTTTGATGTGCGTCAGATAGCGGCTCGCCTTGAGGGCGACGACGAAATCCGGCGGGGTGCGCTCCCGCCAGCTTTCGAAGGTCTCCCGCGACGGCAGCCGGTAGAACGCGTTGTTGATCTCGACCGTGGCGAACCGTGCCGCGTACTCCTCCAGCCACAGCCGCATCGGCACCCCGTCCGGGTACAGGACGCCGCGCCAGTCCTTGTACTGCCACCCCGACGTGCCGACGAACAGGGTCATACGACCATCAAAGCACCGCACGCAGTGCCGGGCAGCTACAGATACAGCCCCGCGTCCGCGCCCTCCCGCTGGTCCGGCACCGACGTCGGCGTCGTGCCCCGGCGCAGCGCGTACAGCTCGGCCAGGGTCGCGCCGTCACGGCCGACGCCCTCCTCCGTGCCCAGCCAGCTCACCGCCTCCGGGCGCGTCAGCGCGCCGACCTCGATCCGGGCGAGGCAGCGGCCGGGGCGGACCACGGCGGGGTGGAGGCGCTCGAGGTCCTCGTTGGTCGTGACGCCCACGAGCACGTTGCGGCCCTGGCCGAGGAGCCCGTCGGTGAGGTTGAGCAGCCGCGAGAGCGCCTGGCCCGCGGTGTGCTTGGCCTCGCCGCGGATCAGCTCGTCGCAGTCCTCCAGCAGGAGCAGCCGCCAGCGCCCCTTGCCCGTGCCGTCCTCCTCGCCGATCGCGATGTCCATCAGATAGCCGACGTCGGAGAAGAGCCGCTCCGGGTCGAGGACGCAGTCCACCTGGCACCAGTCGCGCCAGGAACGCGCCAGGGTGCGCAGGGCCGAGGTCTTGCCCGTGCCGGGCGGGCCGTGCAGCAGCAACAGCCGGCCCGCGATGTCCTCGGGCGTCGTCTTCATCAGCCGGTCCATGGCGTCCGCCACCGGCCCGGTGTAGTTCGGCCGCACCTCCTCCCACGTACCCGCGGAGATCTGCCGGGTGGTGCGGTGCGGGCCGCGGCGCGGGGAGACGTACCAGAACCCCATCGTCACGTTCTCCGGCTGGGGTTCGGGTTCGTCCGCCGCGCCGTCCGTCGCCTGGTCGAGGATCTTGGCGGCCAGTTCGGTGCTGGTCGCGGTGACCGTGACGTCGGCGCCACGGTTCCAGCGGGACACCAGCAGTGTCCAGCCGTCGCCCTCGGCGAGCGTGGCGCTGCGGTCGTCGTCGCGGGCCGAGCGCAGCACGCGGGCGCCCGGCGGGAGGAGCGTCGCCCCGGACCGTACGCGGTCGATGTTCGCCGCGTGCGAGTGCGGCTGCTCGCCCGTCGCGAAGCGGCCGAGGAACAGCGCGTCGACGACGTCCGACGGCGAGTCGCTGTCGTCGACGTTGAGCCGGATCGGCAGTGCGTCGTGTGGGTTGGCAGACATGCCGCCATGATCCGTCACGCGGGCGCCCCGTGCACCCGGTTTCCGCGGTGCGTCCTGTGTGTCGGCTGTGTCGGTCAGTGTCCCCTCCGTCCTGTTACACGGCTGTGGTCGTACAAGACCTGTCCCACGGCCGATCCCCGCCGTTACTGTTGCCCTTGATGGGACGTCATGTGTGGAATTCGGGGGTACGGCGGTGGCGGCTCACCGCGCTGCTCGGCGTGGGAGTGGCCGCTCTGGCCCTGGTGGTGACCTTGCTCAACACCCTGCCCGGAGGCGGCGCGAGCACCGCGGGCACCACCCGCGACGGCGACAAGGTGCACGGCACCCCCGTCACCCCGCCCGAAACCCCGCAACCCGAGGTGGGCTGGGGCTTCACCCACACCCAGTACAGCGCCGACCAGGGCAGTGACACGGCCTCCCAGCGCGTCGAGGGGCTGCTGCAGAAGCAGCCGCTGCCGCAGATCCAGCACATCATGGGCTGGGGGGCGGGCAACCCCGAACCCTCCAAGGGGCGCTACGACTTCTCGGAGATGGACCGCCGTATCGACTTCATGCGGAAGTCCGGCGGGACCCCGGTCGTCACCCTGTGCTGCTCCCCGGACTGGATGAAGGGCGGCAAGGCCGGCGCGAACAACACGAACTGGAGCCAGGCCGCGCTGGAGACCGCCCCGGACCGCTCCCACTACGCGGACTTCGCCGCGCTCGCCGCGACCGTCGCCAGGCGCTATCCGGACGTCCGTCACTTCATCGTCTGGAACGAGTTCAAGGGTTTCTGGAACGACGGCAAGGGCCGCTGGGACTACGAGGGCTACACCGAGCTCTACAACCTCGTCTACAAGGCGCTGAAGAAGGTCGACAAGGACATCCTGGTCGGCGGGCCCTACCTCGTCATGGACAGCGTCGACCCGCGCCAGGCGGAGAACGCGTCGACGACCCTGAAGGGCACCTGGGGCACCATGGACCAGCGGGTCCTCGACGCCTTCGACTACTGGAACAAGAACAAGGCGGGCGCCGACTTCGTCGTCGTCGACGGCTCCAGCTACACCAAGGACGACGACCTGCTCCCGAACGAGTTCGCGGCCACCGACAAGCTCACCGCCGTCAGCCGGTGGGTGCGCGAGCGGACCCACGGCCTGCCGCTGTGGTGGGCCGAGTACTACGTGGAGCCCGCCGACGGCAACGACGAGCGCACGGGCTGGTCCGAGGCCCACCGCGTCGCCGTCCAGGCCGCCGGCCTGATCGCGATGGCCCGCGGCGGCGCCGGCTCCGGCTTCTACTGGAACCCGGAGAAGGAGAAGGGCACCGACTGCGCGGGCTGCCTGTGGACGCCGACCGACCGTGCCGGCGGCGGCGCGGCCCTGCCCATGCTGGACCTCGTCTCCCGCTTCAGCCGGGCGTTCGCCCCCGGCACCACGTACGCGACGGTGTCCGTGGCCCCCGACGACGTGCCCAACACCCGCGTCCTCGCCACCGACAAGGCCGTCCTCGTCGTGAACACCCAGAACCGGTCCATCAGCGCGCAGGTGGACGGCAAGCGGTTCGACATGAAGGCCTACGAAGTGAAGTGGCTCACCCGCTGAACCCGTGATCCCGGGTCCGGGTGAGCCACTCCGCCTGGCCCAGCCTCGTGCTACTTCATGGTCAGGAACCGCTGGACGAGCGAGGCCAGCAGCACCGCCAGCAGCGGCAGCGAGAACCAGAAGCTGCTCTGCAGCCACCGCAGCTGCCGCACACTGGGCCGCACCGCGACCCGTACGACCTCCCGCGCCGCCAGCATGATGATGAGCGCCACGGCCGCCAGCGCGCCGACGACCGACCACGGCGTCCAGGTGATCAGCGGACCGATCGGCCCCGGAGCGGGCTCGAGCACCTTGCCCGCGGGCTGCTTGCGCAGCGTGTACATCGTCACGTCGTCGTTGACGAGGACCTTCTTCAGGTCCTGCCGGTCGTCGAGGTTGCGGATGAGCCGGGACTCCCAGGTCGCCGAGTAGCCCACGTCCATCTGGAGGTAGACCACCTGGCTGCGGTTGATCATGAGGTACGAGTTCGGGCCGGCGTCCTTGAGCGACTTGACCAGCCCGGACACCAGCACCGGGTCGCTCGGCGCCAGCGTCGGCACGTACTGCACCTTCTCCATGTCCCGGGTGCCCCACGGCATCGCGGGTGTCACGTTGTTGACCGTGTCGTTGCTCAGCCACAGCAGCCGTACGGTCGGCTTGTCGTGCGCGTACACGTAGTTCATGGCCGTGACCTCGCCCGGCCGGATCCGTTCGAAGGACTCGTTGCCCCAACGGGCCACCAGGAAGCCGCCCATGAGCAGCAGACCCGCCATGAGCGCGACCAGCGGGGCGAGACTCACCCGGTCCTTCTCCCGTTCCTTCGCGGTGACGCCGGTGCGCGGGAAGAGGGCGAGGCCGGCCAGCAGCGCCGCCCCCGGCAGGGCGAACATGAAGACCCGCAGGGCCATCTCGCCGCCGTACGACTGCATGCCGAAGCCCAGGAACGGGACGAAGGTCAGGACGATCAGCGACCGCTCGCGGTACTTGTGGTCGCGCCGCCGCCACCAGCCCCAGCAGGCGAAGGCCATCACACCGCCGGCGAGCAGCACGCGCGCGTAGAGGACGAGTTTGTGCGTCGAACTGCCGCCCTGGATACGGCCGGAGACGGAGGTCGACACATTGCTGCCGACGCCGCCGACCCCGCCGAACAGGTCGTTGAAGTGCCCCGACCAGTACGGCTCGGCCATGAAGCCGATCCAGACGGAGACCAGGACGGCGAACAGGATCGGCAGCCCGCGCAGTTCGCAGCGGCCCACGAGGACGAGGACCGCGAGCACGCCGAGCATCACGAACGGGGTGAGCTGGTGCGCCGGGACGCTCGCCGCGAACAGGCCGATCAGCACCATGAGGAGCACGGCCCGCTGGCGCCGGTCGGCCGGCTCGACCTCCGCCTCACCCGGGCGCGCCTTCGCCCACAGCACACGCGGCGCCCGGAACCACACGAGGAGGATCGCCACGAAGACGAGGTAGAGGAGGTAGGTGAAGCCCTGCGGGGAGAAGTAGTCCTGGCCCACCCAGCCGCTCAGCACGAAGATCCAGACGCCGGTCCACTTGGCGCGCCAGCTCGCCCGCATCGAACGCACGAGCAGGAACATCGGGGCCAGGTAGAGCAGCTGCATGGTCAGCGGCCACCAGCGGATCACCTCGGTGAGGTCGCCGACACCGCAGGCCTTGGCGACGAACGCGGCCCCCGCGAAGAAGCCCGGCCAGCTCCAGCGGGCGTCCAGGTCGGGCACCGCGGATCCGGTGCGGTCGATGTAGTCGAGGAAGCCGAGGTGCTGCCAGGCGGTGGCGAACCGGGGCTCGGTCTCGATGACCGCGGGGAGCGCGTGCAGGGAGATCACGGTGGCGAGCAGGGTGATGAGCAGCAGGCCCTTGTGCTCGCGGTTCATCCAGAGCAGCGAGGCGAAGACCGTGATCAGGAGGGCCGCGCCGATCAGGGTGGGCAGCGGCAGGACGGAGATGAGGCCGAGGCCGCCCATCTTGTCGAGGGAGGCGTCGTCGAGAGCCAGTGCCGGGACCCAGTAGAGGAGCAGTGCGCAGATCAGCAGGAAGCCGAGGAGCACGCCGGGTTTTGAAGGGTGTCGTAGGCGGTCGCGGAGGGTGGGCGGGGGTGGGGTTGTGTCGTCCGCCGGCTGCGGGTCGGTGGTGGCCGGTCGCACCCACGCGGCGGAGCCGCTTGATGTCCCGCCCAGCGCCCCCGTCGGGTCGCCGTCCGCACCGTCCGTCTCGAAGGGAGCGTCGACTTCCGGGGCCTCCGCCGGGCCCAGGGAAGCCTCCGAGCCCGGCGCCCGCGCCTCCACCGGCAGCCCCACTGAGGGCAGTTGCGGCTTGAGCGCCCAGGTCGGGCGGTGGTCCGGGTGTGCCTTGGGTGTGCCCGTGGGCGGGGTGCCGGGGCCCGGGCGGACGTCCGGGCGGCGTTCCTGGTGGTCGAAGTCGACGTGCACGCCGAGGGCGAGGGTGTCGGAGTCCGGGGCCCAGGCGGGCCCCCGCTTCGCCCCGCGCGGCTGGGCCGCGGCCACGTCGCGTGCCCCGAGGTCGGCGAGGTCCCCGTCCGGCGCCGCGCCCGCCGGGAGTTCGGCGGGCGGCGCGGTCCGTACGATCTTGAACAGCTTGGGCGCGGCGATCGACACGATCACCGTGAGGCTGGAGATCTCCGCGACGCCCGCCCCGGTCAGGCCCATCCGGGGCAGCAGGATCACCGTCAGGCCGAGGACCAGGACGCACAGCAGGCCCTGCAGATAGGCGAGTCCGGAGGTGCGGCTCTGGGCGCGCAGCACCGCGAAGTACGTCTCCATGACGACCCGCAGCAGCGCGCCGACCGCGAACCAGCGCAGCAGCGGGGTCGCCGCGTGCGCGTAGCCGTCGCCGAAGACGTGCAGGATGAACGGCGCCCCGACGAACAGCAGTCCGCACACCGGCAGCATGAGCCGCGCCATGCGCCTGAGCGCGGCCCGGGTGTTCGCGGCGAGCCGCGCGGGGTCGTGCGAGCCCTCGACGGTCAGCGAGGCGCCCATGTTGATGGCGAGCAGGTTGACCGTGCCGCCGATCGTCGTGGTGATGTAGAAGTACGCGTTGTCGGAGGAGCTGACCTGCGAGGCGACGATCACCGGGACGAGATAGACCACGGCGAGCGAGAAGAGCGAGCCGGTGTAGTCGCCGGCGAGGAAGCGTCCGACCTCCTTGAGCGTGGGCGGGTTCGCGCGCTCCTCAGTCGCCTTGATGTGCCGGGGGACCAGCCGTCGGAACACCAGCAGGCCGAGCGGCACCACCGACAGGGCGATCGCGGCGACCCAGGAGACGAAGACGCCGGTCGTCGGGATCGCGGCGGCGAGTCCGACCAGCAGTGCCAGCTTCACCGCGGAGAACACGGTGTTGCCCACCGGCACCCAGAGCGCGCTGCGCAGCCCGGTCAGCACGCCGTCCTGCAGGGTCAGCAGCGACCAGGCGACGACCGCCAGGATGAAGCCGAGGCCGTTGATCGAGCCGTGCAGGAAGCGGTACGAGGGTCCCCATGCGTTCAGCGTCAGCAGGAAGACCACGGCGGCCAGCGCCACGACCACCGAACTTCCCGCGTACGTACGGAAGATGAGGCGTCCGGTGGCGTGGCCCGCGACGGGGATGAAGCGGGCCAGGGCGCCGGTCAGGGTCACCGCGGTCAGGCCCGCGAGGAGCTTCATCGCGGCGATCGCGGCGGAGCCCTGGCCGACCGCGTCGTCGGAGTAGTAGCGGGCGGCGATCAGCCAGTAGCCGAGCCCGAGCACCGCGGAGATCCCGGTGTTGAGCATCAGGGCGTAGGCGTTGCGGAAGAGTTGGTTGCCTCCGCCGCCGTCCTTTCGGCCCCGGCCGGGCAGGCGGAGGCGGCGCCCGGTCCGTTGCTCGGGCGCCTCGGCGATGGGCGATGAAGCCTGGGCTGTGGTCGTCGTGTCAGACACGGGAACGGATGGCCTTCCGGCGGACCTGTCGTGCTCTGCGGACCATGGCGTACCCCTTGGTGAGGGCGCGGTCCCGGATGAAATTGCGGGCGATCGCGCGGCCCTCGACGAGCCGCTCGAACTCCTCGATACCGGTGTTGCGGCGCACCGTCACGCGTTGCAGGGCGTACGGGCCCTGGCGGCGGCGCGCCAGGCCGTTGCCGACGGCGAGTGACTGGGCGAAGCCCGTCTCCCGCACCACCTGGCGCACCCGGCGGCTGGAGTAGCCGTAGGGGTACGCGAACGAGGCCGGGCGGGTGCCCAGCTCGTCGGCGATGATCTCCTTGCAGCGCAGCACCTCGAACCGGAGCGCGTCGTCGGAGAGCTGGTCCAGCTGCGGATGCGTGTGGCTGTGTCCGCCGATCTCGACCTGCTCGGTGGCGAGTTCGCGCACCTGAGCCCAGCTCAGCATGGCGTCGAGGCCGCCTCCGGTGTCGTACGCGCCCTTGATCCACCCGGTCGAGACGAACAGCGTGGCGGCGAAGCCGTGCTTGGCCAGCACGGGCAGCCCGTGCCGGTGCACGCCGTCGTAACCGTCGTCGAAGGTGATCAGCACGGGGCGCTCCGGCAGTGGTCCGCCGGACCGCCAACTCGCCGCCAGCGCCGCCGTGTCGACCGGGGTGAACCCCTGGTCCCCGAGCAGCGCCATCTGCTCGGCGAACGCCTCGGGCCCCACGGACAGCTCACGCGTCGCGTCATTGGGCGCGGCGGCGATGGAGTGGTACATGAGGACGGGTACGGGGGTGTCGTTCATGGGGCCGCCACACCTCCCGCGACCCGCGGGGTTCCTCCTGTGCTCATGCCGCCGCCCCCTCGCGTCCCGGACCGCTCCCGATCCCGTTCTCGATCTCGGCCACGGTGAACGTGGCGCCGCCCTTGCGGGCCCGGACGCTGCCGAGTACGTACCCCCCGGCCGCCGTCAGGACACCGGCCACGATGGCGCCCGCGCGGCCCGCGCCGCCCGGGCGGGCGAGCAGGGCGTCGCGCAGTCCGCGGGCCACCCCGGCGGGCAGGACGCGCGTCGTGTAGCGGCGTTCCGACTCGAGGCCCTTGCCGGCGCCGACGCTCCGGGCGACCAGGGCCTTGGAGAGGCCCTCGGCGTAGGCGCGGGCGCGGAAGTACGCGAAGTGCTCGCGTGGTTCCGGTACCCGGTGGTGGATGACCGCGCGGTCGTCGATCAGCAGGATCGCGTCCGGGCGGGCGCGCGTGAGGCGGATGCACAGCTCCGTCTCCTCGCAGCCCAGCGGACGCTTGTCGCCGTCGCGGCCGATGCCGGTCGCGAAGCCGCCCGCCGCCTCGAACGCCGTACGACGGAAAGAAGCGTTTCCGCCCAGGACGTTGCGGACCTGGACCCGGCCCGGCGGCAGCCCCTTGTACGTGCAGCCCACCACCCAGTCGAACTCCTCGGGGAACCAGGCGGGCCGGCGACCCGACGCCCAGATCGGCATCGTACGGCCGCCGACGGCCATGACCCGTGGGTCGGCGTACCCCGAGGCGAAGTGGCGCAGCCAGTCGCGCTCGGCCACGGCGTCGTCGTCGAGGAACGCGATGATCTCGCCGTGCGCGACGGAGATCCCGGTGTTGCGGCCCGCGGACAGGCCGCGCGGGCCCGCGTTGGCGAGCACCCGTACCGCGTCGGTCTCCTTGTACTGCCTGCTCAGCCGGTCGAGCAGCGTGGCGTTGTGGTCCACGACGAGGAGCGTCTCCAGGGCGGGCTGCGACTGCGCCCGCACCGAGGAGACCGCCGCGAGGATGTCCTCCCAGCGGTCCTCGGTGTAGACGCAGATCACCACAGAGATGTCGGGACTGCTCAAGACACCTCTCCCTGGCCCGAGTCGAGCTGGGCGGCGTGCGGCCTGCGGCGCAGAGCGCGCCGGTTGGAACGCTCACCCATGATCACCTTGAGCACCCGGAACCCGTCCCGCACGGCCCGCAGATTGCTCGTGCCGTGGATGCGGAGGTACTCGTGGCTGGGTATCTCCTGCACCTTGAGCCCGGCCTTGACCACCCGGATGTTCATCAGGGTCTCGACCTCGAAGCCGGTGCAGTCGAGTTCGATCTGGTCCAGGCAGTGCCGCCAGAACGCGTTGTAGCCGTAGCAGAGGTCGGTGTAGCGGGCGCCGAACTTGGCGTTGACGGCCGCGCACAGCACTCGGTTGCCCAGTTTGCGGATCGGTGTCATGTCGGAGGTGCCGCCGCCGTTGGCGAACCGCGAGCCCTTGGCGAAGTCCGCCCCGGACACCAGCGCGGACACATACGACACGATCTCGTGGCCGTCGGCCGAGCCGTCCGCGTCGACCATCACGATGATGTCGCCGGTGCACGCCTCGAATCCGGTGATCAGGGCGTCGCCCTTGCCCTTTCCCCGCTGCTTGACGACCTTGACGTCGGGCCACAGTTCACGGGCCACCTCGACGGTGTTGTCGGTGGAATTGCCGTCGACAAGAACCACTTCGTGTATCCAGGCGGGAAGGGTCTTGAAGACGTACGGGAGATTCTCCGCCTCATTCATGGCGGGGATCACGACACTCACCGGTGGCGCTATGGCCAGGTGAGAGGAGATGGGCCGGTATTTGCCGGCCATTAACGGATCTTCGCCCGATACGGCTGGGCGCAGGACTGAGCTCATGAGTCTGGTCCCTCTCGTCCGGCGGACCGCCCGCCCCTGGGCGGTCCGGCTTTTAGTCCGGTTCGAAAGGGGGGTTCTCACTTACGGCATGACGAAATGGATCTCCGTGCATGCCGGGTGAGCTGGCAAAGCTGGCCGATTCCGAAGGCGGAAGTCCGAAGACGGAAGCCCGAGGACGGAATTCCGGATGCGGAAACCGGTCGCGCGGCACGACTCGGCACAAGTGTGGTCACCGAGCACGGCACCCCCCTACCGCGCCCCGCGCCGGACCCTCTGCGCGATCTTGAGCCCTCCCCTAGATCGCATGTGCGTGATGGTCCGATGCGGGTGAGATGTATGACGGTATTGACGATTGCGTCCATATGGCAAGGCCTGGAACGACGACTCACGTTTTTGTTGGTTTGGCCGTTACCTAACGACTCGAACGGATTTTCCCCATCCGTTTGCGCAGTCGCCGTACCACCACCAGCAGGAGAACGACAGCGCTGATCGCCGTCACGGCCACGATTCCGCCACGGACCGACCACCGGTGCACCGCCAGCATGCCCTGGGCGACGAGGAGGTCGACGGCGATCGCTCCCGCGACGGACACCACCGTGCGGGCGAAGGGATCCAGCCCGCGCAGCGCGGCCCCGATGGCGGCTCCTGGTGCGGCGAGCAGGAAGAAGAGCGTGAGCGGGCCACGCAGGGAAGAGTCCACGTCGGCGAGCGCGAGGACCGCGCCGACCCCCGCGACAGCCACCGCCATGCCCGCGAGCAGCGGGACCAGGTCCCTCCCCGGACCCCGCCCCGTCCGCTTGTCGCTGTCTGATGAAGGTGACTTGATGCCTATGGTCTGCATGGGCGACTTTGCCCCCTGAAGCGCCGGATGCCGGGCTTCAATGTCGCGCAGCGGGCTGGGGGCCGTCAAGGCGCGGTGGGCGCTCATGGGGGCTTCTTGGTCGACTTCGAACATGCGGCGCGCGTGTTCACCGCGTGTTCCCCGGAGACGCCGGCCGCGTCCGGGCAATCGCGTTGCGGGGCGGGCGGGTTGAGGCGTGGCGGGGCGGTCTCCGGTGCGATCCGTATCGACGCACTGCTGTGGCGCGGCCATCCATGGTGTGGCTCGGGGGAATTGACACCCCGTCATCACGACAGGCGACGGCCGTCGGCGGGCGAAAAGTCTTGGCATGGACACTTCCTGTCAACACGCGTAGCTGCTACGACAGTTGTGGCAGAGATCCTGCTAAAGGGAGGTTCCATGAGACGTTCCCGAATTACGGCATACGTGACCTCACTCCTCCTCGCCGTCGGCTTCGCCCTCACCGGGGCAGCGACGGCGCAGGCGTCCGGAACCGCCGCGGCCACCGGCTATGTGGCCCTCGGCGACTCCTATTCGTCCGGTGTCGGCGCGGGCAGCTACATCAGCTCCAGCGGCGACTGCTTGCGCAGCACGAAGGCGTACCCCTATCTCTGGGCCGCCGCCCATTCACCCTCGTCGTTCGACTTCACGGCCTGCTCGGGCGCCCGTACGGGTGATGTCCTGGCGAACCAACTGGGCCCGCTCAGCTCCTCCACCGGCCTCGTCTCTCTCAGCATCGGCGGCAACGACGCGGGCTTCGCGGACGTCATGACGACGTGCGTGCTCCAGTCCGACAGCGGCTGCCTGTCCCGCATCGCCACCGCCAAGGCATACGTCGACTCCACGCTCCCCGGCCAACTCGACTCCGTCTACTCCGCGATCAGCTCGAAGGCGCCCGCCGCACACGTGGTCGTCCTCGGCTACCCCAGGTTCTACAAACTGGGCGCGACCTGCCTCGGCCTCTCCGACACCAAGCGCGCCGCGATCAACGACGCCGCCGACTACCTGGACAGCGCCATCGCCAAGCGCGCCGCCGACCACGGCTTCACCTTCGGCGACGTCAGGAGCACCTTCACCGGTCACGAGCTCTGCTCCGGCAGCGCCTGGCTGCACAGCCTGAACCTGCTGAACATCACCGAGTCGTACCACCCCACCGCGGCCGGCCACTCCGGCGGCTATCTGCCGGTCTTCACCTCGGTCGCCTGACCGCCCCTCACGGAGACGTGGAAGCGGAGGCCTCGTCCGACGGGGTCTCCGTCACACACGTCACCGAGAACGGCACCGAGTTGGACGTCGTCCGGACGGGTCCCCGGACCTCCACGCTGATCTCGTTCTGGAAGATCCCGCTCGCGTTGTACGTCGTCAAGAAGATCGACTTCTGTTTGGTCCTGCCACCGTCCGACGAGAACGACAGGGTCTTCCACCCCGGGTCGGACACCTCACCCGTCTTCAACACCCAGCGGTACTCGACGTCCACCGGTACACGGCCCACCGTGAAGGTCGCCGTGAAGGTCGGCGCCTGGGCCTGGGGCGGCGGACAGGAACCGGAATAGTCGGTGTGCGCACCCGCGACCGTCACCTGCACGGACTGGGCCGGCGGCGAGCTCGCGGAAGCGCTGCTCGACGGACTGGCCGACGGAGTGGAGCCGCCGGGCGCGGCGCTCTTGCTCCCGCTCCTGCTCGCGGACGGCGAACTCCCGCCGCCGGAACCGCTCTTGGTGCCGCTCCCGCTGCTGCTTCCGCCGCCGTTGTCACGGTTCACCAAGGCGTACGTCAGTCCGCCCAGCGCGAGTGCGAGCGCGATCACACCCGCGATCACGGCGGCGGCCGCACGCCGGTTGCGGACCGGCTCCGTGGAGGTGGGGGTGTCGGCGGGCGGCGGATACGGGGTGTTACCCGACTGCGGTCCCTGCGGATAGGTCCGGGACGGCGTCATGGGAGGCCCGAACCCCGGCGGCTGCTGCGCGGGCTGGGAGAACGAGGAGACCGTCGGCGACTGGGCGGTCGGGGACGGCGGTCCCGCGGCCGGGAAGCCGCCCGCGGCGACAAGCCGCAGATCGCTCTCCGCCTGCGCGGCGCTCAGCCGTTCGGCCGGGTCCTTCCTCAGCAGACCCTCGATCACGGGCGCGAGCGGCCCCGCGCGGCGTGGTGGCGGCAGCGGCTCGTCGACGATGGCCCGCAGAGTGCTCAGCGGGGTGTTGTGACGGAAGGGCGAGTTGCCCTCGACCGTCGCGTACAACAGGACCCCGAGCGACCACAGGTCGGACTCGGGCCCGGGCGTACGACCGAGCGCCCGCTCGGGGGCGAGGAACTCGGGCGATCCGATGACCTCGCCGGTCATCGTCAGCGCCGAACTGCCCTCGACCGTCGCGATACCGAAGTCCGTGAGGACGACCCGGCCCTCGTTCGACAGCAGCACGTTGGCCGGTTTCACATCACGGTGCAGCACTCCGGCCTCGTGCGCGGCCCGCAGGGCGGAGAGCACCTCGGCGCCGATGTCGGCGGCGCGCTGCGGCGACTGCGGGCCCTCGGAGTCCAGCAGATCCGACAGGGCGATGCCGCGGACGAGTTCCATGACGATCCAGGGGCGGCCGTCCTGCGTCGCCACGTCGTACACCGTCACCACATTGCGGTTCGCGACCCGGGCCGCGGCCCACGCCTCGCGCTCCAGCCGGGCGTACATCCGTTCCACGTCATGCGCCGCGATCCCGGCGGGCGCACGGACCTCCTTGACGGCGACCTCGCGGTGCAGCACCTCGTCACGGGCGCGCCACACGGTCCCCATACCGCCCTCGCCCAAGGGGGAGAGGAGGCGGTAGCGGCCCGCGATCACACGTTCACTGCCCGGCTCTTCGGACACGGGTGTCCCCCATTCGTATCCGCTGTGCATCCGCGTGATGCCTCTTCGCGATGTCTCTTCGCGTGATTTCTGCACAAAAGTAGCTCAGCCGAGTGCGGATGCCGCCCCCTTGAACACCAATCCAGCCCCAAGGGCGATGACGATCAACGCCGAACCCAGGGGGGCGGTCCTGCGGATCAGGGCCGCGGTCGGTCCCCCGGCCCACCGGGGACGCTTCGCCAGCGCCCGGTTCATCCCGTCGCTCAGCTTGACGACGGCGAACCCGGCCGCCGTGAGCGTCAGGGCGAGACCGACGCCGTACGCCAGGACGAGAAGGAGGCCGAACCACGCCTGTCCCAGCGCCGCCGCGCCCACCAGGACGACCACGGCGGAGGGGCTGGGCACGAGTCCGCCGGCGAAACCGAGCAGGATCGTGCCGCGGAGGGTGGGGGCCACCTCGTGGGTGTGGGTGAAGCCGCCGTGGGTGTGTTCGAGAGCGGGGGAGACGGCGTGGTCGTGCGCGTGGGGGTGGGGGTGCGCGTGGTCGTGGTGGTGGCCATGGTCGTGGGCGTGGTCGGTGGAGTGTCCGCGCTCGTGCCCGTGTGTGTGCGGCTTGCTGTCCGCCGCCGTCGCGGCCGAAGCGTGGGAGTGGGCGAGCACCAGGGGGCGTTCGTGCTCTTCGGCGTGCTCGTGGTCGTGCTCGTGCTCGTCAGGGTGGCTGTGCGCGTGGTGGTCATGGGCGTGGTCGTGCGCGTGTCCGTGGTCGTGCCCGAGTCCGGGTCGTCGCGGCCGGTTGCGCCAGGCCCGGCGTACGAGCGTGGCGCCCGCGAAGGTCACCAGGACGCCGCTGGCGATGCCCAGCCACGCGATCACGGAGGGCGCCGCGGCCGAACCGGCCGTCACCAGGAGGCCGAGGGCGACCACGCCCAGGGTGTGGGTGACCGTGACGGAGGCGGCCAGCGGCAGTACGTCACGCAGCCCCGCCTTGCCGCCGCGCGCCGCGGCCGTCGCCGCCATCAGGGTCTTGCCGTGACCGGGGGCGAGCGCGTGCATGGCGCCCAGGAACACGGAGATGACCAGGGCCAGCGCGGCGAAGCCGACGGTGAGGTGATGGCGGGCCACCAGGTTGTTCAGCGCCTCGGTCCAGCGGTCGGCGCCCCGGGGCAGTACGGAGGCACCGGGGGCCTCCGTTCGCTCCTCGGTGAGGGCGGGGCCGCCGGGGCGTATCCGCAGGGACGCGGTCGCGGTGTCGGCGGGGGAGGAGAGCAGTGCCTTGGGATAGCTGGTCAGTTCGTGCGACACCGACTTGGCCGGTACGTCCGAGGCGGTCAGCGTCATCCGGTCGCCGCGCGCGGTGATCTCGCGCCAGCCGGGGCCCCGGTCGGCCCCGGCGCTGTGGAAGCCGAGGGAGACCGTGCCGTGCTCGGGCAGCGCGGCCGTCAACCGGCACTCCACGCGCAGGGTGTTGAGCCCGGCCTGTCCGGGGCGCAGCTTCGCTCGGCTCGTGGCGACGGAGAGCGCGGCCGGATGTCCGTCGACGGTGACCTTGCTTCCGGTCGCGGCCGTCTCGCAGCGCTGCCGGGCCCAGCCCGTCATACCGAGCTTCTCCAGGTCGGGCTTGGCCTGGGTGGCCGGGATCTCGGCGAGGTCCTCGACATGGTCGACGCGCAGCTG
The DNA here is from genome assembly GCF_044768965.1 of Streptomyces sp. NPDC090798. Classification (NCBI taxonomy): domain Bacteria; kingdom Bacillati; phylum Actinomycetota; class Actinomycetes; order Kitasatosporales; family Streptomycetaceae; genus Streptomyces; species Streptomyces sp. NPDC090798. The sequence continues at coordinate 101,132 of NZ_JBIVXA010000003.1, forward strand.
CCCGGGGGCGGCGACGAGTCCGTCGTAACGGTTGACGGTGAAGTTGCCGAGCGGATGCGCGCTCGCGGCCCCGGTGGGGACGAGGACGAGGGCGCAGGCGGCGGTGAGGACGGCCGCGCAGGAGGCGAACAGCCGACGCGACCTCCCTTGCGGGGACTTCGGCCGCCGACCGCGCGTTCGAGGGGCCCTCACTTGGCCTCCCCCAGAGCCTCGCGAGCCGCACGGGCTCCCAGGGGTGAGAAGCCCGCGTTCAGGTCGAGGGCCGACTTCAGCGAGGCGCGGGCCTCCTTCCCGTGACCGGTGGCCCGCTCGATCATGCCGCGGTGGTAGAGGAAGGACGCGTTGCGGTAGCCGGTGGCCGTGGCCTGGCGGGCGTACGGCAGGGCCTCCTTGTCGCGGCCGTTGACGTGCAGCGCCCAGGCGAGCGCGTCCGCCGTGTGCACGGTGTGGCGCCGGGCCCACTCGGCGCGGGCCGCCTTGAGCGCGTCCCCCCGGTCGCCGTGGTCGGCGGCGGCGAGGGCGGTGTCCAGGTCGGCGTTGACACCGTAGGAGTGGGCCAGTGAGACCCAGGCGGTCACCAGGGAGTACTGGTCGCGGGCCTTCTGCGCGTCACCGGCCCGGCCGCGGGCCTCGTACAACTCGCCTAGTTCGACGAGTGGTTGGGGGAGCGGATAGCGCTCCACGACTTGTTCCATGCCCTTGATCGCCGCCGCCTGGTCGCCCTTCGCGGCCTGGGCGCGGGCGCGGCCCTCGAGCGCGGGGAGATAGCTGTCGTCGGCGGACAGGGCCTGGGCGTAGTACTTCAGTGCGGAGTCGTAGTCGCCCTGGTTCCAGGCGAGTTGGCCGAGCGCCGCCGCCACGTACGAGACGTCGCCCCGGCTCGTCGCCGTGTCGAGCGCCTGCTGAAGGACGCGGCGGGCGGTCTTCACATCGCCGCGCAGCTCGTGGACGTAGGCGTACCGGGTGAAGACGGGGACGCCCGGCCGGCGCGAGTCGGCCAGGTCGGCGGCCTTCGAGGCGTCGGCGTAGCGGCCGAGTTCGACGAGCGCGTCGATACGGGAGGAGAGGGCGCGCTCGCTGTACGGGTTCTCCTTCAGCACCTTGTCCGCGTAGGTCAGGGCGCCGGTGAAGTCGTGCCGTGCCGCGGCGAGGGCGGCGCGGCCCGCGAGCGCCGACTCGTTGCCGGGGCGCAGCTTCAGGGAGCGGTCCAGCGCCTGCTGCGCCTGGGGGTAGCGGGAGGGGTCGCCCTTGGTGCGGGCCTGCTCGACGTACGCGAGCCCGAGGGTGGCCCAGCTGTCGAAGTCCTTGGGCTGGGTGCGCAGATGGGCCTGCAGCGAGGTGATGCTGGCGTCGAGGTCCCCGCCGGCCAGCAACTCCGGTGACACGGCGCCGGTCGTCGCGGCGACCGCGGTGCCCGAGCCGTCCCGCAGGGCTCCGACGATCACGGCCCCGGCGGTGAGGGCGAGGGCCAACGAGGCGGCGCAGAGGCCCAGTTGGGCCGCTCGCCAGCGGCGCGTCGAGGCGGACACCCGCCGGACGGCGGCGACGCGTTCGTCGGCCACGGGCAGGTGTTCGTCGGCCACGGGCAGGTGTTCTTCGGCTTCGGCTTCGGCGTCGGGTTCGGCTTTGGGTTCGCGGGCGTCGTGTGGAGGCCGCGGGTCGGCCTCGGCCGGTCCCGCGGTTTCCCGCGCCCCTGAAGGGGCGCTCCGCCCGGGCCCCTGCTCGCCGGCCGTCGTCACCTCGGCGGGCTCGCCCTCCGGCGCGCTCTCGTTCGTACGCGGGGACATGCCCTCTCCTCAAAGTCCTTGGGGTGAACGGTCGTCGTGGGGTGGGGACGGCGCGGACCGCACCGTGGGGGATGGTGGATGCGGGCCGCGCCAGTCGGTGTACCGGGCCCGGTCACCGGGCCCGGTCGCCAGGGCGGGTCAGTAGGCCCGGTTGTACATGCGGCGGCGCCACCACATGACGCCGGCGCCGATCAGCAGGACCCCGGCCACGCCCGCCGCCGCGGAGCCCGCGATCAGCATGGTGTTCGTGCTGCCGGAGCCCGGCTGAAGGGCGTCACCCAGCTGGTTCTTGACGCTGCTGCCGGCGCCCTTCGCCAGCGGTCCGCGCGAACCCGAGGTGGGCTCGGCCACGTAGGGGAACGACTTCTCGAAGCTCTTGTCGTTCTTGTCGACCGAGTCCGACAGACCGGTCTTCTGGCCGAGGAGTTCACCCTCGACGACCCGCAGCGAGGCATCGATCACGTCGTCGGTGAGCCGACGGCCGTTCGGGAAGCCCGCGTTGTCGCCATCGAGCACACCGAGCCGCTTGGGGTGCATGCTGGGCTTGATCGACGTGTTGAGCCGCAGCTCCTCGGCCGGGCGCACCTTGGGCGGCTGGTTGAGCCCCTTCACGCCCTTCAGGAACACGTCGACGAGGTCGTTGCGCGGCTCGGCGGGCGCCTTGATCTTGTAGATCGCCTCGATGAGCTTGGGCAGCTCCGGGTTGGTCACGTTCTTCAGGAACTGCGCGTCGTCCCAGGGCGAGGACGCGTTGAACTTGTCCTTGTCCTTCTGCGGGTTGACGACCTCGTTGACCAGCGGGCTGCCCAGGCGCGAGACCTGCGTGTAGTAGCCGCGCGCGTCCTTGCGCTGGACGGTGGACCAGATGCCCACGATCGGCTGCTTCGACGACTCCTGGATCATGTAGTTGGGCACCTGCAGGGCCAGCGTGTTGACGTTGTACCCCTTGAGCGTGTCCCGCCCGACCTCGGACAGGTTGCCGCCGTACAGCAGGTCGAAGACCCGCAGATCGGCGAAGAAGGGGTCGTCCGCCTGGCCGGCGAAGGTCGTCGAGTCGCCCGCGAGCTTGTACACGGCCTGGTTGCGCAGCTTCGTGTAGTCGGGCATCGACGCCTTGCCGACGTTCGACGGCGCGACCGGGATGTCGTCCGCGACCTTCGTCTTGGAGACCAGCTTCTGGTTGTGCAGGCGCAGCAGATCGATGTCGTAGGTCTGCGTGATGTTCAGGTCCGGGTCGTCGAGGCTGTTGACCGCGCCCGTGTTGTAGAGGAACGTGTCGCCGTTCTTGCGATGCGTCTTGAAGGTGTACCGGTACACCAGCTCGCTCTGCGCGTCACCGTTGTTGTCGATGTGGATGTCGTACTGCGCGTCGTCGGCGAACGTGTAGAAGTTCGGGCCGCCGGCCGGCTCCTCGAAGGGTATGAAGTTCGCGATGACCGTCGTCGTGTCCGGCTTGTCCGGGCTGACGAAGGCGTACAGGTCGGTGTTGTCGTACTGGGGAGTGCCCGAGATCAGCGGGGCCTCCCGGTGGCTGGAGGCGGAGGCCGCCCCGGGGTCCAGCGCGGCTACGCCGGCGGCCACGAGCCCCCCGGCAGCCAGCGCACCGCAGACGAGGGTCGCGAGACTCCTGCGTCCCAAGCCACTCCTGGAGATAGGTGTCATGCCGTCCGTCCTCAGATCCCAATTGCCTGACGCACGCCATTCGGAGCGGTCGCCCGGGTGGATTGGTCGAATCCCAAACGTTCTTACGGCGGGTTTCGCGGCTCGTTTCATCGACGGGCCGGATTCTTTCCACGGCGCTCTCAGGCACCCCTCCATCACTCTTTGGCAACCGACCCGCGTTTTGACTGCCGTGATCCGTAACCCATCCGGAGGCGCTCGCGCTGCGAACATGTAGATGCAGGGACAGGCCGCACGCGGCCGGGGAGGGGGGAACGAGTGGAGGCGGACGAACTTCTGGTGCTCGTGGCCGGAGGCGACCAGAAGGCATTCGAGGAGCTGTACGGGCAGGTGTCCGGGCCCGTGTTCGGACTGGTACGCCGCGTGGTGCGGGACGCGGCCCAGTCGGAGGAGGTGTCCCAGGAGGTGCTGCTCGAACTCTGGCGCTCCGCCGCGCGGTTCGACCCCGGCCGGGGCAGCGCCCTGTCCTGGATCCTCACCCTCGCGCACCGCCGGGCCGTCGACCGGGTCCGCAGCGCCCGCGCGGCCACCGAACGCGAGCAGCGCGAGGGGCAGCGCGCCCATCATCCCGCCTTCGACCAGGTCGCCGAGGAGGTGGAGGCCGGGCTCGAACGCGAGTGGGTACGCCGCTGCCTGGAGCGGCTGACCACCCTGCAACGGCAGTCCGTCACCCTCGCCTACTACGACGGCTACACCTACCGCGAAGTCGCCGAACGCCTCTCCCTGCCGCTCGGCACGGTCAAGACACGCATGCGCGACGGACTGACACGGCTGCGCCACTGCCTGGGAGGTGTGGCATGAACGTGCGTCGGACACCGCGCCACGGGGACGGCGTGCCGGCCCATCAGGCCCCCGCGCCGGCACCCGAGTTCGCCCGCCAAGGCCGTGTGCCACACCCGCGGCGCCTTCTTCCTGGCTCCCGACACCCCCGTATCCGCGCCCTGGAACCGCCCAGCCGCGCCCCGCACCCCCAGGGAGGCGTCGTATGAGCGTCCTCGACCGTCTGCTGCGCCGCGATCTGCACTCGCTCGCCGCTCCCTACGCCCTCGACGCGCTGGAACCCGACGAACGCCGCCGCTTCGAGCGCCATCTGCAGGGCTGCCCCCGGTGCGCGGCCGAGGTGCGGGAGCTGGGCGAGGACGCGGTGCGGCTCGCCTGGTCCACCGCGGCACCCGCCCCGGCCGCCCTGCGTGAACGGGTCCTGACCGCCGTACGGACGACTCCTCAGGAGGCGCCGGACCCGTCGCACCCCGCCCACCCGTCGCAGGCGTTGCCGAACGGCGTGCCCCGTGGGCGCGCCGCGCACGGGCCCGCGCGCGGCCGGGCCCCGCGCTTCCGGTCGCTGCTCGCCCCGCTCTCCACCGCCACCGCCGCGGCGGCGCTCGTCGTGGCGTCCCTCTTCGCCGTCCAGGCGACACAGACCCAGGACAAGCTGGACCAGGAGCGGGCCCAGGCACGTGAGATCGCCCACGTTCTGGCGGCCCCCGACGCCCGGGCGACGAGCGGCCGGGACGCACGGGGCCGCGGAATCGGAGTGGTCGCCTCCGCATCGGAGCGGCGCGCCGTCGTGACCCTGAGCGGACTCGGCACCCCGTCGGGGGGGCGCGTGCACCAGTTGTGGCTCATGCGCCCCAACGTGCAACCGCGCTCCCTCGGGCTCTTCGAGGGCGACACGCCCTTGATAGCCGACGGACTGAACCCCAACGCCACGTCACTCGCTGTCACCGTCGAGCCGCAGGGGGGCTCGGCACAGCCCACCACCTCGCCAGTTGCGCAACTCGCCCTGAAATCGGTTGGATTCGGAGAGTAACCGTCAACACCCTTACGGGGAAGGTGAATCCTGCCACCGCGATACACGAGTGCCACGAGGGAGCGATAGGGTTAGCCTGCCCGGGCCGGGTGGACTCGTACGGGTGGGGAGAGACATGGAACAGATAACAGTGCGCAGCAGGGCACGTGTCCCTGCGATCACCTGCGGGAGCAGCGCGACCAGTTCGCGCCTCGACCGCCATCTGGCGGTGCTGGGCGGCCCTGCCGTCCCGCAGCGCGAGACGGCCGAGGCGACCTCGCTGATGCGCGAGCTCACCGCGCGTGACACCGCGCACGACAGCAGTGGGAGGGGCGCGCGCGTACGGCGGGTCTCGCTCTTCGCCCCTCTGAAGCGGCTGCGTCGTTCGCTGTTCGGCGGCCACTAGTACGGTCGCGCGGTACTCGAACCCGCGCTCAGGCGATCACACCGCCCCGGCGCAAGCGCTGCGTTCTCGCCGCCCGTCGTCCCCACGGCACGCAGCGCCGCCCCGGAGCGCGGGTGCACCTCCGTTCACCTTTTCGTGCGCCTCGTTCCCACCCGGCGGCGCGCGGCGTCTCCCGCCTCCCCCTCCCTCCGGCCCTCGGCGGTCGTCAACCCCGGATGTCGGAACACCCGTTGGGATTCATCGCTCCCCGGTCGCGTACCGGCGCACGGCGAGCGGCCCGAACACGGCGAGGATGACGGCGCACCAGGTCAGCGCCCCGGCCACCGGATGGGTCACCGGCCAGGCCCCCTCGTCCGGCACCGGCGCGTTCCCGAAGAGGTCCCGCAGTGCCGTGGTCACCGCGCTGATCGGATTCCACTCGGCCACCGTGCGCAGCCAGCCCGGCAGGTTGTCGGTGGGGATGTACGCGTTCGACAGCAGTGGCAGGATGAACGTCGCGCTGCCCAGCTGCCCGGCCGCCTCCTCGCTCCGTGAGGCGAGCCCCAGCACGATGCCGATCCATGTCGTCGCGAACCGGAAGAGCAGCAGGAGTCCGACGCCGGCCACCGCCCGGAGCGCCGACCCCTCGATCCGCCAGCCCACGGCCAGCCCGACCAGCATCAGCGGCACCGTGCCCACGGCGGTGACCACGAGGTCCGCGAGCGCCTGCCCGAGCGGCACGGCGGCCCGGCTCATCGGCAGGGTACGGAAGCGGTCCATCACGCCCCGGTGCGAGTCCTGGGCGGCCTGGAACATGCCGGTCATGATCCCGTTGGCGGCGGTCGCCACCATCAGTCCAGGCACCAGGAAGGCGCGGTACTCATGTCCGGGTGTCGCGAGGGCGCTGCCGAAGACGTAGCCGAAGAACAGCAGCATCGTGATCGGCATGGACTGGGTGAGGATCAGCAGCCCGGGATTGTGCCGGATCCGGCGCAGGTGCCGCCCCAGCATCGCGGTCCCGTCGTACGCCAATGTGCTCATGTCACAAGCTCCTTGCGGTCGGTGCGGCGTCCGGTGAGGCGCAGGAAGACGTCGTCGAGCGTCGGCGGGCGCAGGCTGGCGTCGAGCAGTGGCACCCCCGCGGAGTCGAGTTCACGGACGAGCCGGGGCAGGGTCAGGGTCGGATCGGTGGTCGCCGCCCCGACCGCGTGCCGCTCCGGGGCGAACGCCGGTTCGGAGCCGGTGAGCCGGTCGAGGACGGCCGCCGCGCCGGGCATCGCGTCGGCGTGGGCGACGACGACCTCCGCGTACGAGCCGATGAGCGCCTTGAGCTCGGCGGGCGATCCGGTGTGCGCGACCCTGCCGTGGTCCACGAGCGCGATGTCGTCGGCGAGCCGGTCGGCCTCCTCCAGGTACTGCGTGGTCAGCACCACGGTCGTGCCCTCGCCCTTCAGGGCGCGCACGGCCTCCCAGATCTGGTTGCGGCTGGCCGGGTCGAGCCCGGTGGTGGGTTCGTCGAGGAAGAGCACCTCGGGGCGGCGGATCAGGCTCGCCGCGAGGTCGAGGCGGCGCCGCATACCGCCCGAGTAGGTGGACGCGGGCCGGTCGGCGGCCTCGGCGAGCCCGAAGCGTTCGAGGAGTTCACCGGCGCGTGTGGGAGCGTCCCGCATCCGGTGCAGCCGTGCGAACAGCCGCAGGTTCTCCCGGCCGGTGAGGTCGCCGTCGACGGAGGCGTACTGCCCGGTGACCCCGATGGCGCCGCGCACCGCGGCCGCCTCCCGTACGAGGTCGTGCCCGGCGACCCGCGCGGACCCCGCGTCGGGCCGCAGCAGCGTGGTGAGCAGGCGCACCACCGTGGTCTTGCCCGCGCCGTTCGGCCCCAGCACCCCGCAGACGGTGCCCTCGGCCACCGCGAGATCGAGCCCACGCACCGCGTGGACGACCTCCCCCTTGGCTCCGAAGCTCTTCTTCAGACCTTCACTAAGTACGGCGTACGTAGTTGTCATGGGGCGACCATAGCGCACTACGTACGGTGTACGTAACTAGGATGGTGGCGAGGTGATCGACGACATGACAGGGCGCAGTGCCGTACCCGAAGTGATCTGGGCCCGCCCCGAGCGCGCGGGCCGTGGTCCGCGGGCGGCCTACAGCCGGGCGGACATCGCGGCCGCAGCGGTGCGCATCGCGGACGCGGACGGGCTCGACGCGGTCTCGATGCGGCACGTGGCCACCGAGCTGGGCTGCGGCACGATGTCGCTGTACAACTACGTCCCGCGCAAGGAGGACCTGTACGAGCTGATGGTTGACGCCATCAGCGGTGAGCACGAGCACTGGGAGCCGACGGGCGACTGGCGCGCCGACATGCTCCGGGTCGCCCATCAGACCCGTGCCCTCATGTACCGCCACCCGTGGCTGCCGCGCCTGATGTCCCCGGTCTACGGCTTCAGCCCCAACGCCCTGCGCTACCTGGAGCACTGTCTCGTCTGCCTCGACCCGCTGGACGCGCCGTACGGCACGAAGATGGAGCTGATCGCGATGCTCAACGGCGTGGTGACGACGTACGTCGGCAACGAACTGGCCACCGCCGAACGCGCCCGCTCCCTGCCCTGGTCCGAGGAGCAGGAGCAGGCGATGCGGATCGCCTACCTCGGCGGCCGGATCGCGACCGGCGCGTATCCGCGGATGGCGGCCGCCTTCACGCAGGACGCGGGCCCGATCGACCTGGAGGCGGTGTTCGAGCGGGCGCTGGGGCGGGTGCTGGACGCGTTCGAACCGAAGGGTTGGGTCAACAGGCCCTAGATCAGCGCGAACTGGCCCTCGGGGCCCTCTTCGTGGTGGTCGAGGACGGACGCGGGCCGATGCGCCGCCTCCGGAACGGGCAGCACACCCGCCTCGCGCAGCTCGGTCCGCGTGACCGGCGAGTCGATCGTCAACTCGGCCAGCTGGGGGCGGAGTTCCGCGAGCAGTGTCAGCACCGTGACGAGTTCCAGGAGCTCGGACGTCCAGGCCTGTGGCCAGCCGACGGGCCGGATCGCCTCCAGGGCGCCCGGCTCGGCCGGTTCCGCCGGCTCGGTCCTGGCCGCGAACCACTGCTCCAGTACGCGCACTCCGCCCACCTCGAAGTCCCAGGCCTCCGGCGGTACGGGCGAGATTCGGCCCTCGTCGAGGAGGAGGACCTCCTCGTCGCGGTCGTAGCGCACGTCGAGGGGGCGCGGCGGGAGCGGGGCGCGGACATAGGGGCGGCGGCCACCGGGGAGCTTGGGACGCTCGCCGTCGCGGCGCATCAGCCACAGCATCCGGCGCCCCAGCCCGACGCCGTGCGCCCACGCTCGCGGGTCCGCGGTGAGCGGGACGGCACACCCGTCCCGGCCCGACCGCGCGACCGCGACCGTCCAGGCGAGGACGTCGACGGGGTCGGGGCAGTGGCCGAGGCAGGAGCCGAGGTGCTCCAACAAGCCCGGCGCCAGATTCGGTTCGAGGCCCCCAGGGCGCCGGTGGAGCGGGCGGACACGGCCGCCGCGACCGGCGCTCAGCGGCAGCACGGACGCGACCAGCAGCACCGGCCCCGACGAGTCCGGCACCGCCGTCTGCTCCACCACGAACACCTGCCGCTCGTCGGCCACCCGCCACAACTCGGGGCGCGCCGCGTCGATCAGCCGGTGGTCCGGGATCAGCCACTGTTCGTCGAACGGGCCGTGCAGGACGCGTATCGGCTCCGGACAGGGCCCCGACTCGCGCTCCAGCCGGGCCGTCCCGCTGGACTGCCCGGGCAGCTGCCCGACGGCCGAGTGCGTCGTGCGCGAGCGCGTCGGGCCGAACAACGCCTCGCGGCCCTGTCCCTCGGCCTTCATCAGCGCGTCCCAGCGCGCCTTCAGGGACGCCGCGTCGGGCGCCGTCGGCCACCCCCGGCCCAGCCTCGGCGGTGCGACGGACCACGGCATGAGGTCCGCGAGCAGCGGAGCGTCGTCGTGCGTCACGCCCGGCATCGTACGACGTGGGCGGTGCGCGCCGGTCTCGTACGCCATCGTCAGTGGGCGTCGAGGGTGACCGTGAAGGAGAAGCGGTCACCGCGGTAGTGGATGCGGGCCACGTCCAGGGCGCGGCCGTCCTCGCCGTGCACGATGCCCGTGTAGTGCAGGATCGGGCTGAGCAGCGGCACCTGGAGCAGCCGGGCCGTCTCCGGATCCGCGAGCCGCGCCTCCACCGTGTCGGTGATCCGGCTGATGCGCACGCCCACCACGTCCCGCAGCACCTTGGTCATGGGCCAGCGCACCAGGTCCTCCGGGTCGATCCGGGCGGCCAGTTCGGGACGGACGTAGTTGCGCGCGTGGTTCGTCGGCTCACCGGTCTTCTCGTCGCCGCGCAGCCGGTGGTACGTCCCCACCTCGGCCAGATCCGGGAAGTGCTCGGCGAGTTCGGCCGGCACCGGCACGGTCCCGTGGTCCAGCAGCTCGGTCGTCATGCCCGACTGCTGCGCGACGATCGTGTCCACCGAGCCCAGCAGCCGCACCGGAGCGCCCCGTTGCGCGCTCGGCTCGATGAACGTGCCCCGCCGCCGATGGCGGGTGATCAGCCCCTCGTCCTCCAGCTCCTTGAGCGCCTGCCGCATGGTGAGCACACTCACCCCGTAGTGACCCGCCAACCGCTCCTCGGTCGGCAGACGCAGCGGCTCCTGGGGCGAGCGCCCGAGTATCGAGGCGCGCAGGGACTGCGACACCTGATACCAGAGCGGGAGTTTGCGGTTCAGGACGATCGAGTCCGGGGCGAAGGAGGTCACGAGGGATATCCGTACCGGTCGCCGACGCTCAGTGCAACGGGCGGAAGTGCCGCTGGAGGCCCTGCCACACGTCGTCGTACCCGCGCTGCAGATGCTCCGCGTGCGCCGCCTGCGCCGTGGCGGTCACCGGCCACCGGGTCTCGAACATGAACGCCAGTCCGTCGTCGATCTTCTGCGGCCGCAGTTCGGCGGCGCTGGCCCGGTCGAAGGTCTCCCGGTCCGGCCCGTGCGCCGACATCATGTTGTGCAGCGAACCGCCCCCCGGAACAAAGCCCTCCGCCTTCGCGTCGTACGCCCCCTCGATGAGCCCCATGTACTCGCTCATCACGTTCCGGTGGAAGTACGGCGGCCGGAAGGTGTCCTCGCCCACCAGCCAGCGCGGCGCGAACACCACGAAGTCGACCCCGGCGAGGCCCGGGGTGTCGCTCGGCGAGGTCAGCACCGTGAAGATCGACGGATCCGGGTGGTCGTAGCTGATCGTGCCGATCACATTGAAGCGGCGCAGGTCGTAGACGTACGGCACATGGTTGCCGTGCCAGGCGACCACATCCAGCGGAGAGTGGTCGTACGTCGCCGTCCAGAGGTTTCCGCAGAACTTGTTGACCACCTCCACCGGGCCCTCGACATCCTCGTACGCGGCGACGGGAGCGAGGAAGTCCCGCGCGTTGGCCAGTCCGTTGGCGCCGATCGGGCCGAGGTCGGGCAGCTGGAAGGGCGCCCCGTAGTTCTCGCACACATAGCCGCGGGCCGTCGGGCCCTGCCCGCCGTCGGACGCGGCGTCCAGCAGCTCCACCCGGAAGCGGACCCCACGGGGAATCAGCGCCACCCCGCCCGGCTCCACGCGCAGCAGCCCGAACTCGGTCCGCAGCAGCAGCCCGCCCCGCTCCGGCACGATCAGCAGCTCCCCGTCGGCGTCACTGAAGACGCGGTCCATCGAGGAGTCGGCGTGATACAGGTGCACGGCCATGCCGGTGCGCTGGGTCGCGTCGCCGTTGCCGCCCAGCGTCCACAGGCCCGCGAGGAAGTCGGTGCCCCGAGCCGGTTCCGGCAGCGGGTTCCAGCGCAGCCGGTTCGGGTCGGGCTCGGTCTCCGTGAAGGGCGCCGAGCGCAGCGCCCCGTTGTCCGTGCGTGTGAACGCGGGGTGCGCGGCCGACGGACGGATCCGGTACAGCCACGAACGCCGGTTGTGCGCCCTCGGCTCCGTGAACGCCGAACCGCTCAGCTGCTCCGCGTACAGCCCGAGGGGCGCGCGCTGGGGCGCGTTGCGGCCGTGCGGCAGCGCCCCGGGGAGCGCCTCCGAACTGTGTTCGTTGCCGAATCCGGTGAGGTAGGTCAGCCCCTCGGCCGTCTTCCTCGCGTCCCCGCTCATGATCGCTCCCTCGCGCCTGATTCCTATGCTTCACCGTAGGATTCAGTTTTTTCGCGCGCAAGAGGTACGCCGAGGTGCGTGGCCGGCGAACGCGAGGCGCCGGAACCTCCGTGCGGAGTACACCCCAGGGTCGGCGGCACGGCCCAAGAACCCGACTTCAGGGGGATCCGCCTGTCAGGGCGTTGTTCTAATCTCCCCGGCATGTCGTGGAAGCGTGGACTGTTCGCCGCGCTCGCGGTCTGCGTCCTGCTCGGCGGATCGGCGGGCTGCGGCACCGGCGCCGCACACGGGCGGAGGGACGCGGTGTCGCCCTCGCCCGTGGGCAAAATCCTGGATGATACGGACAAAGAAGGACGGCATTACCGTGAGGTCGACAAGAAGAGCGCACCCGAGGTCGCCATCGAGGTCCAACCGGCCTCCGACGACGGCTGGGACGTCCGCCTGACCGTCCACCGCTTCCGTTTCTCGCCCGCCGCCGCAAAGGCGGCGGCCGTGGCCGGGCGCGGCGTCGCGCTGCTGTCCCTGGACGGCCGGAACCTCGCCACCCTGCGCACCGCCGCGTACCACCTCACCGGCGACCTGGTCCCACGAGGCACCCACCACGTCACCGCGCGCCTGTACGCCGACGACCGCACGGTGTGGGCCGTCCACGGCAAGGCCGTCGAGAGCACGGCGGACATCACCGCCTCCGAGGCCGCCGCATCGACCCGGCCGCCGACACCTGCCTCACCTGCCTCGTCGCCCCCGTCGACCCCCGCGTCGACGCCGACATCGACGGCGAGCGGGGGCGGCGGCGCGGGCCCTGGCGACACGGGAGGTTCACCGGATCCCGGCGGAAAGGCATCATGAAGCCTGTGCCCCAAGCGACCCCGCTGCGCCGCGCGCCCGTTCAGCGGCGCAGCGCCGAACGACTGACCAGGATCCTCGACGCCTGTGCCGCCCTCCTCGACGAGGTCGGCTACGACGCCCTGAGCACCCGGGCCGTGGCCCAGCGCGCCGGCGTCCCCATCGGCTCCGTCTACCGCTTCTTCGGCAACAAGCGCGCCATGGCCGACGCGCTCGCCCAGCGCAACCTCGAGCGCTACACCGAACGCGTCACCGAACGCCTCCGGGCGACGGGCGCGCAGGGCTGGCGCGCCGCCATGGACGCCGTACTCGACGAGTACCTCGCCATGAAGCGCACCGCCCCCGGCTTCTCCCTCGTCGACTTCGGCAACCAGATACCCGTCGGCACCCGCGACGCCGAGCCCAACACCCGCGTCGCCGACCGCCTCACCGACCTCCTCTCCGACTACCTCGACCGCACCCCCGACGAGGACCTCCGGCGCACCTTCCTGGTCGCCGTGGAGGCCGCCGACAGCCTCGTCCACCTGGCCTTCCGCATCGCCCCGGAGGGGGACGCGCGGATCATCGAGGAGACACGGGAACTGCTGCGCGCGTATCTGGCACGGGTCTTGGACTGAACAGGGCCGGATACAGGGGATGTTGAGCTGAGGCGCGATTCCCGTACCCGTTGCTATGGTGATCCGAGGCAGCCGAGCGGGGGAGGCGCGGAGTGTCCCGGGTCGTGTGTGTCCATGGCATCGGACAGCAGCACAGCGGCGAACAGGAACAGCACTCCCACTGGTATCCCGCGCTCGCTGACGGCATGCACCGAGTCGGCGCGCGGCAACTCGAACCCGGGGACGTTCACTGCGTCTTCTACGGAGACCTGTTCCGGCCGCCCGGCCGGACCCTCGCGGTCCAGGACCCGCCGCTCGACGCCTCGGACGTCGGCGAGGGCTTCGAGACCGACCTCCTCCTCGCCCTGTGGGCGGAGGCGGCCCGCACCGACGAGGGCGTGACGCCACCCGACGCCCGTAGCCTAGCCCGCACCCCACGAGCCGCGCAGCGCGCACTGGACGCACTCAGCCAGTCCCGCTTCTTCTCCTCGATCGCCCTGCGCGCCCTCGTGCTCGATCTCCGGCAGGTCCGTGCCTACCTCTGCGGATCCGCCGTTCGCGACGCCGTACAACAACGGGTCGCCACCACGGTGACCCCGCGCACGGAGATGGTCGTCGGCCACTCGCTGGGCAGCGTCGTGGCCTACGAAGCCCTGTGCGCCCACCCCGAATGGCCGGTCCGCGCCCTGCTCACCCTCGGCTCACCCCTCGGCATCCGGAATCTGGTCTTCGACCGGCTGCGAGCGGGCGCGGGCGGGAAGCCGGGCGACTGGCCCGGAGCGGTGGAGTCCTGGACCAACATCGCAGACGAAGGCGATGTCGTCGCACTGGTGAAAGACCTGCGCCCCCTGTTCGGCGACGCGGTCCGCTGCCACCTCGTGCACAACGGCTCACGGGCGCACGACGCCACGCGCTACCTCAACACCGTCGAGGCGGGCCGGGCGATCGCCCATGGCTGTCCAGCCGGATGAGGGCCGGGCGCCCGACGGCCCGCCACGCCGCTACCTGATCACAGCGGCCGTCCCTCGCGTGCACGCACACCCCCACCTGGACCGGCCCGAACTCGCGGACGACGTCAGGCGCATCGAGGACCTGTTCGTCGGCCTCCTCGGCTACGAGCGGGCGGCCGTCACCGGACCCGATCCGACGAAGGAGCAACTCCTCAAGGCGCTGAGGACGTTCGCCGTGTCCGAGGAACGGCGCCCGGACGACTACGTGGTCCTCTACTTCGCTGGGCACGGGACCATCGCGGAACAGAGCGGCCGGCACTACCTCCTGACCGCCGACAGCGACCCCGACCACGACCTGCGAGGGACCGCGCTGCGCTCGGAAGACCTGGTCGGAGAGCTGTGGGACGAGACAGGGATCGAACGGCTCCTGGTACTGCTGGACGCATGCCACTCCGAGGAGGGCACGGACGCCGCCCTGCGCGGCGCGCTCACGGCCCGCCGTTTCCGACCTGTCACCGGCAAGACCGCGGGCAACGGGCTGGTCATGATCTCCTCCTGCCGCCGAAAGCAGGAGACGGCACCCGGGGCCCTGTCGAAGGCTCTCGACCGAGCCGTCCGCGACCGGGCGAACGCCGACCGGGCACCGGAACACCTCGACCTCAACAACATCCTGTACGCCCTCTCACAGGACCCGCAGCTGCCCGCCTGGCAGCAGCCGCGTACCTCGCTGCTCGATGGCACCGCCGGCCTGCCCCTGTTCCTCCCCAACCCCAGATACGTCCGGGGAGCCCGCGACCGCAGGGTCGACGAGGGCGATGAACTCTTCGCCCGTCTCGCCCGCCAACGTGACGACCGCAAGACCGAGGTGACCAGCCACTTCGACCCCAGAGCGCGCGGCACCGACGTCCCCGCCCAGGACGTCGCGCACTTCACCGGCCGCCATGCCGCGCTGCGCGCTGTCAACGCCTGGCTCTCCCCGGACCGGGCGGCCGAGCGGCTGTGCGTGGTCACGGGGGAACCCGGCTCCGGAAAGTCCGCCGTGCTGGGCCTCTTCACGATCCTCAGCGACCGGCGGCGCCGCGCCTCCCTGCCCCGGGACCAACTTCCCGCCGACACCGTGCCCGAGCCGGGGTCCATCGACGACTCCGTGCTCGCGAGCCACAAGTCCACCCGCCAGATCATCGACCGCATCGCCGCCGCGGCGGGAGTCCCCGGCGCACATTCCGTCGAGGCGCTGATTCCGGCGCTACAGCGCCGAGAACGGCTGGTGGTGCTCATCGACGCCGTCGACGAGGCACTGGATCCGCAAGGGCTCGTCGAAGCACTGCTGCTGCTCTCCGACGCCGAACTGGGACTGCCGCTGCGCCTGCTGATCGGAGCCCGACCCCATATCGCGGTACGGCTCGGCCCCCGCGCCCTGCGCATCGACCTCGACGACGAGTCCTACACGGACCCGGCAGCCGTCCGCGCATACGCCCACAAGGTGCTCACGGCTCCCGGTTCGACCCTCGTCGGTCACCGGCAGGATCACCTCGGCGCCATCGCGGACGCGGTCGCCGAAGCGGCGGAGCGATCCTTCCTCGTCGCGTTGATCACAGCGCGCACCCTCGTGCGGGAAGACCCGCCGAACGATCCGTACCACCCCGGATGGCGAGCCGCCCTGCCCAAGATGCCGGGCCAGGCCATGCAACGCGACCTGGAACGTCTCGGAGCGGACCGCACCCGGGCCAGGGACCTGCTGCTCCCCGTGGCCTTCGCACAGGGCGTCGGACTGCCCTGGGGCGCTGTCTGGCCACGACTCGCGACAGCCCTGGCCGGACGGCCCTACAGCGGAGAGGACATCGCCTGGCTCCTGGAAGTCGCGGGCTCCTATCTGGTGGAAGCCGAGGAGGACCACGGGTCGGTCTACCGCGTCTACCACCAAGCACTCATCGACTACCTGCGGGAGGGCGTGGACGCCCGGGCGGTCCAGCACACCATCACCCGGGTGCTGCGTGAGATCCCGCACCCGTACACACGCCGACACCTGGCCCGGCACGCCGCCGAGGGCGCCGTCCTCGACGAACTCGTTCAGGACGCCGACTTCGTACTCGGCTGCGATCCGGGGCAACTGCTGGCCGCACTGCCCTCGCTGCGCACCCACGACGGAATCGGAGCGGGTCAGGCGCTGCGCGACATCGAGGACATGCTGCGCGAACGAGGAGGGCGGGGCCCGGACCCCGAAGCACGGGCCCGGCTGCGTCTCGCGGCCGTCTGTCGCCGGGCGGACCGGCTCGCACGTACCTGCGACGAAGGTGAGCCACTGCCCTGGCGGGCACGCTGGGCGGTGTGGGATCCGCAGGAAGGCGCGAGGTCCCTCGCCGCTCCGCCCGCGTGCCCCGGCGTCGTCGTGCCCGTCGCGCACGGCGGTGCCCGCTTCCTCGGCGTCGTCGAGGGACCCGCCCCGCTGCGGCAGTGGGATCTGCTCAAGGGCGATCTCGTCTGGACCGCCCGGCTTCCGTTCGGGCTGTGGGAGGAGACGCTGACGGCGCTGCCCGCGCTGGGCTCGTACGCGGCCGTACTGTCCACCGACTTCGGCGATGTGCGCAGCGTGACCAAGCGGGTGCTCGGGAACGCGGCCGTGCCCGAGGCGCGGCTTCTGCACCTGTGGGAGCTGAGGTCGGGCCGGGGCACGCCGGAGACCTGGCGGCTGCCCGCCCATCCGGTGCTGGACCCGGAAGGAGAGGCGCGCGGACTCGTTCCCGCCGAGCAGGTGACGGTCGTCCAGGCGGCGGCCGACACGCCGGCGGACTCCGGCGTCCGCTATGCCGCGCTCCGCTTTCGCGGCGGCCAGGTCGTCGTGCACGAGCTGCTGCGGGGCAGCGGTCTGCCGGAGCCGCGCAGACAGTGGCGTCAGGTCCATCCCGCCGACGTGGCGCTGTACGAGCGGCTGCGGGAGCAGTCGGGGGCCGTCATCTCGGCCACGCTCGGACCCGCACTGCCCGAACGGGGCACACGCATGGAGCGGCCGCGCGGCACCCAGGTCACGCTGCCCCCCGTCACCTGCTGCGCGGCTCCTTCCGGGGCCGCACCGGGCGAACTGCTCCTGGGGCACGCGGACGGGAGCGTCACGGTGTACACCGTGGGGCGGCACGGCCTGCTTCGTATCGTGACCGGCCACGAGGGACCCGTCACCTCCGTGGAGGTGATCCGTTCGCACGCCGACGGCCCACAGGTGGTCACGGCGGGCCGCGACGGCTCGGTCCGGCTGAGTTCGCTGATCACGGGCGAACCCGTCAGAACGCTGCTCCACGGCTCGGCCGACGTGAACTCCCTCGCCGTGCACTGGGCGGGCAGCCAGTGGCTGGCCGCGGTGATCACCGCGGACGCCTCACTGCACCGGATCGACGTGGACAGCGGCCGCCCCGTGGGGCGCCCCCTGCGCGTCGGCACGGGCGAGGGGACCGTACTGACGGCACTCGACCTGCGGCGTACCCCGAGCGTCGTGGTCCAGACACCGGGGCGCGGTGTCCAGGCGTACGACCTGGAGACCGGAGAGCGGATCGGCGGCCGCACCGCACGCCACGAGGCCACCGCCGTCCGCATGGTGAACGGCACGGTGTGGGTGGGTGGTTCGGACGGCGTCATCCACTGCTGGCCCACCGAGCACGCCGCCAACGCCACCCGTACAGAGGCCCACGACGACCGAGTTCTCGCGCTCGGGGCGATCCGCGGCCCCGGAGGGGTCCCCGCGGTCGTCAGCGTCGGCCAGGACCACGTGATCCGCTGCTGGTCCGCCGACGGCACCCCCCACGAACTCTGGCACCGCACCGTTCCGCACCCCCACCCGTGGGAACTGCCCCTGTACGGAGCGGCGGCGACCGGGCGTACGTCGACCGGCCGCGATCTCGTGGTGACGGGGGAGTACGGGGGTCGCGTGCGCGTCCTCGTGCTGCGGGACGGACTCGCGGTGGCCGAGCAGGAGTTCACCGTCCCCGAGATCGTCACGGCCCTTTGCACCGGCCGGGTGCGCGGCCGCGACGTCGTCGTCGTGGGGACCGACACGGGACGCATCTCGTGCTGGGACGTCACCGCGGAGCGTTGGTACGCCCGAGGGCCACAACCGGACCGCGAGCGCTGGACGACGGCGCTGGCGCTCGCCCCCGACGGCTCCGGGCGGCTCGGAGTGGGCGCCGACGACGGCACCGTACGCGAATGGTCCCTGCCCGAGTGCCGGCCGCTCGGACCGGCGCGTACCGCACACACGTCACGTGTGACGGCCCTGTCCCATGTGCCTGGCCCCGACCACCCTCTGCTGGTCAGCGCGGGCGACGACCGGCGGTTGGTGTGCACGGGGCCGGCCGGCACGAGCGTGCTGCCCAAACCCGTGTCGGCCCTTGCCGGGGCCGACGGAGGTGTCCTGTGCGCAGACGACACCGGCGATGTCTTCCTGCTCCGGCACACCGAGGACGGCTGGCACACCGCTCGGTCCCTGGAGGCGGTACGGCCGGTCCTGACGGTCACCGTCGTCTCCCACGGAGACATGAACGAGGTGGTCGCGGGCGGGCCGGACGGCGAGCTGCTCATCCGCGACGGGGCCGACGGAACCGCCCGTGGCCGTCTGCGGTCGATCTGCGGGAGCGCGGTGGGGGCGCTGGCGACCGAGTACACGCCCGGCCCGGTGCTGCGGACCCACAGCGCGCGCGGCATCGTGGAGAGCTGGGACTTCGCCGACCCGGCACGAAGATGGCTCGGGGTGTCGGAGCTCAACCACCGCAGGACACCCGGGACCTGGGAGATTCGACTCGGGGAGCGCCGGGTCGCGGTGTCGTGGTCGGACTTCACGAGGAGAGTCGAGACCAGGACCGAGCCGCGGACGATGCTGAGGGAACTACTCAGTCTCTCCTGGTCCCTGCTCATCAGACGGCGCCCGGATCCGCGCTTCACCGCCCTGCGGCTCGAGGACCTCGACGACGGCGGTGTCTTCCAAGGAGACGTCTTCGGCTCGCGCGCCAGGAACGTGCTGGCGATGAACGACGCCCACGGTGCGAGCCTCCTGGTGGTGGGGCGGAGCCTGGTGCGGGTGTACGCGGTCGACCCGGGCGACCTCGGCCGTGCGCAACAGCTGACCATCCATCCGGTGCCCTTCGGCATACACCATGCGACGGTGCTTCCCGGACGACGCGCGTACGCGGTGGCGGGGGAGCAGGCCGGTGAGCTGGCCGTGTTCGGCCTGGACGCCGACGAGCCGCAGCTCATCGACATTCCCTCCGCCGTGACCGACCTCGCGGCGGGGCCCGACGGCACCCTGGTCGTCGCGACCCGCAACGGACTGGTCGTTCTCGACTGACGGTTCCGCAGACGGCCCACGGGCCCGGCCCTCGCGATTCTGCGACGTGACCCTCCAGAGCCCTCCCGCCCATCCGTACCGGTCGGTATGCTCGGCCCCAGTCCGTGTGTCACCGTCGCCACCGTCCTCCGGGAGGACCCGTGTCCCGCACCTCCGGCGCCACCCCCGACTCCCGCACCGCCCTGCGCGTCTGCCCCCTCTGCGAGGCCACCTGCGGGCTGACCCTCACCATCGAGGGCACCCGGGTCACCGGCGCCCGCGGGGACCGCGACGACGTCTTCAGCAAGGGGTTCATCTGCCCCAAGGGCGCCTCCTTCGGCGCCGCCGACGGGGACCCCGACCGGCTGCGCACCCCCCTCGTCCGCACGGACGGCGAACTGCGCGAGGCCACCTGGCAAGAGGCCTTCGACGCGATCGCGGCGGGCCTCGGCCCGGTCGTCGAGCAGTACGGCCCGCACGCCCTCGGCATCGTCCTCGGCAACCCGAACGTGCACACCATGGCCGGCGCCCTCTACCCGACCGTCCTGCTCACCGCGCTGCGCACCCACAACGTCTTCACCGCCTCCACGCTCGACCAGATGCCCAAACACGTCTCGAGCGGCCTGCTCTACGGCGACGCCAACGCGATCCCGGTCCCGGACCTCGACCACACCGACCACCTGCTCCTCATCGGCGCCAACCCCCTGGAATCCAACGGGAGCCTGTGCACCGCCCCCGACTTCCCCGGCAAGCTCAAGGCACTGCGCGCCCGCGGCGGCACCCTGACGGTCATCGACCCGCGCACCACCCGTACCGCCAAACTCGCCGACCGCCACGTGACCGTCCGCCCCGGCACCGACGCCCTGCTGCTCGCCGCGATGACGTACGTCCTCTTCGAGGAGAAGCTCGTCGACCTGCGCGACCTCGCCCCGCACGTCCAGGACGTCGAAGAACTCGCCACCGCCGTACGGGACTTCACCCCCGAGGCCGCGAGCGAGGCCTGCGACGTGGACGCCGACACCATCCGGGCGCTCGCCCGCGAACTCGCCGCCGCCCCCACCGCCGCCGTCTACGGCCGCATCGGCAGCTGCACCGTCCCGCACGGCACCCTCGCCAGCTGGCTCGTCGACATCCTCAACATCCTCACCGGCAACCTCGACCGCCCCGGTGGCGCCCTCTTCCCACAGGCCGCCACCGACAAGACCCCCCGCCCCGCCGGACCCGGCCGCGGCTTCGCGCTCGGCCGCTGGCACAGCCGGGTGAGCCGCCACCCCGAGGCCAAGGGCGAACTCCCGCTCGCCGCACTCGCCGAGGAGATCGACACCGCCACACCCGAGGGCAGCCCCGTCCGCGCCCTCATCGCCATCGCCGCCAACCCCGTACTGTCGGCACCCGACGGCGACCGCCTCGACAAGGCCCTCGACTCCCTCGACTTCATGGTCAGCGTCGACCCGTACCTGAACGAGACCGCACGCCACGCCGACGTCGTGCTGCCGCCGCCCCCGCCCTCGCAGAGCGCCCACCACGACTTCGCCTTCAACACCCTCGCCGTACGCAACCAGGTCCGCTACAACCGCCCCGCCGTTCCCCTCGAACCGGGCCGCATGGCCGAGACTGAGATCCTCGCCCGGCTGGTGCTCGCCGCGACCGGCATGCACGGCACCGACCCGTCCGCCGTGGACGCCATGGTCATCGACTCCACCCTCGGCAAGGCCGTCCAGGACCCGCACGGACCCGTCCACGAACGCGACCCGAAAGAACTCGCCGCACAGCTCACCGGCGAGAGCGGACCCGAACGCAGGCTCGACATGATGCTGCGCCTCGGCCCGTACGGCGAGGGCTTCGGCGCCCGGCCCGACGGCCTGAGCCTGGAGAAACTGCTCGCCCACCCGCACGGCATCGACCTCGGACCGCTGCGCTCACGTCTGCCGCAGCCACTGAAGACGCGCAGCGGAAAGATCGAGCTGCTGCCGGCGCCGATTGTCGACGATCTTCCCCGGCTGCGTGCCGCCCTGCGTGAGCGCCCGGCGGCGATCGTCCTCGTCGGCCGCCGCCATCTGCGCTCCAACAACAGCTGGATGCACAACGTCCCCGCCCTCACCGGCGGCACCAACCGCTGCACCCTGCACATCCACCCCGAGGACGCGGCACGCCTCGGCCTCGCCGACGGGGCGGCCGTGCGCGTCAAGGGCGCCGGGGGAGAGGTGGTCGCCCCGGCCGAGGTCACGGACGCCGTACGACGCGGGGTGGTGAGCCTGCCGCACGGCTGGGGACACGACCGCCCCGGCACCCGGATGAGCCACGCGGCCCTCGACCCGGGCGTCAACGTCAACCAGCTCCTCGACGGCTCGCTCCTCGACCCGCTGTCGGGTACGGCGGTGCTCAACGGGGTGCCGGTGGAGCTCGCGGTGTGCCCGTAGCGGGCCCCCGCTCACCGAGACAAGCCTGTGACCTGGAGTTTTGCGCTTATTGCTCGCGTGTCAACATCTTGTTAACGCAATCTTGCGCGACCTAACGTCAACGCACCGCCGGCCCTGGTGGGAGTTCAAGGGCGAACGTTAGGTAATCCAACTCATGCTGACCATCCTCGGCTTCACCATGATCGCGACCTTCCTGGTCCTGATCATGCTGAAGAAGATGTCGCCGATCGCGGCGCTCGTGCTGATCCCGGCACTCTTCTGTGTCTTCGTCGGAAAGGGCGCCAAGCTCGGTGACTACGTCATCGACGGCGTCACCAGCCTCGCCCCCACGGCGGCGATGCTGATGTTCGCGATCGTCTACTTCGGTGTGATGATCGATGTCGGTCTCTTCGACCCGATCGTCCGGGGGATCCTCAAGTTCTGCAAGGCCGACCCGCTGCGCATCGTGGTCGGCACGGCGGTCCTCGCCGCGATCGTCTCCCTCGACGGCGACGGCTCGACCACCTTCATGATCACGGTCTCGGCGATGTACCCGCTGTACAAGCGCCTCAAGATGAGCCTGGTCGTGATGACCGGCGTCGCCGCCATGGCCAACGGCGTGATGAACACGCTCCCCTGGGGCGGCCCCACGGCCCGCGCCGCGACCGCGCTGAAGCTCGACGCCAGCGACATCTTCGTCCCGATGATCCCGGCCCTCGCCGTCGGCCTGCTCGCCGTCCTCGCCCTCTCGTACGTCCTCGGACGCCGCGAGCGCAAGCGGCTCGGCGTGCTGACGCTGGACGAGGTCCTGGAGCCGGAGACCGAGACGGTGCTCGTCGGCGCGGGTGCGGGCGCCTCCGGCGACGGCAAGGGTGCCGTCGCGAAGAAGGCGGCGCGTACGGGTGGTTCGGGCTCCGGCACCGGCTCAGGCACCGACGCGGACGCCGATCTGCCCGAAGCGGACGACGACTTCCAGGGTCTCGACCCCCACCGCGCCACCCTGCGCCCCAAGCTCTACTGGTTCAACGCGCTCCTCACGGTCACCCTGCTCACCGCCATGATCATGGAGTGGCTGCCGATCCCGGTCCTCTTCCTGCTCGGCGCCGCACTCGCGCTCACGGTCAACTTCCCCCACATGCCCGACCAGAAGGGCCGCCTCGGCGCCCACGCCGAGAACGTCCTCAACGTCTCCGGCATGGTCTTCGCCGCCGCCGTCTTCACCGGCGTCCTCCAGGGCACCGGCATGGTCGACCACATGTCCAAGTGGCTCGTCTCCAACATCCCCGACGGCATGGGCCCGCACATGGCCCTCGTCACCGGCGTCCTGAGCATCCCGCTCACCTACTTCATGTCGAACGACGGCTTCTACTTCGGTGTCCTCCCGGTCCTCGCCGAAGCGGGCCAGGCACACGGAGTCTCGTCCCTGGAGATCGCCCGCGCCTCGCTCGTCGGCCAGCCGCTGCACATGTCCAGCCCGCTGGTGCCCGCCGTATACGTCCTCGTCGGCATGGCGAAGGTCGAGTTCGGAGACCACACCAGGTTCGTGGTGAAGTGGGCGGCGCTGACTTCGCTGGTGGTGTTGGGGGCGGGGATTCTGTTCGGCATCATCTGACGGGCGGATGGCGGCTGACAGATTCTGTCATCTGATATCTGTCATCTGAAATCCGTCATCTGTTATCTGTCGGCCGATATAGGTCAGCCGGTATCCGCCATCCGTCATCCGATACCTGCCACCTGTTATCTGAAATCCGTCATCTGTTATCCGTCATCGGATGGAGGGGTGTCCCCGTGGGGCCCGGTCGGAACCGCGGCTGGCTGCTGCGCCTCGTCATCGCCTTCGGCTTCGCGCAAGGGGCGGTGTCGATGGCCCGGCCCGCCGTCTCCTACCGGGCCCTTGCCCTGGGCGCCGACGAACGCGCCATCGGTGTGATCGCCGGTGTGTACGCCCTGCTGCCCCTCTTCGCCGCCGTACCGCTGGGCCGCCGTACCGACCGCGGTCGTTGTGCCCCGCTGCTGCCCGTCGGGGTCGTCCTCATCGCGGGCGGTTGCGCGCTCAGCGGTACGGCGGACTCGCTGGGGGCGATGGCTGCCTGGAGCGGGGTGATGGGCCTCGGACACCTCTGCTTCGTCATCGGCGCCCAGTCGATCGTGGCCCGGCAGTCCGCGCCGCACGAACAGGACCGCAACTTCGGCCATTTCACCATCGGCGCCTCCCTGGGCCAACTGGTCGGGCCGATCGTCGCGGGCCTCCTGATCGGGGGCCCGGACAGGGCGGCCAGCAGCGCGCAGGCCCTGCTCGTCGCGGGTGCGCTCGCCGCGGTGTCGTTCGTCTCGCTCTGGCGCATTGAGCACCGTACGGCCGCCGAGTCCCGTCCGGCTCGGGGCGACCGCGTGCCCGTGCACCGCATTCTGCGCGCCCGGGGCGTACCCGCCGGAATCCTCATCAGCCTCTCGGTGCTGTCCGCGACGGACATCCTGACCGCGTATCTGCCGGTGGTCGGCGAGCACCGGGGCATCGCGCCGTCCGTGATCGGTCTGCTGCTCAGTCTGCGCGCGGCGGCGACCATCGCGTGCCGGCTGGTCATGACGCCGATGCTGCGACTGCTGGGCCGGGCGGCGCTGCTCACCGCGACCTGCCTGCTGGCCGGTGTGCTGTGCGCGGGTCTCGCGCTGCCCGTGCCGGTGTGGGCGCTGGCCGCGATGCTGCTGGTCCTCGGCTTCTGTCTGGGCGTCGGCCAGCCGCTGTCCATGACGACGGTCGTGCAGGCCGCCCCGGACGAGGCCCGCTCCACGGCCCTCGCCCTGCGGCTGACCGGCAACCGTCTGGGGCAAGTGGCCGCACCGGCCGCGGCGGGGCTGGTCGCCGGGGTCGCCGGTGTGGCGGCGCCGTTCGTGATGCTGGGTGTGCTGTTGGTGCTGTCCTCGGGAATCGCGCTGCGCTCGCCGAGGAAGGCGCCCGCCGAGCGTGCCGAGCCCGTACGGCCCCGGGTGCCCCTGCGTCGTAAGAGCGACATCTGAACCTTCCCGACCGGCCCGACGACGGTGCGGCGAAGTGTGTGTAGGGCCGGTAGGTGATCGTCCGTTTCCTCCGCACCCGCACAGGGGCGGGAACCGACACGCCGGATCCCGCCGGGTGTCTTCCCCCAGGCGGTCGCGGTCCGTTAACTTCCGTGACTCATACGTCCCTTGCGGCCCGCTCGGGGCGTCTCGACCGCGGAGCGACAGCGCCCTTTGAGCCCCCGGGGGCACCCTTCATGACACGCGCCATCTCCCTGCACCAGGTCAGCAAGTCGTATACGCGCGGTGTCCGCGTGGTGGAGCGGCTGTCGCTGGACATCCGGCCGGGTGAGTTCCTCGTACTGCTCGGGCCCTCCGGCTGCGGCAAGTCGACCGTGCTGAGGATGATCGCCGGTCTGGAGGACGCGACTGAGGGCGAGGTGCGCCTCGACGGTGAGAACGCGGGCGATCTGCCGCCGTCCGAGCGGGACATGGCGATGGTCTTCCAGAACTTCGCCCTCTACCCGAGCATGACGGGCCGCGACAACATCGGCTTCCCGTTGCGCATCGAGACTCCCGGCGAGGACCCGCGTCCGCGTGTCGACGCCACCGCCCGGATGCTCGGCATCGAGGACCTCCTCGACCGTTTCCCCCACCAGCTGTCGGGCGGCGAACGCCAGCGCGTGGCGATGGGCCGTGCGATCGCCCGCCACCCTTCCGCCTTTCTGATGGACGAGCCGCTCTCCAACCTCGACGCCAAGCTCCGCAACCACCTGCGCGCCGAGATCGCCTCGCTCACCAGGGGGTTGGGCGTCACCACGGTGTACGTCACCCACGACCAGGCCGAGGCGTTGTCGCTCGGCGACCGGGTCGCCATCCTGCGCGGCGGCGTCCTCCAGCAGCTGGGCACGCCCCGTACGGTCTACGCGCTGCCCGCGAACGTCTTCGTCGCCGCCTTCATCGGCACCCCGCGCATCAATCTGCTGCGCGGCCTGGTCCGGGCCCCGCTCGACGGGGCCATGACGATCAGCCTCGGCAAGCAGTATCTGCCGCTGCGCGAGCCCTGGTCGGTGGATCAGCGGCTGCTGCGGGTGCAGCAGGGCCGCGAGGTCATCGTCGGGCTGCGTTCGGAGGCCGTCCGCCTGGCCAAGCCGTCGGACGCCCGGCCCGGCGAGGTGGCGATCAGCGGTCTCGTCGAGCATGTGGAGTTCCAGGGGCACGAGGTGCTCGTCCACTTCAACACCGGCTCGCGGCCCGCCTTCGTCCCGGACCTGGAGGCGCCGCGCCCGGTCCGCCCGGTCAGGCGCCGCCGTCGCGAGGGCTCGCTCCTCGACCGTCTCCGGGACCGCCGGGCCGGTCTGCGCGCCGGGCCGGTGGTCGACCTCGACGACCCCGCCGACGCGGGTCCCGCGCGCGACGACGAGATACCGCCGGAGGGCCGCCTCCCCGGCGACCTGGTCGTCCGTACCACCCCCGACTTCGACCTCCGTCACGGCATGCAGGTGCCCCTCCTCGTCGACCTCGCCCATCTGTTCGTCTTCGACCGGCACGGCGAACGCATCTGCCCCGCTCCGGCGCGGCTGCCGGACCTGGACGAGTGAGGTGAGCAGGGTGAGTCGCGGGAAGACGTCTGGCGCCTGAAAACTAACACCGCTAGTTTGTGGGTCGGACGACGCCGCGAGGCGGACGGCACGCCCCCGCCCGGGAGGAACACGATGAAGGCACATGACGGCATGTACATCGACGGTGCCTGGCGCCCCGCCGCCGGGACCGACACGATCGAGGTCGTGAACCCGGTGGACGAACAGGTTCTCGGCCGGGTTCCGGCGGGCACGGCCGAGGACGTCGACACCGCCGTACGGGCCGCCCGCGCCGCCTTCCCGGCCTGGGCCGCGACCCCGCCCGCCGAGCGGGCCGCGCGGCTCGGTGCCCTGCGTGACGTCCTCACCGCACGCAAGGACGAGATCGCCGAGACGGTCACGGCGGAGCTCGGCTCCCCGCTGTCCTTCTCTCAGGCTGTCCACGCGACCGTGCCGATCCTGGTCGCGGGCTCGTACGCCGAGCTGGCGGCCACCTACGTCTTCGAGGAGAAGGTCGGCAACTCGACCGTCTACCAGGAGCCGGTCGGTGTGGTCGGCGCGATCACGCCCTGGAACTACCCGCTGCACCAGATCGTCGCCAAGGTCGCCCCCGCGCTGGCGGCGGGCTGCACGGTCGTCCTGAAGCCCGCCGAGGACACCCCGCTCACCGCCCAGCTGTTCGCCGAGGCGGTCGCGGAGGCGGGCGTCCCGGACGGCGTCTTCAACCTCGTCACCGGCCTCGGCCCGGTCGCGGGCCAGGCCCTCGCCGAACACCCGGACGTGGACCTGGTCTCCTTCACGGGCTCCACGGCGGTGGGGCGGCGGATCGGAGCGACGGCCGGTGCGGCGGTCAAGCGGGTCGCCCTCGAACTCGGCGGCAAGTCCGCCAACGTCATCCTGCCGAGCGCCGACCTCGCCAAGGCCGTCAACGTCGGCGTCGCCAACGTGATGGCCAACTCCGGCCAGACGTGCAGCGCCTGGACCCGCATGCTCGTGCACGCCGCGCGGTACGAGGAGGCGGTCGAACTCGCCGCGACCGCCGCGGCGAAGTACGCAGACCGCATCGGCCCGGTCGTCAACGCCAAGCAGCGGGCGCGGGTGCGCGGTTACATCGACAAGGGCGTCGCCGAGGGCGCCCGGCTCGTCGCGGGTGGCCCCGAATCCCCGCGCGAGCAGGGGTATTTCGTCCAGCCGACCGTCTTCGCGGACGTCACCCCCGAGATGACGATCGCGCAGGAGGAGATCTTCGGCCCGGTGCTGTCGGTGATCCCGTACGAGGACGAGGAGGACGCCGTCCGGATCGCCAACGGCACGGTGTACGGGCTCGCGGGCGCGGTGTGGGCGGGTGACGAGGCCGAGGCGGTCGCCTTCGCGCGACGGCTCGACACCGGGCAGATCGACATCAACGGCGGCCGGTTCAACCCCAGTGCCCCGTTCGGTGGTTACAAGCAGTCGGGGGTCGGACGAGAACTGGGCGCGCACGGCCTGTCCGAGTTCCTCCAGACGAAGTCCCTCCAGTTCTAGCCCGTTCCACTCCACTCCCACTCCGTTCCACTCCACTCCACTCCATTCCACTCCATTCCAGCCAGTTCCAGAGTTCTGGGCCCGAGGAGCTTTTACGTGGTTCGCGCTGCCGTACTTCCCGCCGTGGGCGCTCCCCTGGAGATCGCCGAGATCGACCTCCCGGCGCCCGGTCCTGGCCAGGTCCGCGTCCGGCTGGCCGCCGCCGGGGTCTGTCACTCCGACCTCTCGCTGTCTGACGGCACCATGCGGGTGCCCGTCCCCGCCGTCCTCGGTCACGAGGGTGCCGGGACGGTCGTCTCCGTCGGGGAGGGCGTGACGGGTGTCGCGCCCGGCGACGGAGTCGTCCTCAACTGGGCGCCCTCCTGCGGAAGTTGCCACGCCTGCTCGCTGGGGGAGGTGTGGCTGTGCGCCAACGCGCTGACCGGCGCGGGGGACGTGTACGCGCGGCGCGCCTCCGACGGGAGTGATCTCCATCCCGGGCTGAACGTCGCCGCGTTCGCCGAGGAGACCGTCGTGGCCGCCGACTGCGTACTGCCCGTCCCGGACGGCGTCCCGCTCACCGACGCCGCCCTCCTCGGCTGCGCCGTCCTCACCGGGTACGGCGCCGTCCACCACTCGGCGCGGGTCCATGCCGGTGAGACCGTCGCCGTGTTCGGGGTGGGCGGGGTCGGGCTCGCGGCTCTCCAGGCGGCGCGGATCGCGGGCGCGTCGCAGGTCATCGCGGTGGACATCTCTCCCGAGAAGGAGTCACTGGCACGCGAGGCCGGCGCCACGCACTACGTCGTCGCCTCCGACACCACCGCCCGCGAGATCCGCTCCCTCACCGGCAAGCAGGGTGTCGACGTCGCCGTCGAGTGTGTGGGCCGTGCCGTGACCATTCGCGCGGCCTGGGACTCCACCCGCCGCGGTGGCCGTACGACGGTCGTCGGCATCGGGGGCAAGGACCAGCAGGTCACCTTCAACGCCCTGGAGATCTTCCACTGGGGCCGTACGCTGTCCGGCTGCGTGTACGGCAACTCCGACCCTGCGCGTGATCTGCCGGTGCTGGCGGAGCATGTGCGGGCGGGGCGTCTGGATCTGGGGATGCTGGTGACCGAGCGGATCGGGCTGGACGGGATCGCGGGGGCGTTCGAGAACATGGTGGCGGGGAAGGGCGGGCGAGCGCTGGTGGTGTTCTAGGGCCGATCCGCCGGACAGGGCCTAGCCCTGGGTGGCGTGGTCGTCCGCGGGTGAGTGGGAGCTGGTCGTGCGGTTTCCCGCGCCCCTGAAAGCCTTGGACCGGGGGCGGGAGCGGGACACCGCGACCCCGGTCAGGCACAGTGCGCCGCCCGCCAGCGTGAGCGGCGCCGGTACCTCGTCGAGGAACAGCCAGGACATCGCGACGACGAGCGCGGGCACCGCGTAGGTCGTCGCGCCCATACGGCTCGCGGTGGTCCGGGCCAGCGCGTACGCCCAGGTCGTGAACGCCAGCGCGGTCGGGAAGACGCCCAGGTAGAGCACGTTGAGGGTGGCGGAGGCGGGCGCGTCCGCCATGTCGTGGACCAGCTGCCCCGCGAACGGCAGGCACACCACGGCCCCGACCAGACAGCCGAACGTGGTCACCTGGAGGGCGCTCGCCCGCCCGAGCGCCGGTTTCTGCGCGACGACCCCCGCCGCGTAGCCGACGGCGGCGAGCAGACACAGGACCACTCCGAGCACCGAGGACCCGCCCTCGCCGGACATCGACAGCCCCACCGCGACCGCCCCCGCGAACGACACCGCCATGCCCGCGAGCAGCCGCGGTGGCATCGCGTCGCCGAGCAGCCGGGAGCCGAGCAGCGCGATGAGGATCGGGCCGATGTTCACGACCAGCGCCGCCGTGCCGGCGTCCACCTGCTGCTCACCCCAGTTGAGCACCACCATGTAGAAGCCGAACCAGAGCAGGCCGGATATCGCGATCCCGCGCCAGGCCGCGCGCGGCGGCCACCCCTCCCTGCGTACGAGACAGATGGCGCCCAGCGCGACGGATCCCGCCAGCAGCCGCCCGAGTGCCAGCGCGCCCGGCGAGTACGCCGCGCCCGCGCTGCGGATCGACACGAAGGCGGAGGCCCACAGCACGACCGTGACGGTCGCGGCGCCCGCGGCGAGCAGGTCCGCGTGACGGGCGGACGCGGGGGAGGTGGCGTTCATCATGGTCCCGAGGTTAGGTGGGGTACGGGGGAGGGGGCTCGCGGATTTCGGACGCCGCGGTGGGGTGCGGTGCTCAGCGCAGTGCCGTCGCCTCGATGTCCAGGAGTTCC
Source organism: Streptomyces sp. NPDC090798 (assembly GCF_044768965.1). Taxonomy (NCBI): domain Bacteria; kingdom Bacillati; phylum Actinomycetota; class Actinomycetes; order Kitasatosporales; family Streptomycetaceae; genus Streptomyces; species Streptomyces sp. NPDC090798. Next base: position 131,398 of record NZ_JBIVXA010000003.1, read on the forward strand.
GCGAAGGCCCGCTCGCCGTCCGGAGTGACCTTGACCGCGCGCTCCGAGCCGATTCGTACACACCAGTGGGCGTCCAGGGCGTGGCGGCACAGGGCCGCGCCGGCGGTACCCGCGAGGTGGGGGCGGCGTTCGGTCCAGTCGAGGCAGGCGCGGGTGAGGGGGCGGCGGCCGGTGCGGTTCAGGTCGATGCCTGCCTCGTCGAACCATCGCAGGCCCGCGTCCGTGAGCGCGAACCCGGTGTCCTGGCGGAGCAGGCCGCGGTGGGTGAGGGCGTCGGTGAGGGTGATGCCGAGGCGGCCCGCGAGGTGGTCGTAACACGTGCGGGCGCGGGCCATCGCGGAGCCCGTGCCGGCTTCCCGCAGGGTGCGGGGGCGTCGGGCGGCGTCGGGTGCGACCTGGGCGGCGAGGTCCTCGACGAGCTGGGCGACATGCGCGTCCGCGAGCCGTACGTAGCGGTGTCGGCCCTGTCGTTCCTCGGCGAGCAGGCCGCCGGCGACGAGCTTGCCGAGGTGTTCGCTGGCGGTCGAGGGGGCGACGCGGGCGTGCCTGGCCAGTTCCCCCGCGGTCCAGGCGCGGCCGTCGAGCAGGGTGAGCAGGAAGGTGGCGCGGGTCTCGTCCGCGAACATTGCGGCCAGTGCGGCGAGTCCCGGTGCGACCGGATCCGTCGACCTCGTCATGCCACCCATCATCGGCCCTCGACCGTTCGGCCCTCGCCGAACGGTCTCCCGCCGCGGGGCTTCTTCGTCTGCCGTCCGGTGGTGGCCGGTCGCGCAGTTCCTCGCGCCCCTGAGGCGGGGCTTCGCCCCGTATTCTCCGGCGGTCCGACTTCTTTCGGCTGTCGGGCGGTGGTGGCTGGTCGCGCAGTTCCTCGCGCCCCTGAAAGCCTTCGGCCCGGCTGGTGTGCGAGGGCGAGGCGCGTGGGGTGTCGGGGCGCAGCCCCGGGCCTCAGGGGCGCGGGGAACTGCGCGGCCGGCCCCCACTCGCCAGCAGTCGAAGAACCCACCCGGGGGTCTGGGGGCGGAGCCCCCGGGAACGGGATGGGACGGGTAGGGGCGGCGGGGGCGAGATCAAACCGCCTCGGCGCCGTCAGCCCTCACCCGTCACCCTCCCGAACTGCTCCGCCAACCCGTCCAGCAACGCCCCGAGCCCCACCTCGAAGGCCCGCTCGTCCACCTTCTCCTGCTGCTCGGCGAGCAGGTGGGCCTGCCCGAGGTGGGGATAGTCGGCGGGATCGTACGCGCTTTCGTCGTCGACGAAGCCCCCGGCGAAGGAACCCAGCGCGGACCCCATGATGAAGTACCGCATCAGCGCCCCGATCGACGTGGCCTGGGCCGGCGGCCACCCGGCGTCGACCATCGCGCCGAAGACGGCGTCCGCGAGGCGCAGCCCGGCGGGTCGGCGCCCGGGACCGCGGGCGAGGACCGGGACGATGTTCGGGTGGTCGCGCAGCGCCGCCCGGTAGGACACGGCCCAGTCGTGCAGGGCGGTACGCCACTCCCGCCCGTCCTCGAACATCGACAGATCGACCTGCGCGCTCACAGAGTCCGCGACCGCTTCCAGGATCTGGTCCTTGGTGCGGAAGTGGTTGTAGAGGGAGGGCCCGCTCACGCCCAGTTCGGCGGCGAGCCGCCGCGTGGAGACGGCGGCCAGACCCTCCGCGTCCACCAGGGCCCGTGCCGTGTCGACGATCCGGTCGGTGCTCAGCAGGGGCTTGCGCGGTCGGGCCATGGCGCACATAGTAGGGCTGCGGACTTAAACTAGCAGTGCTAATTTAGCTTTTCGAATGTACGGCTTTCAAGTGGGGTGACCGTCATGAACCTGGAGCTCAGCGAGGAGCAGACCGCCGTCCGGCAACTCGCCAAGGACTTCGTGGACCGCGAGATCGCCCCTCATGTCGTCGAGTGGGACCGCGCGGAGGAGGTCGACCGCTCGCTCGTGAAGAAGCTCGGCGAGGTCGGCTTCCTCGGGCTCACCGTCGACGAGGAGTACGGCGGCAGCGGCGGCGACCACCTCGCGTACTGCCTGGTGACGGAGGAACTGGGCCGCGGTGACTCCTCCGTACGCGGCATCGTCTCCGTCTCGCTCGGTCTCGTCGCCAAGACGATCGCGTACTGGGGGAGTGAGGAACAGAAGCGGCAGTGGCTGCCGGGGCTGACCTCCGGTGCGTACGTGGGCTGCTTCGGTCTCACCGAGCCCGGCACCGGTTCGGACGCGGGCAACCTGACGACGAAGGCCGTACGCGACGGCGACGACTACGTCATCAACGGCACCAAGATGTTCATCACCAACGGGACCTGGGCCGACGTCGTCCTGCTCTTCGCCCGCTCCACCGACGCGCCCGGCCACAAGGGTGTCTCCGCCTTCCTCGTGCCGACCGACACCCCCGGCCTGAGCCGCCGCACCATCCACGGCAAGCTCGGCCTGCGCGGCCAGGCCACCGCCGAACTCGTCCTGGAGGATGTGCGCGTACCCGCGAGCGCCATGCTCGCGCCCGAGGGCAAGGGGTTCTCCGTGGCCATGTCCGCCCTGGCCAAGGGGCGGATGTCGGTCGCCGCCGGGTGCGTCGGCATCGCCCAGGCGGCCCTGGACGTCGCCGTGCGGTACGCGACCGAGCGGGAGCAGTTCGGGAAGAGCATCGCGCACCACCAGCTCGTCCAGGAACTGATCAGCGACATCGCCGTCGACGTGGACGCGGCACGGCTGCTGACCTGGCGGGTCGCCGATCTCATCGACCGCGGGCTGCCCTTCGCCACGGAGTCGTCGAAGGCCAAGCTCTTCGCCTCCGAGGCCGCCGTGCGCGCCGCGAACAACGCCCTCCAGGTCTTCGGCGGCTACGGCTACATCGACGAGTACCCGGCCGGCAAGCTGCTGCGCGACGCCCGCGTGATGACCCTCTACGAAGGCACCAGCCAGATACAGAAACTGGTTATCGGGCGTGCCCTGACCGGGGTTTCCGCCTTCTGAGGCCGACCGGGTCCGCGTCTTCTGAGTACGCCCACGCGCGGCACTGAGTACGTGGGCGGATGTGACGGCGGTCGCGTCCGCCGACCCTTGGTCCCATGAGTGAGACACCCGTCAAGCATCTGAACACGGCGGCCTTCTACGGCCAGGCCGTGGCCTCCTTCTCCGTCGCCATGGTGGCGACCGCCGTCGGCATCTACAAGCTGCACGCCGACGCCTGGGTGCGCGCCTTTCTGGCCATCGCCGTCCTCTATCTGGTGACGTCGTCCTTCACGCTGGCCAAGGTGATCCGTGACCGTCAGGACGCGGGGGCCGAGCGGGCACGCTAAGCGCCCGCTCACCTTCGGCGGTATGGTGTACCTCCTGTCAGCGAGAGGGGCGAACCAGCGATGAGTACGGCGGAGGAGACGGCCGGCGGCGAGATGCAGCCGTGGGCCGAGGTCACCCCGGACGCGGCCCGGCGGCTGCTCGTCGCCGCCGTGGAAGCCTTCGCCGAGCGCGGGTACCACGCGACGACGACCCGGGACATCGCGGGCCGCGCGGGCATGAGCCCCGCCGCGCTCTACATCCACTACAAGACCAAGGAAGAACTGCTCCACCGCATCAGCCGGATCGGGCACGACAAGGCGCTCGACATCGTGCGCGGCGCGGCGCAGGGCGGCGGCGGCGCCGCCGAGCGGCTCACCGACGCCGTGCGGTCCTTCGTGCGGTGGCACGCCGGGCAGCACACCACCGCGCGGGTCGTGCAGTACGAGCTGGAAGCCCTCGGACCCGAGGCGCGGGCGGAGATCGTCGCGCTGCGGCGGCAGACCGACGCGGCCGTGCGCGGCATCATCGAGGACGGCGTGGCGGCGGGCGACTTCGACGTGCCGGACGTGCCGGGCACCACGCTCGCCGTGCTCTCCCTCTGCATCGACGTGGCCCGCTGGTTCAACGTCAACGGCCCCCGTACGCCCGACGAGGTCGGCGCGCTCTACGCCGACCTCGTGCTGCGCATGGTCGGGGCCAAGCAGTAGCGGCCCCGGGGTGCTGGCGGGGGTGCTCAGACGTAGTAGCGCGACACCGACTCGGCGACGCACACCGGCTTGTCGCCGCCCTCGCGCTCCACGGTGAAGGCCACGGAGACCTGGACACCGCCGGGCACGTCCTCGATGCCGGTGATCTTCGCGGTGGCGCGCAGCCGCGAGCCGACCGGTACGGGGGCGGGGAAACGGACCTTGTTCGTCCCGTAGTTGACGCCCATCTTCACGCCTTCGACCTTGATCAGCTGCGGGCCGAAGAGCGGGAGCAGCGACAGGGTGAGGTAGCCGTGCGCGATCGTCGTGCCGAACGGGCCGGTCGCGGCCTTCTCGGGGTCGACGTGGATCCACTGGTGGTCGCCGGTCGCCTCCGCGAAGAGGTCGATCCGCTTCTGCTCGATCTCGACCCAGTCGCTGTACCCCAGCTGCTCGCCCACCGCGGCCCGCAGTTCGTCGACCGTCGCGAACGTCCTCGGCTCTGCCATCTTCCCGACCTCCCACATCTCCATGTCTAAGCAACTGCTTAGCATGGTCGGGTCCGGGGCGCATGTCAACGGACCGGACGTGTGACGAAGTAGGTAGGGTTGGAGGGGTGCCCCAGATCCCTGAGAAGATCCACGAGCTGACCGTCGGCCAGTTGTCGGCCCGCAGTGGCGCCGCCGTCTCCGCCCTGCACTTCTACGAGTCCAAGGGCCTGATCAGCAGCCGTCGCACCACCGGCAACCAGCGCCGCTACCACCGCGACGCGCTGCGCCGAGTCGCCTTCGTCCGGGCCGCCCAACGCGTCGGCATCCCCCTCGCCACCATCCGTGAGGCGCTCGCCGAACTGCCCGAGGAGCGCACCCCGACACGCGAGGACTGGGCCCGGCTGTCGGAGGCCTGGCGTTCCGAACTCGACGAGCGGATCAATCAGTTGAGCCGGCTGCGGGACCACCTGACCGACTGCATCGGATGCGGTTGTCTGTCGCTCGAGAACTGCGTGCTGTCCAACCCGGACGACGTCGTCGGCGAGCGCCAGGCGGGCTCCCGGCTCATGGTGGAGGGCGGCACCGGGCGGCCAAAGCCGCAGCAGTCGCAGCAGTCACGGCAGTCGTTGCAGGAGGCCGAGGAGTGCTGCTGAGGGGCACCCATCGGCCCCGTGGCCGGGCGGAACCGGCGGCTCCCGTGCCGCGACCGCCCCGGCCCCTCACCCGTACTCCTCACTCGTACTCCGTGCCGCCCTTGCGCGTCAGATACGCCGGGCTGACCGCCTTGGCGATGGCCCGGCCGCCGGTGACCGGGCTGTAGCGCTCGACGGCCGGTCGGATCACGACGCCTTCCCGCAGATGCAGCGCGCGCCCGGACACGGTCTCCCGGCCCGAGGCGACCTCCAGGACGCGGTCGATGTCGTACGGGCCCTCGTACAGCCGTGGCACCAGCGGCAGTTCGCCGTCGAGGAGTGCCGCCGCGTCCAGCCGGCGGACCTCGCCGGCGATCTCCGCGGACACGTCGAACACGGCGTAGCCGAGGGACTCGCGGCGGCCGTCGGCGCCGTACGACAGGTCCTGCACGCCCGCCCCGTACACCTCGCCGAAGATGCCGACCCGGCGGGCGCCGAGCCGTTCGGCGAGCCGGGCCGCGGCCGCCGCGACGCCGTGGGCGTGGACGGCGCGCCAGTACAGATTGCGGGGATCCTCCTTGAGGGCGAGGGACTTGGCGCCGAAGCCCTTGGAGGAGACGTACACGCGGTCCTGGTCGGCGACGTAGGTGAGCAGGCAGGCCGAGCCGTGCAGTTTCTCCGTCAGGACGACGTTCTCGCCCGGCGCGAAGATGTCCGGGTACCGCTGGATGTTCTCGATGTCGACCCAGGGCAGCAGATCGGGCGCGGACTCGACGTCGCCGCTCATGGTGGGCGGTATCGGCGGTACCCACTTGACGATGCCGAGCGCCTCGGCGAAGTCGGTGCCCTCCGCGGCGGCCCGCGCCAGGTCGACGTCGGCCAGCGCCTTCGGACGGCAGACGATGCCCTGCGACAGCTCACCGCGCAGACGTACGGCCTTGACGCGGTCCGAACCGGGGCCCGCGAGACGTCCGCTCAGGCCCAGCTCCTCGATGAGCGTGGTGGGGAGCACGGACTGCTCGGGGATGTAGACGGCACTCTCGCCGGTGCGGTAGGCGCCCTTGGCGACGACGGCTCGATACAGTCCCACCTGGGCCAGTTCGAGCGCGTCGGCGTTCGGATGCTCGTGGACGGTCAGCACTTCGGCGGTGACGCGCAGCGTCGACATCGGGACTCCTCGGGTTCCGCGGGTACCTCAACGGGGTTTCATCGCGCCCAACTGTCCCGAGGAGAAAGAGCTGGAGCGAACGGATTTGCGCCTGCTAGCGTCGGCCCACCGGGTGTCTTCGGTCGCCCCCGTCGAGGTCGGCGCCCCGAAGAGGCGCGGGGAACTGCGCGCCCAGCCACGGACAACCCCGCAGCCGACGACTCACCCGCAGTTCCCGTAACCCGGCCGACCCCGACCCTCACCCCGACCGCCGACCGCCGCTCCCCCCGCCCCCCGTTCAACCCAGCGGAGCGCTCACGCGGAGACCAGCAACCGCCCGCGCCTGACCTCCACCAGCGCCTCGGGCGTGAGAACGGGCCGCGGCACGACGATTCCGCAACCCGTGCAGACGGGACCCGACGACGGTTCGTGGGCCAGGTCGTACTTCCAGGTGAGGCGCTCCCCGGTGCAGACCGGGCAGACCGTGCCCGGCTCGCGCTCCAGCGCGGCGATCAGCCGGCGCAGCACCTCGGCCAGTGATTCGTGGGGGTGGATCCGCGGATCGTCGCACCATGCGACGCCGAATCCGCCCCAGGTCAGCCGGTGCCAGTCGTCCACACTGCCCGGCCGGCGCAGCCCGTCGTGCTTCTCCTTCTTGCGGCGCTCGGCGAACTCGACCTCGTAGGCGAGCCAGACGGAGCGGGCCTCCTCCAGCTCGTCCAGTGCGGCCACGAGCCGCGCTGGATCGGGGGACCGGTCCTCGGGACCGAACCCGGCCCGGGAGCAGAGATGGTCCCAGGTCGCCCGATGCCCGTAAGGGGCGAACCTCTCCAGGCACTTGCGCAGTGAATAGCGTCGCAGTGCCAGATCATTCCTCGGATCTCGCACCTGTCTCGCCAGACTCCGAAAACCCGCCATCGCCCTGCACCTCCGTCACACCTGCACCTGTACTTCGGTTACTTCGGCGTTGCCGTCCCAGGGACGTCGCCGAGTAGACGTATCGACACGCGATTCGGCTCCATCCAATTTCCGATGAGCGCCATAAGTCACCGGCCGAACTCCCTCCGGCCTACCTCCCGTCGCTGCCAGCCACCTGTTGAAAGGCCTGTGGGCCGGGATGCCGGGGTGTCGCCGGCTCCGTATGGCCCGTCGATCTCTAAACGGATCGTGACCTCTGAACAGCTCAGTGATCGTTGAAAAGTTGACGCATGTTCATCTTCCAACTCGGGGATACCGGCGGTAACGTCCGGCCCACCCCCCGTCGGTAGGAGCAGCCAATGCCACGGCGCACCGCACGCACCGCACTCGACAGACTGAGAACTCCCCGCAGATTCCCCAAGTTCCTGGGGGCGGCATCCATCTGTGCTCTCATAGCCGCCCTGCTGTCCCCGCTGACCCAGGCGGCGGCAGCCGACAGCAAGGCCGCGCTCGCCGCCAACGACTACTGCGGCGGCCAGTGTTCCGACATTCTCCCGCCCGGTCAGAACGGCAACGCCACCCTCGCCCAGATCCTCCTCAACCAGGCCTTCGGCATCCAGCCCGACCACGCCGAGGACCAGCTCGGCCCCTACAGCAACCTGGCCTCGGGCGCCGCCACGCTCACCGACGCCAAGATCAACGACTTCTTCAACGACGCGTCCTTCGGGGTCGCCTCCGACCAGGTCGCCTCCACCACCGCGCCCGGCGGACGCACCGATGTGACGATCGTCCGCGACAAGAAGACCGGTGTGCCGCACATCACCGGCACCACCCGCTACGGCACCGAGTACGGCGCCGGGTACGCCGCCGCCCAGGACCGGCTGTGGCTGATGGACGTCTTCCGGCACGTCGGCCGCGGCCAGCTGACCTCCTTCGCCGGCGGGGCCTCCTCCAACCAGGGCCTGGAGCAGGAGTTCTGGCGCAACGCGCCCTACACCGAGGCCGATCTGCAGAGCCAGATCGACCACGCCATCGCGAACAACGGCGCCCGCGGCCAGCAGGCCCTCGCCGACGCCAACGCCTACATCGACGGCATCAACGCCTACATCGACGCCTCCGACAGCGGCCGCTACTTCCCCGGTGAGTACGTCCTGACCGGTCACAAGGACTCCATCACCAACGCCGGCACCATCGACCACTTCAAGATCACCGACCTGGTCGCGCTGGCCTCCGTCATCGGCTCGCTCTTCGGCTCCGGAGGCGGCGGCGAGGTCAACAACGCCATCTCGCTGCTGGCCGCCCAGTCCAAGTACGGCGTGACCGAGGGCACCAAGATCTGGGAGTCCTTCCGCGAGCGCAACGACCCCGAGGCGGTGCTCACCGTCCACAACGGCGAGAGCTTCCCGTACGCCTCGAAGCCCGACACCGCGCAGGGCGAGGCCCTTCCCGACGCCGGTTCGGTGACCCAGGAGCCACTGGTCTACGACCGCACCGGCAGCGCGGGCACCGCCACCGCCACCAGCGCCTCGGCGACGGCGGCCGCCACCACCCTCACCTCCGCGAAGCGCGGGATGTCCAACGCCCTCGTGGTGAGCGGCAAGTACACCGCCAGCGGCCACCCCATCGCCGTCTTCGGGCCGCAGACCGGCTACTTCGCGCCACAGCTCCTCATGCTCCAGGAGATCCAGGGCCCGGGCCTCAGCGCGCGCGGCGCCTCCTTCGCGGGCCTGAGCATGTACGTCGAACTCGGCCGTGGCCAGGACTACTCCTGGAGCGCGACGACCTCCGGCCAGGACATCATCGACACGTACGCCGTCGAGCTGTGCCAGGACGACTACCACTACCTGTACCACGGCACCTGCACCGCCATGGACAAGGTCGAGCGGACCAACTCCTGGAAGCCCACGACGGCCGACGGCACCGCGGCGGGCTCGTACCGTATGCAGGTCTACCGGACCAAGTACGGTCCCGTGGAGTACCGCGCGACGGTCGGCGGCAAGAAGGTCGCGTACACGACCCTGCGTTCCTCCTACATGCACGAGGCCGACTCGATCATCGGCTTCCAGATGCTCAACGACCCGGACTACGTGAAGAGCCCGGGGACGTTCCAGAGCGCGGTGCAGCACATCAACTACACCTTCAACTGGTTCTACGCCGACTCCTCGCACACCGCGTACTACAACAGCGGTGACAACCCGGTGCGGGCGGCCGGCGTCGACGCCGAGTTCCCGGTCTGGGCTCAGGCCGCCTACGAGTGGCAGAACTGGGACCCGACCACGAACACCGCCTCGTACACCCCGGCGTCCGCGCACCCCAACTCCGTCGACCAGGACTACTACATCTCCTGGAACAACAAACAGGCCAAGGACTACACCACGGCCCCCTGGGGCGACGGTTCCGTGCACCGCGGGAACCTCCTGGAGGACCGGGCGAAGAAGCTGGTCGCCGCGGGCGGGGTGACCAGGTCCTCGCTCACCAAGGCGATGGCCGACGCCGCGCTGGCCGATCTGCGGGCCGAGGACGTGCTCCCGAAGCTGCTGAAGGTCATCAACAGTTCGACGGTCACGGACACCACGGCCGCGGCGGCGGTGACCAAGCTGTCCGACTGGGTGACGGCCGGCGCCAAGCGCAAGGAGACCTCGGCCGGCTCGAAGGCCTACGCCAATGCCGACGCGATCCGCATCCTGGACGCCTGGTGGCCGCTGCTGGTGAAGGCCGAGTTCGAACCCGGTCTCGGCACCGACCTGTACACCGCCTTCTCCAACAACCTGCCCATCGACGAGTCCCCGTCGGCCGCGCACGGCCCGACCGGCGCGCACGCCGGAAGCTCCTTCCAGTACGGCTGGTGGAGCTATGTCGACAAGGACATCAGGGCGGTCCTCGGTGAGTCGGTGCAGGGCGGACTGTCGCAGAAGTACTGCGGCGGCGGCAGCCTCGGCGCCTGCCGGGACAGCCTGATCAGCACACTCAAGACGGCGGCAGGCCTGACCGCCGCCCAGGTCTACCCGGGCGACGACCAGTGCTCGGCGGGCGACCAGTGGTGTGCCGACTCGATCGTCCAGCGGACGCTCGGCGGCATCAAGCACGGCAAGATCACCTGGCAGAACCGGCCGACCTACCAGCAGGTGGTGGAGTACACGTCGCACCGGTGACCCCGGAGCGCCTCGCGCACTCCCCGGCGGCGGGTCACTGAACGCGGCCCGCCGCCAGCACCACCTGGGCCAGCTCCCGGTGGCAGATGTCGCTGTGGGCCCCGCACGGGGGCCCGCCGCGGTTCACCACCGCGCACGCGTCGACGTTCACGCACCCCGACACCGGCAGCTTCGCGCGCAGCGCGTCGGCGAGCGTGAACGTCTTCGTGCCCTCCACCGCCTGCACCCCGTCGTGTCCCATCGCGCCCCAGCGGGCGCCCAGGAGGTGTCCGGGGTCGAGGTCGACGCCCAGCACCGAACGGTCGTCGTCCGCCATCCTGGAGGCCAGCGGATAGATCGTGCCGAGCGCCGTGTCGAAGTGGGAGTAGCAGCACACCAGAGGGCCGTCGACGCGGCTCTGGAGACCGTGCAGCGCGCCGCTCGCCCGCGGGTCGCCGGGCAGCCGCGCCGCGAACGCGTAGTGCGAGAACGCCCCTTGGAGCAGCGTCACGGACTTCACCGTGCGCACGCCCTCGGGCAGCCCGCGCAGCGCGAAGGAGACCAGCCGTCCGCCGAAGCTGTGCCCGACCAGATGCACCCGCACCCCGGGCGCGGCGGCCGCGAGCTGCCCGAGGGCGCGCCCGAGCCCACGCTCACCCACCGTGCCCGCGCGCCGCTTCATGGCGTAGTACGTGGCCTGGCGCAGCAGTTCACGCGCCCCGTCCCAGGGCCGCGGCAGCGCGAAGGTCTCGCCGGGGGCCGCCATCGCGGCCAGCGCCTCGGCGAACTCGCCGCACACCGTGGCCGTGTCCCCGAAGAGCATCGCGGGGTCGCCCTGCGGCGCGCCCTCCGCGAGCGTGTCCGCGGCGAAGGCGGCCTGCGGTCCCTGCGGCGGTACCTCCACGAGCAGCCGCACCAGACGTCCGAACTCCTCCAACGAGGCGCCCTCGTCCGGCTGTTGGTCCAGCAGGCGCGCGAGCTGCTCGACGACCGTCGCCCGGCCCGGGAACACCTCCAGGAGCGCGTGCCGGGTGTCGTTGTCGAGCGCCGCGCGGGCGGCGGCGGGTACGTCGGCGGGGACGGCGGCGGCCACCGACCGGGGAAAGTCGGGGATCGGTTCGTCCGAGAACCGCATCGAGGGCCACACCACACCGACGTAGCCCAGACGCGCGTGCGGCGCGAGGCCCGGGACCGGTGCGAAGAACTGGCTGTAGAGGCGGGTCGCGCCGGAACGGTCGTTGTTCCAGCCGTGCGCGAAGACGATCAGATCACGCACTTGGCGCCGGGGCACCTCGGCGAGCAGCCGGTCCCTTTCCCGGCCGTCCACGTCCCCGTCCGCGTCGAAGGTCAGCTCCCAGTAGGGAGAAACACTGACTGCCGGATCCGCCATGGCAAAGCCCCCTCGTCCCCGAAGGCGGTGCGATGTGGGCGCATCGTCCTACCGGGGGCGAGGATTGGCCATACGTCATGGCTCAACCGCGGAAAAGAAGTTCTCTCCGCTCATCCGTAGAGGAGATATTCCTTCCGGATCCGTCGGAAGGCCTTCAGCTCGTCCTGCCAGGAGGCCACGACCTCGTCGGCCGTCGCCCCCGCATCGATCATCGTGCGCACGCCGGCGGAGCCGGTCAGCTTGTCGATCCAGTTGTCCGAGCGCCAGGCGAAGCCGCTCCAGACCTTCTTGGCGGTCACCAGGAGCGCGATTCCGGTGCGGACGGGGTCGTACGCGGCCCGGTCGTGCACATGGATCTGCACGCCGCCGATCGTCTTTCCCTGGAACTTGGAGAAGGTCGGAGCGAAGTACGCCTCCCTGAAGCGCACGCCCGGGACGTTGAGCCGGTTCGCCTCCAGAGCCCATCGGCCGTCGATGCCCTCCGCGCCCAGCAGCTCGAACGGGCGGGTCGTGCCGCGCCCCTCCGACAGGTTCGTCCCCTCGAAGAGACATGTTCCGGAGTACACCAGGGCGGTGTCGGCCGTCGGCATGTTCGGGCTCGGCGGCACCCAGGGCAGGCCGGAGGCGTCGTAGAAGTCCGACCGCTTCCAGCCCGGCATCAGTACGGTGGTCAGCTCCACCGGCGCCGCCAGGAACTCCCCGTTGAACAGCCGCGCCAGCTCCGCCACCGTCATCCCGTGCGCCTGCGCGATGGGCTGGCGCCCGACGAACGTCGCGAACTCCTTGTGCAGCACCGGGCCCTGGGCGGCCCGTCCGGTCACCGGGTTCGGCCGGTCCAGCACCACGAAGCGCTTGCCCGCGAGCTGGGCCGCCTCCATGCAGTCGTACAGCGTCCAGATGTACGTGTAGAAACGCGCGCCCACGTCCTGGATGTCGAAGACGACGGTGTCCACGCCGGAGGCGGTGAAGACGTCGGCGAGAGGCTTGCCGCTCTTGAGGTACGTGTCGTAGACCGGGAGTCCGGTCGCGGGGTCGTCGTAGCGGCCCTCGGAGCCGCCGGCCTGCGCGGTGCCGCGGAAACCGTGTTCCGGGCCGAAGACGGCGACCAGGTCGACGCCGGGGTCGGCGTGCATGACGTCGACGATGTGGCGAACGCCCCCACTCTCGGCTTCGCTCGAGCGGGAGGGGCCCCCAATGGTGACGCCCGTGGGGTTCGTGACGACGCCGACGCGCCGCCCTTGGAGGGCGGCGTAGCCGCTTGCCCGGAGCTGCTCGAAGCCGGTGCGGAGGGGGTTGCCATGGGACGTCGTCGCCGTGGGGGCCGTGGGGGCCGTGGGGGCGGTGGGGGGCACCGCGAGGGCGGCGGTGGCGGTGGCCGTGGCGGTGGCTGTGAGGAGGGCTCGGCGGGAGGGGCGCATGGGGGACCTCCGTGATCGCGGAAGGCTGGCACCGGCACGTTAAGGGCTTCCGCGGATGGTTCGTAAGCGGCAGGCCGTAAGCGGCTGGTCACGCCCACGCCGGGGTGCCGCACCCAGGGCACAGTCCCGCGCCCCTGAAGGGGGGCTCCTGCGGGCCGGAGCTGTCAAAGGGCCCTTCCCCTGTTACATACCGACTGGTTAGTCTGGGGTCGCAGCTGAGCCGAGTTGTGTCGCGTCGTGTCGAAGGAGACCGATGGTGGAAGCCGTGCAGGATGCGGGAGTGGTCGTCACCGGGGCCGGAGGCGGCATCGGGGCCGCGCTGGCCCGTCGTTTCGCCGCAGAGGGGGCCCGGGTCGTCGTCAACGACCTGGACGCCGCCAAGGCGAAGGCCGTGGCCGAGGAGATCGGGGCGATCGCGGTCCCGGGCGACGCGTCCGCGATCGTGGCCGAGGCCAGGGACGCCCTCGGGGGCGCCATCGACGTCTACTGCGCCAACGCGGGCCTCGCCTCCGGCGGCAGTGAGTCGGCCGACGAGAAGGTCTGGGCGCTCGCCTGGGACGTCAACGTGATGGCGCACGTCCGGGCGGCCCAGGAGCTGCTCCCGGCCTGGCTGGAGCGCGGCAGCGGCCGGTTCGTCTCCACCGTCTCCGCCGCCGGACTGCTCACCATGATCGGCGCCGCGCCCTACAGCGTCACCAAGCACGGCGCGTACGCCTTCGCCGAGTGGCTGTCGCTGACGTACCGCCACCGCGGCCTGAAGGTGCACGCGATCTGTCCGCAGGGCGTGCGCACCGACATGCTCGACGCCACCGGCAGCGCGGGCGACCTGGTCCTCCAGCCGACCGCCATCGAGCCGGAGGCCGTCGCGGACGCGCTGTTCGCGGGGATCGAGGAGGACCGCTTCCTGATCCTGCCGCACCCCGAGGTCGCCGGGTACTACCAGGTGCGGGCCACCGAACCGGACCGCTGGCTGACGAACATGAACCACATCCAGCAGAAGTGGGAGGTGACCCGGTGACCACCTACGCCGACCGCCCCTGGGTGGCCCTCCTCGACGACGCCCAGAGCGGCCCGGTGAGCCCGGCCGACTCCCTGGTGCACGCCCTGCGCGGCGCCGTGGCGGACGCCCCCGACCGCGCCGCGCTCGTCTACTTCGACGGGCGGCTGAGCTACCGCGAGGTGGACGAGCTGAGCGACTCCGTCGCCGGGCACCTCGCCGCCCGCGGTCTGGAGCGTGGCGACCGCGTCGCGATCCTGCTGCAGAACTCCCCGCACTTCGTGCTCGCGCTGCTCGGCGCCTGGAAGGCGGGCGCGACCGTCGTGCCGGTCAACCCTATGTACAAGTCGGGTGAGGTCCGCCACGTCCTGCACGACGCGGACGTACGCGCCCTGGTGTGCTCCGACCGTGCGTGGGAGTCGTATCTGCGCGAGACGGCCGCCGACTCGGCCGTGAGTGTCGTCCTCACCGGGTGTGAGCTGGATTTCCAGACCCGGGGCGACGCGCGTGTGCTGACCTTCGAGCGGCTGCCACAGGCCGCGGACGCCGACGATCTGGTGGCGGTCGCCCGGGCGGGCCACAAGGCCCCCGCGGGGCGCGACGCGGAGCCCTCCGACATCGCGCTGATCAGCTACACCTCGGGGACGAGCGGCACCCCCAAGGGGGCCACCAACACCCACGGCAACATCATGTACAACGCCGAGCGGCAGCGGACGGGCCTCGGGCTGCCCGAGGCGCCCGTCTACTTCGCGATGGCGCCCTTGTTCCACATCACCGGGATGGTCTGCCAGCTCGCCGCCTGCCTCAACAGCGGGGGCACGCTCGTCCTCGCCTACCGCTTCGAGGCGGGGGTCGTCCTCGACGCGTTCGCCGAGCACCGGCCGCTGTACACGGTCGGCCCGTCGACCGCCTTCATGGCACTCGCGGCGCATCCGGCGGTCACGCCGGACCACTTCGCCTCCTTCGTGAACATCTCCTCCGGCGGCGCGCCACTGCCGCCCGCCCTGGTGGAGAAGTTCCGGGCCGGCTTCGGGCCCTACATCCGCAACGGCTACGGACTCACCGAGTGCACCGCGCCCTGCGCCTCCGTACCGCCGGGCCGGGAGGCTCCCGTCGACCCGGTCTCGGGCACGCTGGCCGTCGGTGTGCCGGGCCCCGACACGGTCGTACGCATCGTGGACGACCAGGGCCAGGAGGTGCCCTTCGGCGAGCAGGGCGAGATCCTCGTAAGAGGCCCCCAGGTCGTGCCCGGCTACTGGCGCCGCCCCGAAGCCACCGCCGAGACCTTCCCGGACGGTGAGCTGCGCACCGGCGACATCGGATTCATGGACCCCGAAGGCTGGCTCTACGTCGTCGACCGCAAGAAGGACATGATCAACGCGTCCGGCTTCAAGGTGTGGCCCCGCGAGGTCGAGGACGTGCTCTACACGCACCCCTCGGTCCGGGAGGCTGCCGTCGTCGGCATCCCCGACGGCTACCGCGGCGAGACCGTGAAGGCCTACATCAGCCTGCGGCCAGGCGCCGACGAGGACCCCGACGCGCTCGCCGCGTACTGCAAGGAGAGACTGGCCGCCTACAAATATCCGCGGCATGTGGAGATCCTGCCCGAGCTGCCGAAGACGGCGAGTGGCAAGATCCTCCGTCGGGAACTGCGTTCCCGTCCCCAGGACTCTCAGTAGACGACGCGTTTCACCGGACAACGCTTGAAAGGCAGGTGGCGGCAGTGCCCAGGACGACGGACGGAGACGGTACGCCCGTCCCGCAGCGGCTCTTGGCCGCCGCCACCAGGCTCTTCGCCGAGCAGGGCTACGACCGCACGTCCGTGCAGGAGATCGTGGAGGCGGCAGGCGTCACCAAGGGCGCGCTGTACCACTACTTCGGCTCCAAGGACGACCTCCTGCACGAGGTGTACGCGCGTGTGCTGCGGCTTCAGCAGGAGCGGCTGGACGCGTTCGCCAATGCCGACGCGCCGGTCGAGGAGCGGTTGCGGGGTGCCGCCGCCGACGTCGTCGTCACCACGATCGACAACCTCGACGACGCGGCGATCTTCTTCCGCTCCATGCACCACCTCAGCCCCGAGAAGGACAAGCAGGTGCGCGCCGAGCGCCGCCGCTACCACGAACGCTTCCGCGCGCTCGTGGAGGAGGGCCAGAAGAAGGGCGTCTTCTCCACCGCCACCCCGGCCGACCTGGTCGTCGACTACCACTTCGGCTCGGTGCACCACCTGTCGACCTGGTACCGCCCCGACGGCCCCCTCACCCCCCAGCAGGTCGCCGACCATCTGGCGGACCTGCTGCTGCGCGCGCTGCGTCCGTAGTTCCGCCCCCAAACCCCGTCCGCGCAGTTCCCCGCGCCCCTGAAGAGGGGGCGCGGGGAACTGCGCGATCTTTTGCGGGGGTCTGGGGGCGCAGCTCCCGGGGGACGGGAACGGGTAGGGGCGGCGGGGGCGAAGGAGCCCCTCACCGCCCCACCGGACCGGACGGTCACACGTACTTCTTGATCTCCCGTCGTGCCAGCGACCGCTGGTGCACCTCGTCCGGGCCGTCCGCGAGCTTCAGCGTCCGTGCGCTCGCCCACAGCTCGGCCAGCGGGAAGTCCTGACTGACACCGCCCGCGCCGTGCAGCTGGACCGCCTTGTCGAGGATGTCGACGACCGTGCGCGGGGTGGCGATCTTGATGGCCTGGATCTCGGTGTGGGCGCCCCTGTTGCCGACGGTGTCCATCAGCCAGGCGGTCTTCAGGACCAGGAGGCGGAGCTGTTCGACGGCGACGCGCGCGTCCGCGATCCAGTTCTGGACCACGCCCTGCTGGGCGAGCGGCTTGCCGAAGGCCGTACGGGACACGGCCCGGCGGCACATCAGCTCGATCGCCCGCTCGGCCATGCCGATCAGCCGCATGCAGTGGTGGATGCGGCCCGGGCCGAGCCGCGCCTGGGCGATGGCGAAGCCGCCGCCCTCCTCGCCGACGAGGTTGCTCACCGGGACACGGACATGGTCGAAGACGACCTCCGCGTGCCCGCCGTGGGAGTGGTCCTCGTAGCCGTACACCTGCATGGCGCGCCGGACTTCGAGCCCCGGGGTGTCGCGCGGGACCAGGACCATGGACTGCTGGCGGCGGATGTCCGGCCCGTCCGGGTCCGTCTTGCCCATCACGATGAAGATCTTGCAGTCGGGGTTCATCGCCCCGGAGATGTACCACTTGCGCCCGGTGATCACGTACTCGGCGGAGCCGTCGGAGGACCGCTCGATGCGTGTGGTGATGTTGGTGGCGTCGGAGGAGGCCACCTCCGGCTCGGTCATCGCGAACGCCGAGCGGATCTCACCGGCGAGCAGCGGCTCCAGCCACTGCTTCTTCTGCTGCTCGTCGCCGAACTGCGCGAGCACCTCCATGTTGCCGGTGTCCGGCGCGGCGCAGTTCAGCGCGGTGGGCGCCAAGTGCGGGCTGCGGCCGGTGATTTCGGCGAGCGGCGCGTACTGGAGGTTGGTGAGCCCGGCGCCGTACTCCGCGTCGGGCAGGAAGAGGTTCCACAGGCCCTGCCTGCGGGCCTCCGCCTTCAACTCCCCGACCACGGCCGGCGTGTCCCACGGCGAGGCCAGCCGGGCGCGCTGCTCCTCCGCCACCGCCTCCGCCGGGTAGACGTACTCGTCCATGAAGGCGAGCAGCTTCCCGCGCAGTTCCTCGGTGCGCGCGTCGAATGCGAAGTCCATCTCGGATCAGCCTTCCTGAAGAGTGGTCAGACCGTGCTCGATGAAGAACGGGACCAGTTCACCGATGCGGTCGAAGCCGGCGCCGACCGTCTGGCCGAGCGTGTAGCGGTAGTGGATGCCCTCCAGGATCACGGCGAGCTTGAACCAGGCGAACGCCGTGTACCAGGCGACGCCGGACACGTCGCGCCCCGAGCGCGCGGCGTACCGTTCGACGATCTCGGCCGGGTCCGGGTGGCCGGCGGCCGAGGCGGTCGTGCTGATGGGGGAGTCGGGCAGGTCCAGCGGCGCGCTGTACATCACCAGCAGGCCCAGGTCGGTGAGCGGATCGCCGAGCGTGGACATCTCCCAGTCCAGGATCGCCTTGATCCGGTCGTCCTCGCCGATCAGCACGTTGTCGAGCCGGTAGTCGCCGTGCACGACGGAGGGCGCGGGGGAGTGCGGCAGCTCACGGCCGAGGGCGGCGTGCAGTTCGTCGATCCCGGCGAGCTCACGGTTCCTGGAGGCGTCCAGCTGCTTGCCCCAGCGGCGCAGTTGCCGGTCGAGGAAGCCCTCGGGGCGCCCGAAGTCGGCGAGGCCCACGGCGGCGGGGTCGACGGCGTGCAGTTCGACGAGCGTGTCGACGAGCCCGAGCACCGCGTCCCGGGTGCGCTCCGGGCCGAGCGGGGCGAGCTGCTCGGCGGTGCGATACGGGGTGCCGGCCACGAACTCCATGACGTAGAAGGGCGCGCCCAGCACCTCCTCGTCCTCGCACAGCAGCACCGGACGCGGTACGGGGACGGCGGTCGGGTACAGCGCGCTGATCACCCGGTGCTCGCGCTTCATGTCGTGCGCGGTGGCCAGTACGTGGCCGAGCGGGGGCCGTCGGACGACCCAGCTCGTGCTGCCGTCCGTGACCGCGTAGGTGAGGTTCGACCGTCCGCCCTCGATCAGCCGGCCGGTCAGCGGGCCGTGCACCAGACCGGGCCGCTCGCCGTCGAGCAGGCCACGCAGTCGGTCGAGGTCGAGACCTGGCGGGTGGTCGGGACTCATCATTTCTCCTGCACGCCGGAAACGGGACGTGACCATGATGCCGACCAGTCGGTATGTCGTCCAGCGCCCGGACGAAACGTGATCGGCGTCTCCCTCCGGAGCCGGGGGAGACGCCGGGGCGCGCTTGCGCCAGGGGGCGTCCCAGTGGACCTAGTGGTCGTCCCAGTGGCCGTCGTGCTCGGCGTGGCGGTGGCCGTCGTGCAGGTAGTCGACGTGGTCGCCGTGCGCGACCGCGGGGTGCCCGCAGCCCTCGCCGTGCCGGTGGCCGTGCTCGTCGTGCGCCGTGTGGCCGGCCGGCTCGCACTCGTCCCAGTGCCCGGAGTGTTCCCGGTGCAGATGTCCGTCGTGCGCGTAGTCGACGTGGTCCCCGTGCGGCACGGCGGTGTGCCCGCAGTCCGGGCCGTGGGTGTGCTCGTGGGTCGGGTGTTCCAGGTGAAGGGTGGTCATGGTGCTCGCCTTCGTGAGTGGCGTGAAATGACGGCTCAGGCTAACGCCAGAAAGAACCGCATCCATCACTATTTGCACCGTTACGCCCCATTTGACCCTGTCTAGAACACCAGTGCCATCGCGCACACTGCCAGGGCGACCGTGCACAGGGTCGCCGCCGTCGCGTGCCGCGGTGCGAGCGCGGGCGGACCGTCGGTGCCGGACGTCGCGAGCACCCGGATACGCCGGTGCGCGAGCGCCAGGAAGCCCAGCCACAGCGCGCAGCACAGGGCACAGGCCGCCACGTCGATCGCCGACGGGCCGCCGTGCAGCGCCGCCTTCGCCGCAAGGACCGCGGCGACGGTGCTCGACAGGGTCGTACGCCGCCACGCGAGCCGCGTACGCTCCGGCTGCAGCCCCGGGTCCCGCTCGGGACGGTGCTCCGGGCCGGGCACGGTCACCCTTCCCAGCCGACGAGGACGACGACGACCATCGCGATGGCCACGATCGCGACGGCGATGCCCAGCAGAGCCGGGAAGCGCGACACGGGAAGGTCGTCCCCGCGGCGCATCGCGCGCTCGCAGCGCACCCAGTGATTGACGGCGCGCAGCGAGCAGAGCACGCCCGCCGCCAGCAGGGCCAGCGCGAGACCGACCCGCCAGCCCCACCGCAGGTCCGGCAGGAACTGATCCACGGCGAAGCCACCGCCGATCAGCGCCAGCGCGGTGCGCAGCCAGGCGAGGAAGGTCCGCTCGTTCGCCAGCGAGAACCGGTAGTCGGGCGTGACGCCCTCCTGCCGGACCTCCTCGGGCGCGAACCACAGCTGGACGTTCCGTACGAATTCGATCACGCCATCGACCCTACCGGGGCCCGGCGGGAGGCTCAGTCGGTGCCCGTCGCCCGGGAGTCCTTCAGGCGCTCGTACGCCGCCAGGCCGTCCGGTACCCACGTCCAGTCCGTCAGGCGGCGTTCCACCTCCTCCTCGGTGAGGAAGTCGTGCCAGGCGACCTCCTCCGTCTGGGGGTTCACCGGGAGTTCGCAGCGGACCTCGTAGACGGCCGACCACCAGGTCTGGCCGGAGCCGTTGTCGTAGAGGAACTTGAAGAGGGGGACGGGCCCAGGGAGCCCGGAGACCCCGAGTTCCTCCTCGGCCTCGCGCAGGGCCGCGGAGTCGTAGGACTCGCCCGCGCCCACGACCCCGCCGACGAACATGTCGTACAGGGAGGGGAAGACGAGCTTGGTGGGCGTGCGGCGGTGGACGAAGAGCCGGCCCCGGGCGTCCCGGGCCTGGATGAACACGCAGCGGTGGCGAAGACCGCGCGCGTACGCCTCGCCGCGTGGGGACTGCCCGATGACCACGTCGTTCTCGTCCACGATGTCGAGGATCTCGTCAGCGGCGCTCATGGCCCCATCCAAGCAGCCGCGGGCGCGGGGCGCGGGGCGCGCCGTCCGTGCGGCCCGACGCGGCGCCGTCGTACGCCCTCAATGCGGCTGGAGGTCCCGTACCGACTCGGTCCTGGTGGTGCCCGACGGCATCGCGGGGTGCATGCCCAGCAGGACGATTCCCGCCACGATCGCCGCGAGCCCGGCCGCTTCCCAGGTGAGTGCCCCCACGTCCGTGTGCAGCTTGTCCCCGAGGAAGCCCACGCCGCACACGATTCCGGCGAGTGGCTGGGCGGCGGTGAGCGCGGGCAGTGACATCCGCAGCTCCGCCGTCTCGAAGGCGCTCTGCACCAGCACAAGGCCCGTCACCCCGAGCGCCAGCACCCCGTATGGCTGCCAGCCGGTCAGCAGCTCACTCCAGCCGCCGGCTCCGAACCGCTCCCCGCTGACCCGGGTGAGCGCGTCCTGCACGCCGTACAGCAGCCCCGCGGCCAGCGCGAGCAGCATGGGCGCCGCGCTCAGGCGGGAGCGCTTGGCGTAGGTGGTGAGCAGCAGCGCGAGCCCGACCATGATCCCGATGATCAGCCAGTGGCGCAGCGGATCGGTGACCGAGTCGCCGCCCTTGGGCTGGCCCGCCACGATGAACGCCGTGACCCCGCCCGCCAGCAGGCAGAGGCCCGCCCAGCCCTGGCGGCCCAGGGAGTGCTTGGTCTGGTAGCGGGTGAGCGCGAGCGCGAAGAGCAGGTTGGTCGCGAGGAGGGGTTCCACCTGGGAGATCTCGCCCTTGCCCAGGGCGACCGCGCCGAGGATCATGCCGCACACCATGAGCCCGATGCCGCCCAGCCAGCGGGGCACCCGGATGAGGTCGAGCAGCAGCCGGGGGGAGAGGAAGTCGCTCAGTGGGGCGTGCGAGGCGGCGTTCTGCTGGAGCACGAATCCGAAGCCCAGACAGCAGGCCGCGCTCACCGAGAGGATCAGAACGAGAACCGACACGCTGGGTACCTCGATACGTTCGGGTCAGCACGGGTCGCGGGCGCGTATTCCCGCCGACTGTAGTGCCATCGACCGGGCCCTGCCCACGGGAGTACCCGGAACCGGGCAGTTGACTCGGTCACTCCTCTTGCCGAAGGATCTGACCGATCAGTAACAACGGCTGGTCGAACGGTGACCGTGCCTGTTCGACCGGTGCCGATGCCTGATGTCTTCCGTACCACTGTCTCATCAACCAACGACGATGCCGCCGGCTCGTGACGAAGCCGACAGAAGCCGACCGGAAACGTCGGCAGGCCGAGAGGACGGGCCCATGGCCTACGACGCAGATGTGATCGTGATCGGAGCGGGCCTCGCGGGGCTCGCCGCGACCGCGGAGCTCGTCGACGCGGGCCGCACGGTGATTCTCCTCGACCAGGAGCCGGAACAGTCGATCGGTGGCCAGGCCCACTGGTCCTTCGGTGGACTCTTCTTCGTGAACTCGCCCGAGCAGCGCCGGATGCGGATCAAGGACAGTCACGCGCTCGCCCTCCAGGACTGGATGGGCACGGCCGGCTTCGACCGGGCCGAGGACCACTGGCCGCGCCGCTGGGCCGAGGCGTACGTGGACTTCGCGGCCGGTGAGAAGCGGTCCTGGCTGCACCAGCAGGGGGTCCGCTTCTTCCCGGTGGTCGGCTGGGCGGAGCGCGGCGGCTACGACGCCAACGGCCACGGGAACTCCGTGCCGCGCTTCCACATCACGTGGGGGACCGGACCCGGAGTGGTCGCGCCCTTCGAACGGCGGGTGCGCGCCGGGGTCGCCCGGGGGCTCGTCCAGCTCAAGTTCCGCCACCGGGTGACCGGGCTGTCCCGCAGCGCGGGCACCGTCGACACGGTCACCGGCGAGATCCTGGAACCGTCGGGCGCGGCGCGCGGGCAGGCCAGCAGCCGTACCGTCGCCGGGGCGTTCGAGCTCAAGGCACAGGCGGTGATCGTCACCTCGGGCGGCATCGGCGGCAACCACGACCTGGTCCGCGCGAACTGGCCCGAGCGGCTCGGCACGCCGCCCGAGAAGATGGTCGCGGGCGTCCCCGCGCACGTCGACGGCAAGATGCTCGGGATAGCCGAGGAGACGGGCGCGCACCTCATCAACCGCGACCGCATGTGGCACTACACCGAGGGCATCCAGAACTGGAACCCCATCTGGGAGAACCACGGCATCCGCATCCTGCCGGGCCCGTCCTCCCTCTGGCTTGACGCCCGCGGGAACCGGCTCCCGGTGCCGCTCTTCCCGGGCTTCGACACCCTCGGCACGCTCGAACACATCATGAAGACCGGATACGAGTACACGTGGTTCGTGCTCGACCAGAAGATCATCGGCAAGGAGTTCGCGCTCTCGGGCTCGGAACAGAACCCGGATCTGACCGGCAAGTCGATCAGGGACGTGATCGGCCGGGCGCGCGCCGACGTACCTGGCCCCGTCAAGGCGTTCATGGACAACGGCGCGGACTTCGTCGTCGAGAAGGATCTGGGCGCCCTGGTGCGCGGCATGAACGCCCTCACCAAGGAGCCGCTCATCGACGAGGCCGCGCTGCGCCGCGAGATCGTCGCGCGCGACCGGGAGATCGCGAACCCCTTCACCAAGGACCTCCAGGTGATGTCGATCCGCGGCGCCCGCAACTACCCCGGGGACAAGCTGATCCGTACGGCCACCCCGCACCGCATCCTCGACCCCAAGGCGGGGCCGCTCATCGCCGTCCGCCTCCACATCCTCACCCGCAAGAGTCTGGGCGGCCTGGAGACCGACCTCTCCTCGCGCGTCCTGACGGAGGGCGGTGACCCGCTCTCCGGCGTGTACGCGGCCGGTGAGGCCGCCGGCTTCGGCGGCGGCGGAGTCCACGGCTACCGCTCCCTGGAGGGCACCTTCCTCGGGGGCTGCCTCTTCTCCGGCCGCACGGCGGGCCGAGCGGCCGCCAAGGCGGTGAGCTGACCCTCGCCGGGGGCCGTTCCGTGGTCGGGTTTCAGCCGTGACCCGGACTCCGGGGAGCGGGGGCCCGGCCGCGGCCGGGCCCCCGCGGAGAGTCGAACCCGCCCCCGGCGGGAGCTGTCCCACCAGCTCCTTCCCGTCCCGGAGAGCGTGCGGGGGAACATCAACTCTGCGCCATTCAAGGGAAGTTGCAACGTGCGACGGATCAATCGGGCCTTGACTTGAACCCTCAGCCAAGGATTTGCTGTGCGTGATCGCCCCCTGACCAGCCGCGTCTGTGAGGAAGCCCCGCGGTGTCGCCACCCCCGCCACCCCCTCCTCCCCTCGGCCGTGGCCGCAAACGCGCGGTCCACGTCTTCGACGCCGCGCTCGACGACTCCGAACTCGTCGCCGCGCGCACCTCGTTGGCCCAGGGGCGATGGACCGCGGTCCGCGCACTGCTCGCCGCGACCGGCGACGACTGGGACCGCCGCGGACACCGCGTCACCGTCCTCGCCCAGGAGGCCGCCGCCCTCGCCTGGGCCCGTGACTGGCAGCTCGCCGAACCCGAGTCCGCCGACGCCGCCGTGCTCCTCGCCTGCGCCACCGTCCAGCGCGCCCTGCACGGCAAGGACCGCCCGGAGCGGGCCCGCGAGGCCTGCGCCGCCGCCGCCGTGCTCGCGCCGGCCGACCCGACCCCCTGGCTCGGCCTGCTGATACTGGAGCGTTCACGCGGCAACGAGGGCGACGTGGTCCGGCTCTTCGACGAGGTGCGCCACCGCTACCCCGAGCACCACCACGCCCACCACCTGATGGTCGCCCGGCTCGCCGAGCGCCGCGCCGAGGCCGGCCAGGACCCCCTCCACGAGGTCTACGACTTCGCGAACTGGGCGGCCGAACAGGCGCCCGCCGACTCTCCGCTCGCGATGCTGCCCGTCGTCGCGCACGCCGAGCGCTATCGCGTGCTGGCCGGCGCCGGCAGCGAGTCCACCGACCCGGCCGCCTCCGGGCACTGGGTCGGACGCCGGGCCCGTCAGGTGATGAAGGCCGCCTTCGACTGGTGGCTGGAGTGGGAGCGCGAGGACCACCCCCGCCGCCACCTCGACCTCAACTTCCTCGCCCACGCCAAGTTCTGCGAGGGCCGGGGCGCGGAAGCCGCCGCCCTGTTCCACCGCATCGGCCCGCACGCCACCCCGGTGCCGTGGTCGTACCCGGACCGCGACCCGTACCAAGCCTTCCGTGCCGCCCGCGACAGCGCCCTCGGCACGGTGTGACCCCACCCACAAGAAGTCGAGAAACCCGAAAGGACGGCCCCGCGATGACGACGGGCAGTTCGAGCACCTCGAGCAGTTCGAACACGGGTAGACCCGCCACGGCCGGTGGCGCCATCAGCACCTTCAAGGGCCAGGAGCGCGCCCTGCGCGCGGGCCGGCTCGGTACGGGAGGTCTGCTGCTCTCCGTCCTCGCGGCGACCGCCCCCCTCATGGTGGTCGCAGGTGTCATGCCCACGGCATTCGCGGTGATGGGCATCGTCGGGGAACCGCTGATCTTCGTCATCCTCGGCGTGGTCCTCGCCCTCTTCAGCGTCGGGTACGCCGAGATGAGCCGCCACGTCCACAACGCGGGCGCCTTCTACGCCTACGTCGCCCGCGGTCTCGGCGGCACCGCGGGCGCCGGCGCCGCCGCGGTCGCGCTCGTCGCCTACAGCGCCCTGCAGTTCGGCATCTACGGCATCTTCGGCTTCGAGGTCTCGGGGCTGTTCGCCACCTACGCCGACGTCGAAGTCGCCTGGTGGATACCGGCGTTGGCCGCCGTCCTCGCCGTCGGCGCACTCTCCTGGCTGAAGATCGACGTCAACGCGCGTGTACTCGGGGTCCTCCTGGTCGTCGAGGTGGCGCTCGTCGTCATCTTCGACATCGCCGCCGTCGCCGACCCCGCCAAGGAGGGCCTCTCCCTGCACGCCTTCAACCCGGACACGCTCACCGGGGCGGGCGTCGGCACCGCGCTGTGCTTCTGCATCGCCGCCTTCACCGGCTTCGAACAGGCACCGGTGTACGCCGAGGAGACCAGCCGCCCGCACATCCTCGTCCCGCGCGTGATGTTCCTGGCCATCGGCTTCGTCGCCGTCTTCTTCGCACTCAGCTCCTGGGCGCTGACCGTCGCCGCGGGCCCCTCCGGGATCGTCGGCGCATCGCGGAAGCAGAGCGCCGGACTGCTGTTCTTCCTCACCGAGTCGCGCCTCGGGGGCGCCTTCACCGACGTCCTGCACGTCCTCTTCGTGACCGGCATGTTCGCGGCGCTGCTCAGCTTCCACAACGTCGTCGCGCGGTACGCCTTCGCCATGGGCCGCGAAGGGCTGCTGCCCTCCGCCTTCGGCCGGACCACCGGCACCAGCGGCGCGCCCGGCACCGGCTCGCTGCTGCAGACCGGTGTCTCCGTGATCGTGCTGATCGCGTTCGCCGTGACCGACGACAAGCCCACCGGTGACCCGACCGCGCCCGTGCTGCACCTGTTCACCTGGGCCGGCAACGTCGGTGCGCTCGGCGTCATCCTGCTGATGGCGGCGGCCTCGCTCTCCGTGATCGTCTTCTTCGCCCGCCGCGGCGCCGCCCGCGCCCAGGCCTGGCGCCTGGCCACCTCGGCGATCGCGGCCGTCGCCCTCCTCGTGATCGCGGGCTACACGGTCAAGGACTTCGACATCCTGGTCGGGGCCGGTCCGGACTCCGCGCTCAGCTGGCTGCTGCCCGCCCTGATCGCGGCCGCCCTGCTCGTCGGCGTGGTGCAGGGCCTGGTGCTGCGCTCCCGCAAACCCGAGGCGCACGCCCGTATCGGACTCGGCAACGAGGCGTTCCAGCTGGACAAGGCGGCGGAGTCCACACCCTGATCCGGCGCCCGGATCAGGGCCGCCCGTTCTGAGAAGCGTGTGAGAAGTGGTTACGGAAATCTGACGAGCACCCGCTGCCGCTGGCCTCAAGGGGGTCGCGGGTGCTCGTATGGGTGTGTGAACCCTGAACAGCCCCCCCGGCAGGGACCGGACCGCCCCCGGGAACGCCCGCCGGAGGACCCGGAAGCCTCCGGCACGCCCGTCGGCCGTCGGCTCCTGCTCGGCACGCTCGGACTCGGCGCCCTCGGCGTGCTGGCCGCGCCCACCCTGCAACGCGGCCTGGAGTCCCTCTTCGCCGGCGACCCCACGGGGCTGACCGGCCTGCTCCCCAACGGCGGCGGTTTCCGCTACTACTCGGTGACCTCCTCCGTCCCGCACAAGGACGCGTCGAACTACCGCCTCACCATCGACGGCCTGGTCGACCACCCCCGCAGCTACACCCTGGCCGACCTCAAGGCCCTGCCGCAGACCCGGATCGTGCACGACGTCCAGTGCGTCACGGGCTGGCGGGTGCCCGGCACCCCCTTCCAGGGCGTACGGCTGTCCCATCTCCTGGACGCCGCCGGGGTCCAGGCCAAGGGCCGCGCGATCCGCTTCACCTGCTTCGACGGGGCGTACACCGAGAGCCTCACGATGCAGCAGGCCCGGCGCCCCGACATCCTGGTGGCCCACCGCATGCAGGACAAGCCCCTCGGCCACGACCACGGCGGCCCCGTCCGCCTCTACGTCGCCCCCATGTACTTCTACAAGTCCGCCAAGTGGCTCTCCGGCATCACCGTCACCGAGGACGTCCGTCCCGGGTACTGGGAGGACCGCGGCTACGACGTGGACGCGTGGGTCGGCCGCTCGAACGGACGCGACGATGCACCCACGAGTTGACGACACCCCGGCCCTCGCCGCGCCCGCGCCGCGCGTACGGCGCTTCAGCCGCGCCGAGCGCTGGGTGCACCGCGTGACCGCCCTGCTGATGGGGATCTGCGTGGCGACGGCGGCGTGCCTGTACCTCCCGATCTTCGCCGAGCTGGTCGGCCGCCGTGAGCTGGTGGTCAGGGTCCACGAGCTGGCGGGCCTGATGCTCCCGGTGCCGGTCCTGGCGGGCCTGGCCTCCCGCGCCTTCCGCGCGGACCTGGGCCGCCTCAACCGCTGGGGCCCGCACGACCGTACGTGGCTGCGCGCGGCGCTACGACGGGACCGGCGCCCCTCGTCCCGGCCCGCGGCCAAGTTCAACGCGGGCCAGAAGACCTACGCCGCCTGGATCGCCGGCGCGACCCTGGTCATGCTCGCCACGGGGCTGCTGATGTGGTTCACCCACCTCGCCCCCCTGATGTGGCGCACCTCGGCGACCTTCGTCCACGACTGGCTGGCGCTCACGATCGGCGTCGTCCTCGCGGGCCACATCGGCATGGCCCTCGGCGACCCGGAGGCCCGCCGAGGCCTGCGCACGGGCTCGGTGAGCCGGGAGTGGGCGAAGCGGGAGCATCCCCTCTGGCGGCCCTGAGGCCGGGCTCTTGGATCAGGCCTGGGCCGCGGTGATCAAGCGCAGGATCGCGAGGCGACCTGATCCGAACGACAGGGCCTGGACCCTGTCGAGCCTGCCGGGGGCCGCAGACCCCCGGCAGGCTCCGGCTAGCCCTGCTGGACCTCGAAGTCCAGCAGCACCTTGCACGAGCGGCCGCGGTCCGCGGCCAGGGAGAACGCCGACTCCGCCGCACCGAGCGGGACCACCGCGCTGACCAGGGAGTCGAAGCGGGGCTCGGCCGCGAGCAGGACCAGCGCGTCGTCGAACTCCTCGTCGAAGCGGAACGCGCCCCGCAGCTCGATCTCCCGGCTCACCACCAGGTTCCCCGCGAACGGGCTCTGTCCCGGCGGCAGCATGCCGAGCTGGACGACGACCCCGCCGCGCCGCACCAGACGCAGACAGGTGTCGAG
Organism: Streptomyces sp. NPDC090798; assembly: GCF_044768965.1. Lineage (NCBI taxonomy): Bacteria > Bacillati > Actinomycetota > Actinomycetes > Kitasatosporales > Streptomycetaceae > Streptomyces > Streptomyces sp. NPDC090798. The sequence continues at coordinate 159,771 of NZ_JBIVXA010000003.1, forward strand.
CCCCGCGGCCACTCCGGACGCCTCGACGGCCACGTCGACCTCCGTCGGCCACCCGGGATCGGCGGGATCGTCGGCCCGTACGACCGCGTCCGCGCCGGCCGCGACGGCGTACGACAGCGCCTGCGGCAGCAGGTCCGTCACGGTCACCCGGGCCGCGCCCGCGGCCTTCGCGGCGGCCACCACGAGACAGCCGATGGGCCCGGCCCCCGTCACCAGGACATGCCGGTCCTGCACCGCGCCGGCCCGTCGGACGGCGTGCAGCGCCACCGACAGCGGCTCGGCGAGCGCCGCCCGCCGCAGCGGGAGCCCCGCGGGCAGCTCCCTCAACTGCCGGGCGGGCACCACCACTTGGGCGGCGAAGGCGCCCTGCACATGCGGGGTGCGCGCCGCGCTGCCCAGGTAGCGGGTGTCCCGGCAGACGTTCGCCCGTCCGTCGGCGCACTCGGGGCACACCCCGCACGGGGTCGCCGGGTGCACGGCCACGGCCGTACCCGGCGCGGGACCGGTGGCCCCGTCGCCGTACGACAGCACCGTCCCCACGACCTCGTGGCCCAGCACCATCGGCTCCCGCAGCCGGAAGTCCCCGACGCCGCCGTGCCGCCAGTAGTGGAGGTCGGACCCGCACACCCCGCCGTACCGGACGGCGACGAGCGCCTCGCCGGGCCCGGCGGACGGGACCGGCAGTTCGTCGACCCGCAGGTCGCCCTGCCCGTGAATCACACAGCCGAGCATCGTCAGGCCCCTTTCACCGCGCGGTCCGCTTCACAGCACACTCGTCATACCGCCGTCGACGTACAGCACCTGCCCGCTCACGAAGTCCGCCGCGGGCGAGGCGAGGAAGAGCACCCCGCCGACCAGGTCCTCCGTACGGCCCCACCGGCCGGCCGGGGTGCGCCGCCGCACCCAGGCGCTGAACTCCTCGTCCTCGACGAGGGGCTGGGTCAGTTCCGTCTCGATGTAACCGGGGCCGAGCCCGTTCACCTGCACCCCGTACTGCCCCCAGTCCGCGCACATGCCCTTGGTGAGCATCTTCAGCGCGCCCTTGGTGGCCGCGTACGGGGCGATGCCCGGACGGACGACCTCGCTCTGCAGCGAGCAGATGTTGACGATCTTGCCGTGGCCGCGTTCCGTCATCCGCCGCGCCGCTTCGCGGCCGACCAGGAACGCGCTGGTCAGATTGGTGTTCAGGATCCGGTGCCAGTCGGTGTCCGTGAACTCCAGGAGCGGGGCCCGCAGTTGCATGCCCGCGTTGTTGACGAGGATGTCGAGCGGGCCCACCCGGTCCTCGACGTCCGCAATTCCGGCGGCCACCGAGGGGCCGTCCGTGACGTCGAAGACCGCGGTGTGGACGTCGCCGGGCAGCTCCGACGCGGCCTTGGCGAGCCGGTCGGCGTCCCGCCCGTTGAGGACGACCGTGCAGCCCGCCTCCAGGAGCCCGCGGGCCAGCGCGAACCCGATGCCCCGACTGGAGCCGGTGACCAGGGCCCTGCGACCACTGATGTCGAACAGAGGGTGACTCATCCCCGTACTCCCGTCTCTCATCCCCGTACCTCTAGATGACCAGCGACAGCAGCAGGACCAGCCCGCCCGCCACCACCGAGATGATCGTCTCCATGACGGACCAGGTCTTCACGGTCTGGCCGACACTGAGACCGAAGTACTCCTTGACCAGCCAGAAGCCGGCGTCGTTGACATGGCTGAAGAAGAGCGAGCCCGCGCCGATCGCGAGGACCAGGAGAGAGGTGTGGGCGGTCGACATGTCGGCCGCGAGGGGCGCCACCAGACCGGCCGCCGAGATGGTGGCGACGGTCGCGGAGCCGGTCGCGAGCCGGATGATCACCGCGATCAGCCACGCGAGCAGCAGCGCGGGGATCGACCAGTCCTTGGAGATGTCCAGGATCATCTGGCCCACCCCGGAGTCGATCAGGGTCTGCTTGAAACCGCCGCCCGCGCCCACGATCAGCAGGATGCCCGCGATGGGGGCGAGGGACTTCTCGACGGTCGTCGAGATGCGGTCCTTGGTGAACCCGGCCGCGCGGCCCAGCGTGAACATGCCCACGATCACGGCCGCGAGCAGGGCGATCAGCGGGGAGCCGACGACGTCGAAGACGCGCTGCACCATGTGGGTGGGGTCGTCCACGATGATGTCGACCAGCGCCTTGGACAGCATGAGGACGACCGGCAGCAGCATGGTGGCGAGGGTGGCGCCGAAGCCGGGACGCTTGTCCAGGTCCTCGGAGGCGCGGGCGGGGATCATCCGGTCGGGGGCGGGCACGTCCACCCAGCGGGCCGCGACCTTCGAGAAGAGCGGGCCCGCGATGATCACCGTCGGGATGGCGACCAGGACGCCCAGCGCGAGCGTGATGCCCAGGTTGGCCTTGACCGCGTCGATGGCGACCAGCGGGCCGGGGTGCGGCGGGATCAGGCCGTGCATCACGGACAGACCGGCCAGCGCCGGGATGCCGATGCGCATCAGGGAGTAGTTGCCGCGCTTGGCGACCATCAGCACGACCGGGATCAGCAGCACGATGCCGACCTCGAAGAACAGCGGCAGACCGATCACCGAGGCGATCAGCACCATCGCCCAGGGCATGGCGCGCCCGCCGGCCTTGGCGAGGATGGTGTCGACGATCTGGTCGGCGCCGCCGGAGTCGGCGAGCAGTCTGCCGAGGATCGCGCCGAGCGCGATCAGGACGCCCACACCGGCGACGGTGGCGCCGAGGCCGGTGGTGAAGCTGGTGATGGTCTTGTCCAGCGGGGCCCCGGCGAAGGCGCCGAGGGCGAGCGAGCCGATGGTCAGGGCCAGGAATGCGTGCAGCTTGAACTGGGTGATGAGCAGGACGATGACGGCGATGGCCGCCAGGACGGCGATGCCCAGCTGGGCATGGCCCGCCGAGGTGATCGGCTCGACGGTGTCCGCTGCCAGCATCTCGACGCTGAGTCTGGTCACGGTGGTCCCTTGCTTGAGAAACGTACGTGGGGAAGGTGTTAGAGCGAAGGCTGGGCAAGCCCCTGGAGTGCGGCCACGGCCCGTTCGGTGATCTCCCCGGGGTCGCCGGAGACGTCCACGGAGACACCCGCCTCGTCCGCTTCCAGCGGCTGGAGAGTGGCGAACTGCGAGTCCAGCAGCGCCGTCGGCATGAAGTGCCCCTGACGGTGCGACATCCGGTCCTCGATGAGCGCGCGGTCACCGGTCAGATGCACGAAGACGACCCCGGGCGCCGCGGCCCGCAGCCGGTCGCGATAGCTGCGCTTGAGCGCCGAACTGCTGACCACTCCGCCGAGCCCGTGCCGGTCGTGCGCCCAACGGCCGATGGCGTCCAGCCACGGCCAGCGGTCGTCGTCCGTGAGCGGGTGCCCGGCCGACATCTTGGTGATGTTGGCCTGCGGGTGGAAGTCGTCGCCCTCGGCGTACGGAACGCCGAGCCGGGCCGCAAGCAGGGGACCGATGGTGGTCTTGCCGGTACCTGCGACGCCCATGACCACGACGACATGGGGGGTGCTCATCGCTGCCTCACTGTCTACGTCACTGTCGCGTGACTGTCTTCGTCGACATCTGATGTCGACGACACTGAAACTCATTAGGTACGACGAATTCAAGAGTGTGTGACATATAAGTCTGACTTTTTATGGACGGGCTCCGCCTCGTACGCTGACCCCATGACCACACGGGGCCGGGGGCTGCACGGACATGTACTGGAATCCCTCGGGCCGGCGATCACGGCGGGCGAGTACCCGCCGGGGAGCGTGCTGCGCACCGACGAACTCGCGCAGCGCTTCGAGGTGTCCCGCTCCGTGATGCGGGAGGCGGTCAGGGTGCTGGAGTCCATGTACCTGGTCGAGTCCCGCCGCCGAGTCGGCGTCACGGTCCGCCCCAAGGCGGAGTGGAACGTGTTCGACCCTCAGGTCATCCGCTGGCGGCTGGCCGGCGCCGACCGCCCCCACCAGCTGCGTTCGCTCACCGTGCTGCGCTCCGCCGTCGAACCGATCGCCGCGGGCCTGTCCGCCCGGCACGCCACCGCCGCGCAGTGCGCGGAGCTCACCGAGTGCGCCCTCGGCATGGTGGCCAACTCACGCGGCCACAAGCTGGAGGACTACCTCGTCCACGACGTGGCCTTCCACCGGGTGATCCTCAACGCCTCCGGCAACGAGATGTTCGCCCGGCTCGGTGACGTGGTCGCCGAGGTCCTCGCGGGCCGCACCCACCACGAGGTGATGTTCGAGGACCCCGACCCGGCCGCCGTCACCCTGCACGTCCAGGTCGCGGAGGCGGTGCGCGCGGGCGACGCGTCCCGCGCCGAGGAACTCACCCGCCAGATCACGGTCGGCGCGCTCCAGGAACTGGACATCCTCGCGCCGTAGGCGACCTACACGTCCTGCTCCGGGAAGTCGCCGTCCACGTACACCCAGGCCCCGTCGACCCGCTCGAACCGGCTCCGCTCGTGCAGCGAACCGCCCCGGTAGGAGGCCCGGAAGGTCACGGTCCCCACCGAGTGGAAGGCCGACCCCTGCCCCGTGTCGAGGATCTCCAGACCCGTCCACCGCATCCCCGGATCGAAGTCGACCCGCGCCGGCCGCGTCCGCGGATGCCACGTCCGCAGCAGATACCCCTCGTCCTCCTTGACGAAGGCGCAGTACCGCGACCGCATCAGACGCTCCGCGGTCGGCGCGAGCGCCTCACCGCGGTGGAAGCGCCCACAACACCGCACGTACGGCTCGGGCAGCCCGCACGGGCAGCTACGACTGGTCATGACCGCCATTCTCTCCCAGCCCGGAGGGGCCTCTCTCCCGGTGCGCAGCGGCCCTACGCCGAGTCGGCGTTGGTCGGCGGGTACGTCGGGCGGGCCGGCATCGGCGCGACCGGTGCGGCCGGGGTGGGCAGCGGCGGCAGCTTCGCCGTACGCAGCCAGGCCCCGAACAGGTCGTCCAGCGGCTCGGCGGCGTACCGGGCGGCATGCGCGGTGAACACCGCCGTGGTGACCGCGCCGCCCCGGTGCAGGGCGGCCCAGCCGCGCAGCATGCGGAAGAAGGCGTCGTCGCCCATCGCGCAGCGCAGCGCGTGCAGGGTGAGTCCGCCGCGCTCGTAGAGCCGGTCGTCGAACATCAGCTTGCGGCCCGGATCGGACAGCACCAGATCCTTCGGCAGCCCGGACAGCTTGCGGTGCGCGAGAGCGGCCAGCTGCTGTGCCGTACGGCCTCCCGACCGCTCCGACCACAGCCACTCGGCGTACTTCGCGAACCCCTCGTTCAGCCAGATGTGCCGCCAGTCCGCGATGGACACGCTGTTGCCGAACCACTGGTGCGCCAGCTCGTGCGCGACCAGCCGCTCCGAACCCCGCGCCCCGTCCACGTGGTTGGCGCCGAACAGCGACAACCCCTGTGCCTCGACGGGGACATCGAGCTCCTCCTCGGTCACCACGACGGCGTACTCGCCGAACGGATACGGCCCGAAGATCTGCTCGAACAGCTCCATCATCGCGGGCTGGCGCGCGAAGTCCCGGGAGAATGCGCCGAGCAGGTGCGCGGGCAGATGCCCCGTCTGCGGTACCCCACCGAGCCCGGGGTCGCCGAGCAGCACCGTCTGGTACTTCCCGATCGACATCCCGACCAGATAGCTGGAGGTCGGCGCCGCCTGCTCGTACACCCAGGTGGTCGTCGACGCCTTCGTCGTCCGGGTGAGCAGCCGGCCGCCCGCCACCACCGAGTACGCCGACGGCGTCGTGATCGAGATCTGGTACGAGGCCTTGTCGGCGGGGCGGTCGTTGCACGGGTACCAGGAGGGCGCGCCGATCGGCTGGCTCGCCACCAGCGCCCCGTCCTCCAGCTCCTCCCAGCCGAGCTCGCCCCAGGGGCTGGGGACCGGCTTGGGGTTGCCCGACCAGTGCACCTCCACGGTGAACGCGGCCCCGGCCCGTATCGGCTTCGGCGGCCGGATGCGCAGCCGGCCGCCGCGGTGCGTGTAGTGCGGTGCCTTGCCGTCGATCCGGACCCGGCCGATCCGGAAGTCGGCCAGGTTCAGCTGGAACTCGGCGAGCGGAGCCCGGCCCGCTATGGCGTTGAGCCGTGCGGTGCCGGACAGCCGGTTGGGCCCGGGGCGGTAGTCCAGCGCGAGCTCATACCGGTGCACCCGGTAACGGGGATCACCGTTGGCCGGGAAGTACGGGTCCGAACCCACTGTCTGCTGAACGCTCACGCTTGCGTCTGCTCCCTGCGCTGTGCTCGTACGACGTGCCGGTGCACCGTCCCCGGACGCCGTACGGGCCGCGCCTAGGAACGCCATGCCTCGATCGGGTTGCCCAGCCAGCGGGTGTCGTCGGGGACGGATTCCGCCGCCATGACGAGCGACGCGGGTCCCAGCGTGCTGCGCGCCCCGACTGTGCTGCCGGGAAGGACGATTCCGCCCGGGCCCAGAGTGGCGCCCTCACGGAGGACAACAGTATCCGTCCGCAAGATCCGGTCGTGGAAGAGGTGGGTCTGCAGGACACATCCCCGGTTGACCGTGGTCGCGTCCTCCAGGGTCACCAGGTCCGTCTCGGGTAGCCAGTAACTCTCGATCCATGCGCCCTTGCCGATACGGGCGCCGAGGCCGCGCAGCCACGCCGTCATCAGCGGCGTACCGGGCACGGACCCGGCCAGCCACGGCACGGCGACGACCTCGACGAAGGTGTCCGCCAGCTCGTTGCGCCACACGAAACCGCTCCACAGCGGGTGCTCGCCCGCCCGGTGCCGGCCCACCAGCAGCCACTTCGCCGCGATGGACGTCAGGCAGGCGAGCACGCCGACGCCCAGGAACACGATTCCGGCCAGCAGCGGCGCCCAGACGCCCAGCGCGCTCAGCGCGGCGACGGTCAGCACCGCCAGCGCCGCCGAGCAGAACACCGGCACGATCCGGCACAGCTCCACGAACGCCCGCGCCCACAGCAGCCGCGCGGGCGGGTCGTAGGTACGGCTCTGATCACCGTCCTGCGTCGAGCGCGGGAGTTTCACCGGCGGCAGCCCCAGGTACGAGCTGCCCTTCTTCGCCTTCTTCGGGGTCGCGGACAGCACCCCGACCAGCCCGCCGTCCGGCACGCTGCGGCCCGGCGCGGTCATCCCGGAGTTGCCCAGGAAGGCCCGGCGGCCGATCTCGGCACGCCCGATCCGCATCCAGCCGCCGCCCAGCTCGTACGGCGCGGTCAGGGTGTCGTCGGCGAGGAAGGCACCCTCGCCCACGGTGGTGAGGCTCGGCAGCGCGAGGACGGTGGAGACCTCGGCACCCCGGCCGATCCTCATACCGAGCAGCCGCAGCCACACCGGCGTGATCAGCCCGGCGTACAGCGGGAACAGCGTGTCGCGCGAGCGGTCCATCAGCTGGGTGACGGTCCAGGCCTGCCAGCCGATCCGGCTGTGCGTCGGGTACGTGCCTTCGCGCAGACCCAGGCTGAGCAGACGTACGCCGACCAGGAGCAGCAGCGCGTACGCCAGCCCGAAGGCGAGCGTGGCCGGGACCAGCGCGAGCGCCGCGCCGCGCAGGGCCGCACCGAGCCCGGCGTCCGCGCTCACGAACAGATGAGCCACCAGGAGCGCGGCGACGGCCGAAAGGACGGGCAGCGCGGTCAGCGCGAAACCGGTCGCGCCGTACATCGCCCGCCAGTACGTGCCCCGGCGCGGACGCTCCTTGGGCCAGGCGCGCTTCGCCTTGCCGAGCTTGCCGGCGGGCGCTCCGGCCCAGCGCTGCCCGGTGGGAATCTGCCCGGCGACCGCCGAGCCCGGCGCCACCTCGGCCCGCTTGCCGACGCGCGCGCCCGGGAAGAGGATGCTGCGCGTCCCGACCACCGCACCGGCGCCGACCTTGACCTGCCCGATCTCCAGCCGGTCCCCGTCCAGCCAGTACCCCGACAGGTCCACCTCGGACTCGACGGCGGCGCCCCGGCCCAGCTTGAGCATGCCGGTCACCGGCGGCAGCGAGTGCAGATCGACGTCCGTGCCGACCTTGGCGCCCAGGGCACGCGCGTAACGCTCCAGCCAGGACCCGGTCAGCGAGACCGCGCCACTGAACTCGGCCAGCCGCTCGGCGGTCCACAGCCGCAGATGCACGCTTCCGCCGCGCGGGTGACGCCCGGGCTTCACCCGGCGCAGCAGCAGCCGCGCCCCGCCCGCCGCGATCGCGAGCCGCCCCGGCGGGCTGTGGAGCACGACCGCCCCGGCGCCGACGAGCCACCACGGGGCGCTCGGCGCCCAGGGGTACGGACCGAACCAGTGCAGTACGTTCCCGAGCGCGGCCAGCGCCACGGTCCAGCGCAGCCCCATCAGCGTGAACAGGGGTATCAGCAGGAACAGCTGGGCCACCTTGGCGCGCAGCGGCACCGGGGCGATCACCCGCTCGCCGCCGTCGTCCTGCGCGGACTTCTCCAGGTGCCGGGCCAGCTTGCGCAGGACGGGCTGCTGGTAGATGTCGAGCACGGCGGCGCTGGGGTAGCGGGTGCGCAGCCGGGTGGTGAGCTGGGCGGCGGCGAGGCTGCCACCGCCGATCGCGAAGAAGTCGTCGGACCCGCCGCCGACCGGGATGCCGAGGACCTCGCTCCACTGCTCGGCGAGCCAGGCCTCGGTGCCGTAGAGCTGCTCCTTCGCACCGCCGGTCTCCAGGCCCTCCAGGGGCCAGGGCAGCGCGCCCCGGTCGACCTTGCCCGAGGTACGGGTCGGCAGGTCCGCGACCGGGGCGAGCAGCGGGACGAGGGCCGCGGGCAGTTCGGCGCGCAGCTTCTCGACGGCGGCGGCCTGGTCCCAGCCCTCCTGGGTGACGACATAACCGACGAGCAGCTGGTTGCCGCTGCGGGCGGTACGCACGGCGGCGGCGGCGCTCGCCACACCGGGGAGCGCCTGGAGCGCCGTGTCGACCTCGCCCAGCTCGATGCGGCGCCCGCCGAGCTTGATCTGCTCGTCGGCCCGTCCGAGGAAGATCAGGCCCTCCGGCTCGGCCTTGACGAGGTCACCACTGCGGTACGCCCGCTCCCAGCCGAGCGCTTGGAGCGGCGCGTACTTCTCCGCGTCCTTCTCGGCGTCGAGATACCGGGCGAGCCCGACCCCGCCGATCACCAGCTGACCGCTGTCGCCCATGGCCACGGGCTCGCCGGCCTCGTCGACCACGGCCAGCTCCCAGCCGTTCAGCGGCAGCCCGATCCGGATCGGCTCCTCGCCGGTCATCAGGGACGCACAGGCGACGACGGTCGCCTCGGTGGGCCCGTAGGTGTTCCACACCTCGCGGCCCTCGGTCACCAGCCGCTGGACCAGCTCGGGCGGGCAGGCCTCACCGCCGAAGATCAGCAGCCGTATGTCACCCAGGGCCTCCGGCTCCCAGAGCGCGGCGAGCGTCGGCACGGTCGAGACGACGCTGATCTCCTGCTCGACCAGCCAGGGCCCCAGGTCGGCGCCGCTGCGCACCTGGGAGCGCGGGACGGGCACCAGGCAGGCGCCGTAGCGCCAGGCCAGCCACATCTCCTCGCAGGAGGCGTCGAAGGCGACGGACAGGCCCGCCATGACCCGGTCGCCGGGCCCGATCGGGTCCTCGGTGAGGAACAGCTCCGCCTCGGCGTCGACGAACGCGGCGGCGCTGCGGTGGCTGACGGCCACGCCCTTGGGCTTGCCGGTGGACCCGGAGGTGAAGATGATCCAGGCGTCGTGCTCGACGCCGGGCCGCGCGGCGGGCACCTCGCGGCTGCCGTTGACGGTGAGCCGGTGCCCGGCCCCGATGACGGCCCGCACCTCCGCCTCGCCGAAGACCAGCTCGGCCCGCTCGTCGGGATCCTCGGCGTCCACCGGCACATAGGCCGCGCCGGCGGCCAGTACGGCGAGGATGGCGACGTACAGCTCGTTGGTACCGGAGGGGACGCGTACGCCGACCCGGTCGCCGAGGCCCACCCCGGCGGCGCTCAGCCGTCGCCGCAGGGCCTCGACCTCGACGGCCAGGGCGCGGTAGGTGAGGCAGCGGTGGCCGTCGTCGAGGGCGGGCTCGTCGGGGTGGGCCCGGACGGTGGCGTCGAGGATGTCGACCAGCGTGCGCGGCGAGGCGGCGACGGAGGCGGAGAAGCGCGCCGGGTCGCCGAACTCCGCGCGCACCTCCTCGTCGAACAGCGCGAGTGCGGGGCCTTGCTCGAGGGCTGCCATCGGGTCCTCACGTGTCGTTCCCGGAGCGTCCGGGGAGCTGGTGGGCCCGCAGGTATGCCTGGGGATATTCCGGTCCAGCTCCAAACAAGCCTGGAATTTTAGTACGACGCTAGTCGCGTACCTGGTCATCAGCCATGCGAGGAGGCCGTACGAGGGCACCGGAACCACTGATTCCGGTGCGGTGACGGAGCTCTGACATGGGGGTATGTCATCCTGACGAGATCTGTCCCACATCTGTCCGTGACGCGGCGAACACAACGAGTTGAGGCCTGTGACGCATACAACGAGTGAGGGCCGCGACCTGATGGTCGCGGCCCTCACTCCTCTGTGTGTCCGAGGGGGGACTTGAACCCCCACGCCCGATAAAGGGCACTAGCACCTCAAGCTAGCGCGTCTGCCATTCCGCCACCCGGACAAGGTGTCTGTCGCGCGGGGTTTCCCTCGCGGCGACAGAGGAAACATTACCAGGCTTTCGAGGACCCCCGGTCACACCCCGTCGCCGCGTGAACGGCGTGTGACGGGCCGGGACCGGCCTTGGGGCGCGGAGGGGGTGGGAGAGAGGATGAGGGGGACCACCAGCAGTGACAGTGGGAGGAAGCAGCGTGAGCGAGTCGAACACGGCCAGGAGCGTCTCTGGCGAGGACGAGGTCGTGGACCTCTGTCGCGAGCTGATCCAGATCGACACGAGCAACTACGGGGACCACTCCGGACCGGGTGAGCGCAAGGCGGCGGAGTACGTGGCCGAGAAGCTCGCCGAGGTCGGGCTCGAGCCGCAGATCTTCGAGTCGCACAAGGGGCGCGCGTCGACCGTGGCCCGTATCGAGGGCGAGGACCGCTCGCGCCCCGCGCTGCTCATCCACGGGCACACCGACGTCGTACCGGCCAACGCGGCGGACTGGACCCACCACCCCTTCTCCGGCGAGATCGCGGACGGGATGGTGTGGGGCCGCGGCGCGGTCGACATGAAGGACATGGACGCCATGACCCTGGCGGTCGTCCGGGACCGGCTGCGCAGCGGGCGCAAGCCGCCGCGCGACATCGTCCTCGCGTTCCTCGCCGACGAGGAGGCCGGTGGTACGTGGGGTGCGCGGCACCTCGTCGACAAGCACCCCGACCTCTTCGAGGGCGTGACCGAGGCGATCGGCGAGGTCGGCGGGTTCTCCTTCACGGTCAACGAGAAGCTGCGGCTGTACCTCGTCGAGACCGCCCAGAAGGGCATGCACTGGATGAAGCTGACCGTGGACGGCACCGCCGGGCACGGTTCGATGATCCACAAGGACAACGCGATCACCGAGCTGTCCGAGGCCGTCGGGCGGCTCGGGCGGCACAAGTTCCCGGTCCGGGTGACGAAGACACTGCGGCACTTCCTCGACGAGCTCGGTGACGCGCTCGGCACCGAGCTCGACCCGGAGAACATGGACGAGACGCTCGCCAAGCTCGGCGGCATCGCCAAGCTCATCGGTGCCTCCCTGCAGAACACCGCCAACCCGACCCAGCTCGGTGCCGGATACAAGGTCAACGTGATTCCGGGGCAGGCGACCGCGCACGTCGACGGGCGTTATCTGCCGGGGTACGAGGAGGAGTTCCTCGCCGACCTGGACCGGATTCTCGGACCGAGGGTCAAGCGTGAGGACGTGCACGCGGACAAGGCGCTGGAGACCACCTTCGACGGGGCGCTGGTCGACGCCATGCAGACCGCGCTGTCCGCCGAGGACCCGATCGCGCGCGCCGTGCCCTACATGCTCTCGGCCGGCACCGACGCCAAGTCCTTCGCCGACCTCGGCATCCGCTGCTTCGGCTTCGCCCCGCTCAAGCTGCCGCCGGAGCTGGACTTCGCGGGCATGTTCCACGGGGTCGACGAGCGGGTGCCGGTGGATGCCCTGAAGTTCGGCGTCCGTGTGCTCGACCGCTTCATCGAGGCGTCATGACGGGTTGACGCCCGCATTCGCCCGTACGTGCGGAGATCACCCGGGACGGGTGAATGCGACCATAAGCTCGTAGCTCTAGTCATCTCTCCTCGTTACAGGTGATGCGATCCGCTGCTTGGGATCGCATTTGCCAACAAGGAGGAATAATGATCAAGAAGGTCGTCGCTGCTGCGGCTGCCACTGGTGGTCTGGTTCTCGCGGGTGCGGGCCTGGCCGTCGCCGACTCGGGTGCCCAGGGTGCCGCCGTGCACTCCCCGGGTGTCATCTCCGGCAACGTCATCCAGGTGCCCGTTCACGTCCCGGTGAACGTCTGCGGCAACACGGTCTCCGTGATCGGGCTGCTGAACCCCGCCTTCGGCAACACCTGCATCAACAACTGACGTTGTGCCTCACCCCATGAGGGTCTGAGTCTGTCGGCCCCGGAGCGCGCGCCATGCGCTCCGGGGCCGACCGGCTTTCGGCGCACGCACAGAACGGATGCGTGCGCGTTTCCGGAGAGTCCAAGCCAAGGACCAAGGCAGGGAATTCAGCTATGCGACAGGTCACCCGCAAGGGCCTGATGACCGTGGCGGCCGCGACCGGCGTACTCGCCGCGACCGGAGGCTACGCACACGCCGACTCGGGTGCGAGCGGCGTCAGTTCGGCCTCGCCCGGCGTGTTGTCGGGCAACACGGTGCAGGCGCCGGTGCACGTGCCGGTCAACGTCTGCGGAAACACCGTGAACGTCATCGGGTTGCTCAACCCGGCGATGGGCAACAAGTGCGTCAACCACGGCGGCGGTGGGTCGTCCGCCGGGGGGCACGGGGGCGGTTACGGAGGCGGCTACGGCGGTGGCGGCCATGACGGTGGTGGCTACGGGGGTGGTGGCTACGGGGGTGGTGGTTCGCACTCGGGCGGCGGCTCCCACGCCGGTGGGCATGCGAGTGGCGCGCCGGGCGTCGGCTCCGGCAACCACGTCCAGGTGCCGATCGACGTGCCGGTCAACGTCTGCGGCAACAGCGTGAACGTCGTCGGAGTCGGCAACCCGGCGATGGGCAACGACTGCGCGAACGGACACGGCGGCCACACCCACTACCCGCCCGGCGGCGGTCACCCGGGACAGCCCGGTCATCCCGGTCACCCCGGTCACCCGGGTCACCCGGGACAGCCTGGTCACCCTGGCTACCCGGGACACCCGGGACACCCGGGACACCCGGGCCAGCCCGGGAATCCGGGACAGCCGGGGAACCCCGGTCAGCCCGGACACCCCGGTCAGCCGGGTCAGCCCGGGAACCCCGGACACCCGGGTACGCCCGGGCACCCCGGAACCCCGGGCACGCCGCCCACCTCGTACCCCAACCACCCGGGGACGCAGAACGTCTCCCAGCCGCACAGCCCCGCGGCGCAGCTCGCCCACACCGGCAGTGACCTGCCGATCGGCGCGGTGATCCCGGCGGGCGCGGGCGCGCTGCTGGCAGGCGCCGTGCTCTACCGCCGGGCGCGCTCAGGCGCGTAACCGGCAGGACAGGGAGAAGTCCGGGCCCGGAACCGGGGCCGGGGCCGGCGTGATCGCTTCGCCACAGGCATCCCCTGTGGCGAAGCGACCGGAGCGGGCCCGCACTGGCGGGGCCGCTCCGTTTTCAGCCGCTTTCGCTCACCACGTGGCACGCACCTGGCGGATGATCCGCCGGCGCAGCCGCACCTTGCGGCTGCCATCGGGGTGCAGGCTGAGGCGGTCCAACTCCCAGTGTCCGTACTCCGCATGGTCCGTCAGCAGGCGTGTCGTCTCCTTGCGGGACACCCCGCGCGGCACGTACACGTCGACAAATTCGTATTCCGGCATCGCATCTATTGTGCGGGCAGAGGCCCTGTACGGATAGCGTCTGCACTATGTCTGATGCTGTGCAGCCCACCGCTGCCGAGGTACGCGCCGCCGCCGAGGCTGTCAAGACCGCACTCGACCGCCACCTGGCCGCGGTCGAGCGCAGGTCGGGCGATGACGACCCGGCCGTATACGAGGCGTTCAACGAGCTGGCCGCCGCGGCCGAGGAGTACGACGAGCTGCTCTACGACCGATACGACGAGGTCACTCCCTTCGAGATCCCCGGCAGCGACGACACGCTGCCGCCGTACACGGGCCCCGAGGAGCCGAACGCTCTGAGCGTGCTGATCCGCCGGGACTACGCGGTGGTGGAGCCGCAGCGACTGCTGGCACAGGCTCAGCGGGTGGAGGCCGTGGAGGAGGACGGGGCCACCGCGGCCGCGGGCTTCGACGCGGCGTCCGGCACGGTGCACGGAGCGCTCGGTGTCCTGTTCGGCGAGTTCGAGCCGGACGAGATCGCCTCCCGGCACAAGGAGTTCGGTCTGGAGGAGGGCGACTCCACACTCTGGGTCACGGCCGCCGACGAACCGGCCGACCCCGGCGAGTGGCTGGAGACCCCCTTCGAGGCGATCGACCCGCAGCGCGTGGTCTGCCGCTTCGACGTCAGCGCGGTCTTCGACGACGAGTCGGACGACGACGAGCTGGAGGACGACCTCGCCCCGGACTCCGAACTGGACGAGGACGGGGACCTGGAGCCGCTGGACGCCGATCGCTGAGCATCGCGTCACAGCATCCCGAGCATCCCGTCGCGGGAGCGCTGAGCACCGCGGCACAGGAAGGTGGCGGTCACCGGAAGCCCGGTGGCCGCCACCTTCCCGCGTACGGGAGCCGTGTCCCTGCGGGGCGGCTCAGCCCGCTGCCGGGACCTGTGCCTTGAGCAGGGCGGGCAGGCGCGTGGTGCGCGGCTTCTGCGGGACCTCGGCCACCGCCCGCTGCAGGGCCTGCTCCACCCCGTGGACCACGGACAGATGGCGCTCGGCCCGGCCGAAGGCCGTGTAGACCCAGGGCCTGGTCAGGGCCGCCGCCGCGTCACCGGGGAGCACCACGACCGCGGCGGGCCAGCGCAGCCCGACCGCCTGGTGCGCCGTGAGTGCCCAGCCGTGCCGCACGGACTGCTCCACCCGCTCCTTCGGTACGACGACGGGCAGACCCGAGCACTCCAGGTGCAGCCCGTCGGCGTCGGCCTTCACCACGTGTCCCACCGCCGTACGACCCGGAGCGGGGGAGTGGGCGACGCGGTCTCCGGGGTCGAAGCCGCCGAAGCGGCCGGGACCCGGGTTCAGCCGCTCCTTGAGCGCGCTGTTCAGTGCGCGGGTGCCGACGGCGCCGCCGTGTCCCGGGGTGATCACCTGGGTCTGCTCGGCCGGGATGCCGATGGCGCGCGGCACCGAGTCCGCGACCAGCTGCACGGTCCGGTGCACCGCCTCGCCGGCGTCCCGCACGGGGACGATCACGACTTCCTTGCCGGGCGCCTCGACCTGGTTGAGCTCACCGATGCCGACCCCGGAGACAAGCTCCCCGATGGGGCCGGGGTCCGGCGTCCGGGAGGCCACCTGCGGGCACACCCGGGCGGCCAGCAGATCGGCGAAGACCCGACCCGGACCCGCCGACCACAGCACCCCCGGGTCCCCGCTCAGCACCAGCCGCGCGCCGTCCGGCAGCGATTCGGCGAGCATCGCCGCCGTCTCGACGTCCAGCTGCGGTGCGTCCAGGACGACCAGGAGGTCCAGGTCGAAGGCGCCGTCCGTGTCCCGGCCAGGGCCCTCGGCGCCCGAGAGGAGTCCCGCGACGGTGGTGACGCCGGTGACCGGCCCCTCCCCGGCGTCGCCCGAGGGGCCGTCCGGCAGGTCGTACCGCGCCATCCGGGCCGTGCAGTCGTCGCGGCCGCTCGGCGTGTGGGTGGCGGCCCAGGCGCGCAGGCCGAGACCGCGCGCGGCGTGCAGCAGTGCCGCCGCCTCGGCCAAGGACGCGTGCCCGCCGGTGTGCAGGACCAGGCCGTGGCCCGCGACCGCCCGGATCAGCTCCGCGGCGGAGCGGGTGGCCGACGTGGCGGCCTGCTCCCAGCCGTCGGCCGAGCCGTCCGTCTTCGGTACGGAGTTCATGACCCGGGCCAGTCCGTCGGCGAGGCTCTCCTCGGCCAGCGCGTACCGCTCCAGGCCGATGAGGACGCGCACCGGGCGCTCCTCGGGCTCCTCGGCGCCCTCCGCCTGGGCCGGGGGCGCGGTGTCGAGGGCGTCCTGGAAGACCAGCGCGTCGCCCTCCGCGAGGGCGCTCTGCACGGCCGCGTCCGGATCCGGCACCGCGCGCTGGGCGAGCGCGGCGGTGAGCGCGGGGGCGTCGAGGGCGGTGTGCCCGGCCAGGGCCGCCTGCTCGAGGAGCCATACGGTGACCGCCCGCCCGCGCCGCTCGTCGTCCGGGCGGCACTCCGCGCCGAGCAGCGCGCGGGCGAACCCGTCGGCCTGCTCCGGCCGCACCCCGGCGACCCGCAGCAACTGCCAGGGGTCCTCGCGCAGCTGGTCGTCCGCGCCCTCGCCGAGAGCCGCGAGGGCCTCCGGTGCGAGGGTGTCGGGTGCGCCGCCTTCGCCCAGCACGGCGCGTACGGCGGCGACGGCTTCCGGTGCGAGGGCCGCCGAGGTCTCGGCCGGGGCGGCCACCGGCTGCGGGCGCGGCACGGGCTCCGGTGCGACCGCTCTGCGCGGCGTCGGCTCGGGCTCACGGAAGGCGGTGGCCACGGGCTTCTCGCCGCTTTCCACGGCCCGCACCGCCGCGAGCAGATCGGCGGCCGTCCCGCTGAGCTTGGCCCCGGCCGCGATCGGCCCCTGCTTCTCGGCCTTCCGCCGCTCGATCCGCTCACGCTCCAGCCGCTGCGCCGCCAACTCGGCCTCTGCCTCGGACAGCTTTGTGGCGTCCGCCGCGCCTTCGGTTTCCGCTCCGCCCTCGACCGTGGTCCCCTCGCCCCCGGAGGGCGTGGTGCCGGCGTCCGTGACCGCGTCCGAGTCCGCGTCCGTGTCGGCGTCCGGCGGGCCGGCGGTCGCTCCCGCGCCCGGCGTCCCCGGCTCCACTTCCTCCGTGGTCTCGGGCTCCGTGCTCACAGCGTGCTCCAGTCGTGATCGGGATAGTGGTGCACCGGTGCCGACACGTCGTCGAGCGCCCGGCAGATCTCGTCAGGAAGACTAAGGGTCTCCACTGACAACGCGGCCATGAGCTGCTGCGCGTTGCGCGCGCCGACGATCGGGGCGGCGACACCGGGCCGGTCGCGCACCCACGCGAGGGCGACCTGCAACGGCGTGACCGCGAGGCCGTCCGCCGCCGTCGTCACCGCGTCCACGATGCCGCTCGCCGTGTCGTCCAGGTACGGGGCGACGAACGGCGCGAGGTGCTCCGAGCCGCCCCGGGAGTCCGACGGTGTGCCGCCCCGGTACTTCCCGGTGAGCACACCCCGCCCGAGCGGGGAGGACGGCAGCAGGCCCACGCCCAGGTCGAGCGCCGCGGGCAGCACCTCCCGCTCCACGCCGCGCTGGAGCAGGGAGTACTCCATCTGCGTACTCGCGATCCGCGTCCGTGTCCCGGGCGCCGCCAGCTGCCAGGTCGCCGCCTTGGCGAGCTGCCAGCCGCAGAAGTTGGACACCCCCGCGTATCTCGCGCGACCGCTGCTGACCGCGAGGTCGAGCGCCTGGAGGGTCTCCTCCAGCGGGGTGTCCGGGTCGAAGGCGTGGACGTGCCAAAGATCCACGTAGTCCGTGCCGAGGCGCTGAAGCGAGGCGTCGAGTGCCGACAGGAGGTGCCCGCGCGAGCCGTCGAACCGCCGGTCCGGGTCGGGCACACTGCCCGCCTTCGTGGAAATGACCAGGTCCCGACGCGGCACGAGCCCTTCTATGAGCTGTCCGAGCAGGTACTCCGACTCCCCGTCCCCGTACACATCCGCGGTGTCGACGAGGTTCCCGCCCGCTTCCCAGAACACCTTCAACAGCTCCGCGGCGTCGTGCTCGTCGGTATCCCGCCCCCACGTGAGGGTGCCGAGTCCGATCCGGGACACACGCAGGCCGGTACGGCCGAGATGCCTCTGCTCCATGGACGCCGAGATTACTGGCCAGAACTCGCCTCGTGGGGGCCCTGTGGACAACCTGGATGATCAGACCTGAACCCGTTCCTGCCGCCGCGCCCACCAGCGCGCTAGGGTCTCCGGCACAAGGGACGTTACTGATCGGTAAGGGGATCGGCCATGCAGCTCGGGATCAACCTCGGCTACTGGGGCGGCGGAATGGACGCGGACAATCTCGCCGTCGCCCAGGAGGCCGACCGACTGGGATACGCGGTGTGCTGGGCCGCCGAGGCCTACGGCTCGGACGCGGCGACCGTGCTCACCTGGGTCGCCGCCAAGACCGAGCGCATCGACGTCGGCTCGGCGATCTTCCAGATCCCGGCCCGTCAGCCCGCGATGACCGCGATGACCGCCGCGACGCTCGACTCGCTCTCCGGCGGGCGCTTCCGCCTCGGCCTCGGCGTCTCCGGACCGCAGGTCTCCGAGGGCTGGTACGGAGTCAAGTTCGACAAGCCGCTGGCCCGCACCCGCGAGTACGTCGAGATCGTACGCAAGGCGATGACCCGCGAGCGGCTGTCGTACGAGGGCGAGCACTGGACGCTGCCGCTGCCGGACGGTCCGGGCAAGCCGATCAAGCTGACGGTGCACCCGCAGCGCGAGCACATCCCGCTGTACATCGCCGCGATCGGCCCGAAGAACCTGGAGCAGACCGGAGAGATCGCCGACGGCGCCCTGCTGATCTTCCCCTCGGCCGAGCACCTCGAGGACACCGCGCTCCGCCATCTGCGGGCGGGCCGGGAGAAGGCCGGCAAGACCATGGAGGGCTTCGACGTCTGCCCGACGCTGCCGCTCGCCGTCGGCGCCGACAAGGACGTGACGGCGCTCGCCGACATGTTCCGCCCCTACACCGCTCTGTACGTCGGCGGCATGGGCAGCCGCAAGCAGAACTTCTACAACCAGCTCGCCCAGCGCATGGGATACGAGAAGGAGGCCGCCGAGATCCAGGACAAGTACCTGTCCGGCGACAAGGAGGGCGCGGCCGCCGCCGTGCCGCACGCGCTGATCGACCAGACCACCCTGCTCGGCTCCGTGGACCGCATCGCCGACCGGATGAAGGCCTACGCGGCGGCGGGCGTCACCACGCTCACGCTGTCGCCCGCCGGCTTCACGCTGGAGGACCGGATGGCCTCGCTCCGCGCCGGTTCGGACGCGCTGGAGCGGGCCGGTCTGGCGTAACGCGTCGCAACCCCGTCCCCGGAGGGACGGAAGAAGTTCTGCGGCCGTGGTGGGGGCTCGGGGGGTCTTCCCCGCCACGGCCGTCACGGGGAACAACGCGCGGGCGTGCCCTGGGTTACGCGCGCGGGCCCGTCCCGTCATCCTTCGTTCGGCGCATTTGTCCGACACCTCGGTTGCCGGGCATTCGGCATCCCATTTGACTCGTTTTCTGCGGACCCTGCAGAAAGGTGTCATCGATGCTTTCGGCCAAGAGTCTGTTTCAGGAGATCCTCGACAACGACGAGTCGTTCCGGCTCTTCTGCTCCATCGCCGCCAGCGGGGAGTCGCAGGGTGGCTGGGAGAACGCCCGCATCGCCGCCCTCGTCCCGCAGAGCGCACGCGAACTCGCCCCGAAGATCACCCGGCACGGCGCCGACGAGGACAAGCACGGGCGGATCTTCGGCGCCCTGATGAGGAAGCGCGGCCTCGCACCGGTCGAGGTCCCGGCCGACACCGACTACACGATGCTCCTGGAACGCCACGGGATCGGACTCGCCCACGACAAGCTGAAGAGCGAAGAGCCACTCACCGTACGAGACATCGTCATGTACCTCGCCCACAGCAGGGTCACCGAGCAGCGTGCCTCCGAGCAGATGGAGCTGCTGCGCAGGCACTTCGCCGACCGTCCCGACATCGGTCGCGCGGTCCGCATGATCTCCCAGGACGAGGACAGGACCTCGCCTACTGCCACGAGGAGCTGCTCCGCTTCGCGTCCGCCGGACACGGCCGTGCCATCCGGCGGACGCTGCGCGCGTGCGCGCTCGCCGAGATCCGCGTCTACCGGGACGTCAGTCTCGCCGTGATGACCCACATGGGCCGCATTCTCGGCTGGTCGAGGGCCAGGGCGGCGACGCTCACCGCGGCCATCCACACCGTCTACGCCTACGAGCGCGCCGCGGGCTGGCGCCGCATGGTCTCCCTGAGGATGCCGGAACACCGCGACGCCCTGGGCGGCCCCGCGACGCCCGCACCGGAGGTGGCGTGACCCGCGGTCGCCGACGCTCACATCCGCCCACCTGCTCGCACGCCGGTCACAGCCAGCCCCGCCGCTTGAAGAGGTGGTACAGCAGGAATTCCAGCGCCACCATCGCCAGGATCACCGCCGGATACGACCAGAGCCAATGCAGCTCGGGCATGTGGTCGAAGTTCATGCCGTAGATGCCGGCGATCATCGTGGGGACCGCGGCCATGGCCGCCCACGCCGAGATCTTCCGCATGTCGTCGTTCTGGCGCACGCTCATCTGCGCGAGATGCGCCGAGAGGATGTCCGAGACCAGCCGGTCCAGGCTCTCCACCGACTCGTTCACACGGGCCAGATGGTCGTTGACGTCGCGGAAGAAGGGCTGCGCCTTCTCGTTCACGAACGGCACCGGGGCGCCGGCGGTGCCCGAGCCCGAGAGCCGGGTCAGCGGAACGGTCAACGGGACCGTCGCCCGCCGGAACTCCAGGATCTGCCGCTTGAACGTGTAGATCCTGGACGCGGTGTACCGCGAACCGCCGCCACTCGGCGAGAAGACCTCGGCCTCCAGCGCCTCCAGGTCCGTCTGGAGCTCGGTCGCCACCTCCAGGTAGTGGTCGACCGTCGCGTCGGCGATCGAGTAGAGCACCGCCGTCGGTCCGTGCCGCAGCATCTCGGGGTCCTCCTCCAGCCGGCGGCGCACCTGCGCGAGGGGCGAGCACTCGCCGTGCCGGACGGTCACCACGAAGGAGTCCCCGATGAACACCATCACCTCACCGGTGGTGACGACATCGCTCTCCGCCTCGTACTCGACCGGCTTCAGGACCACGAACAGTGAATCGTCGAACATCTCCAGCTTGGGCCGCTGATGCGCCTTGAGGGCGTCCTCGACCGCCAGCGGATGCAGCCCGAACTCCTCGGTGACGAGGTCGAACTCCTGCTCCGTCGGCTCGTACAGCCCGATCCAGATGAACGCGTCGCCCTCGGCGCGTGCCAGATCCAGGGCGTCGGAGAGGTCCTCGGGGCCCTCCGCCCGGCGCCCGTGGTGGTAAATGGCGCAGTCGACGATCACGGAGCGTATTCTCCCGTCGCCCGGCCGCCACCGCACTCCGGCCGCCGTTGTCCACAGCCCCCTCCGGGTCCCCGAGCCACCCGTTTACGCTGGGCCGCATGCCCACCCTGATTCTCGTACGGCACGGACGTTCGACCGCCAACACCGCTGGGCTGCTCGCCGGCTGGACGCCCGGCGTCGCCCTCGACGAGCGCGGCGCCCAGCAGGCCGCGGCGCTGCCCGGCCGGCTCGCCGCGCTGCCGATCTCCGAAGTCGTCACCAGCCCCCTCCAGCGCTGCCAGGAGACCGTGCAGCCGCTGCTCGACGCCCGCCCCGAGCTGCGCGTGCACACCGACGAGCGGATCGGGGAGGCGCACTACGGCGACTGGTCCGGCCGCAAGCTCGCCGAGCTGAAGGACGAGCCGCTGATGGAGGTCGTACAGGCGCATCCGTCCGCGGCCGCGTTCCCCGGCGGAGAATCCATGCGGGCGATGCAGACACGGGCGGCCGAAGCGGTGCGCGAGTGGAACGCGCGTGTGGAGCGCGACCACGGCGGCGACGCGGTCTACGTCATGTGTTCGCACGGCGACATCATCAAGTCCCTCGTCGCGGACGCACTCGGACTTCATCTCGACCTCTTCCAGCGGATCTCTGTAGAACCGTGTTCCATCACCGCGATCCGTTACACACGACTGCGCCCCTTCCTTGTGCGCCTCGGGGACACCGGCGACCTCGCCTCCCTGGCGCCGCGCGAGGAGCCGCCCAGCGGGGACGCCCCGGTCGGGGGCGGTGCGGGCGCACCGTGATCGTCGGCCGCAGTAGGGTGAAGCGGTTGAAGCAGCGCAGTAGTTGTCAACAAGTTGTCAGCAGCCGATGAGGGCCTAGGCAGTCAGCCGGTCCACATGCCGATTCCAATGGAGACAGGACGTGTCCCGTCAGGTGTTCCTCTACGACCCCCCGGACCGTTTCGTGGCCGGTACGGTCGGGTTGCCCGGGCGCCGTACCTTCTTCCTGCAGGCCTCCGCAGGCCCCCGGGTGACCAGCGTCGCCCTGGAGAAGACCCAGGTCGCCGCGCTCGCCGAACGCATGGACGAGCTCCTCGACGAGGTCGTACGGCGCACCGGCGGCAGCGCACCCGTCCCGGCCATGGCCCCCACCGAGGTGTCCGACACCGCCCCTCTCGACACCCCGGTGGACGAGGAGTTCAGGGTCGGCACGATGGCGCTGGCCTGGGACGGTGACGAACAGCGCATGATCGTCGAGGCGCAGGCTCTCGTGGAGCTCGACGCCGATACCGACGAGGACCTCGCCGAGGCCGAGGAAAGGTTGCTCCAGGACGAGGAGAACGGCCCGCCGATGCTTCGCGTCCGGCTCACCGGCGCGCAGGCCAGAGCCTTCGCCAAGCGCGCCCTCGACGTCGTCAACGCGGGCCGGCCGCCCTGCCCGCTGTGCAGCCTCCCGCTCGACCCGGAAGGACACGTATGTCCGCGCCAGAACGGATACCGCCGCGGAGCGTGACCACGGCCGAGCTGCTCGCCCTGGGCGAGCTGAAGGTGCGCGGACGGATCCGTGAGGCCTCGAACGCGGTGCTGTACTGCTCCGTTTCGTACGAGGGCCGGGACGCGTTCTGCGTCTACAAACCGGTCGCTGGGGAGCGGCCCCTGTGGGACTTCCCCGACGGGACCCTCGCCCAGCGTGAGGTGGCCGCGTACGAGGTCTCCGAGGCCACGGGCTGGGGGCTGGTCCCCACCACCGTGCTGCGCGACGGGCCCTACGGCGAGGGCATGTGCCAGCTGTGGATCGAGGCCCTGCCCGAGGCCGACGGGGACGGGCTGCTGGCCCTGGTGGAGGCCGAGGAGCCCGCGGCGGGATGGAAGGCCATCGGCTTCGCCGAGGTCGGCGAGGGAGAGACGGCGCTGCTCGTGCACGCCGACGATGTCCGGCTGCGACGGCTCGCCGTGCTCGACGCCGTGATCAACAACGCCGACCGCAAGGGCGGGCATCTGCTGCCCGCCGGTGAGGGGCGGCTGTACGGCATCGACCACGGCGTCACCTTCAACGCCGAGAACAAGCTGCGCACGCTGCTGTGGGGCTGGGCGGGGGAGCCGCTGACGCCGGAGGCGGTCGAGGTCCTCACCTCCCTGCGGGACGGGCTGGCGCCGGGCGCGCCGCTCGCCACCCGGTTGGCCGAACTCATCACCACCACCGAGATCGACGCCACACGCGCGCGTGTCGAGGCGATGCTCGCCTCGGGGAAACACCCGGAGCCGAGCGGGGAGTGGCCGGCGATCCCCTGGCCACCGGTGTAAACACCCTCGACCGTCCGGGGTCCGGGCCCGCCAACCGGGTCGCGCGGACCACGGCTCCCCCGGGACAGGTCCCGCCGCCCCAGCACCAGATGGGCTCACGCCCGGGCGCCCCGACATCCGGCCGGGCCGACATGCGGGCGGGGCCACGCCCGGGCGCGCAGCCGCCCGTGGCGGTGCCCGGCCTGGGGGTGCCCGGCCTGGGGGTGCCCGGCCTGGGGGTGCCCGGCCTGGGGGTGCCCGGCCTGGGGGTGCCCGGCCTGGGGGTGCCCGGTCTGGCGGTGCCCAGTCCGGCGGTGCCCGCCCGTGGCGGTGCCCAGCCTGGCGGTGGCCGGTCTGGGGGTGCCCGGTCTGGCGGTGCCCGGCCTGGCGGTGGCCAGTGTGGCGGTGGCCGGTCTGGGGGTGGCCTGCCTGAGGGCCGCCCCCCGGTGCGTAGGCCTGTGGGGGCGCCGTCCACCGGCGGACGCCGGGGGCGCGCACCACCAAACCGGCGTCCCACGTCCCGCACCTCCGCCGCACCACACACCCGCGACTGCCGACCACCAGCGACGCGAACACCGCGGGCTTGGCCCGGCAGGCCTACGCGGGCCGCCGGTGGCCGCGAACCCGTTGCCTCGCGCGTAGCCGGTCCTGGCGGCGCAACAGGCGCGTGGGGCGGGGCGCGGGCCGGGCGGCTCGCGCTCGCGCTCACGGCGCATGTGAGGGGGGACGGACCGCCGACTTCGGGGTGCGCGCGCGGTGGGCTGTGCCCGTCGTACGGCGGCCTCACCCCCGTAGGACCGGGTGACGCACACCGTCGGGCATTGCGCAAGAGGGCCTTCCACGTCATCAGGGCTGGTCCGGTTCGTACACGGAAGTTCCGTCCGGTTAGGCTCATGACATGCATGCCTGGCCCGCTTCTGAGGTCCCCGCCCTGCCTGGTGAGGGCCGCGACCTCCAGATCCACGACACCGCGACCGGCGGCCTCGTCACACTCGACCCCGGTCCCGTCGCCCGTATCTACGTCTGCGGCATCACGCCGTACGACGCGACCCACATGGGTCACGCGGCGACCTACAACGCGTTCGACCTCGTTCAGCGCGTGTGGCTCGACACCAAGCGGCAGGTTCACTACGTCCAGAACGTGACCGACGTCGACGACCCGCTCCTGGAGCGGGCGGAGCGCGACGGCGTCGACTGGGTGGGACTCGCCGAGAAGGAGACCGCCCTCTTCCGTGAGGACATGACCGCCCTGCGGATGCTGCCGCCGCGGCACTACATAGGCGCCGTCGAGGCGATACCCGGCATCGTGCCGCTCGTCGAGCGGCTGCGGGACGCGGGCGCGGCGTACGAACTCGAAGGGGACGTCTACTTCTCCGTCGAGTCCGACCCCAACTTCGGCAAGGTGTCCAACCTGGACGCCGCCGCCATGCGCCTGCTCTCCGCCGAGCGGGGCGGCGACCCGGACCGTCCGGGCAAGAAGAACCCGCTCGACCCGATGCTCTGGATGGCGGGGCGGGAGGGGGAGCCCAGCTGGGACGGGGGCTCGCTCGGCCGCGGCCGGCCCGGCTGGCACATCGAGTGCGTCGCCATCGCCCTCGACCACCTCGGGATGGGCTTCGACGTCCAGGGCGGCGGCTCCGACCTCGCCTTCCCGCACCACGAGATGGGCGCCTCGCACGCCCAGGTGCTCACCGGCGAGTTCCCGATGGCCAAGGCGTACGTGCACGCCGGCATGGTCGCCCTCGACGGCGAGAAGATGTCGAAGTCCAAGGGCAACCTCGTCTTCGTGTCGAAGCTCCGGCGCGACGGCGTCGACCCGGCCGCCATCCGCCTCGCCCTCCTCGCGCACCACTACCGCGCCGACTGGGAGTGGACGGACACCGTCCTCGCGGACGCGGTCGCCCGTCTGGAGAACTGGCGGGCGGCGGTGTCACGTCCCGACGGGCCGTCCGCCGAGGCGCTGGTCGAGGAGATCCGCGAGGCCCTCGCGAACGACCTGGACGCACCGGCGGCGCTCGCCGCGGTCGACCGCTGGGCGGCGCTCCAGCGCGAGACGGGCGGTACGGACGAGGGCGCCCCCGGCGTCGTCTCGCGCGCCGTGGACGCCCTCCTGGGAGTGGCCCTGTAGTTCCTCTCGTACATGGGGGCGCCGGGCGGTCGTACCGCCCGGCGCCCCTTCGTTCTCCTTTCTCAGAGCGTCACTTGTTCACGATGACGGCCTGTACGGCGCTGCTGTTGGCGTCGTAGACGCCGATGACCTGCTGCCCGTAGGCGAAGGCCTGCTGGACTTCGTCGTGGGTGATCTGGTTGGGGTTCACCAGGGGGCGCCAGGCGTTGTCGATGAACAGGTAGAGGATCGACGGCTGGCTCGGGAGCGGGGTGACCACGTCCCAGAAGTGCTGGGCGATCCCGCTCGTCAGGACCTGCGCCTGCTGCTGTTGCTGCTGCCCGCCGAGCTGCTGGAGCAACTGCTGGAACGGCTGCTGCTGCCCCATCTGCTGGAGCTGCTGCTGGAGGTGCTGCGGAATCTGCTGCAGCGGGATGTGCTGCTGCGGGTTCTGGTGTTGCGGGTTCTGCTGAAGCGGGTTCTGGTGCTGCGGGTTCTGCGGCTGGCCGAACAGCTGCTGCATCTGCTGTCCGAACGCCATGGGCTGCTGCTGCCCGAACTGCCCGAACTGCTGGGGCGGCGCCGTGCTCGGTCCCTGCTGCCCCTGCTGGATGCCCTGTTGGTGCCCTTGCTGCTGACTCATCTGCGGGGTGGTGCTCATACGGGTGCCACCTTCCGTGAATCATCGAATCGTTGACTTGCGGCTACGCCCTCGGACACGTCAGCCCGTGACCACCAGGCCGACGATCTCGTCCTGCGAGAACCAGACACGTACGTCGGGCCGTCCGCCCGCGAAGGCGGAGTGCACCGCCTGACGGATCTCGGGGGAGGGGTTGTTGAGGTTGCGCCAGTCACCGGCCACGAACAGCCGGAGCCTGGGCGGGAGTTCGCGCGGGTACGGCAGCAGCTCGTCCCAGTACCGTTCGGCCTGGCCCGAGCCGACCGCCTCCGGCAGCAGACGGGTGACCGCCGCCTTGATGTCCGGCCGGTTGCCGATCCGCTGGGAGGCGGGCCGGCCCGGCGCGTCCTGCTGCGGGGAGCCGGTGGCCCGCAGCACCGCGCGGGCACGCTCCGGGGACATCGGTTCCTGGGCCGCCGCCTTGAGCATGCCCTGCAGCGCGGCCAGGGCGCCGACCACCACCGGGGAGGCGGAGGAGGTCCCGGAGAACGTGTCCGTGTACCAGCCGATCTCCTCGGCACCGCCCTGCAGATCGCCGGGCCGGTCCCAGAAGCCGCCGGTGGTCGTGACCTCGCGGCCCCAGCCCTGCGCGTCCACCCGCGCCCCGTAGTTGGAGAAGGCGAGGCGGGAGCGGTCCGGGCCGTGGTCGCGGCCGTGCGTGCCGGGCGGCGGTGCGCCGGCGCCGACCAGCACCGCGCCGGAGGACGGGTTGGCAGGGTTGAAGGGGTTGCGCCACCACGCGGGGAACTCGGCGGGGCGCCGCTCGTACACCGCGTCGTCGAGCGACTCGGCGCCGTTGCCCGCGGCCGCCACGACGAGCACTCCCTTGGCGGTCGCGTACCGGATGGCCGCGAAGTTGTCGGGCCACCACTCGATCGCGATGTAACCCTGCTGGTCGTCGCGCTCCTCGAAGTCGAACCGCGGCCCTGGGGCGTGCAGTTCGACCAGGATGATGTCACCGGGGCCCAGCCGCTCGGCCGCCGCGTGGATCGCGGCCGCCGTGCCCATGCCCTGGAAGGACGCGGCCGCGGTCACCGCGTCCGGCGCGATGCCGGTGATCCCGCGCTCGTCGCGGTCGCCCCCGATCACCCCGATGACGGCGGTGCCGTGGTTGCGCCAGGCGAGGTCCGTCAGCGGGGTGCCGACGACCACGCCCGCGAGCTTCGCGGCCAGGTCCTCGTGGCCCAGCTGCCACGCCCCCTCCACATCGATCACCGTCACGCCCTGGCCCGTACCGCCCGGCCGCTGCCAGGCCCAGTGGGCGTCGATGCCCTCGGGGGCCGGCCGCAGATAGCCCTGGCGGCTGGTGAAGTCCGGGGTGACCGGCGCCCCTTCCTTCGTCTGCCGGCCGTCGTCCGGGCTCGCCGAGTCCTGTGCGGTCCGCCCGACCGACCCCACCGAGGCGGGGACGGCGCCGGGCTTCACGTACGCCGTGTCGATCTCCGGCAGCGCGGCGATCCGTGAACGCAGTTCCTGGGCGCGGCTCTCGACGCCGCGCACCCGGTAGAAGAGCGCGAGGCCGCTTCCGCCCCCGCCGTCCGCCACCTCGGACTGCCGCAGTCGTTCCTCGCTGCCGAACAGCGGCTCCAGGGCGAGCTGTTCGTCACTGAGGAACATGTTGAGGGCCGACACGTCCGAGCCCGCCGCCGAGCGGACGCCCTCGGCCCCGGCGCGCAGCCGGGCCTCGGGGCGTGCGACGACGATCAGCTCCTGCTCGGCTCCCCGGTAGGTGAACCCCGCTCCGTCGGGTCCCGGCCCGGCCGTCCCCGGGCCCTGCGTCGGCTGTACCTGGTCGGTCATCGCGTACCGCTCCTCTCGGTTCGGTCGTGCGGGTGCTGCCATGTCCCGTCCCCGGGCCGCGCCTTCGGGGCACAACCTGGCACGCCCACGGCGACTCGTCCACCCCGACTTCGCCAACTCGGTTTGAAAACAAGTTGAATGGGGAAACCTGTGCAATCCGTCCTGAAACAGATGTCACGCAGCAAACAGGCCAAAGGCTGCGGAGTCAGGGGACATGTGGTGGGGTGGCCGGGACAGTTGATCGCTGGACCGGTCAACTCCCGGTCCCGCCCGGAAGGACGCACCGTGACATCCACACACCGTTCGTTGCCAGGCCGTCTCAGCCGCCGAAGACTGCTCACCGCCGGTGCCGCGACCGCCGGCGCCGCGCTCGCCGGGTCCTCGGCCGGCCCGGCCCGGGCAGCGGGGAAGTCGTTACCCACCGTCATACATCTGCCGAACGGCATCCGTCCTGAAGGCATCACCATCGGCGGCGGCCCGTACGCCTACCTCGGATCCATCGCCGACGGTTCGGTCTACCGCGCCGATCTGCGCACCGGACAGGGCCGGACCATCGCCCCGGGACCGGGAACGGCGGCGGCCGGGCTCAAACTCGACGGCAGGGGGCGGCTGTTCATCGCCACGGTCGGTACGGGCGCCCGCGTGGTGGACGTCCGCACCGGCGCCGAACTCGCGTCGTACGTCCTCGCCACGGAGTCCGGGACCTTCGTCAACGACGTGGTCCTGACCCCCCGCGCGGTCTGGTTCACGGACTCCTACCAGCCCACGCTGTACGCGCTGCCGCTCGGCCCGGGCGGCGCCCTGCCGGACGCGGCCGACGTCGTACGGCTGCCCCTGGGCGGCGACTGGAGCCAGATGCCCGGCGCCACGATCAACGCCAACGGGATCACGCGGACCCCGGACGGTGCCGCCCTGCTCGTCGTGCAGACCGGGGTCGGCGGCCTGCACCGGGTCGACCCGAGGACCGGAGTCACCCGGCTCGTCGACCTCGGCGACGCGGCGCCCCTCGTCAACGGCGACGGGCTGCTGCTCACCGGACGGACGCTGTACGTGGTGCAGAACATGCAGAACGCGATCGACGTCTTCCGGCTCTCGCCCGACGGGCGCAGCGGCGTCTTCCAGCGCCGCCTCACCGACCCGAACCTCGACGTGCCGACCACCGTGGCCGCGTACGGGGACCGCCTCTACTTGCCCAACGCCCGCTTCACGACCACGCCGACGCCGGACACCCCGTACGACGTGATCGCCGTCGAACGCTGACGCGAGGCGACGCGAGGCGACGCGAGGAGACGCGAGGCGACCGCGGGGGCTGAACGCGGAGGGGCGGTGCGCCAGGTGCGCACCGCCCCTTCCGTCAGCCCGGCTTCCGTCCGCTCGGCCCGATCCGTCTGATCCGTCCGACCCGTCCGCTCAGTCCTCCGAGGAGTCCTCGTCGTCGGTGCCGGTCTCCGGCCGCGGGGACTTCGGAGGCTTCGGACGGCCGCCGGGGTTGTCCCGCAGGTACGAGGAGCTGTCGCTGCCGTCGGCCGTGGCGTGTCCGCCGGGGGCCGGGCCCGCCGGACCGCCGCCGTCCCGTCGCCGCAGATAGCGCTCGAACTCGCGTGCGATCGCCTCGCCCGACGCCTCCGGCAGCTCCGCGGTGTCCCGGGCCTCCTCCAGCGTCTGCACGTACTCGGCGACCTCGCTGTCCTCGGCGGCCAGCTGGTCCACGCCCAGCTGCCAGGCACGCGCGTCCTCGGGCAGCTCGCCCAGCGGGATCCGCAGGTCGATCAGGTCCTCCAGGCGGTTGAGGAGGGCCAGCGTCGCCTTCGGGTTCGGCGGCTGCGACACATAGTGCGGTACGGCCGCCCACAGGGACACCGCCGGTACGCCCGCGTGCGTGCACGCCTCCTGGAGGATGCCGACGATGCCCGTGGGGCCCTCGTACTTGGTCTCCTCCAGGTCCATCGTGCGGGCCAGGTCCGGGTCGGAGGTGACTCCGCTCACCGGCACCGGACGTGTGTGCGGGGTGTCACCGAGCAGTGCGCCCAGGATCACCACCAGCTCCACGCCCAGCTCGTGCGCGAAGCCGAGCAGCTCGTTGCAGAACGAGCGCCACCGCATCGACGGCTCGATCCCCCGGACCAGCACGAGGTCACGCGGCTTGTCGCCGCCGACCCGGACCACCGACAGGCGCGTGGTCGGCCAGGTGATCTTGCGGACCCCGCCGTCCAGCCACACCGTGGGGCGGTTCACCTGGAAGTCGTAGTAGTCCTCGGCGTCCAGCGCCGCGAACACCTCGCCCTTCCACTCCCTGTCGAGATGCGCGACCGCGGTGGAGGCGGCGTCGCCGGCGTCGTTCCAGCCCTCGAACGCGGCCACCATGACCGGGTCGATCAGCTCGGGAACCCCCTCGAGCTCGATCACCCAGCGCCTCCTTCCGACGTGCCCCGTACGTACGCCCCAACCTTACGGCGTGCCCAGGGGGCCTCCGCAGCCCCCTTGCACGGGGGAGTGAACGGATCACTGCCCCACCGAAGGGCCGGAAACACTCGTGATCGCCGCCATGAACGACCCCCCGAGTCATCCGAGCTGTTTCTACAGGGTGCTGCGCAGCCACTGCTCCACGCTCGCGATGTGCACCGTCGCCCACGAGCGGGCCGCCTCCGCGTCGCGGTCCCGCAGAGCGGACAGGATCGCCCGGTGCTCGTGCAGGGTGCGGCTGACCGCGTCCTCCTGGGTGAGGCCGCGCCAGATCCGGGCCCGGGTGGTGGGCCCCGAGAGGCCGTCCAGCAGCGAGCACAGGACCGAGTTCCCGGAACTCTGCACGATGCCCCGGTGGAACTCCAGGTCGCAGGCGACGAGTTCCTCCACCGAGGGGGCGGCTCCCAGCGCGTCCAGCTGGGAGGTCAGGGCGCGCAGTTGCTGTTCGCTGATCCTCGAGGCGGCCATCGCCGTCGCGGCGGGCTCCAGGATCCGGCGCACGGCGAGGAACTCGAGCACCGTGTCGTCCCGGTGGAAGTCGACGACGAAGCTCAGCGCCTCCAGGAGGAGCTGGGGGTCCAGGCTGGTGACGTACGTGCCGTCGCCCTGCCGTACGTCCAGGATGCGGATCAGCGAGAGCGCGCGCACCGCCTCCCGCAGGGAGTTCCGGGACAGGCCGAGGTCGGCGGCGAGCTCGCTCTCCTTGGGAAGCCGGTCGCCGGGGCGCAGTGCGCCGGAGACGATCATGCCCTTGATCTTCTCGATCGCCTCATCGGTGACTGCCATGGCCGACCTCCCTGTCACTGCGGATGTCGCTGAGTCATCCGATGTCTTGGGCCATTATGTGGGGTCACCAGGCCGAACGGACAGAAACGTCGGCGTTTCTCAGGCTCATGTACGGTGTCGCGGACGTTCGGAACATCAGGAGTGCCCGCCATGCCCCAGGAACTGCGCGCCGTCGACTGGACCGGAGACAGCCTCGCGCTCATCGACCAGACGGTGCTGCCGCACCGCACCGAGATCCGCGAGATCCGTGACGTGGACGCGCTGGTGGACGCCATCCAGCGGCTCGTCGTGCGCGGCGCGCCGGCGATCGGGGCGGCGGGGGCGTACGGGGTGGCGCTCGCGCTGTCGCAGGGCGAGCGCCAGGGCTGGTCGGCCGAGGAGACACGGGCGGCCGTGGCCCGCGTCCGTGCGGCGCGCCCGACCGCGGTGAACCTCATGGTGTGCGTCGACCGGGTGATGGCCCGCTTCGACGAGGGACTGGACGCGGTGCTCGCGGAGGCCGCGGCCGTCCAGCGCGAGGACGTCGAGGCGAACCGGGCGATGGGGGCGTACGGCGCGGACTGGCTGCTCAAGAAGGTCGGGGTGGACCGGCCGCTGCGGGTGCTCACGCACTGCAACACCGGTGCGCTCGCCACCGCCGGCTGGGGCACGGCGCTCGGCGTCATCCGTGAACTGCACGCGCGCGGCCTGGTCGAGGTCGTGTACGCCGACGAGACGCGTCCCCTCCTCCAGGGCTCCCGCCTCACGGCCTGGGAACTCGTCCAGGAGGGCATCCCGCACTACGTGCAGGCCGACGGTGCCGCCGCGGGAACGATTCTGCGGGGCGAGGTCGACGCGGCGATCGTCGGCGCCGACCGCATCGCCGCCAACGGCGACACGGCCAACAAGGTGGGCACGGTCGGGGTCGCCCTCGCCTGCGCGGACGCCGGAATCCCGTTCCTGGTGGCCGCCCCCACCACGACGGTCGACCTGACCACGGCCCGGGGCTCCGACATCCACATCGAACTCCGCGGCGAGGACGAGATACTGCGGTGGTCGGGCATACGCACGGCCCCCACCGGGTCCCGAGGCCACAACCCGGCCTTCGACGTCACCCCGGGGCGCCTGGTGACGGGCCTGGTGACGGAACGCGGGGTGCTGGAGATATCGGCGGGCGAACTCCCGGCCGACCACCTGCGCTAGGCCCTGTCGTCACCTTCCCGTCGTCCGCCCGGAGGGTGGACTCGCACGGTGCCTTCATCCCGGGTGAGTCCACCCACCGCGGTGACTCAGCGGCCCGTCAGTTCCAACTCCAGCAGCCACTCCACCACTTCGGTGTGATGGCGGGCCTGGCGCGGGTCCGTTCCCCAGACGTACAGGCCGTGGCCGGCCACGACGACCGCCGGCATGCGGGGGTCGCGAGCCGCTTCCAGACGGTCACCCAGGATCTTCATGTCCTGGCTGTTGGCGATGACGGGGAGGGTGACCTCGACGTCGTGGGCGGGCTGGCCGACGCCCTTGAGCATCTCCAGGTCCCGGAAGACGATGCCCCCGGGCTCCCGGCGCCCCATGGCCACGGACGCGACCGTGTGGACGTGGACGACAGCCCCCGCGCCCGTGAGCGCCGCCACCCGCGCGTGCAGCTCGGCCTCCGCCGACGGCTTCCCGCCCGCGACCGCCGCACCCGAACCGTCCACCAGCACCACGTCGTCGGGCGTGAGTTCACCCTTGTCGTGCCCGCTCGCGGTGACGGCGAGCCGCAGCGGGTCCCGGCTCAGGACGACGGACAGGTTGCCGGACGTGCCGCGCATCCAGCCGAAGGAGGCGAAGCGGGCCGACTCGGCGGCCAGGACCGCGCCCGCCTCCTTGAGGTCGAGGGCCGGCGTCTCGGCGGTCATGTGGTGCTCCTCGCGATGGTGATCTCGTCGAACGTCCCCGCCTGCGGGTGATCGCCGACGCCCTGCTCGTAGTACGGCTCCCCGGGGCGGCGTACCCCCACGGTCCGCCACCCGGCCGCCCGCGCCGCGTCCAGCTCGCCGGGCCGGTCGGAGAGGAAGAGCAGCCGGTCGGGCGCGCTGCCCAGCGCCGCCGCGATCGTCGCGTACGACGTCGGCTCCTGCTTGGGCCCCGCGTTCTCCGTGTCGTACAACCCCTCGACGAGCGGCAGCAGATCGCCCTCGGGACTGGACCGGAACCACGCCCGCTGCGCCGCCACGGACCCCGACGAGTACACGTGCAGCCGTACGCCCGCCGCGTGCCACGCGCGCAGCGCCGGGACGACGTCCTCGTAGAAGTGCGAGACGAGGTCGCCGCGCGCGAAGCCCTCGGACCAGATGATGCCCTGAAGGGTCTTGAGCGGGGTGGCCTTGCGATCCTGGTCGAGCCAGCCGTTCAGGGCCTTCTCCACGCGGGCGGCGTCCGCGTCGGGCTCCGCGATCAGCTCCCGCACCTGCGCCGTCGCCCGCGCCACCGCCGGATCACCGCTCCGTTCCGAGAGCAGTGCTCCGAATCGAGAGCGGGAGTACGGGTACAGCACGTCCACGACGAACCCCGTGGCGCTCGTGGTGCCTTCGATGTCGAGCACCACGGCGTCCACGTCGAACCTGAGCGTCACGCCGTGGCCCGGTCCCGCTGGTACCCCGCGTCGATCGTGTCGAAGTCCGGGAAGCGGTCCGCGATCCGGTCACCGGTGAAGTTCCCGACCCAGCCGTCCTCCTCGTGGAAGAACCGGATCGCGGTGAACGACGGCGACGTACCCATGTCGAACCAGTGCGTCGTACCGCGCGGCACGCCCAGCAGGTCGCCCTTCTCGCACAGCACGGCGTGCACCTCGCCGCCGACGTGGAGGTAGAAGATCCCGGACCCCGAGACGAAGAAGCGCACCTCGTCATCGTCGTCGTGCGTGTGCTCCTGGAGGAACTTCGCGCGCGCGGCCTTCGCCTTGGCGGGGTACTCGGGGTCGTCGCTCGGATGCAGCCCGAGGACGTCGACCGTCGTGAAGCCCTCCTCCGCGTTCAGCTTCTCGATCTCGGCACCGTACGCGGCGAACACCGTGTCGCTGTCCGCGTCCGCGGGCACGTCCTCGCGGACCGGCCACTGCTCGTAGCGCACACCGATCGGCGCGAGCGCGGCGGCGATCTCGGCCGGGTCGGAGGTGCGGCGTACCAGCGTCTCGGGTCCGGACTCGGGCCAGGTCGTCAGCAGGGTCATGAGAGAAACTCCAAGGGGTGGATGGGTGTCCGGATACCGAGACTGGCATCGGTGCCCGGCCCAGCGATGAGGAGGGCGGCGTGCAGGAGGCGGGAAAGCCGGTGGTCAGCCGCGACACGCCGCGCCGGTACAGCGGTGCGTCGCTGCCGCGCGTGGTGTCGTCATCGGAAGCCTCACTGTCCAACGTCGTCCGGCGATGGTAACTCCCGCCCCGTGATCGGCCGAGTGTGACGAAGTGGTTGTTTCACATACTGAGAAACGCCGTCCAATACTTTGACGGCTGGCTGGAAACGTTCACATGATCTGCCTATGAAGACGCTGCTGCTCGTGCGGCGGCTGTACGTGGACTTGCTCCGGTCGACCACAGCCCGCTGTCGCTGACCTCCCCCCGGAGCGCTCAACCACGCCCCGCCCTCGGTGCGTTCCCCGTGAACCCGAGGCGCCCGCCCGTGTACGAGACGTATGCCGCCCCGGCACGTTTCCTCCCCGGCGCTCCGGACCGGCACTCCCTCTTCGCCCCGCTCATTTCTGCTTGCCCAGCCCTGGAGCCCTCATGTCCCGTACCGCCCGCACCCGCGTCCCCCTCGCCGCGCTGTCGCTCGCTTCCGTCTCCGCGCTCTTCCTCGCGGGCTGCTCCCAGTCCTCCAACGCCTCGCAGAGCACCGGCGGCCAGCCCGCCTCGGCCTCAGCCGCGACCGGCAAGAAGCCCGCGCCGTTCAGCAAGGGCAACGTGAAGGTGGCTCTCGTCCGGCAGAGCGGCGCCGGCGACTACTTCGAACAGTGGGGCAACGGCGCCAAGGCGCAGGCCAAGGCACTCGGCATCGACCTGACCGTGTACGACGCCCAGGCCGACAACGCCAAGCAGGCCACCGACCTGTCCTCGGCCATCAACTCCGGCGCGCAGGCCATCATCGTCGACCACGGCTTTCCGGCCACGATCCAGCCCGAGATCGACCGGGCGGTGAAGAAGGGCATCAAGGTCGTCGTCTACGACGTAGAGACCACCAACAAGAGCGTCGTCAGCACCGAGCAGGACGACGCGAGCATGGCGCAGGCCGTGCTCGACGTCATGACGAAGGACCTCGGCAAGAACGCCAAGGTCGGTTACGTCAACGTCGCCGGGTACGCCGCCCTCGACAAGCGCGACAGCGTCTGGAAGAAGACCGCCGACGCCAATGGCTGGAAGCAGGGGTTCAAGGTCGGCAAGGTCACCGACTCCACCGCCACCGACAACGTTCCCCTGGTGTCCGCCGCGCTCACCCAGAACTCCGACGTGACCGGCGTCTTCGCCCCCTACGACGAGCTCGCCAAGGGCACCGTCCTCGCCGTCCAGAACAAGAAGCTCCAGGGCAAGGTGAAGGTCTTCGGCGCGGACGTCTCCAACGCCGACATCCAGAACATGACCGCCAAGGACAGCCCGTGGGTCGCCACGGCGGGCACCGACCCGTCCGCGGTCGGCGCAGCGGTCGTCCGTACGGCCGCCCTGGAACTGGCCGGTCAGCTGAACACCACCTCGGTCGAGTTCCCGGCCGTCGCCATCACCCAGGACTTCCTGAAGCAGAACAAGATCGAGAACATGGACCAGCTGCGCACGGCGCTGCCCGCGCTGAACCTCTCCAAGGTCAGCACCGCGGACTGGATTCCCAATGTCGCCCACTGACGCACCGGTGGAGAGCGCGGCGGTCGCCCTCCGCGACGTCAGCATGGCCTTCGGGGGCAAGACGGTGCTCGCCTCCGTCTCCCTCGACATCGCGCCGGGCAGCGTCGTCGCGCTGCTCGGCGCGAACGGCGCGGGCAAGTCCACGCTCATCAAGATCCTGTCCGGCGTGCACACGGAGCACGGCGGCCAGGTGAGCGTGAACGGCGTGCCCGCCGCGCTCCACTCCCCGCTCGCCGCCCGCCAGTTGGGCATCCAGACGGTGCACCAGCGCATCGGCGAGGGCATCGTCCCGGGCCTCTCGGTCGCCGAGAACCTGGTCTTCGAGGAGCTGGCCCAGACGCGCGGCAACCCGTTCCTGAACGGACGCCGGCTGCTGGCCCGCGCCCGGGAGATCCAGTCGGCCCTCGATCTCGGCTGGAGCGACGCCGTGCTGAGGCGGGACGTCACCGAACTCGGCATCTCCGACCGCCAGTTGCTGATCCTGGCCCGGGCCCTGGCGACCCGGCCCCGCCTCCTCGTCCTCGACGAGCCGACCTCCGCGCTCTCCGCCGCCGAGGCGGAGCGCCTGTTCGCGCTCGTCGAGCGGATGCGGTCGGAGGGCATCGCGGTGCTCTACGTCTCCCACCGCCTCGGCGAGATCGACGCGCTCGCCGACCGCCTGGTCGTCCTGCGGGACGGCCGTCTCACCGAGGACCAGGTCAAGCCCTTCGACTGGGACGGCGCCCTGCGCGCCATGCTCGCCCAGGCCCAGGAGACGACCACCGCCCGGCCGCAGCGCACAGGCGAACACGGCGAGGTCGTCCTCTCCCTGCGCGGCGTTCCGTTCCTGGCCGGCCACCCGCCCCAGGACCTCGACCTGCGCACCGGCGAAGTCACCGGCGTCGTCGGGCTGCTGGGCGCGGGCAAGACCGAACTGGCCCGCGGCCTCTTCGGCGCCGAACCCTTCACCGGGGGAGCCGTCGAGCTGGACGGGAAGCCCTACGCGCCGCGCCGCCCGGCCGACGCCATCCGCGGCGGCATCCACCTGGTCCCGGAGGACCGGCACGCGGACGCGCTGGTCCCCGGCTGGTCGGTGGCCCAGAACATCTCCCTGCCGTTCCTCAGGTCGCTCTCCACGGGGGGACTCGTGAGCCGCTCCAAGGAGGACGCGCTCGGCCGCGCCGTCATCGAGCAGCTCGGTGTCGTCGCCCGGGACGAACACAGCACCGTCGAGGAGCTGTCCGGCGGCAACCAGCAGAAGGTCGTCGTCGGCCGCTGGCTCGCCGAGAACCCCCGTGTCCTCATCCTGGACGAGCCGTTCCGAGGAGTGGACATCGGTGCCCGCCGCGACATCGGCCGCCGCGCCCGCGCCCTGGCCGCCGAAGGGGCCGCCGTCCTCGTCCTGTCCGCCGACGTCGACGAGATCCTGGAGATCGCCGACCGGGTCGTCGTCCTGGCCGCGGGCGAGATCCGCCTCGACGCGTACGGGGAAGACGCGGAGCGCGACCGCGTGATCCAGACCATCTCGGCGTCCGTCTGATGCCCGGCACACCAGGAAGTACGCCATGACCACCACCCAGAGCACCGCCGTGCGGGCGGCCCCGTCCGCACCCGCCGTCGGCCACCGGATCCAGAACGCCGTCATCAAGTACGGCTTCATCTTCGTCACCGTCACGCTCTTCGCGTACTTCGCGATCAGTGAGCCGTCCTTCCGCGACTCGGCGACGCTCCTCGACACCCTCCGGTACGTCTCCGTCGCCGCCATCCTCGGCCTCGGCGTCACGCTCACCATGGCCGTCGGCGGAATGGACATGTCCGTCGGCGCCGTCGCCGGCCTCGGCGTCACGGTCGCCGCGAAGACGATGGTCACCTACAACCAGGTCGGCACGGTCGCGATCCTCGCGGTCGTCGCGGCGGGCGCACTGGCCGGGTTGCTGAACGCCCTGCTGATCGTCGTCCTCAAGATCCCCGACATGCTGGCCACGCTCGGCACCATGTTCGTGATCCAGGGCACCAAACTCATCCTGGTCGACGGCCAGTCCATCACCCCCGGCATGACCCAGTCCGACGGCACCACCGCGCCCGGCAGGTTCACCGAGGGCTTCCTGCGCATCGACCGCGGCACCTTCCTCGGCGTACCCGTCTCGGTGCTGATCTTCGGCGCGCTGACCGTCGTCGCCTGGGTGTTTCTGGCCCGCACCCGCTGGGGGCGTGTGCTGTACGCGATCGGCGCCAACCCCGAGGCCTCGCGGCTGGCCGGCATCCGCGTCGGCGCGTACCGGGCGCTCGCCTACGTCCTCTCCGGCGTCCTCGCCTCCGTCGGCGGCCTGATCCTGGCCTCCCGCATCGGCCAGGGCGATGTCTCCGCCGGTACCTCCCAGCTGCTCGAAGCCGTCGCCGTCGCTCTCGTCGGCACCTCCGTCCTCGGCCGGGGCCGCCCCAACGTCTGGGGCACGGCCCTCGGCGCCGTCCTGATCGGGATCATCACCACGGGTCTGACCATCGAGGGACTGCCGTACTACACACAGGACGTCGTCGAGGGCGCGGTCCTCATCCTCGCCCTGGTCTTCAGCTTCACCCTGTCCAAGCGCCGCACCGCATAAGGGAGTTACGAGTCGATGGGCTACCGCATCCTGGAGACCGAGGACGTCGCCGGCTACCTGCGCGAGCGCGGCCACTGGGGCACCGGTGAGCCGGAGGTCCGCGAGGTGTCCGACGGCAACATGAACCGCGTCTTCCTCGTCACCGCCACCGACGGCACCCGGGGCCTCGCCGTCAAGCAGGCCCTGCCCTGGGTGCGGGTCGCGGGCCCCTCCTGGCCGATGAGCCCCGAGCGCGCCGACGCCGAGGCCCGTGCGTACGAGCAGGTCGCCAAGGTCGCCCCGGACAAGATCCCGGCGATCCACGGCTACGACTCCGACAACTACGCCCTCGTCATGGAGGACATGTCAGACCTGGAGGTGCTGCGCACGATCCTCAACGAGGGCGGTACCTACGGCCCGGACACCTCCCGCCGCATCGGCGAGTTCGTCGCCCAGCTCTCCTTCGCCACCAGCGACTTCGGTATGCCCTCCGCCGAACGCAAGGCGCTGATCGCGGCGTCCGTCAGCCCCGAGCTGTGCAAGATCACCGAGGACGTCGTGCTCAGCGAGCCGTACCTCGAGCACGAGCACAACCACTGGCACCCCGGCCTCGACGACCTCGCCGCCGCCTTCCGCTGCGACCCGCGACTGCGCACCGAGGTCGCCGAACTGCGCCACCTCTTCATGACCGGCGCGCAGGCCCTGCTCCACGGCGACCTGCACACCGGCAGCATCATGGTCGGCACGCGCGAGGGCGCCCCGGTGGTACGGGTCTTCGACCCCGAGTTCTCCTTCGTCGGGCCGATCGGCTTCGACCTCGGCCTGTACTGGGCGAACACGCTGGTCTCCGCGGCCCGCGCGGACGCGCTCGGCGTCGAGGGCGACCACGCCGACCAACTCCGTCTCTCCTGGGACGCGTTCAGGGCGGAGTTCCGTCGCCTGTGGCCGACCCGTGTCGACACCTTCTTCGACGACGCCTTCCTCGACCGCTTCCTGGACCGCGTCTGGACCGAGTCCCTGGGCTTCGCCGGCGCGGAGATCGTCCGCCGCGTCATCGGCTTCGCCCACCTCACCGACCTCACCACCCTGCCGGACCCGGTGCCCGCCTCCCGGCGCGCGCTCCTCCTCGGGCGCGAACTGATCATCCGCAGGGCGGAGTTGACGTCACCCGAGGACGTCGAGGCACTCCTGCGCTGACGGGCGGTCCGGCGAGCCGCCAGGGCGCGCGCCCGGTCACGGCGAGCCGGCCGCACAGGCCGGTCCGCGCCGGGTCCCGGCTCGACAGGGGGAAGATCACCGGGAAGAACGCCTCCACGATGCCGTCGAGTCGGCCCCCGCAGCGCCGAGGCGTGTGAACCGGCGCCCCCTGGCGGATGCGATGAGAACACCGCGGCGTGCCCGTCTCCGTGATCGCCGCCGTCGTGTCGGTGCACCGCACGCCGCCGCGTCCGCGCACTCCGCCACCAGCGGCCCGTCACGTCCGTCTGATCCGATCGGTCCATGGCGGCACACGCAGAGGGGCGGCTCCCCCCGTGGGAGCCGCCCCTCAAGCCGATCGGATCATCCGATCAGGGTCTGGTCACTTCTTGTCGAGCAGGTCCTGCACCTTGCCGCGGACCTCGTCCGTGGCGAGCCCGCGGATCGTCAGCGTCGTACGGCGGCGCAGTACGTCGTCGGTCGTCTCGGCCCACTCGTGGTCGCGGGCCCACACGACCTGCGCCCAGATCTCCGGGGCGTCCGGGTGGACGCGCTCGCCGAGCTCCGGGTTCTCGTTGGCCAGGCGCGCGATGTCGAAGGCCAGCGAACCGTAGTGCGTCGCCAGGTGCTTGGCGGTGTCGGCGCCCATACGGGGGCCGGGCGCCGGGCCGTCGACGAGCAGCCGGTGGGCGACCGCGCGCGGGTTGGCGACACCCGGCAGCGGCAGCTTCTTCGGCAGCTCGGAGATCGGCTCGAAGTCCTCGCCCAGCGGGTGGCCCGGCAGCGACTCCAGCTTCTTCATGACCGTACGGCCGATGTGCCGGAAGGTGGTCCACTTGCCGCCCGCGACGGACAGCATCCCGCCACGGCCCTCCGTGACGACCGTCTCGCGCTTGGCCTTCGAGGTGTCGCCGGGGCCGCCGGGCAGCACCCGCAGACCGGCGAAGGAGTACGTGATCAGATCACGGGAGAGCTGCTGGTCACGTATGGAGAACGCGGCCTCGTCCAGGATCTGGGCCGTGTCCTTCTCGTTGACCGCGACGTCCGCCGGGTCGCCCTCGTACTCCTCGTCGGTCGTGCCGAGCAGCAGCATGTCCTCCCAGGGGAGGGCGAAGGTGATGCGGTATTTGTCGATCGGGGTGGCGAGCGCGGCCTTCCAGGGGGAGGTGCGCTTGAGGACCAGGTGCGCGCCCTTGGACAGGCGGATGGACGGCGCCGCGTTCGGGTCCTCCATCCTGCGCAGGTGGTCGACCCAGGGACCGGTGGCGTTGAGGACGAGGTGCGCGTTGACGCCGAACTCGGCGCCGTTCGTGCCGTCCTTGAGGTCCGCGCCCGTGACCCGGCCCTTGGTGAAGCGCAGGCCGGTCACCTCCGCGTGGTTGAGGACGACCGCGCCCGCCTCGACGGCCGCGCGGACCGTCATCAGCGCCATGCGCGCGTCGTTCATCTGGTCGTCGCCGTACACGGCCACGGCCTTGAGGTTCTCGGTGCGCAGCTCCGGCACGTCCTGCTGTGCCTTGGCCGGCGAGAGCAGGTGGCCGACGCCGTCACCGAACGCCGACAGCGCGGAGTAGGCGAAGACGCCCGCCCCGAGCTTCGCCGCGCCGTGCGGCCCGCCCTTGTACACGGGGAGGTAGAACGTGAGCGGGTTCGCGAGGTGGGGGGCCACCTGGCGGGAGACCGCACGGCGCTCGAAGTGGTTCTCCGCCACCAGCTTCACCGCGCCGGTCTGCAGGTAGCGCAGACCGCCGTGGAGCAGCTTGGAGGAGGCGGAGGAGGTGGCGCCGGCGAAGTCGCCGGCGTCGACCAGAGCCACCCGCAGACCGGACTGCGCGGCGTGCCAGGCGGTGGAGATGCCCAGGATGCCGCCGCCGATCACGAGAAGGTCGTACGTCGCCTTGGAGAGCTGCTCCCGGGTCTCGGCGCGGCTCGGGTTGGAGCCGGAGGCCGGGTGCGTACCGAGGGCAGGCACGGTCTGCAGGGTGGACTGACTGGTCATTGCGGGTTCTTACTCCTCGTCAGTTCTCGTCCTCGAGCCAGCCCATGGTCCGCTCGACGGCCTTGAGCCAGCTCTTGTACTCACGGTCGCGGGTCTCCGCGTCCATGTTGGGGGTCCATTCCGCGGCCCGGCGCCAGTTGGCGCGCAGGTCCTCGGTGTTGGTCCAGAAGCCGACGGCGAGACCGGCGGCGTAGGCGGCGCCGAGGCAGGTGGTCTCGGCGACCATCGGGCGCACCACGGGGGCGTCCAGGACGTCGGCCAGGGTCTGCATCAGCAGGTTGTTGGAGGTCATGCCGCCGTCGACCTTGAGGGCCGTGAGCTCGACGCCGGAGTCCTTCGTCATGGCGTCGCTGACGTCACGGGTCTGCCAGGCCGTGGCCTCCAGGACGGCGCGCGCGATGTGCGCCTTGGTGACGTACCGGGTCAGACCGGCGATCACACCGCGGGCGTCGGGACGCCAGTACGGGGCGAACAGACCGGAGAAGGCCGGCACGAAGTAGGCGCCGCCGTTGTCCTCGACCGAGGACGCGAGGGTCTCGATCTCGGCGGCGGACTTGATCAGGCCCATCTGGTCGCGCATCCACTGCACCAGCGAACCGGTGACGGCGATCGAGCCCTCGAGGGCGTAGACCGGAGCCTGGTCGCCGATGCGGTAGCCGACCGTGGTGAGCAGGCCCGAGTACGAGTTGATGATCTTGCTGCCGGTGTTCATCAGCATGAACGTGCCGGTGCCGTACGTGGACTTGGCCTCGCCCTCGGAGAAGCAGGTCTGGCCGAACAGGGCCGCCTGCTGGTCGCCGAGCGCGGAGGCGACCGGGATGCCGCCGAGCAGGTCGCCCAGCTTGCCGCCGGTGACCTCGCCGTAGACCTCGGCGGAGGAGCGGATCTCGGGAAGCATGTTCAGCGGGACGCCGATGGACTCGGCGATCTTGTCGTCCCATGCCAGGGTGTGCAGGTTCATCAGCATGGTGCGGGAGGCGTTGGTGACGTCGGTGTAGTGCTTGCCGCCGTTGACACCGCCCGTCAGGTTCCAGATGACCCAGGTGTCCATGGTGCCGAAGAGGATGTCGCCCGCCTCGGCGCGCTCGCGCAGGCCCTCGACGTTGTCGAGCAGCCAGCGGGCCTTGGGGCCGGCGAAGTAGGACGCGAGCGGCAGGCCGGTCTCGCGGCGGAAACGGTCCTGGCCCACGTTGCGGCCGAGCTCCTTGCAGAGCGCGTCGGTGCGGGTGTCCTGCCAGACGATGGCGTTGTGGACGGGCTCACCGGTGTTCTTGTCCCACAGCACGGTGGTCTCGCGCTGGTTGGTGATGCCGATGGCCTTGATGTCGTCGCGGGTGATGCCGGCCTTCTCGATGGCCCCGGCCACGACTTCCTGGACGTTGGTCCAGATCTCGGCGGCGTTGTGCTCGACCCAGCCCGGCTTGGGGAAGATCTGCTCGTGCTCCTTCTGGTCGACGGAGACGATGCGTCCGTCGCGGTCGAAGACGATGCAGCGGCTGGACGTGGTGCCCTGGTCGATCGCGGCGATGAAGGGGCCGGCGGTGTGTGCGTCGGTCACGGTGTGCTCCTGAAGGTTCCGTATGAAAGGGGCTGGCTCACGGCGTATTGCTCACAGCCTGACGGCGTATTGCTTACGGCTCGGAAAACCTTGCGGTTCAAGGAGGGCCCGAGGCCCGAAGGCCTCGGGTCTTTAAGCAAAGGCGACGTTGTAAAGGCCTGCGGCGATCGCGCCGCCGATCAGCGGACCGACGACCGGAACCCAGGCGTAGCTCCAGTCGGAGCCGCCCTTGTTCGGCAGGGGGAGCAGCGCGTGCACGATGCGCGGGCCGAGGTCACGGGCCGGGTTGATCGCGTAGCCGGTGGGGCCACCGAGGGAGAGACCGATGGCGACGACCACGAGTGCGGTGATCAGGGCGCCCAGGGGGCCGAGGCCGTTGCCCTTGTCGTTGAGACCTTGCGTGAGGACCGCGAGCACCAGCACGACGGTGGCGATGATCTCGGTGGCGAGGTTCTGCACCGCGTTGCGGATCTCGGGGCCGGTGGAGAAGATACCGAGGACGGGGCCCGCGCCCTTCTCCTCCGCCTCGACGGCCTTGGAGCCGGCGGCCTGCGCGTCCGAAGCCCCGATGATGTCGGGGTCCGTCAGGTGCGCGTGGAACTGTCCGTAGTACACGACCCAGACCAGCGTGGCGCCGATCATCGCGCCGAGCAGCTGGCCGCCCCAGTACACCGGCAGGTTGTTCCAGCCGCCGTCCTTGATGGTCAGCGCCAGCGTCACGGCCGGGTTCAGGTG
Source organism: Streptomyces sp. NPDC090798 (assembly GCF_044768965.1). Lineage (NCBI taxonomy): Bacteria > Bacillati > Actinomycetota > Actinomycetes > Kitasatosporales > Streptomycetaceae > Streptomyces > Streptomyces sp. NPDC090798. The sequence goes on from NZ_JBIVXA010000003.1 coordinate 204,051, forward strand.
TGCGCCGGACAGCGGCGCCGAGGTGTAGACCGCCGTGAGGACCGCGAAGCCCCACCCGAAGGCGATGGCGAGCCAGCCGGCGTTTCTGGCCTTGGAGGCCTTCAGCGTGACGGCGGCACAGACGCCGCCGCCGAGCAGGATGAGTATGGCGGTACCTATGGTCTCGCCGATGAAGATGTCGGAGCTGGACACCCGCGACTCCTTTGTCCTTCGTCCAGGGGAAGGCGAACCCCGGGTCCCTCCGGTGGTTCGCGCCCTCGGGGGTGAGGGCGATGCCGGCCCATGGCGTTGTCACACTCTAACTCGTATTGCCGGTAGGTGTTCGACAATGCCGACCGATGGACGGGAGTCTTGCCCTGGGGTTACCAGCTCGTCAAGAGTTCCGTTATCGAAAACACGATCGTTATTGATCGCCGCGAGTTATCGATCTTGAAGGGCTCGGGCGGCTCGCGCGCGCACGCGAAAGGGGCCGGTACGTCGGACACGTACCGGCCTGGTGTCAAACGGGGGTCAGATCGTCCTTCGGGAGGTCAGAACCGCCCGGCTCCCAGGTCCCGGGAGACCGCGCGGGCGCAGTCCCGCACCGCCGCGATCAGCTCGGGGCGCAGCTCGCCGTCCCGGCAGATCCGCTCCACGGCTCCCGTGATGCCCACCGCGCCCACCGGCATGCGCCGCCGGTTGTGGATGGGTGCCGCGACCGAGGCGACGCCCGTCCAGGTCTCCTCGACGTCGTCGGCGTACCCGCGCGCCCGGGTCAGGTCGAGGACCCCCTCGAACTGCTCCGGTTCAACCGTCGTGCGGGCCGTGAACGTCTTCCGCTCGGCCTCCAGGACCTCGCTGTGCGCCACCGGGTCGTAGGCCGACAGGACCTTGCCCAGGGCCGTGGAGTGCAGCGGCTGCATGGCCCCGACCTCCAGCACCTGACGGCTGTCGTCGGGCCGGAACACGTGGTGCACGATCAGCACGCCATGCTGGTGCAGCACACCCAGGTAGACGCTCTCACCGCTGGAGCGGGCCAGGTCGTCGGTCCACACCAGCGCCCGCGCGCGCAGCTCGTGCACGTCGAGATAGGTGGTGCCGAGCCGCAGCAGCTCGGCGCCCAGCTGGTAGCGCCCCGAGACGCTGTCCTGTTCGACGAAGCCCTCCTGCTGGAGGGTGCGCAGTATGCCGTGGGCCGTGCCCTTGGCCAGGCCCAGCGACGAGGCGATGTCGGACAGGCCGAGCTGCCGCTCGCCGCCCGCGAGGAGCCGCAGCATCGCCGCCGCCCGTTCGAGCGACTGGATGTTCCGTGCCATCGCCGTGCTGCCTCCGTCCCCTTCGACCGACAGCGTGCGCCACCGCTACCGCCGTTCGGCAATGTCGAACACTACCGTTCGTTGCCGAGCTCCCGCTAATGGGTCGTCGCAACATGTTCGGTCTGTCTTAACACCCCGGACGCACACGCCACGCCCGTCCGCCCCGTGGACGCCCCTGACCCTGTGACGGTGCTCGGGCTACCCTGACGGCGTGCGCCTTCCATGGGAAGCGCAAAGCCGACAGCCGTCGCACTTCAGGGAGCACCTTCATGGCTTCGTTGCCGAACCCGTCCCTTTCGTCCGAGCTTGCCGAGAACCGGACCCGCATCGCCGCGCTCCGCGAGGCGCTCGCCGAGCGTGTCGTGGTGGCCGACGGCGCGATGGGCACGATGCTCCAGGCGCAGGATCCGACGCTCGAGGACTTCGAGAACCTCGAGGGCTGCAACGAGATTCTGAACCTCACGCGCCCCGACATCGTCCGTTCCGTCCACGAGGCCTACTTCGAGGTGGGCGTGGACTGCGTGGAGACGAACACCTTCGGCGCCAACCACTCGGCGCTCGGTGAGTACGACATTCCCGAGCGCGTGCACGAGCTGTCCGAGGCCGGCGCGCGCATCGCCCGCGAGGTGGCGGACGAGTTCACGGCGGCCACCGGACAGCAGCGCTGGGTGCTCGGCTCCATGGGTCCCGGCACCAAGCTGCCGACTCTGGGCCACGCCCCGTACACCACCCTCCGCGACGCCTACCAGCAGAACGCCGAGGGCATGATCGCCGGTGGTGCCGACGCGCTGATCGTGGAGACCACCCAGGACCTGCTTCAGACGAAGGCCGCGGTCCTCGGCGCCCGCCGCGCGATGGACGCCACCGGCCTGGTCCTGCCGCTCGTCGTCTCGGTGACGGTCGAGACCACGGGCACCATGCTGCTCGGCTCCGAGATCGGCGCGGCGCTGACCGCGCTGGAACCGCTCGGCATCGACATGATCGGCCTCAACTGCGCCACCGGCCCCGCCGAGATGAGCGAGCACCTGCGCTATCTGGCCCGCCACTCCCGCGTCCCGTTGTCCTGCATGCCGAACGCCGGTCTTCCGGTGCTCGGCAGGGACGGCGCGCATTACCCGCTGACAGCACCTGAGCTGGCCGGCGCCCAGGAGACGTTCGTACGCGAATACGGCCTCTCCTTGATCGGCGGCTGCTGCGGTACGACCCCGGAGCACCTGCGCCAGGTCGTCGAGCGGGTCCGCGATCTGTCCCCGGCCGCCCGTGACCCGCGCCCCGAACCCGGCGCCGCCTCCCTCTACCAGACCGTCCCGTTCCGCCAGGACACCGCGTACATGGCGATCGGCGAGCGCACCAACGCCAACGGTTCGAAGAAGTTCCGCGAGGCGATGCTGGAGGCCCGCTGGGACGACTGTGTGGAGATGGCCCGCGACCAGATCCGCGAGGGCGCCCACATGCTCGACCTGTGCGTCGACTACGTCGGCCGGGACGGCGTCGCGGACATGCAGGAGCTCGCCGGACGCTTCGCCACCGCCTCCACGCTGCCCATCGTCCTGGACTCCACCGAGGTCGAGGTCCTGCGCGCGGGCCTGGAGAAGCTCGGCGGCCGGGCCGTCATCAACTCCGTCAACTACGAGGACGGCGACGGCCCCGAGTCCCGCTTCGCGAAGGTCACCCGGCTGGCGCAGGAGCACGGCGCGGCGCTGATCGCGCTGACCATCGACGAAGAGGGCCAGGCCCGTACCGTCGAGACCAAGGTCGCCATCGCCGAACGGCTCATCGAGGACCTGACGACGAACTGGGGCATCCACGAGTCGGACATCCTCATCGACGCCCTGACCTTCACCATCTGCACCGGCCAGGAGGAGTCCCGCAAGGACGGCATCGCCACCATCGAGGCGATCCGCGAGCTCAAGCGCCGCCGCCCCGAAGTCCAGACCACGCTGGGCCTGTCGAACATCTCCTTCGGTCTCAACCCGGCCGCGCGCATCCTGCTGAACTCGGTCTTCCTCGACGAGTGCGTCAAGGCGGGCCTGGACTCGGCAATCGTGCACGCGTCCAAGATCCTGCCGATCGCCCGCTTCACCGAGGAAGAGGTCCAGACAGCCCTGGACCTGATCCACGACCGCCGCGCCGAGGGCTACGACCCCCTCCAGAAGCTGATGGCGCTGTTCGAGGGCGCCACCACCAAGTCGCTGAAGGCGGGCAAGGCCGAGGAACTGGCCGCGCTGCCCCTGGACGAGCGGCTCAAGCGGCGCATCATCGACGGCGAGAAGAACGGCCTCGAGGCCGACCTCGCCGAGGCCCTCAAGACCCGCCCCGCCCTCGACATCGTCAACGAGACGCTGCTCGACGGCATGAAGGTGGTCGGCGAGCTGTTCGGCTCCGGCCAGATGCAGCTGCCGTTCGTGCTCCAGTCCGCCGAGGTCATGAAGTCCGCGGTCGCCTATCTCGAACCGCACATGGAGAAGTCGGACGCCGAGGGCAAGGGCACCATCGTGCTGGCGACCGTGCGCGGCGACGTGCACGACATCGGCAAGAACCTTGTCGACATCATCCTGTCCAACAACGGCTACAACGTCGTCAACCTCGGCATCAAGCAGCCGGTCTCCGCGATCCTGGACGCCGCTGAGGAACACCGGGCCGACGTCATCGGCATGTCGGGCCTGCTGGTCAAGTCCACGGTGATCATGAAGGAGAACCTGGAGGAGCTCAACCAGCGCGGTCTGTCCGCCGAGTACCCGGTCATCCTCGGCGGCGCCGCCCTGACGAGGGCGTACGTCGAGCAGGACCTGTACGAGATCTACGAGGGCGAAGTCCGCTACGCCCGGGACGCGTTCGAGGGCCTGCGCCTGATGGACGCGCTCATCGGGGTCAAGCGGGGCGTGCCGGGGGCGGTACTGCCGGAGCTCAAGCAGCGCCGGGTGCGGGCCACCGCCCCGACGGTCGTCGAGGAGCGCCCGGAGGAGGGCCACGTCCGTTCGGACGTCGCCGTCGACAACCCGGTGCCCACCCCGCCCTTCTGGGGCACCCGTGTCATCAAGGGCATCCAGCTCAAGGAGTACGCCTCCTGGCTGGACGAGGGCGCGCTGTTCAAGGGCCAGTGGGGCCTGAAGCAGGCCCGTGCGGGCGACGGACCGACGTACGAGGAACTCGTCGAGACCGAGGGCCGGCCCCGGCTGCGCGGACTGCTGGACAAGCTCCAGACCGACAACCTGCTCGAAGCGGCCGTCGTCTACGGCTACTTCCCCTGTGTGTCCAAGGACGACGACCTGATCATCCTGGACGAGCAGGGCAACGAGCGCACCCGCTTCACCTTCCCGCGCCAGCGCCGCGGACGGCGGCTGTGCCTGGCCGACTTCTTCCGGCCCGAGGAGTCCGGTGAGCGGGACGTCGTCGGCCTCCAGGTCGTCACGGTCGGCTCCCGCATCGGCGAGGAGACGGCCAAGCTCTTCGAGGCGAACTCCTACCGCGACTACCTCGAACTGCACGGCCTGTCCGTGCAGCTGGCCGAGGCCCTCGCCGAGTACTGGCACGCCCGCGTCCGCTCCGAGCTCGGCTTCGCCGGTGAGGACCCCTCGGCCATCGAGGACATGTTCGACCTCAAGTACCGCGGTGCCCGCTTCTCCCTCGGCTACGGCGCCTGCCCCGACCTGGAGGACCGCGCCAAGATCGCCGGACTCCTGGAGCCCGAGCGCATCGGCGTGCACCTCTCGGAGGAGTTCCAGCTGCACCCCGAGCAGTCCACGGACGCGATCGTGATCCACCATCCGGAGGCGAAGTACTTCAACGCGAGGTGACTCGGCGCGAGGCGCGTCAGAGGGCCGCCACAACCGACAGGCGCTTCACCTGACGCCGTCGTACACTGGACGGTCCACAGCAGGCCGGTTCCCCCTGAGGGAACCGGCCTTCTCGTCCCTCAAGGAGGTGCGCCAGGATGACCACTACGGTTCCCGCGCTCGGTACCCGTACGGCCGAAGGCTCAGCGCTGCAGGCCGTGCTCCTGGACATGGACGGCACCCTGGTGGACACCGAGGGGTTCTGGTGGGACGTCGAGGTCGAGATCTTCCGGACGCTCGGCCACAGCCTCGACGACTCCTGGCGCCATGTGGTGGTCGGCGGCCCCATGACCCGCAGCGCGGGCTTCCTGATCGAGGCCACCGGGGCCGACATCACGCTCGCCGAGCTCACGGTGCTGCTCAACGACGGTTTCGAGGCCCGTATCGACCGGGCGCTGCCGCTGATGCCGGGGGCGGCCAGACTCCTCGCCGAGCTCGCCGCGCACGAGATCCCCACCGCCCTGGTCTCCGCCTCGCACCGGCGCATCATCGACCGTGTGCTGGCCTCCCTGGGCCCCCAGTACTTCGCGCTGACCGTCGCGGGCGACGAGGTGTCGCGGACCAAGCCCTTCCCCGACCCGTATCTGCTGGCGGCCTCCGGACTCGGCGCCGAACCGGGCCGGTGCGCCGTCATCGAGGACACCGCCACGGGCGTCGCCGCCGCGGAGGCCGCGGGCTGCCACGTGGTGGCCGTCCCCTCCGTCGCACCGATCGCCCCCGCCGTCCGGCGCACGGTCGTGACCTCCCTCGAAGAGGTCGACCTGCCTTTTCTCCGTGGCCTGATGACGGAAATGCGCTAGGCGTTCACCCAGCGTGCATAACCGATTGTGCCGATATCCCCTGCGTATCCGCAGGTAGGGGCCCCGGACCTGCCACGGGAAATTCAATCCGGGGCCGGATGGCCGAATTCCGGTACTCTCCCGCCGAGTTGACAGTGTGAGGTTCGTCACTTGATAGGGGGTCGACATTCGGCCTGCCGTGTGCCGCGACCCCCCTTTCGGGAGTGGTCGACGCGCCCTTGTGTCCCGATTGGTGGAACGCTGCACTAATCCTTCCGCTGTCGGGTTATCGGTGCGTCCACGCCCGGTTTCGCAGCGTGATGGGACCTCAACTCCGGTCTCTGCGGGCCGTCCTGGTGGTGCGGACTAATGTCGTCGCGAGAACCTCGCCATAACCCCGGTGACTCGCCCGCACCACCCCTGCATGGCGGGTACACGGACACGACAGCTCTGGAGAAACTCGAGCATGAACCGCAAGACTTTGGTGCTGCCGGCCGTTGTCGGCTTGCTCGCCCCGGTGCTCGCCGCGTGTGGCGGTTCCAACAGCGGGGGAAGCGGCGGCGACGCGATCGTCGTGGGCACCACGGACCGGTTCACCGCATCGAAGGTTGCCCCGGCTCCTCTCGACCCGGCGTTCGCGTACGACGTCGGCACCTGGAACATCCTGCGCCAGACCGTGCAGACGCTGATGGTCCAGCCCCGCGGTGACGGCGACCCCCAGCCCGAGGCTGCCGAGAGCTGCGGTTTCACCGACTCCGGCAACGAGCGCTATGCCTGCACGCTGCGCGACGGACTGAAGTTCGCCAACGGTGACCCGATCACCGCCAAGGACGTGAAGTTCTCGATCGACCGCGCGCTGTCGCTCAAGGCCGACAGCGGTGTGTTCGCGCTGCTGTCCACCGTCGACACCGTGGAGACGCAGGGCGACCGCCAGGTGATCTTCCACCTGAAGACCGCGGACGCCACCTTCCCGTTCAAGCTGTCGACCCCGGTCGCCGGCATCGTGAACCCGAAGGACTACGAGAAGGGCAAGCTGCGCGACGGCTTCTCCGTCGACGGCTCCGGCCCGTACACCCTTCAGGCCGACGTCAAGAACGACGAGGCCGTCAAGATCACCTTCACCAAGAACCCGAACTACAAGGGTCTGTTGAAGCCGAAGAACGACAAGGTCGAGATGCGCTCCTTCGAGAGCGCCGACGCCATGGGCGCCGCGCTCAACAAGGGCGACATCGACCTCATGACCCGCGCGATGACGCCGGACCAGATCAACAAGCTCGGCGCCGCCGGTGCGACCGGCAAGATCAACCTGGTCGAGATGCCCGGCCTCGAGATCCGCTACCTCGGCTTCAACACCAACGACCCGACGGTGAAGAGCAAGGCCGTCCGCCAGGCCATGGCCGAGGTGATCAACCGCGGCGAGCTCGTCTCCAAGGTGTACGGCTCCCAGGCCGAGCCGCTGTTCTCGATGGTCCCGGCCACCATCACGGGTCACTCCAACTCGTTCTTCAACAGGTACGGCGACCCGAGTGTCTCCAAGGCCGCCTCGACGCTGACCAAGGCCAGCATCACCACCCCGGTGAAGCTCACCCTGCACTACACGACCGACCACTACGGCAGCGCCACCGCGCAGGAGTTCGAGGTGCTGAAGAAGCAGCTCAACGCCAGCGGCCTGTTCAGCGTCGAGGTCAAGGGCGAGCCCTGGACGAAGTTCCGCCCGGCCGAGAAGAAGAACGAGTACCAGGTCTACGGCATGGGCTGGTTCCCCGACTTCCCGGACGCCGACAACTACCTGGCGCCGTTCCTCGACAAGGACAACACCCTCGGCTCCCCGTACGTGAACTCGACGATCCGCGGCACGCTGATCCCGGAGTCCCGCCGCGAGGCCGACCGTCTCACCGCGTCGAAGAGCCTCACCGAGATCCAGGACAAGGTGGCCGACGACGTACCGCTCCTGCCGCTGTGGCAGGGCAAGCAGTACATCGCCGCGCGGGACGACATCACGGGTACCGAGTGGGCGCTCAACTCGTCCTCCACGCTCCAGCTGTGGGAGCTCGGCCGCGGCGTGGGCGGCTGACCGTTCCTTCTCAGGGCGCCGGGTGTCGTGGACCCGGCGCCCGGCCGCACGACCCGGCGCCCGCTCCACGTGGCGTTCCAGAGAAACAATGACAAGGCACCTCCTCGTGAACATGCGAAACCAGTGGCCAGTCCTGTCCGTCGCGACGGGGCTGGCCGCCGGTCTGCTCGCCGGATGCGGCTCGCAGACGAGCGACACCGGCAGCACCGGCTCCTCCGTGGTGATGGGGATGTCCGACGACGTCCTGGCCACCGACCCGGCCTCCGGCTACGACCCGGGATCCTGGCTGTTGTTCGACAACGTCTTCCAGTCGTTGCTGAGCTTCCCCAACGGCGGTACGGAGCCGGTTCCCGAGGCGGCCAAGGAGTGCGCGTTCTCGGATGCCACGACCAAGGTCTACAAGTGCACGCTCCAGGACGGCCTGAAGTTCAGCAACGGTGACGCCCTTACCTCCGAGGACGTCAAGTTCTCCTTCGACCGCATTCTGAAGATCGACGACGCCTCCGGTCCGGCCGTCATGTTCCCGATGCTCGACACGGTCCAGACCCCGGACGCGAAGACCGTCGTCTTCAGGCTGAAGTACGCCGACGCCACCTTCCCCAGCAAGATCGCCTCCGGCGCCGGCTCGATCGTGGACCACCGGCAGTACGCGGACAACGGGCTGCGCAGGGACAACCAGGCGGTCGGCTCGGGCCCGTACAAGCTGGACTCCTTCGGCAAGGACCAGGCCGTCTTCTCGGTCAACGACAGCTACAAGGGCACCGCCAAGGTGAAGAACTCCGGCATCACGCTGAAGTTCTTCCACGGCGACCAGACCGCCCTGAAGAAGGCGCTGCTGAACCACCAGGTCGACATCGCCTACCGAGGTCTCGCCGCCGACGACATCGCGGACATCAGCAACGACACCTCCACCGGCAGGGGCGTCAACGTCGTCGAGGGCACCAGCGCCGAGGTCCAGCACATGGTCTTCAACATGGACGACCCGGTCGCCGGCAAGCTCGGTGTCCGCCAGGCCATCGCCTATCTGCTCGACCGTGAGGCACTGGTCAACAAGGTCTACGAGGACACCGCGACGCCGCTGTACTCGATCGTCCCGGCCGGCGTCACCGGCCACAACACGGCGTTCTTCGACCGCTACGGCGCCCGCCCCTCGAAGACGAAGGCCGCCGCCGCGCTGCGGGCCGAGGGCATCACCGGCAAGGTCAAGCTCACGCTCTGGTCGACCCCCTCGCGCTACGGCCCCGCCACCGACCAGGAGTTCAGGGCGATCGCCCAGCAGCTCAACGCCAGCGGACTGTTCGAGGCGACCGTGAAGTCCGTCGCGTACGACCAGTACGAGAAGGACATCGCCAAGGGCAAGTACGGCGTGTACGTGAAGGGCTGGGTGCCCGACTACCCCGACCCCGACAACTTCACAGCCCCCTTCTTCGGCAAGGGCAACGTGCTGAGCAACCACTACACGAACAGCACGATCACCGGGCGGCTCATCCCGAAGACGGCCGCCCAGAGCGACCGCTCCGCGACCGACACCCAGTACGGCAAGATCCAGGACATCGTGGCCGAGGACCTCCCGGTCATCCCGATCTGGCAGGCCAAGCAGTACGCGATCGTGCGGGACAACGTCTACGGCCTCGAGTACTGCCTCGACGCCTCGACGGTGTTCCGCTTCTGGGAGATCAGCAAGGACTGACTCCACCACCGCCGGTACCAACGCCGAGGGCGCCCTCTTCGTGGAAGGGGGCGCCCTCGGTCGTGCTCCTGGGGGAGTGGACGGCGTATGGGGGTTACTGCTGTGCGCCCGGGCGCACCAACCCGCTCTCGTACGCGTACACCGCGGCCTGCACCCGGTCGCGCAGCCCCAACTTGGTGAGCACGTGGCCCACATGGGTCTTGACGGTGGTCTCGCTGACGAACAGGTCGGCGGCGATCTCCGCGTTCGACAGGCCGCGCGCCACCAGCTTCAGCACCTCGACCTCCCGCTCGGTCAGGGTGTGCAGCGTGTCGGGCACCGGCTCGTCGCCGGACGGCAGATGACCCGCGTACTTGTCGAGAAGCCGACGGGTGATGCTCGGCGCGAGCATCGCCTCGCCCGCGGCGACCACCCGGATCGCCTGCACCAGCTCATCGGCCGGCGCGTCCTTGAGGAGGAAGCCGCTGGCCCCGGCGCGCAGCGCCTCCACCACGTACTCGTCGAGGTCGAACGTCGTCAGGACGAGCACCTTGGCCGGTCCGTCCCGCCCCGGCCCGGTGATCTGCCGGGTCGCCTCCACCCCGTCCATCCTCGGCATACGGATGTCCATCAGAACCACATCGGGCTGCAGCGCACGTACCTGATCCAGTGCCTGGAGACCGTCACCGGCCTCGCCGACGACCGCGATGTCCTGCTCCGCCTCCAGAATCATCCGGAAGCCGGTACGCAGCAGCGGCTGGTCGTCGACCAGTAGGACGCGGATGGCCACGTAAGTCTCCTTGAGGTCTGTCCGGCGGACCAGGCCGGAGGTGAGCAACGCGCCGGACAGGCCCTAATCCCGCCCCATTCTGCCCTGCTCGGTGACGCCCGACTCCGGCGCCCTGACCGGCAGCGGGTAGGGCGGGGGAGTACCGCCGAATTCCGGACACACCGCTTGGTGGTCGCACCAGCCGCAGAGCTTGGTGGGCCTCGGTCGCCAGTCGCCCGTCTCCGTGGCCTGCCGGATCGCCTCCCACAGGGCGAGCAGCTTGCGCTCGACCCGCTCCAGGTCCTCGATCATCGGGTCGTACGTCACCACGTCGCCGCTGCCGAGGTAGACGAGCTGGAGCCGGCGCGGGACCACCTGCTTCAGCCGCCACACCACCAGGGCGTAGAACTTCATCTGGAACAGCGCGCCCTCGGCGTACTCCGGCCGCGGCGCCTTGCCCGTCTTGTAGTCGACGATCCGGACCTCGCCCGTCGGGGCCACGTCGACGCGGTCGATGATGCCGCGCAGCTTCAGCCCGGAGTCGAGCAGGGCCTCGACGGACAGCTCGCGCTCGGCGGGCTCCAGCCGCGTCGGGTCCTCAAGGCTGAACCAGCGCTCCACCAGTTGCTCGGCCTCGCCGAGCCAGCGCGTCAACCGCTCGCCCTCGGGATCGTCGGCGAACAGCTCCACGACCTCCGGCCGCGTCTCGCGCAGCCGGTCCCACTGCCCCGGAATGAGCGACTTGGCGCGCGGAACCGTCCGCTCCGCCGCCGGGGCGTCGAAGAGGCGCTCCAGCACCGCGTGGACCAGCGTGCCGCGGGTGGCCGCCTCGCTCGGCTTCTCCGGGAGTCTGTCGATCACCCGGAACCGGTAGAGCAACGGGCACTGCATGAAGTCGCCGGCCCGCGAGGGCGACAGCGAGCTCGGAGGCAGGGCCGGGCGGGCCGCGGGAACCGTCGCCGCGTCCGTCGCTTCGGCCACGACGGCTTCGGCCACGGCGGCGTCGGCTGTGACGGCCTCGGTCGGCTCGGGCGGCACGGCGCCCCCGGTGCTGGTTTCCATGCTCACAGACCTTACGGCCCGCCACTGACAGTGAGTACACGGCCGGGGCTCGTGCGCGCCTGTGCGACGGAGCGGAAAACAGAGGGGGTGCCGGGGCGGAACGCGTCGCGACGGACGCATACCATCGACCCAGACCCTCCTGCTTGGCATGATCGGGAGCGGGAGACGCTTCGAACGAGGGGACATCGTGGACGAGAGCGGCGGGAGCGGGCAGCCGCGGTCCGGCACCGACGAAGCGACCGAGCGCCACGGGGAGCAGCGGCCCTCCTCGGCCCCGGCCGCGGATGCCACGCGCTCCGGACCAAAGCGCCCCGAGCGCCCCACCGGTCCGACACCACCCACGGCCCCGGGCACCCCCGAGGCCGCCCCGTCCCCCCACGGACCCCACGACCCCACCGACTCCGCCCCCGGGGCCGGCCCGCACAGCGACTCCGCGAGCGAGGCCGAGGACGGGGCCCAGATGCCCGGCGGTTCCTCGGACGAGAGCGGCAGCAGGCCCACGGGCGAGCCCGGAACCGAGTCGTCCGCCCAGGACGCGCCCCACGCCTCCTCCACCGGAGGCCACCCGCACCCCGAGCCCGAACACCCCCGAACCCTCGCCCACTCCGGAACCGGCACCGGCACCGGCAAGGCGCAGCCCCCGCGACGCGGCCGGGAACCCGGTGGCGGCCTGCTGATGGGGCGGCCGTTCGGCGTGCCCGTGTACGTGGCGCCCAGCTGGTTCCTCGTGGCCGCGCTGATCACCTGGGTGTTCGGCGGCCAGCTCGACCGCGTGCTGCCCGAACTCGGCGCCCTGCGCTACCTCGTGTCCCTCTTCTTCGCGGTCGCCTTCTACGCCTCCGTCCTCGTCCACGAGCTGGCCCACACGGTCGCCGCCCTGCGCTTCAAACTGCCGGTCCGCCGGATCCAGCTGCAGTTCTTCGGCGGCGTCTCGGAGATCGAGAAGGAGGCCGAGACCCCGGGCCGGGAGTTCGTGCTGTCCTTCGTCGGACCACTGCTCTCCCTCGTCCTCTCGGGCCTCTTCTACCTCGCCATGCTGGCCGTCGAGCCCGGCACGGTCCCCGGCGTGCTGCTGGCCGGACTGATGATCTCCAACCTGATCGTGGCCGCCTTCAACCTGCTCCCCGGCCTGCCCCTGGACGGCGGCCGCATGCTCCGCGCGGTCGTCTGGAAGATCACCGGCAAGCCCATGAGCGGCACGATCGCCGCCGCCTGGGTGGGTCGCGCCCTCGCCGTCTCCGTACTGATCGGGCTGCCCCTGCTCACCCAGTCCGGAGCGCTCGGAGCCACCCAGGACAACATCGGCGGCATGGACACGGTCACCGACGCCCTGCTCGCCGCGATCCTCGCCGCGATCATCTGGACCGGCGCCGGCAACAGCCTCCGCATGGCCCGCCTGCGCGAACACCTGCCCGAGCTGCGCGCCCGCTCACTCACCCGGCGCGCGGTCCCGGTCGAGACCAGCACCCCGCTCTCGGAGGCACTGCGCCGCGCCAACGACGCCGGCGCCCGCGCCCTGGTCGTCGTCGACGCCAACGGCGAACCGCTCTCCCTCGTCCGCGAGGCCGCCATCGTCGGCGTACCGGAGCACCGCCGCCCCTGGGTCGCCGTCAGCGGCCTCGCCCAGGACCTCACCGACGGCATGCGCGTCTCCGCGGAACTCGCCGGCGAGGCCCTCCTGGACACCCTCCGCGCCACCCCGGCGACCGAGTACCTGGTGGTGGAGGACTCGGGCGAGATCTACGGAGTCCTCTCGGCGGCGGACGTCGAGCGAGCCTTCGTCAAGGCGATGGCCCGCCCGTCCTGACCGAATCCGTCGAACCCCCGGTCCTGTGGCGCGCCTCAAAGGGGCGTGGGGCTGTGGCATGCGCGGCCCGGCCGCGGGGGCGCGACCAGCCACGAATCACCCGCAGTGTCCGCACGCACCTCCTATGGTCAGCGCCCCGCGCGGGGACCGGTAGGCTGGTCACATGTCCGAACCGACCGGTGCCGCCCGCAGGCGCGGGCCCTTCAAGGTCGGGGACCAGGTTCAGCTGACCGACCCCAAGGGCCGCCACTACACGTTCACGCTCGAGGCCGGGAAGAACTTCCACACCCACAAGGGTTCCTTCCCCCACGACGAGCTGATCGGCGCTCCCGAGGGCAGCGTTGTCCGCACCACGGGGAACGTCGCCTATCTCGCGCTGCGCCCCCTGCTCCCCGACTACGTCCTGTCCATGCCCCGCGGCGCCGCCGTGGTCTACCCCAAGGACGCGGGGCAGATCCTGGCCTTCGCCGACATCTTCCCCGGCGCGCGCGTCGTGGAAGCGGGCGTGGGCTCCGGCTCCCTCAGCAGCTTCCTGCTGCGCGCCGTCGGCGACCAGGGCATGCTCCACTCCTACGAGCGCCGCGAGGACTTCGCGGAGATCGCCCAGCAGAACGTGGAGCGCTACTTCGGCGGCCCGCACCCCGCCTGGCAGCTCACCGTCGGCGACCTCCAGGACAATCTGTCCGACACCGACGTCGACCGTGTCATCCTCGACATGCTCGCCCCCTGGGAGTGCCTGGAGGCCGTCTCCAAGGCGCTCGTCCCCGGCGGCATCCTGTGCTGCTACGTCGCCACCACCACCCAGCTCGCCCGGACCGTCGAGTCCATCCGCGAGATCGGCTCCTTCAACGAACCGTCCGCGTGGGAGTCGATGATCCGCAACTGGCACGTCGAGGGCCTGGCGGTCCGCCCGGACCACCGGATGATCGGCCACACCGGCTTCCTGCTCACCGCCCGCCGCCTCGCGGACGGTGTCGAGCCGCCCATGCGCCGCCGCCGCCCGGCCAAGGGCGCGTACGGCGACGACTACACCGGTCCGAACGCCGACGGCGGCTCAGGCCGCTGACCCGACCGGCGACCACGCCGTCGACGTACCCAACGCACCACACCTGTGGCCGAGTTCCCGGAAGCACTCCGGGGCTCGGCCGCAGCGCGTTCCCGTACGTGGGCCGCGAGACAGGTGGGCAACTCCACCGCAAGCCCTTTCCGTTGACGCGCCGCCAGGACACGCCGCCAGAAGTCCGGACCCCGCCGTTCCACCCCACTGTGACGTGTGGCACCATGCTGGCCACCCCACCCCCACCGTCACGGCCCTCCCAGGAGACGCTCCTAGTGCAGCAACCCGTCGTCCCGGAACTGGCACACACCCACACCCGCCCCATCCACTGGCTCGCCACGGCCACCGCCCTGGCCGGAGTCGTCGCCCTCTCCTCGGTCCTCCAGCCCGGCTCCGCGACGGCGGCCCAGCCCAGCCCCGGGGCCAAGTCCGCCCCGGCCGCGACGGCGCCCCCGAACCCCGCGGGCGTCACGTTCCCGATCGAGTGCGGGCCCGCCAAGGTCCTCGTGCAGAAGAAGGCGTCCGGAGACCTCGACGGCGACGGCAGCCCGGAGACGGTGGCCGTGGTCCGCTGCGACGCGGGCATCGGCACCCCGCCCAACGGCGTCTACGTCCTCACCCAGGGCGGGTCGGGAGCCAAGAAGCCCCGCGTCGTGGCCACCCTGGTCGACCCGAAGGACCGCCTGAGCGTCACCGACTTCGCGGTGCGTGACGGCGCCGTCACGGCGACCCTGCTCGGCTACTCCTCTGCCGACGTGCCGAGTTGCTGCCCGGACGTGAAGGAGCAGGCCAAGTGGCAGTGGAAGAACGGCACGTTCATCCGCTCGACGCCCTCCGGTGCCCGGAACGCATGAGAAGCGTGTGAGAAAAGAGACACGTCGTGACGCGGAGTGCCCTGTGGGTCACTCCGCGTCGGGACCGTAGACCTCGACCCTGTCCGAAACCCGACGTACGTGGATGCAGTCGCCCGGGCACTCCTTCGCGGAGTCGGCGACATCCCGCAGAAGCGTCAGCGGTACGGGCGTTGTGGCGCCCGGGGCCTGCAGAAGCTCGTCGTCGGTGCTCTTCACATAGGCCAGACCGTCGATGTCCAGCTCGAAGACCTCCGGCGCGTACTGCGCGCAGATGCCGTCTCCGGTGCACAGATCCTGGTCGATCCAGACCTCGAGAGCCTCGCCGTCGCCTGGGGCCTCCTGCTGCACGGTCATTTCTCCTGCCGTTTCCTGCGTCGAGCGATCCGAAGACTGGGGAATCGGGCCAGCTCTGACGGGTGTTGAACACGTCGACCCTACCTCCGCCCGCTTCCCGACCGTGTTCGATGGGTATTCCCCTGGCGTGAGGGAGAGCGCAAGGGTGAAGATCGGACACACCCCGACAGTCTTTGTGATCTAGGGGTTTCAATCGACACCCACCCAGGTAGGGTCTGGAAGCGTCCAGCTCCCCTTGGAGGAGGTGAGGACCGTGGCAGCCCACGACGACGACATGAACCGCGGCATCCGCCCGGGACGAGGGTCCGATGACCCTGCCGGGCAGGTTGCCTACCTTGAGCAGGAGATCGCCGTCCTGCGACGCAAGCTCGCCGACTCTCCGCGGCACACGAGGATTCTCGAAGAGCGGATCGTCGAGCTGCAGACCAACCTGGCCGGCGTGTCCGCACAGAACGAGCGGCTCGCCAACACGCTCCGTGAGGCCCGCGACCAGATCGTGGCCCTCAAGGAAGAGGTCGACCGGCTGGCACAGCCACCGGCCGGCTTCGGTGTCTTCCTCACGGCGAACGAGGACGGCACGGCGGACATCTTCACCGGGGGCCGCAAGCTCCGGGTGAACGTCAGCCCCAGCGTGGAGCTCGAAGAGCTCAGGCGCGGCCAGGAACTGATGCTCAACGAAGCCCTCAACGTGGTCGAGGCCATGGAGTACGAGAGCGTCGGCGACATCGTCACCCTCAAGGAGATCCTCGAGGACGGCGAACGCGCCCTCGTGCAGGGACACACCGACGAGGAACGGGTGGTACGGCTCGCCGAGCCGCTGCTGGACGTCACCATCCGTCCCGGAGACGCCCTGCTTCTCGAACCCCGTTCCGGCTACGTCTACGAAGTTGTCCCCAAGAGCGAGGTCGAGGAACTCGTCCTCGAAGAGGTCCCGGACATCGGCTACGAGCAGATCGGCGGCCTGGGAAACCAGATCGAACTGATCCGCGACGCGGTCGAGCTTCCCTACCTCTACCCCGACCTCTTCAAGGAGCACGAACTGCGGCCGCCCAAGGGTGTGCTGCTGTACGGGCCCCCCGGATGCGGCAAGACGCTCATCGCCAAGGCGGTCGCCAACTCGCTGGCCAAGAAGGTCGCCGAGGTCACCGGCCAGGCCACCGGCAAGAGCTTCTTCCTGAACATCAAGGGCCCCGAGCTCCTGAACAAGTACGTAGGCGAGACCGAGCGGCAGATCCGCCTCGTCTTCCAGCGTGCTCGTGAGAAGGCCAGCGAGGGCACCCCCGTCATCGTCTTCTTCGACGAGATGGAGTCCCTCTTCCGCACCCGTGGATCGGGCGTCAGCTCGGACGTGGAGAACACCATCGTCCCCCAGCTGCTCGCCGAGATCGACGGCGTGGAGGGCCTGGAGAACGTGGTCGTGATCGGCGCCTCGAACCGCGAGGACATGATCGACCCCGCGATCCTGCGCCCCGGACGACTCGATGTGAAGATCAAGATCGAGCGCCCGGACGCCGAGGCCGCCAAGGACATCTTCGCCAAGTACCTCACACAACGCCTCCCGCTGCACTCCGACGACCTCGGAGAGCACGGCGGGGACC
This sequence comes from Streptomyces sp. NPDC090798, assembly GCF_044768965.1. Lineage (NCBI taxonomy): Bacteria > Bacillati > Actinomycetota > Actinomycetes > Kitasatosporales > Streptomycetaceae > Streptomyces > Streptomyces sp. NPDC090798. Next base: position 221,205 of record NZ_JBIVXA010000003.1, read on the forward strand.
GGGCGGCCACCGTCCACGGCATGATCCAGACCGCCGTGGAGCAGATGTACGCCGAGTCCGAGGAGAACCGCTTCCTCGAGGTCACCTACGCCAACGGCGACAAGGAAGTCCTGTACTTCAAGGACTTCAACTCGGGCGCCATGATCGAGAACATCGTCGGCCGCGCCAAGAAGGCAGCGATCAAGGCCTTCCTCGAGCAGAACCAGAAGGGCCTTCGGGTCTCCCACCTCCTCCAGGCGTGCGTGGACGAGTTCAAGGAGAACGAGGACCTGCCGAACACCACCAACCCGGACGACTGGGCCCGAATCTCCGGAAAGAAGGGCGAACGGATCGTTTACATCCGTACGCTCGTCACCGGAAAGCAGGGCGCGGACACCGGACGCTCCATCGACACGGTGGCGAACACCGGGCAGTACCTGTAAAAGCCAGGGCGGCTGCGGGTGCCCTCCACGGGTACCCGCAGCCGACTGCTTTCCGGGGCACGGCTGGAGCAGAGCAATGACGCAAATGATCTCCCCACCAGCGCAGAGGCGTTCTAGGCTCTTTCGTACCGCCGAGTCGCGCGTTGCGGGGACGGGCACCGCACACGCACCGGAGCACCAGCGGTACTTGAGCAGCGCCCTCGACCGAGGGCGCCGCCGGGCAAGGAGGGCCGCATGACCGTACGGCGAGTAATGGGCATCGAGACGGAGTACGGGATCTCCGTCCCCGGCCACCCCAACGCCAATGCCATGCTCACCTCGTCCCAGATCGTCAACGCGTACGCGGCGGCGATGCACCGGGCGCGCCGCGCCCGCTGGGATTTCGAGGAGGAGAACCCGCTGCGGGACGCGCGAGGCTTCGACCTCGCCCGCGAGGCCGCCGACTCCAGCCAGCTCACCGACGAGGACATCGGCCTGGCCAACGTCATCCTCACCAATGGCGCACGGCTGTACGTGGACCACGCGCACCCGGAGTACAGCGCTCCCGAGGTCACCAACCCGTGGGACGCCGTCCTGTGGGACAAGGCCGGCGAGCGCATCATGGCGGAGGCCGCGGAGCGCGCGGCCCAGCTCCCCGGTGCCCAGCCGATCCACCTCTACAAGAACAACACCGACAACAAGGGCGCCTCGTACGGCACGCACGAGAACTACCTGATGAAGCGGGAGACCCCCTTCTCGGACATCGTGCGCCACCTGACGCCGTTCTTCGTCTCACGCCAGGTCGTCACCGGAGCGGGCCGCGTCGGTATCGGCCAGGACGGGCACGAGCACGGCTTCCAGCTCAGTCAGCGCGCGGACTACTTCGAGGTCGAGGTGGGCCTCGAGACCACGCTCAAGCGCCCCATCATCAACACCCGCGACGAGCCGCACGCGGACGCCGAGAAGTACCGCAGGCTGCACGTGATCATCGGTGACGCGAACCTGTCGGAGATCTCGACCTATCTCAAGCTGGGCACGACCGCCCTGGTCCTGTCCATGATCGAGGACGGCTTCATCGCCGTCGACCTGGCCGTCGACCAGCCCGTGCGCACGCTGCACCAGGTCTCGCACGACCCCACACTGAAGCGGCTCGTCACGCTGCGCAGCGGACGCACGCTGACCGCCGTGCAGCTCCAGATGGAGTACTTCGAGCTGTCGCGCAAATACGTGGAGGAACGGTTCGGGGCGGACGCCGACGACCAGACCAAGGACGTCCTGGCCCGCTGGGAGGACACTCTCAACCGCCTGGAGAACGACCCGATGAGCCTCTCAGGGGAGCTCGACTGGGTCGCCAAGCGGGAGCTCATGGAGGGCTACCGGCGCCGTGACAGCCTCGACTGGGACGCGGCACGGCTGCACCTGGTCGACCTCCAGTACGCCGACGTACGGGCCGAGAAGGGCCTGTACAACCGCCTGGCGGCGCGCGGCAAGATGAAGCGGCTCCTGGACGAGCGGGACGTCGAGCGGGCCCGTACGAAGCCGCCCGAGGACACCCGTGCGTACTTCCGCGGGCGCTGTCTGGAGCAGTACGCGGACGACGTGGCGGCGGCCTCCTGGGACTCGGTGATCTTCGATCTGCCGGGCCGGGACTCGCTCCAGCGCGTCCCAACCCTGGAGCCGCTTCGCGGAACGCGTAATCACGTCAAGGAGCTCCTCGACCGCTGTCGTACGGCGGAAGACCTGGTCAGGGTCCTGTCAGGCGGCTGAGCGGGCCGCCAGGGGCGCCGGAGCCCGGGCGGCACAACGGGGTGGAAAGACGCGACGTCCGGGAATCATCGAGGTGGCTCCCGGACGTTGTGGCAACTGCGGGGCCGATGTCGGACCCTGCTTGTAGGGTCTGATCAAGAACGGCGAACCGAGCGGGGTGAGGGTTATGGCGACCAAGGACACCGGCGGCGGACAGCAGAAGGCGACGCGTTCCACCGAGGAGGTCGAGGAGCAGGCGCAGGACGCGCAGGTATCGGACGACCTCAAGGAACGCCAGGAGAAGCTGAGCGACGACGTCGACTCCGTACTGGACGAGATCGACGATGTCTTGGAGGAGAACGCCGAGGACTTCGTGCGAAGCTTCGTTCAGAAGGGTGGGGAGTGACCCCACCTTTGAATCGAAGGCTCGGTGGCCTTTAGGTGTCGGAGGGCCTGACCGTGAAGCGCTGTTCGCGGTGCAAGGAGTGCAAACCGCGGACGGCCTTCGCGAGTAACAAGTCGATGCGCGATGGGCTTCAGGCTTATTGTCGCGCGTGTGCTGCGGCGCATCACCAGGAGCGGCAGCTTGCCAAGGGGCGGAACGTCCGGCCTCGAGTGGACGTGCCTGAGGGGCACAAACTCTGTCGGGGCTGTGGCGAGATCAAGCCCCATAGCGAGTGGCATCGCAATGCCACTGCATCGGATGGCCTTGCGACGTGCTGCAAAGCGTCCAAGGCCATCCGGGGGCGAGAAGGTCACCTCAAGCGCCACTACGGCATGACCGAAGCTGAGCGTGACGAGATGGTCGCCTCTCAAATGGGGCTCTGTGTGATCTGTTTGAAAGCTCCTGCAGTTCATGTGGATCACTGCCACGAGACGGGTAGGGTCCGTGGCGTACTGTGCTTCAACTGCAATTCGGCCATCGGCAAGTTGGGAGATGATCCCGACGCTGTTCGTCGGGCTGCCGCCTACTTGGAAGGATCCCCGTGGAAGCCAACACTCGTAGCACCGGGCGTCTACCGGCTGCCTTCCTGACGCCCGGGTCGTCGTCCTTCATGGACTTCCTGTCCGAGCACCAGCCGGAGATGCTGCCGGGCAAGCGGCAGCTGCCGCCCGTCCAGGGCGTGATCGAGGCCCCGCACGGCACGACCATCGTCGCCGTCACGTTCCCCGGCGGAGTGGTCCTCGCCGGCGACCGCCGGGCCACCATGGGCAACATGATCGCTCAGCGCGACATCGAGAAGGTCTTCCCGGCCGACGAGTACTCGGCGGTGGGCATCGCCGGTACGGCCGGTCTGGCCGTCGAGATGGTCAAGCTGTTCCAGCTGGAGCTGGAGCACTTCGAGAAGGTGGAGGGCACCACGCTCTCCCTGGAGGGCAAGGCCAACCGGCTCTCCACCATGATCCGTTCCAACCTCGGCATGGCCATGCAGGGCCTCGCCGTCGTCCCCCTCTTCGCGGGTTACGACGTGGACCGCGAGAAGGGCCGCATCTTCTCCTACGACGTCACCGGCGGCCGCTCCGAGGAGCACGGCTACGCCTCCACCGGCTCCGGCTCGATCTTCGCGCGCGGTGCCATGAAGAAGCTCTACCGCGACGACCTGACCGAAGAGCAGGCCACGACCCTGGTCATCCAGGCGCTGTACGACGCGGCCGACGACGACTCGGCGACCGGTGGTCCCGACGTCGCCCGCCGGATCTACCCGATCGTCACCGTGATCACCGAGGACGGTTTCCGCAGGCTCACCGACGACGAGTCCTCCGAGATCGCCCGCGCGATCCTGGAGCGGCGTCTGGAGCAGCCGGACGGTCCGCGGGCCGCGCTGCTCTGAGCCCGGCTCCTTTTGCCAAGGTGACCCAGTGACTTCGACAGAAAGGGACGGATAACCGGTGTCGACGCCGTTCTATGTCTCACCCCAGCAGGCCATGGCCGACCGGGCGGAGTACGCCCGTAAGGGCATCGCCCGCGGTCGCAGCCTCGTTGTGCTGCAGTACGCCGACGGCATTGTGTTCGTCGGCGAGAACCCGTCCCGTGCGCTGCACAAGTTCAGCGAGATCTACGACCGGATCGGTTTCGCGGCCGCCGGCAAGTACAACGAATACGAGAATCTGCGGATCGGTGGTGTGCGCTATGCCGATCTGCGGGGTTACACCTATGACCGTGACGATGTGACCGCTCGGGGTCTGGCGAATGTGTACGCGCAGACGCTGGGCACGATCTTCTCCTCGGCCGCCGAGAAGCCGTACGAGGTGGAGCTCGTGGTCGCCGAGGTGGGGGAGACCCCGGAAGGTGACCAGATCTATCGGCTGCCGCACGACGGGTCCATCGTGGATGAGCACGGGTCCGTCGCGGTGGGTGGCAATGCCGAGCAGATCAGCAGTTACCTGGACCAGCGCCACCAGGACGGGATGTCACTGGCCCAGGCGCTGAAGCTGGCCGTGCAGTCGCTGTCGCGGGAGCCGAACGGGGGAGAGCGGGAGATCCCCGCGGAGCGCCTGGAGGTCGCGGTCCTGGACCGTACGCGTCCGCAGCAGCGCAAGTTCAGGCGGATCGTCGGGCGTCAGCTGGGCCGGCTGCTGGAGGAGGGCGGCGCGGAGACCGCCACGGAGGCCGAGGACGCCGAAGACGAGGAGTGACCGTTGGTGTTCGCCCTGCCTGCCGGGTGCCGGTGGGTGGGGCGGGGCCGTGCCGGTACATCCAGCCCGTCGCCGCCGGATCAGACGTTGCCCCATGGGGAGCCGTTTCCAGATCCGGACGTAGGCGACGGGCTTCGGATGTACCGGCACGGCCCCTTTCGTGCGTCGGCGGCTGCGGGTGCGTGGGGCGCGTGGTCTAGGGGACGCTCGGTGGGGCTGTGGAGCCTCGTACGACCAGGTGTACCGGGATGTCGCCCACGGGGGGTGTTCGGCCGTCCAGGACGGCCAGGAGGGCTTCCATGCCCCGTTCGCCGAACCGTTCGGCGTCCAGGCGGACGGTAGTGAGCTCCGGGTCGATGGCCTGGGCCAGGGCCAGGTCGTCCAGTCCGGTGACGGAGAGGTCCTCGGGGATGCGCAGGCCCAGGCGGCGGGCGGCCTTGTAGGCGCCGGCCGCCAGTTTGTCGTCGTCGCATACCAGGGCGGTGGGGCGGGGACCGGGGGCGGCCAGGGCTGATTCCGCGGCGGCCACGGCGTCCTCGATGGAGATCGGGGCCCGGGTCGTGCGGAGGTCCGTGCCGGGGACCTCGGACAGGCGTTTGGCCAGTTCCCGGGCGCGTGCCTCGAAGGTCCAGGACGGGATGTCCGCCGCCAGATGGAGGAAACGGCGGTGGCCCAGGGACAGGAGGTGCTCGGCCACCTGTCGTACGCCGTCCTTGATGTCGAGGTTGACGGTCGCCGCGCCCAGGCTGCCCTCCGGGTCGCTGTCGAGCATCACCAAGGGGAGCTGGTCGCCCCGGATGGCGGTCAGGGCGTCCGCGGCCATGGAGGAGGCGATGACGCCGTCCAGGGCGGCCGCCGCGGAGCCGAACGGGTCGCGGGCGGGGCCGATGCCCTCGGGGGAGGGGTACAGGACCACGCCGAAGCCGTGTTCCGCCGCGACGCGGGCGGCGCCGGTGTAGACCCCGGCGAAGAACTCGGTGGTCAGCGCCGGGACCACCAGGAGGACCGTACGGGTGCGGCCCAGGCGGAGGTTGCGGGCGGCCAGGTTCGGGCGGTAGCCGAGCTCCTGGGCGGCCTCGCGGACGCGTTCCGCGGTCGTCTCGGAGACCCGGCCGCGCCACTTGTCGCCCAGCACCAGGGAGACCGCGGCCTGGGACACCCCGGCGGCCTGGGCGACGTCACGGCTCGTCGGGCGGGTGCTACCTCGTGCCACCGGCGACCTGCTCCTTCGTCTGGACTCGCGGACTGGGCACATGGTACGTATGACACAGGGAGTTATACGTAAAACCTCGTGTGCATGACCAGTCGGACGTCACGCGTTACCGGAAGGGCATCACATGGCCGCGGGATACCTGGAGATCCTCAGGGCGAGGCACGCCGCACGGCTGCTCGCCGGCACGCTCACGGGGCGGCTGCCGAACGCCACCGCCGCCATCGCCGTCGTGCTCTTCGTCCGGGCGGGGGGCGGGACGTACAGCCTGGCCGGCGCGCTCGCCGCCGTGTACGGGGTGGGCAACGCCGTGGGGCAGCCGCTGCTCGGGCGGCTCGTGGATCTGTACGGGCAGCCGCGCGTCCAGTTGCCGGCCGCGCTCGTCTCGGCCCTCGGGATGGGCGTCTTCGCCTTCTCGGGCACCGACCCGCTGCCGGTGGCGTATCTGTCGATGGCCGTCGCCGGGCTCTTCACGCCGCCCCTGGAGGGCGGTCTGCGGGCCTTGTGGCCCTCCGTGCTGCGCCGGGAGGAACAGGTGCACACCGCGTACGCGATGGACGCCGTGGCGCAGGAAGTCATGTTCACCGTCGGACCCTTGCTCCTGACGCTGTGCGCTTCGCTGTGGTCCGCCCGGGCGGCGCTGCTGATCCTGAACGTCGTCGGGGTGCTGGGCGCTCTCTCCGTGGTCCTCTCGCCCCCCTCGCGCGCGTGGCGTTCGGCACCGCGCGAGGCGCACTGGCTCGGCGCGTTGCGCTCACCCGGGCTGCTGGCGCTGCTCGGCGCGTTCCTCTTCGTGGGGATCGCGCTCGGCTCGATCACGGTCGCCGCGGTGTCGTACGCCGACGACCACGGCGGTGACGCGGTGTACGGCTGGCTGATGGCGGCCGTGGGGCTCGGGGCCCTCGTCGGCGGGACGGCGTACGGGGCGCGCCGGTGGAGCGGCGCGCCCGAGCGGCGACTGCGGGTGCTGGTCGCCCTTCTGGCGGTGTGTTATCTGCCACTCGTGCTGATGCCGGGCGCGGTCGTGATGACGGCCCTCGCGGCGCTCGCCGGGGTCTTCCTGGCGCCCTGCATCGCCTGCGCGTTCATCATTGTCGACCGGCACGCGCCGAGGGGCACCGTCACCGAGGCGTTCTCCTGGCTTGTGACGACGTTCACCGTGGGCGCGTCGGTCGGAACGGGCCTGGCGGGCCCGGTCGTCGAGCGGGGCGGGGCGGTGTGGGGCTTCGCCCTGCCGGGTGGTGCGGGTGCCGCCGCGCTGGTGGTTCTGCTGGCCACGGGGCGGGTCCTCGCAGCTACCGGGGACGGTGCGGTCGTTGCGGTCTCATCGGAAAATGATCCAAACCGTGCCGTCGAACCCCGTTTCAGCTCGGGGGATCGGGCGTAATGTTCAGTCATGGACCGCCGCATTTTCGGGCTGGAGAACGAGTACGGCGTCACGTGTACGTTCAGGGGACAGCGCCGCCTGTCTCCCGACGAGGTGGCGCGGTACCTCTTCCGCCGTGTCGTGTCATGGGGCCGCAGCAGCAATGTCTTTCTGCGGAACGGCGCCCGCCTCTATCTCGACGTGGGATCACATCCGGAATACGCGACACCCGAATGTGACAACGTGACGGAACTCGTCACCCACGACAAGGCCGGCGAGCGCATTCTCGAAGGACTCCTGGTCGACGCCGAACGACGCCTGCACGAGGAAGGAATCGCGGGCGACGTCTACCTGTTCAAGAACAACACCGACTCGGCGGGCAACTCCTACGGGTGCCACGAGAACTATCTGGTGGCCCGGCACGGGGAGTTCTCCCGGCTCGCGGACATTCTCATTCCCTTCCTGGTCACCCGGCAGCTGCTGTGCGGTGCCGGCAAGGTGCTGCAGACTCCGCGCGGCGCCGTGTACTGCGTGAGCCAGCGCGCCGAGCACATCTGGGAGGGCGTCAGCTCGGCGACGACCCGCTCCCGGCCGATCATCAACACCCGCGACGAACCGCACGCCGACGCCGAGCGCTACCGGCGGCTGCATGTCATCGTCGGTGACTCGAACATGTCCGAGACGACGATGCTCCTCAAGGTCGGCGCCACCGACCTGGTACTGCGCATGATCGAGGCCGGTACGGTCATGCGCGACCTCACCCTGGAGAACCCCATTCGGGCGATCCGCGAGGTCAGTCACGACATTACGGGCCGGCGCAAGGTGCGTCTGGCCAGCGGCCGGGAGGCCTCCGCGCTGGAAGTGCAGCGGGAGTACTTCGAGAAGGCCGTGGACTTCTGCGAGCGCCGCGGCATCCGCACCGGCACGGTCGAGCAGGTGCTCGAACTGTGGGGCCGCACGCTCGACGCGATCGAGGCCGAGGACCTCGACCGGATCGGTACCGAAATCGACTGGGTGATGAAGTACAAGCTCATCGAGCGGTACCGGGCCAAGCACAACATGACGATGTCGCATCCCCGGGTCGCGCAGATAGACCTCGCATATCACGACATCCACCGGCGTCGTGGTCTGTACTACCTGCTGGAGAGGAAGGGACAAGCCACCCGGATCTGCAACGATTTGAAGATCTTCGAAGGCAAGTCCGTGCCGCCGCAGACCACTCGGGCCCGGCTGCGCGGCGACTTCATCCGGCGCGCTCAGGAGCAGCGCCGCGATTTCACCGTCGACTGGGTCCATCTCAAGCTCAACGACCAGGCACAACGCACGGTGTTGTGCAAGGACCCGTTCCGTTCGGTCGACGATCGGGTGGAGAAGCTGATCGCGGGAATGTGAGCGCTGAGTTCCGCGTGTGATGGCGGAACGCAACGCGGGGCGCCGTACGTTTTCCGTACGGCGCCCTTCTCACGTCGTAGAGTTGCGCGCACGCCATCAACCAAGATCGATCGATACGAGGCCCTCACCGTGCGCCGACGCTCTCTCCTCATTGCCGTACCCGCCGGACTGGTCACGCTCGCCGGATGCGGTGACGACAAGTCGGACAAGGCCAAGTCCAGCAGCAGTAGCCCGTCTCCGTCGGCCGCCGCGTCCGCCTCGGCGGCGCCGCCGCCGAAGATCGTCGACGGTCCGCTGCCGGCGATCACGGCCGGGACGAAGTTCGGTGAGAAGCCGACCGTGGCCAAGGGCACCGGCGCTCCGTCGAAGGATCTGGCGGTCAAGACGGTCATCGCGGGCGGCGGCAAGACGGTCGCGGAGAACGACTACATCCAGGCCAACTACCTCGGCCAGATCTGGGACACCGCGAAGGTCTTCGACAACTCCTACGACCGTAAGACGCCGCTGGTCATCCAGCTCGCGCAGGGCGGCATCATCGACGGCTGGCGCTATGCGCTGGTGGGCAAGAAGGCCGGCAGCCGCGTGGAGATGTCCGTGCCGCCGACCTGGGGCTACGGCAAGCAGGGCAACACGCAGGCGGGCATCAAGGGCACCGACACGCTGGTGTTCGTCGTCGACATCGAGAACACCTTCAACGCGCAGAGCTCCGCCCAGGGCAAGGCGGTCGCGCAGAGCGACGCCGCCCTCCCGAAGGTCGGCACGAACACGGACGGCAAGGCCCCCTCCATCGACGTGCCGAAGACGACGGCTCCGACGAAGCTCGTGGCGAACTACGTCCTCGAGGGCGACGGCGACGAGGTCAAGGCGGACAGCAGTGTCCTGGTGCAGTACAAGGGCGTGCTCTGGGACACCGGAAAGGAGTTCGACTCGACGTACAGCAGCGGCCGGCTGGCGTCGTTCTCGCTCCAGCAGGTCGTCAAGGGCTGGGCGCAGGGCCTGACCGGCAAGAAGGTGGGCAGCCGCGTCCTCATCGTCATTCCGCCGGCGCTGGGCTACGGCAACAACCCGCCGAGCGGCAGTGGCATCAAGAAGGACTCCACCCTGGTGTTCTCGGTGGACATCCTGGCCAAGATGTAACGCGTTGCGGGATGTGAGACTGTCGGTGTTGCTTTAAGGCCTTTACGCGAACAAGCAGGAGCTAGAGACGTGAGCATCGAGAAGCCCGAGATCGACTTCCCGGGCGGCGAGCCCCCGGCGGACCTCGAGATCAAGGACATCTGGGAGGGCGAGGGGCAGGTCGCCAAGGCCGGCGACTTCGTCAAGGTCCACTACGTGGGCGTGGCCTTCTCCACCGGCGAGGAGTTCGACGCCTCCTGGAACCGCGGCACCCCGCTGGAGTTCCAGCTCGGTGTCGGTCAGGTCATCAGCGGCTGGGACCAGGGTGTGCAGGGCATGAAGGTCGGCGGCCGTCGCCAGCTGGTCATCCCGGCGCACCTCGCGTACGGCGACCGTGGCGCCGGGGGCCGGATCGCCCCCGGCGAGACGCTGATCTTCGTCTGCGACCTGGTCGCGGTCTGATCCATCGGCCGGATCGGGTCTTGATCCGATCATCGTGAAGGTCGGGTTCCCGCCTGATCTTCGTGCGCTCTGTGATCGGGATTCGTTCGAAGTCGATCACCTGGGGCCCATGCCTGTCCGGGCATGGGCCCTCGGCTTTTGCCGGGGCACTCAGGAGCGGTACGGTCATCGGTCGGAAGCACCATAGGAAGGGCGTCGATGGCCATTGCCAAGGCCGAGCGGCTGATGAACCTCGCGCTGTGTCTGCTCGGGACGCGGCGGCCGCTCAGCAAGCGCGAACTCCGCGAGTCCATCGAGGCCTATCTGGAAGCCGGGTCGGACGACTCCTTCAACCGGATGTTCGAGCGCGACAAGGACGATCTGCGCGAGCTGGGCCTGGTCATCGAGACGGTAGAGAACCTCGACGGCGAGGTCGGCTATCTCGCCCGCCGCGACAGCAACCGCCTGCCGCCCGTCACCCTCGACGCCGAGGAGGCCGCCGCCCTCGGCCTCGCCGCCAAGGTCTGGCAGCAGGCCCGGCTGGCCGGCGCGGCGAGCGGTGCGTTGCAGAAGCTGCGCGCCGCCGGGCTGCCCGAGGACTTCGACCCCTACGAGGCGCATGGCGCCCTCGAACCGCACATCCCCGTGCACGAGGCGGCCTTCGAGCCGCTGATGCTGGCCTGCCGCGACCGCCGCCCGGTCGTCTTCGACTACCGCAAGGCGACCGCCGCCCGCCCCGAGACCCGGCAGGTCGAGCCGTGGGCGCTGGAGTGCTGGCGCGGCCACTGGTACCTGGCGGGCTGGGACCGCGACCGCGGCGCCGAGCGCGTCTTCAGACTCTCCCGGATCACCGGCAGGGTCCGCTCCCGCGCCGGGCGCTACACCGCCGAGGTGCCCGACGTCGTCACCGTGCGGGAGACCGTCGCGAGCTGGGCGGGCGAGATCGCCGACCGCTCCGCGCTGATCCGGCTGCGCTCCGGCTCCGGCTACCCGCTGCGGGCCAAGGCCGTCTCCGTACGGGAACTGGGCGACGACTGGGACGAGTTGGAGATTCCGTACGGGCACGGCCTGGATGCCTGGCTCGTCGAGTTCGGGCCCGATGTGGTGGTCCTGGAGCCCGCCGAGCTGCGGGCCGATGTAGTGGACCGGCTGCGCGCCGTGGCCAAGGGCTGAGGGGGAACGTAGAGAACGTGGCAGGAAAACCGGCCAGGCCCACGAACGCGATCGACCAGACCCGGCGGATGCTCTCCCTGGTGACCTATCTGCGCGAGCGCCCCGGCGCGCACGTCGGTGATGTCGCCCGGGCCTTCGGGATCACCGAGGACGAGCTGATCTCCGACCTCGACGTGCTGCCCCTGTGCGGGACCAGCTTCCGCGGCGGTGACCTCCTCGACATCGACACCGACGGCGACCGCATCTGGTGGCACAACCCCGACGACGTCGCCGAACCCCTCCGTATCGCCGCCGACGAGGCGACCGCGCTGCTGGTGGCCGCCCGCGCGGTCTCCACGCTGCCCGGGCTGCGCGAGGGCGACCGGCAGGCGCTGCTGCGCGCCACCGCCAAGGTGGAGGCCGCCTCGGGCGAGGCGGCGGGTGCCAGCTCCCGCCTCTCGGTGACCTTCGAGTCCGAGGGCGGGGTCTTCGCGGACGTCGACCGGGCGATCTCCGAGCGCCGCCGGCTGTGGATCCGCTACTACTCGCCCTCGCGTGACGAGCTCACCGAGCGCGAGATCGACCCGATCCGCCTGGTCAGCGTCGGGCACACGTACGTGGAGGCCTGGTGCCGCCGCTCCGAGGCGCGCCGCACCTTCCGGCTCGACCGGGTCGCCGAGATCCGCATCCTCGACGAGCCGTCCGCGCCGCCCGAGATCGAACTGCGGAACCTCTCCGAGGGGCTGGTGCAGCCCGCGGCCGAGGATCCCGAGGTGGTCGTCGAGGTCGGGCCGGGCGGGCGCTGGGTCGCGGAGTACTACCCGCACGACAGTGCGGATGAGCTGCCGGACGGCGGGCTGCGTATCACCTTGCGGACCCCCGACCCCGCGTCGCTGCGACGGCTGGCGCTGCGCCTGGGCCGGGACGGCCGGATCGTGTCGCCACCGGAGCTGGCGGACAGCGCCCGCGAGGCGGCCCGGGAGGCACTCGCGGCCTACGACGGGCTCGAGGGCGATCAGGACGGACCGTACGACAGGCAGGAGCTGGGGCTTTGACCACGTCGGCGATGTCGGGCGCGTCGGGGAGGGCCGGTACCTCGCAGAGGTCCGGCGGGTCGGTGAAGGCGGGCGGCGCGGAGCGGGCCGGCGCGTCCGTGGGCGCGGCGGAGATGACGGCCGTCACCGCGTTCGCCGGTATGCGGAGAGTCGCCGACGTGCTGTTCAAGGCGGGCTGCCCCGACTGCCGGGCCGCTCTGGAGCTCAGGGCGAACGCCCTGATGCTGGCCATCGGCGCCACCAGCCGCACCACGTTCTACTCCTTCACCTGCACCGAGTGCGGCTCGGCGGTCCGCAAGCCCGCGGGCGAGCGCATCGTCGAACTCCTCACCGGCGGTGGGGTGCGCACACTGCGCCTGCACTCCACGTCTTAGGCTCGGCCTCATGTTCTGGCCGATGTTCGCGATTGTTGTGGGTTTTCTTGGAATCGCCGTTCTCGGCGTGCTCGCCGTCCGTGTCTTCGTGGAGGCGGAACGTCTCGGGAAGCAGGTGACGGACTCCGCGCGCAGGATCAACCAGGCGGCCGACGACCTGGAGCGGGCGGCCGTCGGGGTCGCGCGTTCTGTGGATGCGGTATGACGTTTCTGGGATCCCGGTATGAGTCCGTCGAGGTAGAGGCAATGAGCCGTTTGAACCTGTCAACTTGCCGGTGAGGGCGGGTACGCTTCTGATCGTGGTCCGGAGAACGAGGCGCGGGCCGCGAACCGGGAGTACGCACAGGGATTGCCCCGCGTTCACCCCTGAGCGTTACGATCGCTGTCATCACGACGTTCGGACACATGTCCGACCGATCGGACAGCACCCCGACCCAGCCGCCTCGGTGAGAAGGTAAAGACTTATGTTCGGAAGGCTCGGCGCTCCCGAGATCATTCTCATCCTCGTCGTCATCATCCTGCTGTTCGGCGCGAAGAAGCTTCCGGACATGGCGCGCTCGCTGGGCAAGTCCGCGCGCATCCTGAAGAGCGAGGCGAAGGCGATGAAGGACGAGGGCAGCACTCCCGCCCCGGCCGGTCCGCCCAGCACCGACGAGCAGACCCCGGCTCAGCGCACGATCCAGGCCGCGCCCGGCGATGTGACCAGCTCCCGCCCGGTCACCGAGCCGACGGACACGACCAAGCGCTGACGCAGGGCCGGACGCCTCCGGCCCGCCGCACGAGATGAGGACGTGGGTTGCTCAAGTCCGCCCGCAAGAAGGAGAAGGATCCCGAGGGACGGATGCCCCTTGCGGATCACCTTCGTGAGCTCCGCAACCGGCTCGCGAAGGCGATGCTGGCCATCGTCATCGTCACGGTCGTGGCCGCCTTCTACTACAACGACATCATCAACTTCTTCACCAAGCCGGTGCTGGACTCGGTCGGGTGTCCTTCGAGCTTCGCCGAGCTGGCGAAAACGCCCAAGGGCCACCAGCAGTGCGCGCAGATCACGATCAACGGTCTGCTCGCCCCGTTCACCCTGGCGTTGAAGGTCTCGTTGATGGCCGGTGTCGCGCTCGCCTCGCCGGTGTGGCTCTACCAGCTGTGGGCGTTCGTCGCGCCCGGTCTGCACCAGAACGAGAAGAAGTACGCGTACGCGTTCGTCGGGACGGGCGTTCCGCTCTTCTTCGCCGGTGGCTTCTTCGCCTACAAGGTGCTGCCCACCACCGCGAAGGTGCTGATCGACTTCACGCCGGACGGCGTGAACAACCTGCTGCCGCTGGACGATCTGCTCGACCTCGTCACGCGCATGGTGGTCGTCTTCGGCCTCTCCTTCGAGCTGCCGCTGCTGCTGGTCATGCTCAACCTCACCGGCATCCTGACCGGCAAGCGCATGCTCGGCTGGTGGCGCGCCATGATCATGGGCATCACGGTCTTCGCGGCCGTCGCCACGCCGAGCACCGACCCGCTGACGATGCTGGCGCTCGCGGTACCGATCTGGGTCCTGTACTTCGGCGCCGTCGTCTTCTCGCTGATGAACGACCGGCGCAAGCGGCTCCGCGAGGCCGAGGGTCCGGCCGACGACGAGGCCTCCGACCTGGACCTCACGCCCGACGGCATCGGCGAGGTCGAGAGCGTGTCGGCGCACCGCGCGCTGCCCGAGCAGTCGGGCACGGACCGGGTCAACGGTTATGACGACGTGACCTGACGAAGCCCGGAGATCTCGTAGGGTCAGGGCCGTGACCAGCGAGATCACCCTCTTCGTCAACCCCACCGCGGGACGCGGCCGGGGCGCCCACGCGGCGCAGCCGGCCGCTTTCGCATTGCGAGCGGCGGGATTCTCCGTCCGTACGGTCCTAGGGGAGAACGCCGAGGACGCCCTCACGCGCGCGCGTGCGGCCGTCGAGGGCGGCACCGGCGCCCTGATAGCCGTCGGGGGCGACGGCATGGCGAACCTCGCCCTCCAGGCCGTCGCCGGCACCCGCACCCCGCTCGGCCTGGTCGCCGCCGGCACCGGGAACGACTTCGCCCGCGCCCTCGGGCTCCCGGTGCGCGACCCGGCGGCCGCGGGACGGCTGATCGCCGAGTCCCTCAAGGGGGCGCGGTTGCGCGACATCGACCTGGGCCGGGTGAACGGCACCTGGTTCGCCACCGTCCTCGCGTCCGGCTTCGACTCCAGGGTCAACGATCGCGGCAATCGCATGCGGTGGCCGGTCGGCCGCTTCAAGTACGACCTCGCCATGCTCGCCGAACTGGCCGCCCTCAGGCCCCTCCCGTACCGGATCACCCTCGACGACGGCGAGGTCCGGGACATCCGGGCGACCCTCGTCGCGGTCGGCAACGGATCGTCGTACGGCGGCGGGATGAGGATCTGCGCGGGCGCCGACCTGGCGGACGGGCTGTTCGATGTCACGGTCGTCGGGGAGTGCAGCCGTACGACCCTGCTCAAGGTGTTCCCCAGGGTCTACCGGGGCACCCACCTCGACCACCCCGTCGTCACCGTGCACCGGGCCTCCAAGGTCGAGCTCGTAGCCGAGGGTGTCACCGCGTACGCGGACGGGGAGCCGCTGGGGCCGCTGCCGCTCACCGCGCAGTGCGTGCCCGCCGCGGTGCGCGTGGCCATTCCCTGAGCTGCGGGAATCCGGGGTTTGAGATAAGCAGATCCGGATATTGATCGTCATGTTGTCAGTGGCTGCCGGTAGTCTCGAAAGCACGATGACAGAGGACCTCTCACCGGCCGAGCGGTATGCGGCAGCACGGAAGCGCGCTGTCGAGCAGGCCACCGCGCTCGCCTCCTTCCGCGAGATGTACGACTTCGGCCTCGACCCCTTCCAGATCGAGGCCTGCCAGGCGCTCGAGACGGGCAAGGGTGTGCTCGTGGCCGCGCCCACGGGCTCGGGCAAGACGATCGTCGGCGAGTTCGCCGTCCACCTCGCCCTCCAGCAGGGCAAGAAGTGCTTCTACACCACGCCGATCAAGGCGCTCTCGAACCAGAAGTACGCCGATCTGTGCCGCCGCTACGGCGCGGACAAGGTCGGCCTGCTCACCGGCGACAACAGCGTCAACTCCGAGGCCCCGGTGGTCGTCATGACCACCGAGGTGCTGCGCAACATGCTGTACGCGGGCTCCCAGACCCTCCTCGGCCTCGGCTATGTGGTCATGGACGAGGTGCACTACCTCTCCGACCGCTTCCGCGGCGCCGTCTGGGAGGAAGTGATCATCCACCTCCCCGAGTCGGTGACCCTGGTGTCACTCTCGGCGACCGTGTCGAACGCGGAGGAGTTCGGCGACTGGCTGGACACCGTGCGCGGTGACACCGAGGTGATCGTCTCCGAGCACCGGCCCGTCCCGCTGTTCCAGCACGTGCTGGCCGGCCGCCGGATGTACGACCTCTTCGAGGAGGGCGAGGGCAACAAGAAGGCGGTCAACCCCGACCTCACCCGCCTGGCCCGTATGGAGGCCAGCCGCCCGTCGTACCAGGACCGCAGACGCGGCCGCGCCATGCGCGAGGCCGACCGCGAGCGCGAGCGCCGGCAGCGCTCGCGGATCTGGACACCGGGCCGCCCCGAGGTCATCGAACGGCTCGACGCCGAGGGCCTGCTGCCCGCGATCACGTTCATCTTCAGCCGCGCCGCCTGTGAGGCCGCCGTCCAGCAGTGCCTGTACGCGGGCCTCAGGCTGAACGACGAGGAGGCGCGCGCGAAGGTCCGCGAGATCGTCGAGGAGCGCACCGCGTCCATCCCCTCCGAGGACCTGCACGTCCTGGGCTACTACGAGTGGCTGGAGGGCCTGGAGCGCGGCATCGCGGCCCACCACGCGGGCATGCTGCCCACGTTCAAGGAAGTCGTCGAGGAACTCTTCGTACGCGGCCTGGTGAAGGCCGTGTTCGCGACCGAGACCCTGGCACTGGGCATCAACATGCCCGCCCGCTCGGTGGTGCTGGAGAAGCTCGTCAAGTGGAACGGCGAGCAGCACGCCGACATCACACCCGGCGAGTACACCCAGCTCACAGGTCGTGCCGGGCGCCGCGGCATCGATGTCGAGGGCCACGCCGTCGTGCTGTGGCAGCGCGGCTTCAGCCCGGACCACCTGGCGGGACTGGCGGGCACCCGCACCTACCCGCTGCGCTCCAGCTTCAAGCCGTCGTACAACATGGCCGTGAACCTGGTCGAGCAGTTCGGCCGGCACCGCTCGCGCGAGCTGCTGGAGACGTCCTTCGCGCAGTTCCAGGCCGACAAGTCGGTCGTCGGGATCTCCCGGCAGGTGCAGCGCAACGAGGAGGGTCTTGAGGGCTACAAGGAGTCCATGACCTGCCACCTCGGGGACTTCGACGAGTACGCGCGACTGCGCCGCGAACTCAAGGACCGCGAGACGGAGCTCGCCAAGCAGGGCGCGGCGCAGCGGCGTGCCGAGGCGGCCGTGGCGCTGGAGAAGCTCAAGCCCGGTGACATCATCCATGTCCCGACCGGCAAGTTCGCGGGCCTGGCGCTGGTTCTCGACCCGGGGCTGCCCGCGGGCCGGTCCAACGGCCACCGCGGCTTCGAGCACCACGACGGACCGCGCCCGCTGGTCCTCACCGCCGAGCGCCAGGTGAAGCGACTGGCCTCGATGGACTTCCCGGTGCCGGTCGAGGCGCTGGAGCGGATGCGCATCCCGAAGTCCTTCAACCCGCGCTCCCCGCAGTCCCGTCGCGACCTCGCCTCCGCGCTGCGCACCAAGGCCGGGCACATCGTCCCCGACCGGCTGCGCAAGCGCCGCTCCGAGGCCGCCGACGACCGTGAGATCGCCCGGCTGCGCACCGCGATCCGCGCCCACCCCTGCCACGGGTGCAACGACCGTGAGGACCACGCCCGTTGGGCCGAGCGCTACCACCGGCTGCTACGCGACACCAAGCAGCTGGAGAACCGCATCGAGGGCCGGACGAACACCATCGCCCGCACCTTCGACCGGATCGTCGCCCTCCTCACCGAGCTGGACTACCTGCGCGGCGACGAGGCCACGGAGCACGGCAGACGGCTCGCCCGGCTGTACGGCGAACTCGACCTGCTGGCCAGCGAATGCCTGCGCGCCGGGGTCTGGGAGGGCCTCGACCCGGCCGAACTCGCGGCCTGTGTCTCGGCGTTGGTGTACGAGTCACGGGTCGGCGACGACGCGATGGCGCCGAAGCTGCCGTCCGGCAAGGCCAAGGCGGCGCTCGGCGAGATGGTCCGCATCTGGGGCCGTCTCGACGCGCTGGAGGAGGACTTCCGGATCACCCAGTCCGAGGGCGTCGGCCAGCGCGAGCCGGACCTCGGCTTCGCCTGGGCGGCCTACGAGTGGGCTTCCGGCAAGGGCCTCGACGAGGTGCTGCGCGAGGCGGAGATGCCGGCCGGTGACTTCGTCCGCTGGTGCAAGCAGGTCATCGACGTGCTGGGCCAGATCTCGGCCGCCGCGCCGGTCTCCGGCGGTGAGCGGTCGACGGTCGCGAAGAACGCGCGCAAGGCGGTCGACGGCCTGCTGCGCGGAGTGGTCGCCTACTCGTCGGTGGGCTGATCCGAGCCGGTGGCCCGGGTGCTCGTGGTGCGCCGCTTCCCTGCCGGGAGCGGCGCACCTTCTCGTACGCGGGGTACGGGGGCGTACGGGGCGGGTCAGCCTCACCGTCACCCTCGCGCGGATCATCTCTCCGGTGCAGGGACCTTTCCGCGCTTTGAGGACGGACGCGGACAGCACCACGTCGGTCCCGGTCTCCAGTACGTGCACGGCGGGGCCGGAGTCGCAGGACCCGTGGTCGGCCAGGACCGTGACGGACCGGCCGTCGCCGGCCACGTCGACGAGTCGGTCGAGCGGGACCAGCGTGCCGGCGGGGACATCCCGGTTCGGCTCGATCGGTGACTCGGGGAGCTTCGAGGGGCCGACGGCAGCGCGCTTGAGCGGAGTGTCGTAGCCCTCCAGAGTGAACAGCCAGGCCGGCACGGTCGCCGGGCCCCGGCTGATGACCAGCGTCATCTCGCCCGGCTTCGCCCCGGTCACGGTCAGGTGCGGATCGTCGTTCCCGCCGCGTGCCACCCTCTCGTACGCCTTGCCCGCCTCCATCAGCGGCAGGGTGAGGGAGGCTCCGCTCTTCCACCTCACCTCCCCGTCCTTGCGCGGGAGTGCCGCAAATGCGCCGCGCAGCACGAAGTTCTGGGCGGTGAAGGCCCGCTTGTCGGCTTCGCCGCGCAGGCCGCCCTCGGGCAGCTGGACCGCGGGCGGTGACGGCACCGGCTCCGGCGGTCAGGAGGGTGAGGGTGACGAGCAGATGGGCGATGCGTGTGCTCCTGGACTGCATGGGTCCCCCGGGGGCCGGCGCTGACGAACGGAACGTGCGTGGCGCGGGGCGAAGCTCGTGCCACGCCTGTGACGCTCCGGCCCCCGGGCTCGTTCGGCCCGCGTCCGTTTCCGCGATGCTTGTTGCCGCATCGTGATCGTCGGCTTTCCGGCCCGACCTCGGCCGTGAGGTCAGGCGCGTGATTGGAGGTAGCCGCGCCAGCCGCCGTATTCCGTGATGTCCTCGGCGCCTTCGAGCGCCGCGGGCTCGCACAGGAAGCCGGGCACGTGGGTGCCGTCGGCCAGTTCGATCCGGCCCAGTGCCATCGGACGGGGCAGGTCGGCGAGCAGCCGGCCGAGGCTCGCCGCGGGCAGTCGCCACACCTCGGCCTCGATGCCGGCCCCGGCGCTCTCGCCGACATGGACCAGGCCCGGCTTGGGCGGGGTGGTGGACAGTGCGTGCAGACGGTAGGCGGGTGCCGTCGTGGTCGTGCGCTCCCACTGCGCGCCCAGGGAGAGGAGCTGGGGGTTCAGCGGCTGGCCGGACAGGTGGGCGCCGACCACCGCGATCCGCAGGTCCGGCTGGAGCAGCGCGGCGATCCGGGCGAGGCGTTCGTCGGTGAACGCCGGGCCGATCAGCATCACGCCGAAGGGCAGAGCGGCGGGCGTGAGACCGGCCGGGACGGCGACCGCCGCCAGGTCGAAGAGGTTCGTGGAGTTGGTGAAGCGGCCCAGCCGGGCGTTGGCGCCCAGCGGGTCGGCGGCGACCTCCGCGAGCGTGGGGTGGCCGGGTGCGGTCGGCAGCAACAGGGCGTCCGCGTCGCCGAGTTCGGCGAGGGCCCGGGTACGCAGGGCGGCCAGCCGGTCCTGGTCGGCGAAGAGCCGGTGGGCCGGGATGTCCCGGGCGCGGGTGATGATCCCGGCGACGGTCGGGTCGAGACCCTCGCCCCCCTCGCTGATCAACTTGTCGACAAAGCTCCCCACCGCCGTGTAGCGCTCGGCGACGAACGCGCCCTCGTAGAGCATCGCCGCCGCCTCGGTGAACGGGGTGAGGTCGAGCGTGCGCACCTCGGCCCCGGCCGCGACGAGCTGGTCCACGGCGGCCTCGTACGCCCCCGCCCAGCCTTCGTCGAGTTCGCCGAGCTGTGCCGTCGGGGGGACGGCGACGCGCCAGGGGCCCGGGGCGCGCTGGGGGAGTGCGGGGAGTTCGCGTCCGGAGGGCGACGCCAGGTACGCGAGGGCCTGCTCTGCCTCCTGGAGCGTACGGGCGAAGACGGTCACGCAGTCGAGCGAGGCGCAGGCCGGGACGACACCGGTGGCCGGGACCAGACCGCGGGTGGGCTTGAGGCCGACGATGCCGTTGAAGGCGGCGGGGACGCGTCCGGAGCCGGCCGTGTCGGTGCCGAGGGCGAGGTCGACGATGCCGAGGGCCACGGCCACGGCCGATCCCGAGCTGGAGCCGCCGCTGATTCTGGCCGGGTCCAGGGCGTTGCGCACGGCGCCGTGCGGGGAGCGGGTGCCGACGAGGCCGGTGGCGAACTGGTCGAGGTTCGTGGTGCCGAGGACGAGTGCGCCGGCTGCGCGGAGGCGGGCGACCGCGGGGGCGTCGCCCTCCGGGGTGTACGCGTAGGCCGGGCAGCCTGCGGTGGTCTTCAGGCCCGCCACGTCGATGTTGCCCTTCGCGGCGAGGAGCCTGCCGGCGAGGGGGAGGTGTTCGCCTGCGGCGAGGCGGGCGTCGATGGCCTGGGCCTCTTTCTCGACCTCCGGCTGGGGGCGGAGGTCGATCCAGATCTCGGGGCGGTCGACGGTTTCGATGCGGGCGTAGGCCGACTGGACTCGGGTCAGGACGGACATGGGTTGCTCCTGGTTCTTCGGGCGCGGGCCGGCGGGTGGTGTGTGCCCACCCGTTCCGCCCTGCGGAACGCCTGCCCACGGACGACGCGCGGCTTTCAGGTGGCGGGTGTCAGGACCACCAGTGCTGTGCCCGCTTCCACCTGTGCGCCGGGCTTGGTGAGGACTTGTTGGACCACCGCGTCCATCGGTGCGGGCACTCTGGACTCCATCTTCATCGCCTCCAACGCCAGCAGGGGCTGGCCGGCCGTCACCCGGTCGCCCGGCTTGACGTTCAGCTGCCACACGGAGGCCGCGAACTCGGCCTCGATCAGACGGCCACCCGCGGGGACGGTCACCTCGGCGGCGGCCGCCGCGGGCGTGGACGCGGCGTCCGCGCGGTCGAACTCGCCCGCCGCCTCCCAGGCGTCCCGCTCGGCGGAGAACGCGGTGCCCTGCCTGGCCCGGAACTCCGCGATGGACGCGGAGTGGGTGGCGAGGAAGGCCTCGTACTCGGCCAGCGAGAAGACGCCCTCCTCGATCCGCGGCACGAAGCGGCCCGAGATGATGTCGGCGCGCAGGTCGAGGAGTTCGTCGGGCTCGACGGCGTACCACTTGATGCGGTCGAAGAAACGCAGCAGCCAGGGGGAGCCCGGTTCGAACGCGCCGCGCTGCTGCCACCCCGACCACACCTGGGTCGTACGGCCGACGAACTGGTAGCCGCCGGGGCCCTCCATGCCGTAGACGCACAGGTAGGCGCCGCCGATGCCGACCGAGTTCTCGGCGGTCCAGGTGCGTGCCGGGTTGTACTTGGTGGTCACCAGGCGGTGGCGCGGGTCCAGCGGGGTGGCCACCGGTGCGCCGAGGTAGACGTCACCCAGGCCCAGGACGAGGTACTCCGCGTCGAACACCGTGCGGTACACGTCGTCCACCGAGTCCAGGCCGTTCACGCGGCGGATGAACTCGATGTTCCACGGGCACCAGGGCGCGTCGTCGCGGACGCCCGCCATGTAGCGGGCGATCGCCTCGCGGGTCGCCGGGTCGTCCCAGGACAGGGGGAGGTGCACCGTGCGGGAGGGCACCACCAGTTGGTCGCTCGACGGGAGTGCTCGGACGGTCTCCCGCACCGTGGCGAGGAGTTCGCGTTGCGGAAGCCTGCCGGGGTCCGTCTGGATCTGGAGGGAGCGGATGCCGGGGGTCAGGTCCGTGACGCCGTCGAGCGCGGCCTCGGCCACGGCTTCCATCAGCGCGTGGACCCGCATGCGCAGCGCCAGGTCCAGTTGCATGGGCCCGAATTCGACCAGCAGGTTGTCGTCGCCGCTGCGCCGGTACGTCACGTCGCCGTCCCGCGCGAGCACCCCGCCGTCGACGATCGCGGGCCGCTGGGAGCCGTCGTCGGCCAGCGGTGCGAAGCGCACGGTGTCACCGGGGCGGAACTGGCCGAGCTTCCAGCGTTCCGTGCTGACGACCGTCGCCGGGCAGACGAAGCCGCCGAGCGAGGGGCCGTCCGGTCCGAGCAGCACCGGCATGTCGCCGGTGTAGTCGACGGCGCCGACCGAGTACGGCGTGTCGTGGATGTTGGAGGGGTGCAGGCCCGCCTCGCCGCCGTCCGTGCGTGCCCAGCGGGGCTTCGGGCCGACCAGCCGCACGCCCGTGCGCGCCGAGTTGAAGTGGACCTTCCAGTCGGCGGCGTAGAAGTCGTGGATGTCGTCCTCGGTGAAGAACTCCGGTGCGGCGTGCGGGCCTTCGAGCGCGCCGACCCGCCAGGTGGGGGAGAACCCGGGGCGGTCGCCGACCGGTACCGGCGCCCCGTGATCCGTCGCCGAGCCGCCGTGCAGTACGTCGCCCGTCCTCAGGGCGCGGCCCCCGTGCCCGCCGAACCGGCCCAGCGTGAACGTGGACGCGCTGCCGAGGAACGCCGGTACGTCCAGGCCCCCGCCCGCGAAGAGCACGTAGGTGCGCAGGCCGTGTTCGGTGGGGGAGCCGACCTCCAGCAGGGCGCCCGCCGGTACCGTCACCGGGTCCCACTGCGCGACCGCCGAGCCGTCCACGGTGACCCGGGCCGGTGCGCCCGTGACGCAGACCGTCGTGGCGTGGGTGAAGCGCAGGGTCGGCCCCTGGAGGGTGCACTCCAGCCCTGGTGCCCCCTCGTGGTTGCCGAGGGCGCGGTTGCCGAGCCGGAAGGAGAGGTCGTCCATCGGGCCGCACGGTGGCACGCCCACCTGCCAGTAGCCGGTGCGGCCCGGCCAGTCCTGGACCGTGGTGAGGGTCCCGCCGGAGACGACCTCGATGCGCCGAGTGGGATCGGTGACTTGGGCCAGCGTCGCCGTCGAGTGTGTCGCCCGCCGGAAGGACGGGTCGGCGAGCGCGGCCCGCACCAGCCCCAGGTTCGTCTCGATGCCGTCCACCCGGGTCCTGGCCAGCGCCTCGTCGAGGCGTTCCAGCGCGTGCGCCCGGTCCTGGCCGTACGCGATGACCTTCGCGAGCATCGGATCGTACGACGTGGTCACCTCGGTGCCCGTCTCCACCCAGCCGTCCACGCGGACACCGCCGGGGAACTCGACCCGCGTGAGCAGGCCCGCGCTCGGCCGGTGGTCGCGCGAGGGGTCCTCGGCGTACACCCGGGCCTCGACGGCGTGACCGCGCGGCGTCCCCGGATCGCGTACGACCTCCGACTCCCCGCGCGCGAGCCGCAGCATCCAGGCGACGAGGTCGACGCCGTAGATCTCCTCGGTGACCGGATGTTCCACCTGGAGGCGGGTGTTGACCTCGAGGAAGTACGCCTCCTCGCGGACGGCGTCGTAGACGAACTCGACGGTTCCGGCCGAGCGGTATCCGACAGCGGCACACAAGTCGCGTGCTGAGGAGGCCAGTTGGGCGCGCACGGTGGACGGCAGGCCCGGTGCCGGGGCCTCCTCCAGCACCTTCTGGTTGCGGCGCTGGAGCGAGCAGTCCCGGTCGCCGAAGGTGACGACCCGGCCCCGGCCGTCGCCGAAGACCTGCACCTCGACATGGCGGGCGCGCTCCACCAGCCGCTCCAGGAAGACCCCGGCGGAGGAGAAGGAGGCCGCGGCGACGCGCTGTACCCGCTCCCACGCCTCGGTCAGTTCATCGGCGGAGCGACATGCCGACATACCGATGCCGCCGCCACCGCCGGTGGCCTTCAGCATGACGGGATAGCCGATGCGGGCGGCCGCCTCCAAGGCCTCGGTGAGACCGGGAAGGAGTCCCGTGCCCGGCGCCAACGGCACCCCGGCCGCCTCAGCCGCCGCCCGCGCCGTGTGCTTCGCCCCGAACAGCTCCAGCTGCTCGGGCGTCGGGCCCACGAACACGATCCCGGCGTCCTCGCAGCGCCGCGCGAAGGCCGCGTCCTCGGACAGGAAGCCGTACCCGGGGTGGATCGCCCCGGCCCCGGTGTCCTTGGCCGCCTTCAGGACGAGGTCGGCGTCGAGGTAGGACTCCTTCGCGGGCGCGGGTCCCAGCCGCACCGCCTCGTCGGCGAGCCGGACATGGGGTGCGCAGCGGTCGGCGTCGGAGTACACGGCGACCGTGCGCAGGCCGAGTTCGCGGGCCGTGCGGATGATCCGTACCGCGATCTCGCCGCGGTTGGCGACCAGCAGGGTGTCGAAGGTCATTCCGTCGCCCCGCTCGCCTCGATGGTCATTTCCACCGCGGTCGGCTCGAAGCCGTTGCAGGGGTTGTTGATCTGCGGGCAGTTGGAGACCAGCACGAGGACGTCGCACTCGGCGCGCAAGGTCAGTGTGAGCCCCGGGGCCGAGATGCCGTCGACGATGCCGAGGGTGCCGTCCTTCTCGACCGGCACGTTCATGTACCAGTTGATGTTCGAGACGAGATCGCGCTTGCCGAGGCCGTACTTGGCGCCCTCCGCGAGGAAGTTGTCCACGCAGGCGTGCTGGGACCAGGTGTGGTGGCCGTACCGCAGGGTGTTCGACTCCTTGGAGCAGGCGCCGCCGACCGTGTCGTGCCGGCCGACCTCGTCCGCGACCACGGTCATCAGCGGGGTGTGCTCGTTGGACATCAGCACGCTGCCGGTGGTGAGGAAGAGGTTGCCCTGCGCGTGGATCGTGTCGGGCGCGCTGTAGCGGACGGTCGTGTCGTGGGCGTCGTACACCAGGAAGTCGACGGCCTGGTTGCCGTGCAGGTCGGTGACGGTGAGCGTCTCTCCGGTGCGGACGACGGCGGACCAGGCGGCCCGGGCCAGGACCACGGTCTTCATGCGATCCCTCTCGCGGCAACGAACTCGGCGGTGTTCAGGAAGGCGCGGCGGCCCTCGGGCGTGGCCTCCCACAGCGGGTCGCCCGGCGCGGTCGCGGCCGCGCGCCAGGCGAGGACCTCCAGGGGAGTGCTGACGTACTCCGTACGGGGGTCGGCGGGGTGCGGCACGTTCGCGATCAGCACGGTGACGTCCTGCTCGGCGCGGAGCGTCACGCTGCCGCCGGGGCCCGCCGAACCGGTGAAGTCCAGCGAGCCGTCGTCGCGGACCTCCACGCCCTGGAAGAAGGAGAGCGAGGGCGGCAGGTCGCGGGGTTCGAGGCCGTTCTTGGCGGCGGCGAGCTTGAAGAGTTCGCGGCCGGCGGGGGAGGCGGACTGCGGGGTTCCGTCGCCGTAGCGCTGGGTGTTGCGTACGAGGGTGGAGGTGCCGCAGAGCGTGTCGTGGCGGCCGGAGGTGTCGGCGACCAGGGAGGCGAGGACGCGGCCCTGGTCGGAGAGGAGCAGCTGCCCCTCGCCGAGGTAGGCGTTCCACTGGACCTTGACCGTGTCCGCCACGTTCAGGCGTTCCCAGGGGCGGTCGGCGGCGTACAGGAGCAGGTGCGCGCAGGCGTCGCCCCTGAGGTCGGTGAGCCTGAGTTCCGTGCCGCGGGCCAGCACCTTGTGCGTGTAGTTGCCGGCCGCCACCGTCTCCGCCCACACCAGGTGGCCCGCCTCGCAGGGGGGCGTGGGCCAGGCGCTCGCCGGGACGACGGGCATGGCCTCCGTGCGGGAGCCGTCTTGCGCCCGGGCGTGGGCACGGGCTCCGTAAGTGGTCGCTGTCGCCATCGCGAGTCCTCCGGCTCCTGGGTGGTTTCTGTCGCTCGACAGAAATTAGGGGCGGGGAGGGTCGGGGCCGTGTCCCGAGTGTTGCCGGACGGTTACTGACCCCTCACGGGCCGCCGAGCGCTCCGCGGGTTCGGGGTGCGGGGGCGTGCCGCTGGCATGAAGGTGCGGGTCGTGTGTGGCTGGGCGCGCGGTTCCTCGCGCCCCTGGTGGGTGGGCGCGCCGTTCCTTGTCCCGCTCGGAAGATCGGTGTCGTGTGCGAGGATCGAACGCATGGGAAGTGGTGGCGGGCGACGGGTCGGGCGGCCTCGGGCCGCGCAGCGGCCGGACAGTGGGCTTTCGTCGCGGGACGAACTGCTCGACGCCGCGGCCGAGTTGTTCACGACGCGCGGGTACGCCGCGACGACCACCCGTGCCGTCGCCGAGCGGGCCGGTATGCGCCAGGCGTCGATGTATCACTACGTCTCCGGCAAGGAGGAGTTGCTCGCCGAGCTCCTGGAGTCGACCGTCACACCCTCGCTCGCCTTCGCCCGGGAGCTCCTCGCCGACGATGCGACCCCGCCCGAGAGCCGGCTGTGGGAGCTGTGCCGCACCGACGTTGAGCTGCTCTGCGGGGGCCCGCACAACCTGGGCGGGCTGTATCTGCTGCCCGAGGTGCGCGCCGAGCGCTTCGCCGGCTTCCATGCCGTACGGGCCGAGTTGAAGGACACCTACCGGCAGTTGCTGGCCGCGACCGCGGCAGGTGGCGCGCTCGTCAAGAGTGAACTCGATCTGCGGACGGATCTGCTGTTCGGCCTCATCGAAGGGGTGATCCTCGTGCACCGGTCCGACCCCGAGCGGCCCGTGTCCGCCTTCGCCGAAGCAACCGCCGACGCGGCGCTGCGGATCGCCGGAATCTGACGTACCGCCCTGCGGAGGTGCGGTTTTCGCATGCCCGTACGTCGTTACTCAACGTGTGCGAACGAAGCCTGAGCGTGTAAACGGCCGAGAGTACTCCTGTGGTGCGGGCGATTTCAGGCGGTTGCTGAATATGACACGGCGATGATCCGGTCGGACTAAGCTCGCCCGCAGCGCACCGAGTTGAGATGTATTCGTGCGCTTGTTCCCAAAAGTTCCGAAGATTCGGTTTGACCACGCAGTTTCCCCCCACGAACTCCCCCTACTCCAGCCGATTTGTCTCAGAGGGCATACATGGTGAGTGTTCAATCGCCTCCCGGTGGCCGTGAACTTCCCTACGCGCGCGTGCTGTTGCTGCCGGCCATACTGATGGCCGCGGTGACCGGGGCCGCCGTCGCCCTGGTGACGGGCCCGGCCCGGGCCGCCGTGGGCTGGTGCGGCGGCATCGCGACGCTGCTCGTGATCGCGGTCGCCGCCGAAGCCGTACGCCGTGGCCGCGTCATCCGTGATGTGCGCGCCGAACTGGCCCGCCGTACCGCGTACCTGGAACAGCGCATCGCCGCCCACGACCAGGACATCGTGCGCTTCCACCACGAAGTCCTGCCCGCCGCGATCCGGCGCATGAACCGCGGCATGAACCCCGACACGGTGGCGCTCCGCTTCGGTGTCGACGACCCCAGCCTGCCCCAGATCTCCGAGGTGGAACGGGACCTGCTGAGCACCTTCCTGCAGTTGCTGGACACCGAGAAGCTGCTGCTCGACTCCTCGCACCGCTCCTTCGTCAACATCGCCCGCCGTGTGCAGGCGATCGTCCACCAGCAGAACAAGGAACTCCGCGAGATGGAGGAGGACCACGGGCGTAACCCCGAGGTCTTCGACGACCTGCTGCGCATCGACCACGGCACCGCGCTGATCGGCCGCCTCGCCGACTCCATCGCGGTGCTCGGCGGCGGCCGCCCGGGCCGCAACTGGCCCAAGCCCGTGCCGTTGTTCAGCGTGATGCGCGGCGCGATGTCCCGGATCCTCGAGTACCGCCGCATCGAGCTGCACTCGATCGCCGACGTCAACGTCAACGGCATCCACGTCGAACCGGTCATCCACGCGGTCGCCGAACTCCTCGACAACGCGACCCGCTATTCGCCACCGAACAGCAAGGTGCACCTGACCGCCCTCAAGGTGCAGACCGGTGTCGCCATCGAGATCGAGGACTCCGGCGTCAGCTTCAGCGACGAGGCCCGCGGCAAGATGGAGGAACTGCTCCGGCAGGCCGCGGCCGGCACCGACCTCCAGGCCCTCGGCGAGGCCCCCCGGCTCGGCATCTCCGTCGTCGGCCGGCTCTCGAAGATGTACGACATGGCGATCGCGCTCCGGCAGTCCGCGTACGGCGGTGTCCGCGCGGTCGTCGTGGTGCCGAGCAACATGCTCACCAAGGACCCCGCGGCCTCCCTCGCCCACGGCGTCGGCGCGAACGCCTCCGCGACCATGGACACCGACGGGGTCGAGGGGCCCAACCGCAAGCCGAAGAAGCGCCGCCCGACCACCGGACCCCGCCTCCCCGAGCAGGGCGACGGGTCAAGGGAGGACGACGCCCCCCTGGTCACCGAGTGGACGCCCAACGGCCTGCCGCAGCGCCGCAGCCGGGTCAAGATCCCGCTCAGGGAGCGCTACGCCGAGGCCGCCCGGCTCGCCGCCGAGGAAGAGGCGGCGGCCGCCGCCGCGGCGCCCACCTGGGGCACCGTGCCCGCCGCCCCGAAGCAGGAGAAGGAGAAGGAGAAGCCACCAGGACACTGGGTCGAGGCGTTCTGGGAGGGCCTCAAGCGCGACCCGGACCCCAACACGGTCACCAGGAAGAACCAGGCGGCCTCGGAGGCCGACGACGAGGGGGACCTCAAGTGATCCATCAGCGGGACAACTTCGACTGGATGCTCAGGGATCTCGCTGACGGCGTACCGGGTATCCAGCAGATCGTGGTGCTCTCCGCCGACGGACTGCGCATCGCACGCTACGGCGGCAACCCGGACGCCGCCGACCGCGTCGCCGCGGCCTGCGCGGGCCTGCAGAGCCTGGCCGCGGCGGTCGCGAGTGAGGTTCCCAGCAGCGACGGCACGATGAAGATGGTCCTCATCGAGGTCGACGGAGGCTACTTCTATCTGATGTCCGCCGGGGCCAACGCCTATCTCGCGGTCCTCGCCAACCAGATCGCGGAGCCCGGCCTGATGAGCAACCGCATGAGCGACCTCGTCGCCCGGATCGGCGCCCATCTGACCAGTCCGCCAAGGCGCAACGGGCAGACCGTATGACTCCTCCGCAACGCCGACGGCGATACCCCAAGGAAGAGTTCACCGAGCCTCCCCAGGAGCGGCCTCCCCAAGACGGTGACGAAGAGGGTGAGGAAGAGGACCCCAAGAACCCGGTGCGCCTGTATCTGCTCACCGGTGGGGGTGAGGCGGGCGAACGGGCCGACCTGGACCTGGTCACCTTAATCGTGGCGCGCGCCGACGCGCCGTCGCCCACCACCCAGCCGGAGCAGTCGGCGCTGCTCCGGCTCTGCCAGGCCCCTCTGTCCGTGGCCGAGCTCTCGGCCTATCTCAATCTGCCGTTCAGCGTGGTGACCGTCCTGCTCACCGAGCTGCTGGCGGCCGAACTGGTACAGGCACGCGCCCCGATCGTCCGCTCGGCGCTCCCCGACCGTTCCCTCCTCGAAGCGGTGATGCATGGACTTCAAAAGCTCTGAGACGATCGCCGGCCCGCGCGCCGAGGACCATCTGCCGCACTCGGCGCAAGCCGCCGTGAAGATCGTGATCGTGGGCGGGTTCGGAGTCGGCAAGACGACCATGGTGGGTGCCGTCAGCGAGATCAAACCGCTGACCACCGAGGAGACCATGACGCAGGCCGGCATCGGCATCGACGACAACTACGGCTCGGAGACCAAGACCGCGACCACCGTCGCCATGGACTTCGGCCGCATCAGCATCACGGAACAGCTGGTGCTCTACCTCTTCGGCACCCCCGGCCAGGAGCGCTTCTGGTTCCTGTGGAACGGCCTCTTCGAGGGCGCGCTCGGCGCGGTCGTACTGATCGACACCCGCCGGCTGGAAGTCAGCTTCGACGTGATCGGCCGCCTGGAGGAGCGTGGTGTGCCGTTCGTCGTCGCCATAAACACCTTCCCGGACGCGCCCAGTTATCCGATCGAGGACCTGCGCACCGCGCTCGACCTGTCCGAGGACATCCCGATCGTGCAGTGCGACGCGCGCCGCCGGGCCTCCAGCCGGGACGTCCTGATGACGCTGATGCACTTCCTGTACTCGCTCACGATGAACCAGGCACGCGCCTGATGCCCGCGGCGGCCTCCCGTCCCAGGACACCGGGCCACCCCCAAGAGCCCGGACGCCCCCAAGACACCGGACACCCCCAAGACACCGGATCCACTTCAGTTTCGGAGCGATCACCGTGACGTCTGAATCCCACTTCCCGGCCGGTACGGACGACCGTACGCTCGACCCGCCGCCCGGCTGCCCCGCCCACGGCCTCGGTCCCGGCGGACTGCACCGGCTGTACGGCCCCGAGGCGGACGACCTGGGAGACCTGTACGAGAAACTCCGTCAGGAGCACGGTGCGGTCGCCCCCGTCCTGCTCCACAACGACGTGCCGATCTGGATGGTGCTCGGCCACGCCGAGAACCTGCACCTGGTGAGCTCCCCCACGCACTTCTCCCGGGACAGCCGGCTGTGGAAGGCCGTCCAGGACGGCACGGCCGGCGCCGACCACCCCCTCGCGCCGCACATCGCCTGGCAGCCCATCTGTTCCCACGCCGAGGGCGACGAACACCTGCGGCTGCGCGGCGCGGTCATGGGCGCCATGTCGACCATCAACCACCGCACCATCCGGCGGCACATCAACCGCGCGACCCAGCTGCTCGTCAACCGGTTCTGTGAGAAGGGCCGGGCCGACCTGGTCAGCCAGTTCGCCGAGCACCTGCCGATGGCCGTGCTGTGCGAGATCCTCGGCATGCCCGACGAGTACGACGACCGGCTGGTGCAGGCCACCCGCGACCTGCTCAGAGGCACGGAGACCGCGATCGCCAGCAACGAGTACGTGATGAACGTCCTGATCCGGCACACCGCCCGGCGCCGGTCCGAGACCACCGGGGACTTCACCAGCGTCCTGATCAACCACCCGGCCCGGCTCACCGACGACGAGGTCTCCCAGCACCTGCGCCTGGTGCTGCTCGCCGCGTACGAGGCCACGGCCAACCTCCTCGCCAACGTGCTGCGCGTGGTGCTCACCGACCCACGCTTCCGTGCCCAGCTGAACGGCGGGCAGATGACGGTGCCCCAGGCGGTCGAGCAGTCCCTGTGGGACGAGCCGCCGTTCAGTGCGGTGCTCGGCTACTTCGCCAAGCAGGACACGGAGTTGGGCGGCCGGCAGATCCGCCGGGGCGACGGCCTGATCCTGGGGATCGCGCCGGGCAACATCGACCCCAAGGTGCGTCCCGACCTCAAGGCCAACATGATGGGCAACCGGGCCCACCTCGCCTTCGGCGGCGGACCCCACGAGTGTCCGGGCCAGGACATCGGCCGTGCCATCGCGGACGTCGGCGTCGAGGCACTGCTGATCCGGCTGCCCGACGTCGAACTCGACGGCGACGAGGACGAGTTGCGCTGGCGCTCGTCGATGTCCTCGCGCCACCTGGTGGAGCTTCCGGTGTACTTCGCGCCGCAGACGCCCCAGGACGTCGAGGAAGTGCCCTCCATCAACCCCGTCCCACGGCAGCGGCCGAGCCTGGAGGTCACGACGGACGAGCCGACGGCGGCGCCCGCCCCGGGGCCCGTGGCACCTCCCGTCATGCCGACGACACCGGAACCAGTACGCGGTCTCGGCGCCTGGCAGCGCTTCCTGCGCTGGTGGCGGGGGTACTGAGCCGGGCCGTCGACGATCACGCCTGCTGGGTCCAGCCGTCGTACGAGGACCAGGCCCGCAGCACCCGCCCACTGACGAGCCGGTGCGCGCGTCCCGTGACCGGATCGGTGAACTCCAGCACCCGCGCGAGCAGTTGGAGCGGACGCCGGAAGTCACCGGCCGGCACGGGGTCGGTCACCACCGGGTAGAGCGGATCGCCGAGGATCGGCACGCCCAACGCGTTCATGTGCACGCGCAGTTGATGGGTCTGCCCGGTGTGCGGCAGCAGGCGGTAGCGCCCGAGTCCGTCGCGGTGGTCGGTGAGTTCGACCTCTGTGAGGGCGTTCGGCTCGCCCGCCACCTCGCGCGCGGCCAGCACCCCGCGCTCCTTCACGATCCGGCTGGTGACCGTCCGCGGCAGCGCGAGCCCCGCGTCGTACGGGGCCACCGCCTCGTACTCCTTGCGGACCAGTCTGTCGCGGAACAGCGTCTGGTAGGCGCCGCGCTCCTCGGGCCGCACGGTGAACAGCACGAGCCCGGCGGTGAGGCGGTCCAGCCGGTGCGCGGCGCCGATCGCCGGCAGGCCGAGCTCCCGCCGCAGCCGGGCCAGCGCGGTCTCGGCGACATGGCCGCCGCGCGGGGTGGTGGCGAGGAAGTGTGGCTTGTCGGCGACGACGATGTGCTCGTCGCGGTACACCACGTCGAGGGCGAACGGCACCGGTTCCTCGTCGGGCAGCTCCCGGTGGAACCACACGAACATCCCCGGCTCGTACGCCGCGTCGGGCGCCACCGGACGCCCGTCGGCGCCGACGATCAGCCCGTCCCCGAACATCCCGTCGATCACCCCGGCCCCCGCCGCGAGCCGCTCCACCAGATGCTCCCGCACGGTGGCCCAGCCCCCGTCCCGCGGCAGCCTGACCCGCACGGGGTCGACTCCGTCGCGCTGCGGCAGGGGGGAGGGCGGGATCCGGGGTCTGCGTCTCACCTGGTCAAGCGTACGAGGCTCGGGCGGGGGAGGGGTTCAGACGTACGAGGCCGGGACCGCCGCAGGAGCCTCGGCCACCGGTGTCCGCGCGCGGTACGCCCGGTAGCCGGCGCCCGCGACCAGGGTCAGGCCCAGGAACAGCACCGTGAACCACTGGAAGTACCAGTGCCCGCCGGCCGGGTCGTACACCGCCGCGCGCGGCCAGGCGAGGTTGACGGTCATGAAGAGGCCGTAGACGAGGGCGACCGCGTTGACGGGGACGCCCCAGCGGCCCAGCGAGAAGAGCGGGGCGCCCCTCTCGTCGGTGCCGTCGGCGGTGAACTCCCCGCGCAGCCGGCGGACCAGCAGCGGACCGGTCACCATCGCGTACGCCAGGTACAGCATCACGATGCAGGTGGTGCCGATCGCCAGGAAGGCGTCCGGGGACGCGAAGTTGAGCAGCAGCAGGGCGGCGGCGAGGACGCCGACGACCAGGGCGGGGGCGCTCGGCATGCCGGTGCGCGGGTTGACCTTGGAGAGGCGGCCGGAGAAGGGGAGCTGGTGGTCGCGGGCCATCGAGAAGAGCATGCGGCAGGCGGCGGTCTGGATCGCCAGGGTCGCCACCGCGATGGCGACCACGACGTCGGCGAGCAGCGCGCGGCCGACCCCGTCGCCGAGGCTGCTGGTCAGGACGTAGCTCAGACCGTCGACGCCGAGACGGCCGTCGGTGAGGCTGGGCGCGGCGAGCAGTCCGCCGAGCACGATGAGACCGCCGAGCAGACCCGCCGCGCCGAGCGCGGTGAGGATCGTGCGGGGCGCGGTGCGGCGCGGGTTGTGGGTCTCCTCGCTCATCTCACCGGCGCTGTCGAAGCCGATCATGACGTACGCGGCCATGAAGGAACCCACCATCAGCGCCCCGAACAGGCCGGTGCTGCCCTGGCCGGTGTGGAAGGTGATGCCGGGGGAGCGCTCGGAGTGGGTGAGCAGGAGCACGATGATCAGGACAGCGCCGATGATCTCGGCGGTGACACCGATTCGGTTGATCATCGACATCACACGGTTGTCGATGACGTTCACCAGTGTGGTCAGTACGAGCAGGAGCACGCCGAGGACCGCCGCGTTGGCCGCGCCGTCGGGGCTGGTGGGGGCCGGATCGCTGCCGACCAGCTGGAAGCCGGACCAGATCGCGGGCAGCACCATCTGTAGCGCGAGCGCCGCCGCCGCGACCACCACGATCTGCCCGATCACCATGATCCAGCCGGCGAACCAGCCGAAGGAGAGGTTCGACAGGCGCGAGGACCACTGGTAGATCGCGCCCGAGATCGGATAGCGCGCGGCCAGTTCCGCGAAGCAGGCGGCGACCGCCAACTGGCCCACCAGCACGGCCGGCCAGGTCCAGAAGAAGACGGGGCCCCCGAACGCGTACCCGAAGGCGAAGAACTGGAAGACGGTCGTCAGGACGGAGATGAAGGAGAAGCCGGCGGCGAACGAGGCGTACCGGCCGAGGCTGCGGTGCAGCTCCTGGCGGTAGCCGAACTCGGCCAGGGAGCGGTCGCCGGAGGACTCCGGAGGGTCGGGGCGTACGTCGGAGGGGGCGGTGGTGGTCACGGCGGCACCTGCCTTCGGCGCGGAAGGGTGGGCGGGGTGGGTGTGCTGGACGGCGTGAGCCGGATTCCTGTCGGGTGACAGAAATTAGGGAGTGCCTGTTTCGCTCGCGTGACACGGCCGTGTCGGGGTCGGGCCTAAGTCCTCACGTCCTTGCGGGCAGTGGAGAATCGCGATACATCGTGTGTATTGACGCCCGCCCCGCACACGCGATATGTTCGGCTACGGATATTCGGAGACGAGGTGAGGTCATCATGGCGACGAAACGCCGGAAGCTGAACAATCCGCTGGCGCTCGCGGTCATGGTGCTGCTCACCGAGAAGCCGATGCATCCGTACGAGATCGCCCAGACCCTGCGCCGACGGGGCAAGGACACCAGCCTGAAGATCAACTACGGCTCGCTCTACACCGTCGTCCAGAACCTGGAGAAGCATGGCTTCGTCGAGGTCGCGGAGGTGCAGCGACAGGGCAACCGCCCCGAGCGCACGCTGTACGGCATCACGGACGCCGGACGTGCGGAGGCCACGGAGTGGCTGTCGGACCTGCTCGCCGTTCCGGCGCAGGAGTATCCGACCTTCGAGGCCGCGCTCTCCCTGATGGGTGTGCTCCATCCCGACGAGGTGGCACGTCTGTTGGGGGAGCGGCTCAGCACGCTGGAGGTGCGGGCCGCGAGTCTGCGCGGCGGCCTGGAGAAGCTCTACGAGACGCTGCCCCGGCTCTTCCTGATCGAGTCCGAGTTCAAGCTGCGCATGATCGAGGCGGAGGCGGAATGGGTCCGCGGCTTCCTGGCCGAGGTCACGGCGGGCACGTTTCCGGGCGTCAAGGAGTGGCGGTCCTTCAGCGAGACGGGGGAGGTCCCCGAGGAGTACCTGAAGCTGGAAGCCGGTGAGGTCGAAAGACCGTAGCCGAAACAGAGAAAAGACCCCGGCGGAGCTGTTGCAGCGGCCCCGCCAGGGTCTCGAACCCCGAACCGAACCCGCCGTGAGGCAGTTCCGGGCGATCGAGGTGCGGCACACCCAGGATAGCCCGGCGCTCTTCACGCGGATCGGCTCGGCCCTGCCCGAGATCACCGCTCACACAGGAGAGCAGTCGTCATGAGTAGTACCCGTGCGCCCGCGGTCGAGGCGCGTCAGCTGATCAAGACCTACACGGGTGACGTCACCGCGCTCAGCGGCATGGACGTCACCGTCGAGACCGGCACCGTCTTCGGCCTGCTCGGCCCGAACGGCGCCGGCAAGTCCACCACCGTCAAGATCCTCACCACCCTGGCCCGCCCCGACTCGGGCACCGCCACCGTGGCCGGGCACGACGTGCTGCGCCATCCGGACCGGGTGCGCCGCGCGATCGGCGTGGTCGCCCAGAACTCCGGCGCCGACCCGGTGGCGACCGGCCGGGAGAACCTCCAACTCCAGGGCAGGCTCTACGGCTTGAAGGGTGCGGGCCTGAACCGCCGGGTGGACGAGCTGCTCGACCGCTTCAAGCTCGCCGACGCGGCGCGGCGCCCGGTCAAGGGCTACTCGGGCGGTATGCGGCGCCGGCTCGACGTGGCGCTCGGTCTCGTCCACCGTCCCGAGGTGCTCTTCCTCGACGAGCCCACCACCGGACTGGACCCCGAGGCGCGCACCGCGATGTGGGACGAGATCGCCCGCCTCGCGGGAGACGAGGGGCTGACCATCCTGCTCACCACGCACTACCTGGAGGAGGCCGACCGGCTCGCCGAGCGCATCGCGATCGTCGACCGCGGGCGTGTCGTGGTCGAGGGCACCCCGGACGCCCTGAAGGGTGAACTCCGCGGTGACGCCGTCCACGTGGAACTGCGCGAGAACCTGGGAGACGCCGGTCGTACGCTGCTGAACGGCGCCCTGACCGGGCTGCCGGGCGTGCGCGAGGCGCTGTTCGACGGCCGCCGTGTCAGTGTCCGCGCCGATGACGGGGCCGCCGCGATGCCCGCCCTGCTCGGGGTGCTGGAGCGGGCCGGGGTCGGGGTCGCCGCCGCGACCGTCGCCCGCCCCTCGCTCGACGACGTCTACCTCCGCTACGCGGGCCGCCGTTACGCGGAGGCGGAAGCGGAAGGCGCCGAGAACCTCGTCCTCGCCGGAGGTGCCCGATGAGTACCGCCGTCTCCCAG
Organism: Streptomyces sp. NPDC090798; assembly: GCF_044768965.1. Taxonomy (NCBI): domain Bacteria; kingdom Bacillati; phylum Actinomycetota; class Actinomycetes; order Kitasatosporales; family Streptomycetaceae; genus Streptomyces; species Streptomyces sp. NPDC090798. The sequence continues at coordinate 257,797 of NZ_JBIVXA010000003.1, forward strand.
ACCTGGTACATGACCCAGCGTCAGCTGATGGTGTTCGCACGTCAGCCCGCCTACGCGATCATCACCCTGATCCAGCCGGTGATCTGGCTGTTCCTGTTCGGCAACCTCTTCAAGAAGGTCGTCGAACTCGGCGGCTTCGGCACCACCTCGTATCTGGACTATCTCGTCCCGGGCGTGGTCGTGATGAGCGCGCTCAGCTCCAACATGTGGGCGGGCATGGGCACGCTCGACGAGATCCAGCGCGGCACGCTCAACCGCTTCCTGACCACGCCCGTCAGCCGGGCCGCCTTGATGAACGGAAACGTCGTCAACAACGGCCTGATCACCGCCCTGCAGTCGGTCATCATCGTGCTGCTCGGCCTGCTGGGCGGCGCGGACTACCCGGGCGGCATCGGCGGTATCGCGATCCTGATCGTCGCCTCGGTCCTGCTCGGCACGGTCTTCGGGGCGCTGTCGAACGCGCTGGGCATGCTGGTCCAGGAGCGGGAGTCGATCATCGGCATCAACACGTTCCTGCTGCTGCCGCTGACCTTCCTCTCCTCGGCCTTCATGGCCCCGTCCCAGATGCCCGGCTGGATGCGGCACATCGCCGACTTCAATCCGCTCAACTGGGCGATGGTGGCGGGGCGTTCGGCGATGTCCGAGCATCCCGACTGGGGTGTCGTGCTCGGCCGCTCGGGCGCGCTGCTCGTGCTGGCCGTGGCGGCGGTGTGGCTGTCGATCCGTACGTTCAGGTCGTACCAGCGTTCCGTGTGACCCCGAGGGGCCGGGGCCGGCGTCCTGAGTGACGCGAGGGGGCGGGAGTCAGGAGGCGGCCGACGCGGTCGCCTCCTGCTCCGCCTCCACCTGCGCGTTCCAGTCCCGCTTGGACGCCTGCCAGCCGTCCTCGTTGTGCCCAAGGCGCCAGTAGCCGGAGATCGACAGGTCCTCGCGCGGGATCTCGCGCTCGACCCGCAGCAGCCGGCGCAGCTCCTTCACGAAGCCCGCCTCGCCGTGCACGAACGCGTGCACCCGGCCCGCCGGGAAGTCGAGGGCGCGGACGGCCTCCACCAGGGCCTCGCCGAGCGGCCGGTCACCGCGGTGCAGCCAGACGACCTCCACGTCGGAGTCGATCTTCTGCTCCTCCTCGCGCCCGGAGATCTCCACGAAGGCGCGGGCCACGGAGCCTTCCGGCAGCGCCTCCAGGGCGGCGCTGATCGCGGGCAGCGCGCTCTCGTCACCGGCGAGCAGATGCCAGTCGGCGCTCGCGTCGGGCGCGTAGGCGCCACCCGGACCCATGAACCGTACGACCTCGCCCGGCTGGACGTGCGCCGCCCACGGCCCGGCCAGGCCCTCGTCGCCGTGCACCACGAAGTCGAGCGTCAGCTCGCGCAGTTGGGGGTCCCAGGCACGCACGGTGTACGTCCGGGTCACCGGCCACTGCTCGCGCGGGAGTTCCTCGCGGATCCGCTCCATGTCGAAGGGTTCGGGGTAGGTGACACCCTCCGGGGCGAACAGCAACTTCACGTAGTGGTCGGTGCTGGTGCCCGCGGTGAACTCGGCGAGGCCCTCGCCGCCCAGCACGACACGCTGCATGTGGGGGGTCAACCGCTCAGTCCGCACGACATGCGCGGAGTGGGGCTTCCTGGACCTGCGTGCCGGACGCTCTGCCATGACGGCCTCCTCGTTCACTCGCTTAGGCTTACCTAAGTTAGCACCTCTCTCCTAGTTAACACCCCCCGTGTGAGAAGCCCATGAGCCCCCCATGCCAGGGCTTGAGTCGCGCGTTAGCCGGGGTTGAGCCCTGCGCTGCGAGTAAGGCTACCCTAAATCGAGAATGCCACTCTTTCGAGTGAGAACGACACTCTCGCTCGCTCCCGTTCACCAGCTCCCGTTCACCCGTTCCCGTTCACTCGCCGAGCGTGGTGAGCAACCGTTGCAGCGACCCGCCCAGACCCCAGCGCGCGGCCAGTGCCTCCAGCGCGGCCGGGTCGCGCGGCGCGTGCGGCAACGCCGTGTCGACGTCCGGCAGGGGGACGTCACCGGCGACCCGTACGACCTTGGGCGCGACCGCGACATACGGCCGCGACTCGTCGAGCCGCTTGCGCTGAGAAGGCGTCAGCTTCGCCTTCGGATCGTCGACCGCCGCCATGATTGCGGCCAGGTCGCCGAACTGGTCGAGCAGCTTGGCCGCCGTCTTCTCGCCGATCCCCGGCACCCCCGGCAGACCGTCGCTCGGGTCGCCGCGCAGCAGCGCCAGATCCGCGTATCCGGAAGCGCCTACCCCGTACTTCTCGCGCAGCCAGGCCTCGTCGGTGAGCTGGAGCGTGCCCACACCCTTGAGGGGATACAGGACGCGCACCCCCCGCTTGTCGTCGACGAGTTGGTAGAGGTCCCGGTCGCCGGTGACGATGTCGACCGGGCCGTCGGCGCGCCCCGTGAAGGTGCCGATCACGTCGTCCGCCTCGTACCCCTCGACCCCCACGCGCGCGATGCCCAGCGCGTCGAGGACCTCCTCGATGACCGGTACCTGCGGGGAGAGCGTGTCCGGCACCTCCTCCTCGTCAGGACGGCCGGCCTCGGTCTCCACGGCGACGCGATGCGCCTTGTACGAGGGGATCAGGTCGACCCGCCACTGCGGGCGCCAGTCCGCGTCCATGCAGGCCACCAGATCGTCGGGGCGGTGGTCCTTGACCAGCCGGTCGATGAAGTCGAGCAGCCCGCGCACGGCGTTCACGGGCGTGCCGTCGGGGGCCTTCACCGAGTCGGGGACCCCGAAGTAGGCCCGGAAGTACAGGGAAGCGGTGTCGAGCAGCATCAGGCGTCTGGTCACGCCTCGCATCATGCCGTACGCCACTGACAGTGACCTGGACCACTCCTGTGTTTGCTCCGTGTAAGTGAGGGCAGGCGCGGCACCGGGAAAACCCCGGTTTGCTTTTTCCACTGTCCGATCGAGAGGCACACGTGTCATCCAGGCTTGAGGCCGAGCATTTGTACAAGGTGTTCGGGAGACGACCCGACGCCGCGGTGGAGCGGCTCCGTCAGGGAGCCGACCGCGAGGAGCTGCGCGCCGACGGCACCACGGCCGCCGTGATCGACGCCTCCTTCACGGTGGAACCCGGCCAGATCTTCGTCGTCATGGGCCTGTCCGGATCCGGCAAGTCCACCCTCCTGCGCATGCTCAACGGACTCCTGGAGCCCACCGCGGGCCAGGTGCGTTTCGACGGTCAGGACCTGACCGCGCTCAGCGCCCGCGCGCTGCGCGAGGTCCGCTCGAAGAAGATCAGCATGGTCTTCCAGCACTTCGCGCTCTTCCCGCACCGCAGCGTCCTGGAGAACGCGGCCTACGGCCTGGAGGTCCAGGGCGTGCCGAGCGCCGAGCGCAAGGAACGCGCCACCAGGGCCCTGGAACTGGCCGGGCTCGCCGGCTGGGAGAAGTCGTGGCCCGACGAGCTGTCCGGCGGTATGCAGCAGCGCGTCGGCCTGGCCCGCGCGCTCGCCACCGACGCCGATCTGCTGCTGATGGACGAGTCGTTCAGCGCGCTGGACCCGTTGATCCGCCGTGACATGCAGGACCAGCTGATCGAGCTCCAGAAGAAGCTCAAGAAGACCATCGTCTTCATCACCCACGACCTCAACGAGGCCATGCGCCTCGGCGACCGGATCGCCGTCATGCGCGACGGCCGCATCGTCCAGACCGGCACCGCCGAGGACATCCTCGTCCGTCCCGCGAACGACTACGTCGCCTCCTTCACTCAGGACGTCGACCGCTCCCGGGTCCTGACCGCCGGGGCCGTCATGGACACCGACGTACGCGGCGACGAGGCGGACTGCGACTGCGAGACCGCCACGCGCGACACCCCCTTCGTGGACCTCTGCGCGATCAGCGCCCGCCTCACGCACCCGGTGGCGGTGCTCGACGAGCGACGCGAACTCGTCGGCGTCGTGCCCTCGCAGCGCCTCGTCGCCTTCCTCGGCGACGAGCAGGGGACCCCCGCCCGTTGTGCCAGCCCTCGGGACGAGGCGGTGACGGCCGGTGCCTAGGATTCCCTTCGGTGACTGGGTCAACAGCGCCGTCGACTGGCTGCTGAACCACATGGCGTGGCTCTTCGACTTCTTCAAGACCGTCTTCCAGGGCACCTACGACGGTATCGACGCCGTCCTCCAGGCCCCCGAACCGCTCCTCCTCGCGGGCATCTTCGCGGTGATCGCGTTCTGGCTGCGGGGCACCTCCGCCGGTGTCCTCACCTTCGTGGGATTCGCGTTCATCGACTCCCTCGAACTGTGGGAGGACGCGATGGTGACCCTCTCGCTGGTCCTCGTCGCGACGCTCATCGCACTCGTCGTGTCGGTACCCGTGGGCATCTGGGCGGCGCGCTCCGACCGGGTCAGCGGCATCGTCCGCCCGGTGCTGGACTTCATGCAGACGCTGCCCGCGATGATCTACCTCATCCCGGCGATCCTGTTCTTCGGCACCGGCGCCCCGGCCGGCATCGTGGCCACCCTGATCTTCGCGCTGGCGCCCGGCGTCCGCATGACCGAGCTGGGCATCCGCCAGGTCGACAAGGAACTCGTCGAGGCCGCCGACGCGTTCGGCACCACGCCCCGCGACACCCTGCTGCGCATCCAGCTGCCGCTCGCGCTGCCCACGGTGATGGCGGGCGTCAACCAGGTCATCATGCTCGGCCTGTCCATGGCCGCCATCGCGGGCATGGTCGGCACCGGCGGCCTCGGCGGCGACGTCAACGAGGCCATCGGGCAGCTGAACGTCGGCCTCGGCTCCGAGGCGGGCGTCGCCATCGTCATCCTGGCGATCTACCTGGACCGCATGACCAGCGCCCTGGGCACCCAGGTCTCCCCGCTCGGCCGCCGCGCCGCCGCCAAACTGCGCGCCGCGCAGGGCCTGAAGATCTGGTCCTACCGCCCGCGCGCGGCCGTCGCCGTCATCGGTGTCGTCGTCCTCGCGCTGGTCGCGGGCGGCATGGGCATGTTCGGCGGGACCAACTCGACGTCCACCGCGGCCGACGGCCGGAACGTCGGCCAGGGCAAGAAGATCACCATCGGCTACATCCCGTGGGACGAGGGCGTCGCCTCCACCTTCCTGTGGAAGGAGATCCTCGAGGAACGCGGCTTCCAGGTCGACACCAAGCAGTTCGACGCGGGCCCGCTGTACACCTCCCTCTCCGAGGGCGACATCGACTTCGAGACGGACTCCTGGCTGCCGACCACCCACGAGCAGTACTGGACGAAGTACGGCAGCAAGCTCGACGACCTTGGCTCCTGGTACGGCCCCACCTCGCTGGAGCTGAGCGTCCCCTCGTACATGAAGGGCATCGACTCCCTGGCGGACCTCAAGGGCAAGGCCGGCACCTTCGGTGGCAAGATCACCGGCATCGAGTCCAGCGCCGGAATGATGAGCCTGCTCAAGAGCAAGGTTCTCAAGGCGTACGGCCTCGACAAGGAGTACAAGGTCGTCGACAGCTCCACGCCCGCGATGCTGGCCGAGCTGAAGCGCGCGTACGCCAAGAAGCAGCCGGTCGTCGTCACCCTCTGGTCGCCGCACTGGGCCTACAGCGACTACGACTTGAAGAAGCTCAAGGACCCGAAGGGCGCCTGGGGCAAGGGCGACGGCGTGCACACGCTCTCCCGCAAGGGCTTCGCGCAGGACAACCCGGTCGTCGGGAAGTGGCTGAAGAACTTCAGGATGACGGAGAAGCAGCTCACCGGTCTCGAGGCGGAGATCAACAAGGTGGGCAAGGGCAAGCAGCAGGACGCCGTGCGCGCCTGGCTGAAGCGGAACCCCGGAGTCGTCGACAAGCTGGCCCCGGTCAAGAACTCCGCGGCCGCCGCCGAGACGAAGCGCCCGCTGGACGTGGCCTGGTTCCCCTGGGACGAGGACGTCGCCGTCACCTACCTCTGGAAGAACGTCCTGGCGCGGCGCGGCTACACGCTGAACCTCAAGCAGATGGACGTCGGCCCCGTCTACACCGGCCTCGCCTCCGGCGACCTGGACCTCAACTTCGACGCCTGGCTGCCGTACGCCCAGTCGAACTACTGGGACCAGCACAAGAACGACCTGAGAGACCTGGGCACCTGGTACCGGCCGACCTCGCTGGAGATCGCCGTGCCCTCGTACGTGAAGGACGTCAAGTCCCTCGCGGACCTCAAGGGCAAGGCGGGCACCTTCGGCGGCCGGATCATCGGTATCGAGCCGGGCACCGGCGAGATGAACCTCCTGAAGACGAAGGTCCTTCCGGGCTACGGCCTGGACAAGGAGTACAAGGTCGTCGACGGCTCCACGCCCGCGATGCTGGCCGAGCTGAAGCGCGCGTACGCCAAGAAGCAGCCGGTCGCCGTCGTCCTGTGGTCCCCGCACTGGGCGTACAGCGAGTACAAGCTCACCAAGCTCGCCGACGACAAGAAGCTCTTCGGCGAGGGGAACACGATCCGGACCATCTCCAGCAAGAAGTTCCCCGAGCGGTACCCGCAGCTCACCAAGTGGATCAAGAACTTCAGGATGAGCGAGTCCGAGCTCGGCACCCTGGAGAGCGAGGTCAAGCAGCGCGGCCAGGGCCATGAGGAGGCGGCAGTCGCCGCATGGCTGAAGGAGCACCCGGACGTGGTGGAGCGGATGACGCCGCAGTAGCCGCAAGGGCGTTCGGCGAGGGGTGGCTGTCGGTCGTACGGGTTCCGTGACCCGTGCGACCGACAGCCACCCCTTTCGGCGTTTCCGGAGCCCGGTCTCGTCCGTACGCCCGGCGCTCCCGGTCCGCTCGTTCCTGTGAGATCTTCGTGCGCCCCCTGTTCCGGCCCGCACTCGCGACCGACGACACCAGTGGCTACGTACTGGCGTACGAGAAGGATCCGGACAACCACATCGCCGTACGCGGCTTCGCCGATCTGGACGCCCTGCTGTCCGGGAACGCGCCCACGCGTTTGACGCGTCGCGCACCCTCACGCGTCGCGCCGAGGGCCATGCGGACATCACCTCCGTGCCCGGCGGCACGGCCGAGCTCACCGGTCACCACCGGGCACGCCGCGGCACCGACCGTGAACTCCGCGCCCGTGTCAAGGACTTCACGACCTGGCAGGCAACCCCCGACCGGCGGCCGTTCCGCGCCCTGGGGTCCTGGGGTGCGCGCGGCGACATCGGAGACCGTGTGCTTCTCCAACTCGGCTCCATCAGACTAATTTTGACGGAAAGTCAGCAATGACGGCCAGGCCTCGGGAGGTGACGGACGTACGCCTATGATCCGACGACCGGGCGGGCTGATCGGCTGACCATCCGCACCCACGACGGCAGTCGCGCCTTCGCCGATCCCTCCGTGAACCCGCTCACCGATCCAAAGGGGCATCCGGCCCCGCTGGTCAGCCCTTTCGTTCCGTGGGAGGGTGCTGCGCCGGGGGAGTCGGGGCAACTCGTCTATTGGCGCGAATTGTGGCCCTCACCCTCCTCCGATGTGTCAGCGATGTGACGGGTGCATGAAACGGTTTGCCGAACATGCGTAGGGTGCAAACAACTCATCAGAAGTTGCACGCCGAAGCAGCAGCCTGAGCGGCAGCCGAAGCAGCAGACCGAAGCACTGGACCGACGACGCGTGGGAGGGAGCCGGAGCGATGGGCGACCACAAAGAACAGCCCCTTCGGGTGGGTGCGGCCGTCCGGCGGCGGCGCCGGGCACTGGAGCTCACGCTCGCCGTCGTGGCCGAGCGCAGTGGCCTGTCGGTGCCCTTCCTCAGCCAGGTCGAGAACGAACGGGCCCGGCCCAGCCGTAGCTCCCTGGAGAGAGTCGCCGACGCACTGGGCACCACCGCCGTCGAGCTGCTCGCGGCGGCCGACCCGGCGTGCAGTGTCGATGTCGTGCGCGCCGACTTGGGCGCCGAGTTCACTCCCGAAGCCCATATGCGCCCCCTGGTGCGCGGTCACCACCAGTTGCACGCCACGGAGTTCACCGGCGACCACGAGGAGGGCCGCGAACTCCAGCACCGCAACGACAAGTTGATGTACGTCGCCGACGGCGCCGTCGAGGTCGAGGCGGAGGGCCGCGCCCACCGCCTGGGGCGCGGCGACACGCTCTACCTCACCGGCGGGGTGCGCCACCGGTGGCGGGCGACCGTGCCGGACACCCGGGTGGTCGTGGTCGAGGTCGCCGACCACATCGAGGCGGTGGAGGACCGCCAGACCTTCGGCAAGCGCTGAGCCGTTCCCGCGTGGGCCGCCACGATCGCGAGCCGCTGGGATACTGGGTGACATGTCGCCCGAGACAAGACCTCCCGCCCTGCCCGGCGGGCCCGCCGGAGTGCGTGTCGTCTCCCTCGTGCCCTCGCTCACCGAGGCCGTGGCCGTCACCGTCCCCGGGGCCCTGGTCGGCGCGACCGACTGGTGCAGCCGTCCGCCGGACCTCGACGTCGTGCGCGTCGGCGGCACCAAGAACCCCGCGGTGGACCGGATCGTACGACTCGCTCCGGACCTGGTGATCGCCAACGAGGAGGAGAACCGCGAGCCCGACCTGACGGCCTTGCGGGAGGCGGGGATCGAGGTGCTGGTCACGGAGGTCCGCGAGGTGCAGGGGGCCTTCCGCGAGCTGGCGCGGGTGCTGGGCGCGTGCGGCGCGCAAAGCCGCCCCCGCTGGCTGGACGAGGCGGAGGCCGCATGGGCGCGGGTACCCGCTCCCGACCGCCGTAGGACCGCGATCGTGCCGATCTGGCGGCGCCCCTGGATGGTCCTCGGCCGGGACACCTTCGCCGGGGACGTCCTGGCCCGCCTGGGCGTCGACAACGCGTACGCCCACCACGCCGACCGCTACCCCCGTGTCCCGCTCCCCGAACTCCGGGCGGCGGCCCCCGATCTCGTGGTCCTGCCCGACGAGCCGTACCGCTTCACCGCCGACGACGGACCCGAGGCGTTCGAGGGCGTGCCCTGCGCGCTCGTCGACGGCCGCCTGCTGACCTGGTACGGCCCGTCGCTGGCGCAAGCGCCGAGCCTGCTCAGCGCGGCGCTGCGAGCGGGGCCTGCGCAAGCTCCGAGTCGACCATGAGTGGAGGCTGCCAGATGCCAGAACCTCAGCCTGGGAAGCTCAGGTGATGCACCACGGGGCCCCCGCTGACCTGTGAGGTTGGCGCGTGGCGCATGCGGCTCCAGCTGAGTTCTGAGCCGCTTCAACTCGCCCTGAACGGCGTGGATCCGGGGGACCTCGACACGTTTCAGTGTGTGCATGCCCCAGACGGAGGGCCCCGGCTCACGCGAGCCGGGACCGCTGCGCGCGGGCGTGGACTACCGGTTGATGCGGCTCATGTCGGCGTACCGGTCCCCGACCGGCGCCGCCACCTCGGACAGCCGCTCCAGCTGCTTGGCCGAGAGCACCAGCTCGTCCGCCACCAGATTCTGCTCCAGGTTGGCGACCCGGCGGGTGCCGGGGATGGGCGCGATGTCGTCGCCTTGCGCGAGCAGCCACGCGAGCGCAACCTGAGCGGGCGTCGCGCCGAGCTGTTCGGCGACGTCGTCCACCTGCTCCACGATCCGGATGTTCGCCTCCAAGTTGTCCCCCTCGAAGCGCGGGTTGGACCGGCGCCAGTCGTCGGCGTCGAGCTGGTCGAGCGAGCGGATCGTGCCGGTGAGGAAGCCGCGGCCGAGCGGCGAGTAGGGCACGAAGCCGATGCCGAGCTCGCGCACGGTGGGGAGCACTTCGGCCTCGGGGTCGCGCGTCCACAGCGAGTACTCGGTCTGGAGGGCGGTCACCGGGTGCACGGCGTGCGCACGCCGGATGGTGGCGGGCGCCGCCTCCGACAGCCCGTAGTGGCGGATCTTGCCTTCCTCGATCAGCTCGGAAAGCGTCCCGGCCGTGTCCTCGATCGGCGTCCCCGGGTCTGTCCGGTGCTGGTAGTAGAGGTCGATGTAGTCGGTGTTCAGGCGTCGCAGCGAGCCCTCGACCGACCGCCGCACATTCTCGGGGGTGCCGTTCAGCCCGAGGACCGGCAACCCGTTCTCCTCGGGCACGAGGTGGTTGATCTGACCGAACTTGGTGGCGATGACCACCTCGTCGCGGTGGCCGGCGAACGCCTTCGCCAGCAGTTCCTCGTTCGTGTACGGACCGTATATCTCGGCGGTGTCGAAATAGGTGACGCCCAGCTCCATGGCGCGGTGGATCGTGGCGATCGACCCGGAGTCGTCGGTGCCGGCGCCGGTGTAGCCCCCGGACATGCCCATGCAGCCGAGGCCCAGACGCGAGACCTCGAGCCCCTCGCCACCCAGGGTGATCTTCTTCATGCGGATGGCCTTTCCTGATAGAGACTGATCTTCTAGTCGATGGCGGCGAGCCGTGCGCCTGCCGCCACGTGACATATCCGCCGCCGAGCGGGCGAACACGGCGGCCCAGGTTCACAGGCGCACGATGACCAGGGCGGTGTCGTCGGTGGCGTCACCGGGTGGGATCAGGTCGGTGAGTACGGCGTCGGCGAGGGTTTCCGGGTCGTCCGCCTGGTGGCGGGCCAGGGAGTCGGCGAGCCGGGCGAGGCCCATGTCGATGTCCTCGCCGCGGCGTTCGATCAGACCGTCGGTGTAAAGCACGAGGACGGCGCCCTCCCGGAAGGCTGCGACAGCCTGGGTCCGGGGGCCGTGTTGAGGACGGGCGGCCAGTGGCGGGTCGGTGGCCTGGTCCAGGAACTCGACGGTCCCGTCCGTCCGCAGGAGCGCCGGTGGGGGGTGACCGGCGCTGCTGTAGGTGATGGTGTGGTTCTCCCAGTCGATGAACGCCGTGGCCACGGTGGTGTTCTCGGCGCCGTCGATGGTGCGGGCGTACAGCCCGAGGACTTCCAGGGCGCGGGCGGGGCTTTCGGGGTCCAGAGACGCTGCGGTGAGGGCGCTGCGCAGTTGTCCCATGACGCAGGCCGCGGGCAGGCCGTGGCCGACGACGTCGCCGACGGCCACGGCTATGCGATCGCCGGGCAGGTCGACCAGGTCGTACCAGTCGCCGGCCACATTCAGCGCTTCGGCGGCGGGCCGGTAGCGAACGGCCGCGGGGTGCCGGCCGACCGGGCGAGGAGCGGGCAACATGGCTTCTTGCAAGGTCAGCGCGACTTCACGGGCGCGGATGAGTTCGGTGACGTCCTCCACCCGGTGCAGCAGCAACGTCACCCGCCCATCGGGTCCGAACACGGGAATGTTGGTCATGTTGAAATACCGCTCGTGCCATACCCCGGGCTGGTCGTGGTCCTCCACGTCGTAGCGCTGCAGCACTACGACGCTGCGCTCACCGGTGTCCGCCGCCCGGCGCAGTGACGCCAGAACTCTGAGCAGGAGAGGCTCGGCGGGGTCCTTTTCGGGGCGGTCATCGGGCAGGAAGCGACCAAGCAATTGCTCGCGGGAGAGGCCCCGCAGGCGCAGGAACTCCGCGTTGGCGTCCGCGAAGATCAGCTGCGGAGTCACCAGCGCCACCGCTCCGGGAAGAGCCTGGAACACCGCCGCGTAGTCGACCGCCGGTTCTGCCATGATTTTCCCGCTCACCGTGCATCTGTCTGCCCTTTCACGATACGAGCAGGGAGTCACGGCTCGCACCATGAGGTTGTTCCCACGCCGTCGATGCGCCTCGTGTACGGATCACGCCGGGGATACGGGGCTCAGGACGCGGGGGCCTGCGCCTTCAGCGCAGCGGGCTGGTAGACCGCACCGCCTACGCGGAGGTGCCGCCCCGCGTCGAGTATTCCCTCACCGGCCTCGGCGCCTCCCTGCTCTCCGCCATCGACCCCCTGGCTGCCTGGTCCGCCGAACACCGCACCGAGATCCGACGCCACCAGGACGCTTTCACTTCCAGTGGTCGATGAGGGCGAGAGCGCCGCGGGCGATGTCGCCGAATGCGGCTGGGGCCGAGGTTGATGTGCCTGAGCGCACGCCGGCGTCGGAACTGCCCGTCCATGGCGGAGTTACATCTATTTGGGAGTTGCGAGCAGCTCGCCGCTGACCAGACCGCGCGCGGTGCGGACGGCGGCCACGCACCAGGCGGCCACGAGAAGCGCGTACAGGCCGACCGCGAGCCAGTCGAACGCGGCCAGTCCGGTGTGCCGGGCCAGGCCCTCGGCGCCGGTGACACAGGTCCCCACCGGGAAGGTGAACGCCCACCAGGTCATCGCGAACCCCATGCCCTGTCGGCGGGCCCGCGCCACCAGCGCGCCGGCGAGGCCCAGCCACAGCAGTGCGAAGCCCAGCACAGGGACGCCGTAGAGGACGGCGAGCATGCCGAAACCCTGGTCGTACGGGGCCGGCACGACGCCCGGTGCGAAGTCCGCGAACTTGCCGACCGCGGTCGTGGACTGGCCGAGCGGACCGAGCACGAGGAACAGCGTCGGAGTGAGCGCGAGCGGCAGCGGCCCCGCGGTGATGAGCCGGGCGAAGATCACCGGCAGCATCACGAGGGTGGCCAGCAGGCTCATCCCGAACAGCGCGAAGCACCCGAGAAGCAGGGTCTCCCGGGGCTGGCCCGGGGGCAGGTGGGGCACGAGGAGCGGGCCGAGGGCGGCCGACACCATGGGCGCGACGAGGGGGAGCAGCCAGACGGGCGTGGCCTGGTCGGGGCGGATGCGGTGGCGTACGACCATCAGGTACGGGATGGCCAGGGCGGCGGCGAGACCGACGGCCGTACCGGTGGTGAACAGTACGGCGTCCACGGCGACCGCCGCCCGCGTCCCGATCCAGTCCCGGCCGACGACCAGGGCGCCGCCGCCCACGGCCAGCAGGGCCATCGCCAGGCAGCCGTAGAAGGGGGCCATGGCCGGGTCGAGGAGGTGGGCGCGGGCCTGGTCGCGGTGGTGCGTCCAGTGCAGGGCACGGGCGCCGAGCAGGGTCACGAGCATGAGGGCCGAGAGGGCCCAGACTGCCGTGCAGACGGTTCGCAGGCCCGGCACGTCGCCGGGGAGTCCGGCGCCCGCCGTGGCCACGATGGCGGTGCCCATGACGGAGGCGTACCAGTTCGGGCCGAGATACCGGACGGCGGTGACGCGCGGGCGTCCGACTTCGGCGGCGGGGTTCGACAGGAGGGGCTGGGCTGCGGTGACCATGCGTCCACGGTCGCGCGCCCGCCGGGTCCCCACCAGGGAGTACGGGTCTATGGGGGCATAAGCTGGCTTTATGGGTGTGAGTGCTGAGGGAGCGATGGAGGGTGGCCGGTCGGGGGAACCGGAACGGGACGCGGTCGGGATCGCGCATCGGGTGCCCGACCTCGGGGCGCTGGAACTGCTGCTCGCGGTGGCGCGGCTCGGGAGTCTCGGGCGGGCGGCGCGGGAACTGGGGATCACCCAGCCCGCGGCCAGCAGCCGGATCCGTTCCATGGAACGGCAACTGGGCGTCGCGCTCGTCGACCGCTCCCCCCGGGGCTCGCGGCTCACGGACGCCGGGGCCCTGGTCACGGACTGGGCGCGGCGGGTCGTGGAGGCCGCTGAGGCGTTCGACGCGGGGGCGCAGGCGTTGCGGGACCGGCGGGACTCACGGCTTCGGGTGGCGGCGAGCATGACCATCGCCGAGTATCTGCTGCCGGGGTGGCTGCTCGCGCTGCGCGCGCAGCGGCCGGACACGGCGGTGTCGCTTCTCGCCGGCAACTCGACGGCCGTCGCGGAACGTCTCCTCGCGGGCGAGGCGGACCTCGGCTTCGTGGAGGGGCTGTCCGTGCCGGCCGCCCTCGACTCGACGGTCATCGCGCACGACCGGCTGATCGTGGTGACGGCGCCGGGGCATCCGTGGGCCCGGCGTCGCGCGCCGCTCGCGGGGGCGGAGCTGGCCGCGACGCCGTTGATCCTCCGGGAGGAGGGGTCGGGTACGCGGCAGGTTCTCGACGCGGCGTTGGGTGGGTTGGCGCGGCCGTTGATCGAGCTTTCCTCGACGACTGCGGTGAAGGCGGCGGCGGTGAGTGGGGCGGGGCCCGCCGTCCTGAGTGAGCTGGCCCTCGGGGAGGAGTTGTCGGCCCATCGGCTGGTGAGCATCCCGCTGTCCGACATCCAACTCCGCCGGGCCCTCCGGGCGGTCTGGCCCACGGGCCACCGTCCCACGGGTCCGGCACGCGAATTGCTCTCACTGACGCGAGGCTTGTAGACCGCCGTTTTCTCGCCCCCGCCGCCCCTACCCGTCCCATCCCGTTCCCGGGGGCTCCGCCCCCGGACCCCCGGGTGGGTACGTCGGCTGCGGGCCGGTGGGGGCTGGTCGCGCAGTTCCCCGCGCCCCTGGGACGGGGGCTGCGCCCCGGATTCCGGTGTGGTCGTGGTTGTTTGGGGTGTGAGCCGGTGGGGGCTGGTCGCGCAGTTCCCCGCGTCCCTGGGACCGGGGGCTGCGCCCCGGATTCCGGTGTGGTCGTGGTTGTTCGGGGTGTGAGCCGGTGGGGGCTGGTCGCGCAGTTCCCCGCGTCCCTGGGACGGGGGCTGCGCCCCGGATTCGGGTGTGGGCTGGTCGCCCGGTTGGCCGCGCTTCTGAAGGCGCTGCGCCGATGTGGGGGTGAGGGGGCGGAGTAATCGGTGGCGGTCGGGGTCGGGGGCGCCGCAGGATGCGAGGCATGATTCCGACCGCCCCGCCCGCCGTGGGCTTGCGCACTCCCTGGGAAGAACTGCCTTGCACGCTCCGGGACGCCGTCGCGGACTTGCTCGGCGCGCCGGTACGGACGGCCCTCACGCAGGAGGGTGGCTTCTCACCAGGCGCCGCCGCCCGCGTGACCACCACGAACCACCGCCGTGCGTTCGTGAAGGCGGTCAGCGGAGAGACGAACCCCGACAGCCCCTCCCTGCACCGGACGGAGGCGAAGAACGCCTCCGCGCTCCCGCCGAACACCTCCGCCCCCAGGCTCCTCGGCACCTACGACGACGGCACCTGGGTCGCCCTGGTCTTCGAGGACGTGGCGGGCCGTCAGCCCCATGTCCCCTGGCGGGACGGTGAGTTCAGACGCGTGCTCGACGCCGTCGAGGAGTTGGGTCGTGCCCTGACGCCGGCACCGTTCGACGCCCCGGCCGCCGCACAGTCCCTGGCCCACGCCTTCCAGGGATGGCGGCAGCTCATCGACTCCGGGGACAACGGGGGTGAGGGCCTGGACCCGTGGGCCGCGGCGCACCTGCGTGAACTCGCCGAACTCTCCGCCCCGTGGGCCGAGTTCGCCACCGGCGACACCCTCGCGCACGCCGACCTGCGCGCGGACAACGTCCTGCTCACGGAGGACGGCAGGGTCGTCTTCGTCGACTGGCCGCACGCCGTGCGCGCCGCCCCGTGGTTTGACCTGCTGCTGATGCTTCCGTGCGTCCGCGCCCAGGGCGGACCCGACCCGGAAGAGGTGTTCACCACCCACCCGCTGGGCCGCGACGCCGACCCGGACGGCGTCACCGCCACCCTGGCGGCCCTCGCGGGCTACTTCGTCCGGCAGTCCCGGCAGCCTTCGCCCCCGGGACTGCCGACCCTGCGCGCCTTCCAGCGCGCCCAGGGCGCCGCCGCCCTCGACTGGCTCAGGAAGCGGCTCGCACCAACGCCCGCATGACCCTCAGGTCCTCGCCCATCTCGGGATGCCACTGCACACCCAACACCCAGCGGGGGGAGGGGAGTTCGATCGCCTCCACCGTTCCGTCGAGCGCGTGCGCCGAGGCCGTCAGTCCCTCTCCGAGGCGTTCGACCGCCTGGTGGTGATACGTCGGCACAGCGCAGGTCTCCGGCACGACATCCCCGTACAGACTCCCCGCCACCGGCGTCACCTCGTGCGGCCCGAAGACCCCGACGTCCTTCACATGCCCGTCGATGTGCTGGACGAGCGTGCCGCCGAGGGCGACGTTGAGGAGCTGCATGCCCCGGCAGATGCCGAGGAGCGGGGTGTCGGCGGCCAACGCGGCGTCGATCAGGGCGAGTTCCCAGGCGTCGCGGGCGGCGGCCGGCGGTCCGGTCCGCGGGGAGCGTTCGGCGCCGTAGTGGACCGGGTCGACATCGGGGCCGCCCGCGATCACGAGGCCGTCGAGACGGGCGACGGTCGACGCGGCGTGGGAGGGGTCGTCCGGCGGCAGCATCGCGGCGATACCCCCCGCCGCCTGGACGAGCCGCGGATAGCCGGCCGGCAGCAGCGCGGCCTCCAGCTCCCACACTCCCCAGCGCGCCCCGGCCTCCAGATACGTACTCACGCCGATCAGCGGTCTGCTCACACTGTCCACACTGTCCACGCCGCCCCTACCTCCCATGCCGCGCTCCCTACCGGATCCAATGGAATGCAGTCATACCTTTGAAGTCTTCGTACGGTACCGGCAGACGGCTCACGCCAGGAAGCCCCGCAGGAGCGCCGCCGTCCCCGCGCAGTGCTCCCGCATCATCTCCCGCGCGCCGTCCGCGTCCCCGTCGAGCACCGCCTCGACCAGCGCGGTGTGCTGGCGCTGGGAGTGCTCGAGGTTGCGGACCAGGAGGGGGATGCAGTCGAGCAGGTCGTTGACGGAGGCGCGGACGGCCGCGTACTGGGCCGTCAGCGACGGCGAACCGCTCAGCTCGGCGAGGGTGAGGTGGAGCAGGGTGTCCAGGCGCCGGTAGTCCGCCAGCGGCGCCTCGTGCGTGCGGGCCAGCGCCTCGCGCAGCCGCTCGGCCTGCTCCGGGGAGAGTCCGTGCGTCGCGCACAGCCCCGCCGCCCCCACCTCCAGCACCTCACGAAAGCGCAGCACGTCCTCGATGTCGACCTCGGCGAACCGGCGCCGCAGCTCGTCCTCGCCGGGGGTCTCGGCCCTCGGCACCACGAACGTGCCGCCGTACCGTCCGCGCCGCGACTCGACAAGACCCTGGTCCTGGAGCACCTTCAGCACCTCGCGCAGCGTCACCCGGCTGATCCCCAGCCGCTCCGCCAGCTCCCGCTCCGCGGGCAGCCGTCCGCCGCCCGGCACCAGCCCCAGCCGGACCACCTGGAGGATCTGCTCCAACGCCTCCTCGAAACCGTTGCCCGCCCGCACCGGCCGCAGCACCGGCGTCAGCCGGTCGTCCGCACCACCGTCGGCTTCCGCCCGCGTCATCTGGTCGTGCCCCCTTCCCAAGCAATGGTTCTCCGCAATACCTTATGGCTCTCGGCTGACCCAAGGAGGCTTTTCCGGTGGCAGACCGCACACCCCCGCTCGCCGTCGAGGAGCTGCACGCCCTCGTCGCGGGCGGCGAGATCGACACCGTCGTCCTGGCCTTCCCCGACATGCAGGGGCGGCTCCAGGGCAAGCGGTTCGCCGCGCGCTTCTTCCTCGACGAGGTCCTCGAGCACGGCACGGAGGGCTGCAACTACCTCCTCGCCGTCGACACCGAGATGAACACGGTCGACGGATACGCCATGTCCTCCTGGGACCGGGGCTACGGCGACTTCGCCATGCGCCCCGATCTCAGCACCCTACGGCGGGTGCCGTGGAACGAGGGCACCGCCCTGCTCGTCGCCGACCTCGTCTGGAACGACGGCTCCCCGGTCGTGGCCGCGCCCCGCCAGATCCTGCGCCGCCAGCTCGACCGCCTCGCCGCACTCGGCTACACCGCCCAGGTCGGCACCGAGCTCGAGTTCATCGTCTTCAAGGACACCTACGAGCAGGCCTGGGACGCGGGCTACAAGGGGCTCACCCCGGCCAATCAGTACAACATCGACTACTCGGTCCTCGGAACCGGGCGCATCGAGCCGCTGCTGCGCCGCATCCGCAACGAGATGCAGGCCGCGGGGCTGACCGTCGAGTCCGCCAAGGGCGAGTGCAACCCCGGCCAGCACGAGATCGCCTTCAAGTACGACGAAGCCCTCGTCACCTGCGACCAGCACGCCATCTACAAGACCGGCGCCAAGGAGATCGCCTCCCAGGAGGGCGTCTCGCTCACCTTCATGGCGAAGTACAACGAGCGCGAGGGCAACTCCTGTCACATCCACCTCTCGCTCACGGACGCGGACGGCACGAACGTGATGGCCGGCTCGGCGCAGGACCCGGGCGGCATGTCCGACGTCATGCGGCACTTCCTCGCCGGGCAGCTGGCCGCCCTGCGCGACTTCTCGCTCCTCTACGCGCCCAACATCAACTCCTACAAGCGCTTCCAGCCCGGTTCCTTCGCGCCGACCGCCGTCGCCTGGGGATACGACAACCGCACCTGTTCGCTCCGCGTCGTCGGCCACGGCCGCTCGATGCGCTTCGAGAACCGGCTGCCCGGCGGTGACGTCAATCCGCACCTGGCCGTCGCCGGGCTCGTCGCGGCCGGCCTGTACGGCATCGAACAGAAGCTGGAACTGCCGGAGCCGTGCACGGGCAACGCGTACACCGCCGAGTACGCGCACGTGCCCACCACCCTGCGCGAGGCCGCCGAGCTCTGGGAGAACAGCCCCATCGCCAAGGCCGCCTTCGGAGACGAGGTGGTCGCGCACTACCGCAACATGGCCCGCGTCGAGCTGGAAGCCTTCGACGCCGCGGTGACCGACTGGGAGCTGCGCCGCTCCTTCGAACGCATGTGAGAGGTCCTTCCTTGTCGAACGAGCCCGATCTCCAGGTACTCAACCCGGCCACCGAGGAGGTCCTCGCCACCGTCCCGGCCGCCACCGCGTCCGACGTGGACGCCGCCGTCGTACGCGCCGCGCGGGCCCAGACGAAGTGGGCGGCCCTCCCGCCCGCCGACCGCGCCCGCCTGCTGCGCCGCTTCGCGGCCGCCGTCGACGCACACCTGGAGGAACTCGCCCGGCTGGAGGTGCGCGAGGCCGGGCACACGGTCGGCAACGCCCGCTGGGAGGCGGGCAACGTCCGAGACCTGCTCGACTACGCGGCCGGGGGAGTGGAGCGGCTCACCGGCCGCCAGATCCCGGTCCCGGGCGGCCTCGACGTGACCATCCTCGAACCGCTCGGCGTCGTCGGCGTCATCGCGCCCTGGAACTTCCCGATGCCGATCGCGGCCTGGGGCACCGCCCCGGCGCTCGCGGCCGGCAACGCGGTCATCCTCAAGCCCGCCGAGACGACCCCCCTGACGGCGCTCCGGCTGGCCGAGCTGGCTCTGGAGGCCGGTCTGCCCGAGGGGCTCTTCCAGGTACTCCCCGGCCACGGCCCGGTCGCGGGCAACGCGCTCGTCGAGCACCCCGGTGTCGCGAAGATCGTGTTCACCGGGTCAACGGCTGTGGGCAAACAGGTGTTGGCGAAGGGCTCGGCCCTGCTCAAGCGCGTCACCCTCGAACTCGGCGGCAAGAGCCCCAACATCGTCTTCGCCGATGCCGACATCGAGGCCGCCGCCGCGGCGGCTCCGATGGCCTTCCTCGACAACTCCGGCCAGGACTGCTGCGCCCGCACCCGCATCCTCGTCCAGCGCTCCGCCTACGACCGCTTCGTCGACCTCCTCGCCCCGGCGATCGAGTCCGTCGTCGTCGGCGACCCCTCCGACGAGCAGACGCAGATGGGCCCGCTGATCTCCCGGGTGCAGCTGGAGCGCGTGCGCTCGTACGTCCCCGCCGACACCCCCGGCATCCGCGGCAAGGCCCCCGAAGGCCCCGGCTTCTGGTTCCCGCCCACCGTCCTCACCGATGTCGAGCCCCACGCGCGTGTGGCCGTCGAGGAGGTCTTCGGCCCCGTCGCCGTCGTCCTGCCCTTCGAGGACGAGGCGGACGCGATCCGGCTCGCCAACGCCACCGAGTACGGCCTCTCCGGCTCCATCTGGACCCGTGACGTCGGCCGCGCCCTGCGCGTCTCCCAGGCAGTCCGCGCCGGGAACCTGTCCGTCAACTCCCACTCCAGCGTCCGCTACTGGACCCCCTTCGGCGGCTTCAAGCAGTCGGGGATCGGCCGCGAACTGGGCCCGGACGCGCTCACCGCCTTCACCGAAACCAAGAACGTCTTCATCAGCACGGAGGGCCCCGCACAGTGACCGAAGCCACCGCAGGCACCGAAGAAATCATCTGCCGACGCCTCGTCGGCCGCACCGCCGTCATCACCGGCGCCGGCAGCGGCATCGGTCTCGCCACCGCCCGCCGGCTCGCCTCCGAGGGTGCCCACGTCGTCTGCGGCGACGTCGACGACGCCCGCGGCAAGGCCGCCGCCGACGAGGTCGGCGGGATCTTCGTCAAGGTCGACGTCACCGACCCCGAGCAGGTCGAGGCGCTCTTCAAGACGGCGTTCGACACCTACGGCTCCGTCGACATCGCCTTCAACAACGCGGGCATCTCGCCGCCCGACGACGACTCCATCCTGGAAACCGGCCTGGAGGCCTGGAAGCGCGTCCAGGAGGTCAACCTCACCTCCGTCTACCTGTGCTGCAAGGCCGCGATCCCCTACATGCGGCGCCAGGGCAAGGGCTCCATCATCAACACGGCCTCCTTCGTGGCCCGGATGGGCGCGGCCACCTCGCAGATCTCGTACACGGCCTCCAAGGGCGGTGTGCTGGCCATGTCCCGTGAACTGGGCGTCCAGTTCGCCCGCGAGGGCATCCGCGTCAACGCCCTGTGCCCGGGGCCGGTCAACACCCCGCTGCTCCAGGAACTGTTCGCCAAGGACCCCGAGCGGGCCGCACGCCGGCTCGTCCACATCCCCGTCGGCCGGTTCGCCGAGGCCGAGGAGATCGCCGCGGCGGTCGCCTTCCTCGCCAGCGACGACTCCTCCTTCGTGAACGCCGCCGACTTCCTGGTGGACGGGGGGATCTCGGGCGCGTACGTCACGCCCCTGTAGATCGCCCCGGTGCAGGCACGTCCCGGGCGACATCGATCCGTTCGTGTCACTTTCGCGTGGACCCTGGTCGCGGCCGCCACCCTGGCGGCCGCGCCACCCGCCTCGTCCGGCCCCCGTCCCGACCGCCCACGGCTTCGCGCGCGTGGGTACGGCGACAACCGCGCCCACCTGCAACAGGCGATCGACGAGCGAGGCACCCGAGCGGGGCAGATCCCCCCGGCGGGCCGCCCCGGGGCACGACGAGATCGGTGCGCTGACTGTGGGTGCCACGCGAGTCCCCTTGCGGACCTACCGTCGGGCGGACGGTACGACGACGCCGACGGCCGCCGGGTGATCAACGCGATGTTCATCGGGCCGCTGCCGCGCGGGCCGGCGCCGTACCCGTGCGCGACCAGCGGCCGCACCGCGACCGGCGGCGGCGGCAAGGAAGCCGTCCTCCGGGACGACGGTTCGGTCGTACCCGACCAGAAGGACACCGTCCACCGAGCACCCGTGTACTGATGTTCGGGGCGCGCCCTAGAGTGCCGGAATGAGCATGACGCCTCCGCCCGGCTGGTACCGCGACCCCTCGTACCCGCTCGTCGAGCGCTGGTGGGACGGCACCGCCTGGACGGACCACCGGCGAGGACCCGAGGCACCCCAAGTGCCCCCGGCACCGCCGCAGCCCGTCGTCGGCGGTTCCGGCCGTGCCAAGGCCGTGGCGCTCGTCACCGCCGGAGTCGTCCTGGTCACCTCGATCGTCACGGGCGCCTTCGTGCTCGGCCGGGAGGGCGGGGGCGGGGGCGCCGCGGCGACACGGACCGCCCCGCCCACCGCACCCGCGCAGACCACCGGCTCCCCGGCCGGCCCTTCCTCCGCCGACCCGTCCGTCGTCGTGGACGAGCTCAACGGCATCGCCCTGCCGCTGTTCGACGGCTGGGTCCGCGCCCAGGACGTCGCCGAGGACGACGTCATGATGACCACTCCCGGTACCTACGACTGCCCGGGCGACCCCGGTCTGTGCCGGCACGGGCGCGTCATCTCGCGCACCGTCACCGCGAACGACGAGAGGTCCCCGAAGGTCCTCGCCGAGCACGACATCGCGGACGCCGCGAACGCCGCGTACGACCGCGACCTCCTCGACAACCGGCCCTTCCACGGCGTCACGTCCCACCGGCAGCTGCGGGTGAGCCCGGTCGCCGTCGCGGGCGGCGTCGGATACCTCGTGCGCTGGCAGGTGAAGACGGGGGTGGGACCCGGGGGTTACGTCGAGTCCCTGGCGTTCCCCTCCGGCGTGGGCTCGCGGGCCCTCGTCATCGTCCGCTTCGTGTTCGACGCGGGCGCGGACGGGCCGCCGCTCACCGACATGGACCGGATCACCCAGGGGATCCGGCCGGCGGGCACGCGGTGAGTCCGGCTACAGGAAGGTCTGGCCCTCTCCCCGGTACGTCGGGACGGTCGCCGTCACCGCCTCGCCCTCGATCAGGTGCAGTGCGTCGAACCGCTCGCACAGCTCCCCGGCCTTCGCGTGCCGGAACCACACCTTGTCGCCGATGAGCAGGTCGTCCGCCGGGGCGCCGAGCAGCGGCGTCTGCACCTCGCCGGGGCCCTCCTGGGGGTCGTACCGCAGGCCTTCCGGCAGGAAGGGGACAGGCAGCCGGTCGGGGCCCGGGGCGCCCGAGGCCGGGTAGCCGCCGCCGAGCACCGTGACGACCCCGACGCCCGGTCTGCGTACCACCGGGTGCGCGAAGAGCGCGGCCGGACGTCCGCTGAACGACGTGTAGTTGTCGAACAGCCGCGGAACGTACAGCCCGGAGCCCGCCGCGATCTCGGTGACCGCGTCCTCCGCGGCCGTGTGCTGCACACTGCCCGTCCCGCCGCCGTTGACGTACTCGAGGTCCGGCTCCACGGCCCGTACGGCGCGGACCACCTCGGCGCGCCGCCGTGCGAGCTCCTTGCGGGCGGTGGCCTGCATGAGCCTGACCGCACGCGACCGCAAGGGCCGCCCCGCGACGGCGTCACCGACGCCCGCGACATGACCCTCGTACGCCATGATCCCCACCAGCTTGAACCCGGGCCGGCGGACCACGGCGCGGGCCAGGTCGGCGACCTGGGCGGGCGAGTGCAGCGGCGAGCGCAGCGCCCCGACCCGCACCCGGCCGCCGAGCAGCTTGAGGGAGGTGTCCAACTCCAGGCAGACACGCACCACTTCGGTGCCGCCCCGGCGGGCCTCGTCGATCAGGCGGAGCTGGGCGGGGTCGTCGACCATGACGGTGACGGCGGCGGCGAGCTTGGGGTCGGAGGTCAGCTCGGCGAAGCCCTGGGTGTCCGCCGAGGGGTAGGCGAGCAGGATGTCGTCGAAGCCGGAACGGGCCAGCCAGATCGACTCGGCCAGGGTGAAGGACATGATCCCCGCGAAACCGTCCCGCTCCAGGACGCGCTCCAGGAGGGCGCGGCAGCGCACCGACTTGCTGGCGACCCGGATCGGCTTGCCGCCGGCCCTGCGGACGAGATCGTCCGCGTTCGCGTCGAAGGCCTCCAGATCCACGATCGCGAGAGGGGCGTCGAGATGAGCGGTGGCCCGGTCGTAGCGGGCCCGGTCTGCGGCGCGGGCAGTCATGACCGAAGCCTGCCAGACTCGATTACCGCAGGGTAGGGGGATGTTCCGGGCAGATGCCCCGGGCACGCGGACTGGTTCTCTCCCTGCCCACGTCAACCCGTAGAGTGACGCGCACGCAGGGAGGAACGACCTTGTCCGGGCGGGTCGTGCCCGGGATGACGGTCCGTCGGTACGGGTATGGGTGCTCGTGACGGGTGAGTCGCCGAGGTGGTTTCTTCCGTACACGTGAGCGGCCCGGTGGATTCCGGGCCGGGTCGGTAGCCCGGGTACGAGGAAACGGGGGGTGCATGAGCACGGAAGCGCGCCGCGCCTCCATCCCGCCACGCCCGGCCACCCCACCCCGCCCGGCACGGTCACCGGGAGAGACGCCCGAGGGGACAGGTTCCCCCGAGGGGGCAGCGTCTCCCGCGCAGGACACCCCACCGCCTCCCGCGGAGGGCCGCACCGGCTCCTCGCCCTCCCGCCCGGCGACCCCGCCACAGCCCGGACGGTCTCCGGCGAACGGGGAGGGCGTGCCCTCCTGGTCGGCGACCCCGCCTCGGCCCGAACGGTCCCCGAGGAGCGGGGGCGGTGCGCCGTCCCGTCCGACGGCCACACCGAGGCCGCAGAGGTCTCCCGGGCGTGGGAGCCCGGTGCCCCCGCAGAGGCCCGAAGCGCCGCCCGCGGGGGGCGTCACGCCGCCGCGTCCGGCGACCCCGCCGCTGCCCGAGCAGTCCCCCGTGGGCGGGGACGCGGTGCCGCCCCGCCCGAAGTACCTGCCCTCGGGCGCCACTTGGCGGCCGCGCCCGGCCGAGCCGCCCGTGGGCGGCGAGCCCTGGTCGCTGCCGAGCCCGCAGGAACCGCCTGCGGCCACCGCCCCGAGGCCCCGCCGGACGGACCCGTCCGTAGCAGGCGAGTCCTGGACGCTTCCCGACTCCGGGGACCTGCTCCCGGAAGGCGCCCCGCGCCGCCCGGCGGAGCGGCCCACCACGGCTGACGCCCCCGCCGCGCGCGCACCCCGGCAGAGCCGCCCGTCCCCGGCGGACGACGCCATGACGCCGCCCCGCGCGGGCGCCGCCTCCCGGTCACCGGGCTCGTCCACTGCCGGGACCCCGCGTCCGGGCGGCGAGTCCCGTACTCCGTTGCCGCCCGACGCTTCCGCTGCCGGGGCGCCCCGCGCGGGCGGTGGTTCCCAGCGGCCGGTGTCGGCCGGTTCCCCCGCGGACGCGGTCTCGCGCTCAGGTGAGACCTCCGACGCCTCCGGCGATGTCATCGCGCGCCCGGGCGCCGGCGGTACCCGGGCGGCGCGCCCCTTCCGGCTCTCGCACGACCCGAAACCGTCGGCGGAGCCGGCCTCCGCCGGTACGACGCCCTCGCAGGCGCCGGGTGCCGCCGACACCCCGGAGCCCCCGCACCACGAGCCGACGCGCCCCCGCTTCCCCGGCCGGCGCACCACCCCCGCGTCCCCGCCCCCGCCCCCGGCCTCCGCCCGCTTTCCCGACGCCCCGCCGACCGGTCGGCACCCCGGCGTGCCGCACCCCGGCCCGGCCCGGCGGACCCCGGTACCCGAGGACGGGATCACGGAGACGACCACGCGGCTGCGCCCCATCCCCGCGGAGCGGCCCGTCGAACCACCCGCCCCCGCGAGCCCGGCCCCCGGCACGGCACGCCCGTACGTGTCGTTCGCGGAGCCCGAGACCTACGACGACACCAAGCGCCCGCGCCACGTCGGCGCGCGCACCCGGCCCCGGGCGGCAGCGGCCGCCGCCTGCGTCGTGCTGGGCCTCGGCCTCATTGGCGGCGCGGCGGCCGGAAGCTGGCTGACCGGCGACGGCACGGGCGCGGACGGTGCGCACAGCGCCTTCGTGGCGGCCGGAAGCCTGTGGCACAGCGTGCCCGTGGACCAGCTCTTCCCGCCCACCGTGCAGGGCCAGGGCGCGGGCCCCGGCGGCGCCGACCGCACCTGGACCCGACTCGCCGTCGCCCCGGACAGCGGCTGCGCGAACGCCTTCGATCCGCTCCTGAGCAAGGCGCTCGCCCCGGCCGGCTGTCTGCGGCTGCTGCGCGCCACCTACACGGACGCGACCCGCAGCCAGGTCACCACCGTGGGACTGCTGTTCACCAAGGCGGACCCGGCGGCCATGACCGCGCTGAAGAACCGTTTCCAGCAGGAAGGCCTCGGCCGGCGCACCGATCTGATGCCCCGTCCGTACGCCGCCAGGGGCACCGTCGCCGCCGGGTTCGGCGACGCCCAGCGCGCGTCCTGGACGGTGTCGGTGCTCACCGACGCCCCCGTGGTCGTCTACGCCGTCTCCGGCTTCGCCGACGGCCGTATCGTCACCGCCCCGCAGCCCGCCGCGGACGCCATCAAGCCCGGTGCGACCACGGCTCCGGCCCAGGCGGGCCTGGGCCACGACGCACAGGGCCTCGCCGACCGCATCGAGCGCAGCCTGCGCAAAACCGTCGGATCGGCCACGGAGAAGCCGTCATGACCCGCAAGGCCGCCGGCAGCAGGGCCACCACCAGCAGGGCCACCACCCACAAGGACGCCCGTAAGGCATCCCACAGGGCCGCTCGGAGGGCCGGAGCCCTGAGCGTCCTGCTGGCCGCCTCCCTCGCCCTGCTCCCGTCCACCGCCGCGCACGCCGACGGCATACGCGCCCAGGAGTGGGCCCTCGACGCGATGCACACCCAGCAGGCCTGGCGCACCACGAAGGGCCAGGGCATCACGATCGCGGTCCTCGACACGGGCGTCGACGACCAGCATCCGGACCTGGTCGGCAACGTCCTCGCCGGAAAGGACATGGTCGGCTTCGGGGCGCAGCGCGGTGACCGCGCGTGGGCCCGGCACGGCACCGCGATGGCCGGGATCATCGCCGGTCACGGGCACGGCGTCGGCAACGGCGACGGAGTCCTGGGCATCGCCCCCGAGGCGAAGATCCTCCCCGTCCGCGTCATCCTCGAAGACGGCGACTCGGCCCGCACGAGGGCCCGCAACACCCGTGGCAACGCCCTCGCCGAGGGCATCCGCTGGGCCGCCGACCAGGGCGCCGACGTCATCAACCTCTCCCTCGGCGACGACTCCAAGTCCGCCCATCCCGAGCCCGCCGAGGACGCGGCCGTCCAGTACGCCCTGAAGAAGGGTGCGGTCGTCGTCGCCTCGGCCGGCAACGGCGGTGAGAAGGGCGACCACATCTCGTACCCGGCGGCCTACCCGGGCGTGATCGCGGCCACGGCCGTCGACCAGAACGGCACCCACGCCTCGTTCTCCACCCGCCGCTGGTACGCCACCGTCAGCGCCCCCGGCGTCGACGTCGTCATCGCCGACCCGGACGACAAGTACTACGAGGGCTGGGGCACCAGCGCCGCCTCCGCGTTCGTCTCCGGCGCGGTCGCGCTCATCAAGGCGGCCCATCCGGGCCTGTCCCCGGCGCAGATCAAGAAGCTCCTGGAGGACACCGCCCGCAACGCCCCCAGCGGCGGCCGCGACGACTCCCGCGGCTTCGGTTTCATCGACCCCGCGGCGGCCATCAAGGCCGCCGGCCGCCTCAGGCCGGACAGTACCCACGCGGCGGCGTACGGCAAGAAGTACTTCGGTACGGGCCCCGACGCCGCCCCGGGCGACAACCAGCCGTCCGGCTGGGTGGGCCCGGCGGCGGGCGGCGCGGGCGTGGTCCTGCTGGCCGCGTCGGTGATCCTGTGGCGAGGCCGCAGGTTCTCGGGGCAGGACGCGTCGGGCGACGTGCCCCTTTAGGGGCGCGGGGCCGTGACATGTGCGGCTCCGCCGCGTGGGCGCGCCCAACTGCAACGGACCCGCACCCGTACGAACGACCAGAAGTCACGCCACACTGAACGCGGCCACCGCCGCCTTCGCCGCCGCCTCCACCACCGAGATCCCCTTGGCCTTGGTCGTGTTGCCGTTGGACAGCGTCGCCACCAGGTACTCGTCACCGTCGACAGTGACCTGACCGATGCTGTTGATGTCCCACAGCCCGGTCGAACTCCGCGCCAGCCACCCGTTCTTGAGGGCCCACTGCGTGCCGTCGGCGGCCGCCGACACCCCCCAGTGCTGATCGGCGGCGATCTCGCCCATCAGCCCCTGGAGATACGTGCGCGAGGCCTCGCCGAGTTCGGAGTCGTCCCCGAACACCTGCTGGAGCAGGGCGAGCTGGTCGGCCGCGGTGGTCTGGGTCAGCCCCCACAGCGCACCCTCCCCGCCGGAGGTACCGGTCAGCCCGAACCGCTTGTTCGCGGCGTCGAGACCGTCCGCCTGCCCGATGATGTCCCACAGCGCGGACGCGGACGCGTTGTCACTGTTCGTGATCATCGCGGTGGCGTACGTCTTCTCCGTCGCCGTCAGATGCCGGTCCGCGTCCTGTGCCTGGAGCAGCAGCGTCGCGAGGATGTCGACCTTGACGATGCTGGCCGTGTCGAAGGCCCCCTCGCCGTAGGCGGCGCTCTCGCCGGAGTCGACGTCGAACACCGCGACCGACACCTCTGCGCCGTCCTCCATGGCCACGGCCTTCATCGCCTTGGTGAGCAGGGCGTCCCGGTCCACCGTGGGCTTGGTCACAGGTTCCACCGATGCCTCCTGGCTGGGGGACGACGACGCGGCCGACGCCGAGGACGACGTACCCGGCGATGCCGAGGGCGAGGATACGAGGCTCCCGCGGTCGTGCGCCTGTGCCTTCACGTACACGGCACCCGCCGCCGTACCGCCCACGAGGACGGCGGAAGCCACCACGGTGCAGACGAGGGTCCTGTGTCCGGAGCGGTGGGTGCGACGCCGACGTGCTCTGTGAGGGGCCATCCCGCGATGCTCGGGGCGGTGTCTGTGCCCGGCGTTAGACGGATGTTAGAGGTGTGTCAGCGAAAGCTGAGAATCCCGTGAAAGCTGTCAACACCAGGTTTCCGGGCCCGCACAAGCCCAGCAGGATCCCCCCGATAGGGTCGGGGACCGTGGCGAACAAGAACATTCCCGACTCCGGCTTCCCCGACGACGACGGCTCCGCCGATCCCCGGCTGAGCGCGGCACTCGCGGCCTGGGCCGAGGACCGCACCGCCGTACGGCCGGTCCTGGAGGCGCTCAAGGGTGCCCGGCTCCTCGTGCCCGTCGTGGCCGTCCTCGGCGAGGTCGAGGAGGACGAGAACGGGCTGCGTCACGAGAAGACCAGCGACATGGCGGTGCCCACCCTGAAGGCCGGCCACCGCACGGCCCTGCCCGCCTTCACCTCCACCGAGTCGCTGGCCCGCTGGGACCCGGCGGCCCGCCCCGTCGCCGTACCCCTGCACCAGGCCCTCCAGGCCGCCGCGCACGAGAAGGCCGACACGGTCGTCCTCGACCTGGCCGGTCCGGTGCCGTACGAACTGACCGGCTCGGCGCTGCTCGCTCTCGCCGAGGGGCGTACGACGGCGGACCCGCTCGCCGATCCCGCCGTGGTCGAGGCGGTACGCGCCGCCGTGGCCGCCGAGCCCGCCGTACTCCGCGCCCACCTGGGCCCCGGCCAGGCCGACGGCACCCTCGCGCTGGTCCTGGACCCGGCCGCGGCCCCGGCCGAAGCCGCCCGCGCGCTCGCCGGGCGGCTCGCCGCCGACGAAACACTGAGGGCCCGCCTGGTGCGCGGTCTCGACCTGGCACTGCTGCCGGCCGGGACGACGCCACCGGGCGAGCCCCTGTACGTACGTCGGTAAAAGCGGGAGTAGGAGAGGCGCCAGGGGAGAGGCACCAGGGCTCTCCGGCGGATCAGGTCCTAGCCGTAGACCGGGCCCGTGTACTTCTCGCCCGGGCCCTGGCCCGGCTCGTCGGGGACGATCGACGCCTCGCGGAACGCCAGCTGCAGCGACTTCAGGCCGTCGCGCAGCGGAGACGCGTGGAAGGAGCTGATCTCGGTCGCGCTCGCGTCGAGCAGTCCGGCCAGCGCGTGGATCAGCTTGCGCGCCTCGTCGAGGTCCTTGTACTTGTCGCCCTCCTCGGTCAGACCGAGCTTCACGGCGGCGGCGCTCATCAGGTTGACGGCGACCGTCACGAGGACCTCGACCGCGGGGACCTCGGCGATGTCGCGGGTCATGCTGTCGAAGTCGGGGTTCTGGGGAGGGGTGTCACTCATGTCCCACACGATAGGCCCCGGCACGCTGGCACCCGTCCGCGGGAGCGCGGAGGCGCTCGGTTAGCGCGGGCCCGGGGGAGCTGCTAACCTTGTGTAACGACCGGCCGGACACTTATGTGCTCGGCCCACAAGTGGAGGCTCCGATCTCCCACCCGACCGTCCTCAGGGATGGCGGGTCACCCGGTCAGGCGGCCACCACCGTTCCGTACGGACGGTGGAGTCGCCCGAATGTGCGCCCCGCGGTTCACCGCGGCGGTGTTCCGGTATTCCTTGGAGCCCCGCCTGTGTACCGTCCGGGGCATTTTTCATGCCCCGCGGTGGTTGGTCCAATGTCATCAGAGACATACGCGGCTGTCCGCCAGACCGCCGTGTGGTGCTACCGAGGAGGATCCATCAGCACCGAGCCCCGCATTAACGACCGGATTCGCGTTCCCGAGGTGCGACTTGTCGGTCCCAGCGGCGAGCAGGTCGGGATTGTTCCGCTTGCCAAGGCGCTGGAGCTTGCGCAGGAGTACGACCTCGACCTGGTCGAGGTGGCGGCGAGCGCGCGTCCGCCGGTCTGCAAGCTCATGGACTACGGGAAGTTCAAGTACGAGTCGGCCATGAAGGCCCGTGAGGCGCGCAAGAACCAGGCGCACACGGTCATCAAGGAAATGAAGCTCCGGCCGAAGATCGACCCGCACGACTATGACACCAAAAAGGGTCACGTCGTCCGGTTCCTCAAGCAGGGCGACAAGGTCAAGATCACGATCATGTTCCGCGGTCGCGAGCAGTCCCGGCCGGAACTCGGCTACCGACTGCTGCAGCGTCTCGCTTCGGACGT
This sequence comes from Streptomyces sp. NPDC090798, assembly GCF_044768965.1. NCBI lineage: Bacteria > Bacillati > Actinomycetota > Actinomycetes > Kitasatosporales > Streptomycetaceae > Streptomyces > Streptomyces sp. NPDC090798. Next base: position 287,911 of record NZ_JBIVXA010000003.1, read on the forward strand.
CGAGGACCTTGGGTTCGTCGAGTCGAACCCGAAGCAGGACGGCCGAAACATGATCATGGTTCTCGGTCCGCACAAGAAGAAGACCGAGGCGATGGCCGAGGCCCGTGAGGCCCAGGCGGCTCGTAAGGCGGAAGCGAAGGCCAACCCCGGTCGCTCGCAGAACGCCGCCGATGGTGAGATCGCCGAGGGTGAGATCGCCGAGGGCGAGACCTCTGAGGCCGAGACCGCCGAGGCCCCGGCCGAGGCTTCCGCCGAGGCCTGATCCCGGGGTGAAGGCTCCGGGGAGTCCGGGACGACAGTCCAGGGAGTCCCCGGGACGTGAGTCCAGGGATGTCAACCGATACATACATGACGTTCCATCGTGCCCGGTTTAACGACCGGGCATCGGAACGCCACTGACGAGGAGAGAACGGCGCTATGCCGAAGAACAAGTCGCACAGCGGTGCCAGCAAGCGCTTCAAGGTCACCGGCTCCGGCAAGGTGCTCCGTGAGCGCGCCGGCAAGCGCCACCTGCTCGAGCACAAGTCGTCGCGCCTGACGCGCCGCCTCACCGGCAACGCCGAGATGGCCCCGGGCGACGCCAAGAAGATCAAGAAGCTTCTCGGCAAGTGACGTCGGGCGCGCACCGCGCGCCTGATCTCCGACCGGGACCCAATCGATTTCGGGCCGTGTGACGACAGCCACGGCCCCGCTACAAGGAGTTAAAAAGTGGCACGCGTCAAGCGGGCAGTCAACGCCCACAAGAAGCGCCGGGCGATCCTCGAGGCGGCCTCCGGCTACCGCGGTCAGCGTTCGCGCCTGTACCGCAAGGCCAAGGAGCAGGTCACCCACTCGCTGGTCTACAACTACAACGACCGCAAGAAGCGCAAGGGCGACTTCCGTCAGCTGTGGATCCAGCGCATCAACGCCGCGGCCCGCGCCAACGGCATCACGTACAACCGCTTCATCCAGGGTCTGAAGGCCGCGAACATCGAGGTCGACCGCAAGATCCTGGCCGAGCTGGCCGTGAACGACGCCGGTGCGTTCGCCGCGCTGGTCGAGGTCGCGCAGAAGGCGCTGCCGTCGGACGTCAACGCGCCGAAGGCCGCGTGACGCTCGCGCTCGCCTGAGCCGTACGTCGCTGTGGACCCGCTTGCCTCACGGCTTGCGGGTCCCGGTGCGTTTGGGCTCCGCCGGTCGATCGGGGCACGCTGCGCGTCGGCGACGTCGGTTCGGCACCGCCGGGTTCCGCCGTCGCGGCGGGGTCGCCTGCGGCGCCGTACGGTATGTCGGCTGCGGGGAATCCCCGGCCGGGGCGGCACCGAACGCCACGCCGTGACGTGCCTGGTGCCCCCGCGGGGAGCCGAAGCCCGCTTGCGGCGCCGTCGGAGGTATACGGCCGGGGACACCCAGCCGGTCGGCCCCGGGCCCCGCGGCGGGACTCCGGTCGCGGGATTCCGTCCGGGCCGACGTGGTGTGTCGGCCTCCGGCTGGGGACGGTCGGTCGGTTCCGGGTTCGGTGGCGGGGTTCTGTCCTGGCGGGCGTGGTGTGTCGGCTTCTGGCTGGGGACAGTCGTTCGGTTCCGGGTCTGACGGCGGGTTTCCGTCGCGGTCGGCGTGGTGGGTCGGCCTCCGGCCGGGGAAGCCCCTCGGTCGGCTCCAGGCCCGGTGGCGAGGTTCCGTCCCGGCCGACGCGGGGTGGCGGGCCGCCGGTCCCCGTCGAAGCCCAGCCGGACCGAGGCTCGTCCCCGGCGTCGGAGCTCTGCCGGTCCGAGCGCCTGATCCCGGTTCGTCGGAGCTTTGCCGGTCCGAGTGCCTGGTCCCGGTTCGTCGGAGCTTTGCCGGTTCGAGTGCCTGGTCCCGGTTCGTCGAAGGTCTGCCGGACCGAGCGTCCGGCTCTGTCAGGACCGCGGTCATCGGACGCCGACCGGTGACGGCAGGCGGCTCGCCGGGGCGACCCGAAGCCCCCGTCCCGGCCGCGGTCGGCATGGACACACAGACCCCCGCTTTTGTCGTCTTCTCCGAGGGGACCCGGCCCGCCCCGCCCCACTCCAAGCCGACCCTCCGCAACCCCCTGAGGTGACCCCATGCCCGCCGCCCCCGAGCTGATCTCCCCGCGCTCGCCGCGCGTAGCCGCCGCGCGGCGACTCGCCCGGCGGAACTTCCGGAGCAAGGAGCGGCTGTTCCTCGCCGAGGGACCGCAGGCCGTGCGCGAGGCGGCGGCGCACCGCGTCGACGAGGCGGCCACGCTCGTCGAACTGTTCGCGACCGTCGAGGCCGCGGAGCGCTACGCCGACATCGTCGGGGACGCCCGGGCCGCCGGAGCCCGGGTGCACCTCGCCGACGAGGAGGTGATCGCCGACATCTCGACCACCGTCACCCCGCAGGGGCTCGTCGGGATCTGCCGGTTCCTCGACACCCCGTTCGAGGAGATCCTCGCGGCCCGGCCCAAGCTCGTCGCCGTACTCGCGCACGTCCGCGACCCCGGGAACGCCGGCACCGTGCTGCGGTGCGCCGACGCCGCCGGCGCCGAGGCCGTCGTACTCACCGACGCGTCCGTCGACCTGTACAACCCCAAGGCCGTACGGGCCTCGGTCGGTTCCCTCTTTCACCTGCCGGTGGCCGTCGGGGTGCCCGTGGAGGCAGCCGTACGGGGCCTCAAGGACGCCGGCGTACGCATCCTCGCCGCCGACGGCGCGGGTGAGGACGACCTCGACGACGAGCTGGACAAGGGGACCATGGGCGGCCCCACCGCCTGGGTGTTCGGCAACGAGGCCTGGGGGCTCCCGGAGGAGACGCGCGCGCTGGCGGACGCCGTCGTGCGCGTACCGATCCACGGAAAGGCCGAAAGTCTGAACCTCGCGACGGCCGCCGCCGTATGTCTCTACGCGTCCGCCCGTGCACAGCGCGCCTCCGGAGGGTGCCGCTCCGTCACCGACAGCTAGTAGGGTGACGGGCTCGGGGGCCCACTGCGCCAGACGAGAGGTGGGGTACGGGGATGGGTGTCGGCACGAGCGGTGCGAAGAGCGCACTGCGCGCACAGGACGTGCGCGACACACCCGCGCCCCCGCGCGCCGGTCAGCACGACGATCGACTCGATGCCGATCATGACGTCGATCATGGCGCCGATCACGGTGCCGTTCTCGGGTCGCAACCGGGGGCCGAACTCGGTATCGACCCCGACGACCTGCCCGACGGACTCGTCATCGCCGACGAGAACGGCCGGGTCATCTGCTTCAACGCCGCCGCCGCCCGCATCACCGCCGTCCCTGCCGCCGCCGCTCTCGGACGTCACCTGGAGTCGGCCCTTCCCTTAGAGGACCTCGAGGGCCGTCGCTGGTGGCAGCTGACCGACCCGTACGGCGGCCTCGCGATCCGCGTCGGACAGCCCGAGCGGAATCTGCTGCTCCCCGGGGGACGGGAGGTGCTCGTCTCCGCGCGATACGTACGCACCGCGCCCACCGGGCCCGTGCGCCGCGTCGTCGTCTCGCTGCGCGACACCGAGGCCCGCCGCCGCACCGAGCGCAGTCACGCCGAGCTGATCGCCACGGTCGCCCACGAGCTGCGCTCCCCGCTCACCTCGGTCAAGGGCTTCACCGCCACCCTGCTCGCCAAGTGGGAACGCTTCACCGACGACCAGAAGAAACTCATGCTGGAGACCGTCGACGCCGACGCCAACCGGGTCACCCGGCTGATCGCCGAGCTGCTCGACATCTCCCGTATCGACTCCGGCCGACTGGAAGTGCGCCGCCAGCCCGTCGACATCGGCGCCGCCGTCGGCCGCCACATCCAGGCGTACGTCACCTCGGGCCAGCCCGCCGACCGCTTCCTGCTGCGCATCGAACAGCCCCTGCCGCCCCTGTGGGCCGACCCGGACAAGATCGACCAGGTGCTGAGCAACCTGCTCGAAAACGCGGTGCGGCACGGCGAGGGAACCGTCACTATTGACGTCACGCCCTCGGCGTCCCCGCGTGAGCGCGAGGACGGCGAGAACGCGGCCACGTCGGTCACCGTGAGCGACGAGGGCACCGGCATCCCGGAGGAGTCCATGAACCGCGTCTTCACCCGCTTCTGGCGGGGCAGCAAGCGCGGTGGCACGGGCCTTGGGCTGTACATCGTCAAGGGCATCGTCGAGGCCCACGGCGGCACCATCACGGTCGGCCGCGCCCCCGGCGGCGGTGCCGAGTTCCGATTTACGTTGCCCGTGGGCACCCCGGCGTACCTGCTGTAACGCCGAAGAGGCCCCACGGGCGCACACGTACCGGAGCCACCCCTCGGACTGCGCGTCCGAGGCGGGCTCCCACCCCGTTAGACTCGGCCTTTGGCACCTTTGCGTCCCCGTTTCAGGGACCATGCGTCCCCCGAGTCGGGACGGGGACCATCCGCCAGCAACCGGAAGCACGGGAAGAGATGTCGGCACCGAATAAGTCGTACGACCCTGTAGAGGTCGAGGCCTTGAAACCGGAAGAGATCGAGCGCATGCGGGACGAGGCGCTCGCCGCCTTCGCCGCCGCCGGTGACCTCGACGCGCTCCAGGAGGCCAAGGTCGCCCACACCGGCGGCACCTCGCCGCTGGCCCTCGCCAACCGCGAGATCGGCGCCCTGCCCCCGCACGCCAAGGCCGCCGCGGGCAAGCTGGTCGGCCAGGCGCGAGGCGCGGTGAACAAGGCCCTCGGCGCCCGCCAGGCCGAGCTGGAGGCCGAGCGTGACGCCCGGGTGCTGGTCGAGGAGGCGGTGGACGTCACACTGCCGTACGACCGCGTACCGGCGGGCGCCCGCCACCCGCTGACCACCATGATGGAGCGCGTCGCCGACGTCTTCGTGTCCATGGGATACGAGATCGCCGAGGGCCCCGAGGTCGAGGCGGAGTGGTTCAACTTCGACGCCCTGAACTTCACGCCCGACCACCCGGCCCGGCAGATGCAGGACACCTTCTTCGTCGAGGGCCCGACGGGCGACCACGGCGAGTCCGGTGTCGTGCTGCGCACCCACACCTCGCCCGTGCAGGCCCGCGCCATGCTGGACCGCGAGCCGCCGGTCTACGTCGTCTGCCCCGGCCGGGTGTTCCGCACGGACGAGCTGGACGCCACGCACACCCCGGTCTTCCACCAGATCGAGCTCCTCGCCGTCGACGAGGGCCTGACCATGGCGGACCTCAAGGGCACCCTCGACCACATGGTCCAGTCGCTCTTCGGCGCCGACATGAAGACCCGGCTGCGCCCGAACTACTTCCCCTTCACCGAGCCGTCCGCCGAGATGGACATGCTCTGCTACGTCTGCAAGGGCGAGTCCGTCGGCAACCCCGACCGCCCCTGCCGGACCTGCTCCTCCGAGGGCTGGATCGAGCTCGGCGGCTGCGGCATGGTCAACCCGCGGGTGCTGGTCGCCTGTGGCGTCGACCCGGAGAAGTACAGCGGATTCGCCTTCGGGTTCGGCATCGAGCGGATGCTGATGTTCCGCCACAACGTCGAAGACATGCGAGACATGGTCGAGGGTGACGTCCGGTTCACCCGGCCGTTCGGGATGGAGATCTGATGCGGGTCCCGCTTTCTTGGCTGCGGGAGTACGTCGACCTGCCGGCGACGGAGACCGGCCGCGACGTCCAGGCCAAGCTCATTTCGGCAGGCCTCGAGGTCGAGACCGTCGAGCAGCTCGGCGCCGACCTCAAGGGTCCCCTGGTCGTCGGCCAGGTGCAGTCCATCGAGGAGCTGGAGGGCTTCAAGAAGCCCATCCGTTTCTGCCTCGTCGACGTCGGCACCGCCAACGGCACGGGTGAGCTCCAGGAGATCGTCTGCGGTGCCCGCAACTTCGCCGTCGGTGACAAGGTCGTCGTGGTCCTGCCCGGCGCCGTGCTGCCCGGCAACTTCGCGATCGCCGCACGCAAGACGTACGGCAAGACCTCGCACGGCATGATCTGCTCCGGCGACGAGCTGGGCATGGGCGACGACGGCAGCGGCGGCATCATCGTCCTGCCGCCGGAGGTCGAGGTCGGCACCGATGCGATCGAGCTGCTCCAGCTCGTCGACGAGGTCCTCGACATCGCCGTCACGCCCGACCGCGGCTACGCCCTGTCGATGCGCGGCGTGGCCCGCGAGGCCGCCATCGCCTACGGCCTGCCGCTGATGGACCCCGCGCTGCTCGACGTACCGGCCCCGAACGCGTTCGGCTACCCGGTGCGGGTCTCCGACCCGATGGGCTGCGACCGCTTCACCGCGCGCACGGTGACGGGCCTCGACCCCGAAACCCACTCGCCGATCTGGCTGCGCCGCCGCCTCCAGAAGGCGGGCATGCGCCCGATCTCGCTCGCCGTCGACATCACCAACTACGTGATGCTGGAGATCGGCCAGCCGCTGCACGCGTACGACCGCACCCGCGTCCAGGGCGCGATCGGTGTGCGCAGGGCCGAGCAGGGCGAGAAGCTCACCACGCTCGACGGCGTCACGCGCACGCTGGACGCCGAGGACCTGGTCATCACCGACGACCGGGGCCCCATCGGCCTCGCGGGCGTCATGGGCGGCGCGAACACGGAGATCGACGACACCGAGGGCACCACCACCGAGGTCGTGATCGAGGCCGCGCACTTCGACGCGCTCTCCGTCGCCCGCACCGCGCGCCGTCACAAGCTGGCCTCCGAGGCGTCCAAGCGCTTCGAGCGCGGTGTCGACCCGCAGGCCGCCTCCGCCGCCGCCCAGCGCACGGTCGACCTCCTCGTCCTCCTCGCCGGCGGCACCGCCGACGCCGGGGTCACCGAGGTCATCGCGCCCTCCGCGCCGCACAGCATCACCATCCCGGCGAACCACCCGGACAAGGTGGCCGGTGTCGACTACGGCCGCGAGACCGTCGTACGCCGTCTCCAGCAGGTCGGCTGCGACGTCTACGGGCAGGACGAGCTGATCGTCACCGTGCCGTCCTGGCGGCCCGACCTGACGGACCCGAACGACCTGGCCGAAGAGGTCATCCGGCTCGAGGGCTACGAGAACCTGCCCTCGACCCTGCCGAAGCCCCCCGCGGGCCTGGGCCTGACCGGCCGGCAGCGGCTGCACCGCCGGATCGGCCGCGCGCTGGCCGGCGCCGGATACGTCGAGGCGCTGAACTATCCGTTCATCGGCGAGCACGTCTTCGACCAGCTCGCCCTGGCCGCCGACGACCCGAAGCGCAAGGTCGTCAAGCTGGTGAACCCGCTGTCCGACGAGGAGCCCGCGCTCCGTACGACGCTGCTGCCGGGCCTGCTCCACGCCCTGCGCCGCAACGACGGCCGCGGCAGCCACGACCTGGCGCTCTTCGAGACCGGGCTCGTCTTCCAGCCGCAGGACGAACTGCGCGTCGCGGGCCGTCTGCCCGTCGACCGCCGTCCCACCGACGAGGAGATCGCGTCTCTCACGGCCGCGCTCCCCGTCCAGCCCCGGCACGCCGCCGTCGTCCTCGCGGGCGCCCGCGAACAGGCCGGCTGGTGGGGCAAGGGCCGGCCGGCCGACTGGGCCGACGCGATCGAGGCCGCGCGCTCGCTGGCCCGCGAGGCGGGGACCGAACTCCTCGTCCGTTCGGGGCAGTACGGGCCGTGGCACCCGGGTCGCTGCGCCGAACTGGCCGTCGTCGTCGACGGCCAGGAGAAGGTCATCGGGTACGCCGGTGAGCTGCACCCTGGTGTCCTGAAGACCCTGGGTCTGCCCGCGCGCACCTGTGCGATGGAGCTCGACCTGGACGCGCTGGAGCAGGCGAGCGCGGGCCTCCCCAAGGGCCCGAAGATCTCGACCTTCCCGGTCGCAACCCAGGACGTGGCCCTGGTCGTCGACAAGACCGTCCCGCACGTGGACGTCGAGGCGGCGTTGCGCGAGGGCGCGGGTGAACTCCTCGAGTCCATCCGGTTGTTCGACGTCTACGAGAACAGTGAGCAGCTCGGCGAGGGCAAGAAGTCCCTGGCCTACGCGCTGCGGTTCCGTGCCGACGACCGCACGCTGACCGTCGACGAGGCCTCCGCGGCGCGTGACCTGGCCGTGGCGCTCGCCGCTGGGCGCACGGGGGCGGTGTTGCGGAGCTAGGTCCGTCGGAAGTGCCGGGGAACTGCGGGTTGTCCTTCGGCCGCGCGTATGTCGTGGCTGGGCGCGCAGTTCCCCGCGCCCCTTTCGGGGCGCTCCTCCCGGCCCCACCTGCATAAATGCGGTTGTCCGGAGTGTGCTCACTCATTCGGGTGACAAAGTCGGGCGATCTGGCCCGATCGGGGCATGCGGTCGACAGAATCGGACCGGCCTCTTGGAGGTCATCTGCGCTGTCAGGGCCTATTGGGGGGCCAATCGGCATGATCCGTATCAAGGCTGGGGCTCCCCGCAGGGCGGCGTCCCGGACGAATTCGCGGGGGCCGGCCCGGGCGGGCCTCCGGGCGCGACGCAGGGGGAGCGGTCTGCGGGCAGGGCTTGTCCGGGCGGTGCGCCGGGGCGGACCCCGAGTGCGACTGGCCCGGACGGTCCACGGTGGCGGGCCGCCGGACGGCCTCGACCGGACGGTGCGCCGGGCCGAGCGGCGGACCCTGCGGCGGGCACTGAGCCTGGGACTGCCCACCGCCTGGGGCGCGATCGCCATCACGTACAAAATGACCTGCCCGCTCACCCAGCGGGACGGCCTCGAGGCGCGGATCGTCACCAGCGCCGTCTTCTTCGCCGTCGGCACCGGGCTGATCCTCCACGTCAGACGGGCGCTGCTGCGGGAGCTGAGGCAGATCCGCAAGGTCGCGGGCGCCGCCCAGAGCGTGCTGCTGCGACCGCTGCCTGCGCGCATCGACGGTCTCAGCATCGCCGCGGCCCAGCTCTCCGCCGACCACGGCGCGAACATCGGCGGTGACCTGTACGAGGTGATCGCCACCGAGCACGGCGTACGGGTCGTCATGGGCGACGTGCGCGGACACGGCCTCGGCGCCATCGGAACCGTCGCCGCCGTCCTCGGCAGCTTCCGCGAGGCCGTGCACGACGAACCCGAACTCGCCTGTGTACTCCGGCGGCTGGAACGCGCCCTGGCCCGGCACCTGCGCGAGCGGGCGCGCGCCGAACACCCCTCGGCGGGCCCGGAACCCGACAGCCCGGTCGCCGAGGAGTTCGTCACCGTACTGCTCCTGGAGATCCGCCGCGACGGCGAGGTGTACGCCCTCAACTGCGGTCACCCGTCGCCGTACCGGCTCGGCACCAGCCGCGTGGAACCACTCGAGGGAGCCGAACCGCTGCCCCCGCTCGGCCCGTTCCCGCTCCCCGCCGAACTGACGGCCACCCGGTGCGGCCGACTGCTCCCCGGCGAGGCCCTGTTCCTGCACACCGACGGAGTGGAGGACGCCCGCGACGCCCGAGGCTGCTTCTTCCCGCTGCCCGCCACGCTCGCCGAGGCCGTCCGCACCCAGCCCGTCTCCCCGCAGGCTGTGCTCAGGGCGGTCTTCACCCGCCTGCTGCGCCACACCGGTGGCAGACCGGCGGACGACGTGGCCGTACTGATCCTGCGCAACGACCGCAGCCGAGTCCCGACACAGCAGGGCTGCCCCGTTGCCCGCCACACCAGGTGAACGCCGGCTCTCGCGGTGACCTGGCGCAGCCGGGAGAGCCGGGCCGCCGCACTGTACGAGGGGGAGCCGGCGGCCCGGCCGGCCTCTTGCGAGGCATTTCAGTCAACCGGTCGGAAACTCTGCGCGACAGCGTGCACACAGTGCGGATGCGAGCATTCGGTTCACACCCCGTGTGAACGGGGACCCACAAGCACAAGGGACGGATTACTCTGACCGCACTGTCGCCACCGAGCCACCCGGGGGCCCGAATGCAGCCCAACACTCTGCTCGACGCGATACTCGACGAGGCCGGCATCTCGCACGCCGGACTCGCCGCGCACGTCAACCAGGCGGGGAGGGCACGCGGCCTCGCGCTCAGATACGAACACACGGCCGTGGCACGGTGGTTGAAGGGCCAGCGTCCGCGCGGCCAGGTGCCCGACCTGATCTGCGAAGTGCTTGCGGGGCGCCTGCACCGGCCCGTCACCCTCGACGACATCGGCCTCGGCGTGCCCGGCGAGCCGTCCGCCCCGCACGGCACCTCGCTCTCCGGTTTCGTGGAGCGCGCCACCGCCCTGTGGCGCTCCGACGAACAGCAGCGCCCGCACCTCCTCGGCGCCCCGGCCGTCACCGGAACGCCCGCCGTGATGCCCGTGTGGGAGTGGGAGAACCCGCCCGAGGACGTGGACGTCTCACGCGGCGGCCGCCACCACGTGAGCATGGCCGACATCGAGATGCTGCGCGCGGCCCGCGCCCACTATGAACAGATGTACCGCAAGGCGGGCGGGGTGGCGACCCGCAGCCGGATCGTCGGTTTCCTCAACGCGGAGACCGCGCCCCTGCTGCGCGGCAGTTACCCCGACGCCACCGGCCGCCAGCTCCACCGTGCGACGGGCGGTCTGGTCGCCATAGCGGGGATCTGCGCCTACGACTCCGACGCGCACGGGCTCGCCCAGCGCTACTTCCACCAGGCGCTGCGGCTGGCGAAGGCCAGCGGCGACCGGGGTCTTGGGGCGTACGTCATAGCCCTGCTGGTCAACCAGGCGCTGTTCATGCGCGAGCACCGGCAGGCCGTCGCCTTCGCGGAGGCCGCCCTGCGCGCCGCCGGGCGGCACATCACCCCGGCGCTCGCCTCGGACCTCTACGCCATGCAGGCGAAGGCGTACGCGCACCTCGGCGACGGCAGCAGCGCGCTGTCCTGCATCCGGCGTGCCGAACAGGCCGCCGAGCGCATCCGGCGCGGCTACGAACCGGACGAGACCGGCTATGTCCAGCCCGGTCTGGTCAACGTACAGGTGGCGGAGGCACTGCTGAGCCTCGGTGACCTGGTGGCCGCCGCGGCGCACGCCGAGGCGGCAGTGGACACTCCGGCGCACGACCGGGGGCGCGTGCACCGTCTTGCGATGCTCAGTCAGATCGAGCTGCGACAGGGGAATGCCGACAAGGCGGTGGCCACCGCCGTCCAAATGGCCGAGCAGGCCCGGGGAATGGAGTCCCAGCGGCTGCGCGACAGACTGCGCGCGGTACGCGAACACCTGGTGCGCAGCGGCTGTGCGGGCACGGCCGAGGCCGCCGAACTCATCGACGGAGCACTGCGCGTACCGCTGTAGACCACCGAGTCCCGCCGCCGCACCGTGCACTGTGCGCTGCTGTGCGCCTGCTGTCAGGACGCTCCTGCTGCCATATTGCCATCTACTCGGCGGAAGGTGGCAGAACCGTGCAGTGGACGAAACAGAACGAACAAACTGTGTACGCAAACCGCTGGTTCAGCGTCAATCTCGCAGATGTCGAGCTGCCGGACGGTCGGCACCTCGATCACTTCTTGATACGGCTGCGTCCCGTGGCCGTGGCCACGGTGGTGAACGAGGCCAACGAGGTGCTGCTCCTGTGGCGGCACCGCTTCATCACCGACAGCTGGGGCTGGGAACTCGCGGCGGGTGTCGTCGAGGACGGCGAGGACATCGCCGTCGCGGCGGCCCGCGAACTCGAGGAGGAGACCGGCTGGCGACCGGGACCCCTGCGCCATCTGATGAGCGTCGAGCCCTCCAACGGGCTCACCGACGCCCGGCACCACATCTTCTGGGCCGACGAAGGCGCGTACATCGGACACCCCGTGGACGACTTCGAGTCCGACCGTCGGGAATGGGTTCCCCTCAAGCTCGTCCCCGACATGGTCGCCCGCGGCGAGGTCCCGGCCGCCAATATGGCTGCCGCGCTACTCCTCCTGCATCACCTCAGGCTCGGGCAGGACGCGTTGCCCCGATCCATCCCCCCAGGGCGTCCTGAACGCTAGACGACAGGGCCTAACGCCCGAGAGCCTGCCAGACCGCCACGGCGAGTGCGCCCACGGCCGTGAGGGCCGCGATCGCGGGCAGTGGCCAGCGGGTGTGTTCCAGGGCGACGACCCGTGCGCTCAGGTCGTCGAGCTCCTTGGCGGTCTGTTCGGCGCGGTGACTGAGCAGGGCATGCCCTCCCTCGACGCGTGCGTATGCGACGTCGAGGCGACGGCGTAACTCTGCGAGTTCCCCATGGACCACGGGATGCTCCGGGTCGGCGGTCACGGGTCCGCTCCTTTCCGTAGTCGTCACATCCCTTGGATGCGCACGGAAAGTCAACTCGCCTGGTGGACACGTGGGGAGCGTGTGCGAGGGGCATATGCGAGCCCGGCGCGCACACGGCGTGTGAATGGCGCGGGCCCGGCACCGAAAGGGGTGCCGGGCCCGCGTGCGCCTGAGTTTCACCGTGCGTAATCGGATGACGGTACGAAAGGGGGTGACCGTACGTAATCAGGCGTAGGTGTAGAAGCCCGAGCCGGACTTCCGGCCGAGTCGGCCCGCGTCCACCATGCGCTGGAGCAGCGGGGGAGCGGCGTACAGCGGCTCCTTGTACTCCTCGTACATCGAATAGGCGACCGAGGCCACCGTGTCCAGGCCGATCAGGTCGGAGAGCTTGAGCGGGCCCATCGGGTGGGCGCAGCCCAGCTCCATGCCGTTGTCGATGTCCTCGCGGCTGGCGATGCCCGACTCGAACATCCGGATCGCGGAGAGCAGATACGGGATCAGGAGCGCGTTGACGACGAACCCGGAGCGGTCCTGGGCGCGGATCGCGTGCTTGCCGAGGGCCTTCTCGGCGAACAGCTGAGCCCGGCCGAGAGTGCCCTCGGAGGTGGTCAGCGCCGGAATCAGCTCGACGAGCTGCTGCACCGGGGCCGGGTTGAAGAAGTGGATGCCGACGACCTGGTCGGGGCGCGAGGTGGCGACCGCGAGCCGGACCAGCGGGATCGAGGAGGTGTTGGAGGCGAGGATCGCGTCCTGCCGGGTCACCACCTGGTCGAGCACCTGGAAGATCTCGGTCTTCACCTGCTCGTTCTCCACGACGGCCTCGATCACCAGATCGCGGTCGGCGAACTCGCCGAGGTCGGTGGTGAAGCTGAGCCGCTCCTGGGTGGCGGTGAGCTCGTCCGCGGAGATCTTTCCGCGCTCGGCGGCCTTGGAGAGGGAGTTGAACAGCCGGGTACGGCCGATCTCCAGGGCCTCACCGGTGGTCTCGGCGACCTTGACGTCGAGACCGGCGCGGGCGCAGACCTCGGCGATGCCCGCTCCCATCTGGCCGCAGCCCACCACTCCGACGCGTTCGATGTCGGTCACATCGTCCCCTTCGCTGATCTACGGCTGTCGCAGGACCCCCGTTGTTCGGTGCCTGCTCCGATCGTGCACGGTCCCGTGCACGTTACTCCGAAGTATCGATGATCGATCGCCCGGGTGGGGCATGCTGGCCGAGGAGACGATCCGTCACCGGATGGATTCGGAGCGTGAAGGAGTGGGGTGGAGTGGGGCGGACGGCGGGGACGGGGCGGGGCTCACGGCGGGCGTTCACCGTGGCGGCGATGGCGACGCTGACGGGTCTCGTCACGACGGGGGAGCCGGGTCTCGTCAAGGCGGGGGACTCGGCCGGCGTACCCCGTGCCGGAGCAACCCCCGGGCCGGGTCGGCCACGGAGGGTCTCCGAGCTGCGGGGCATGTGGCTGTCGACCGTCGTCAACCGCGACTGGCCCTCGCGGACCGGACTGTCCGCAGCCCAGCAGCGCGCCGAGCTCCTCGCCCACCTCGACAGGGCGGTCGACCGCCGCCTGAACGCCGTGTTCTTCCAGGTCCGCCCCACGGCCGACGCGTTCTGGCCCTCGCCGTACGAGCCGTGGTCGGAGTACCTCACCGGCGTCCAGGGCGGGGACCCCGGCTGGGATCCGCTGGGCACCGCGGTGCGGGAGGCCCATGCGCGTGGCCTCGAACTGCACGCCTGGTTCAACCCGTACCGCATCGCGAACCACTCCGACCCCGGCAGACTCGTGGCGACCCACCCGGCCCGCAAGCACCCCGACTGGGTCGTCCCCCATGGCGGCAGGCTCTACTACAACCCCGGGCTGCCCGAGGTCCGCGCCTTCGTCCAGGACGCGATGCTCGACGCGGTGCGCGAGTACGCCATCGACGCCGTGCACTGGGACGACTACTTCTACCCGTACCCGGCCGAGGGCCAGGTCTTCGACGACGACGCCGCGTACCGTACGCACGGCGCGGGCTTTGCGGACCGGGCCGCCTGGCGGCGCGACAACATCGACCAACTGGTGCGGGAGACGGCCACCCGCATCCCGCTGATCCGGCCCGGTACCCGCTTCGGGATCAGCCCGTTCGGGGTGTGGCGCAATGGTGCGACCGACCCGCGGGGCTCGGACACCCGGGCCGCCGTGCGGACGTACGACGATCTCTACGCCGACACCCGGAAATGGGTCCGCGAGCGGTGGATCGACTACATCGTCCCGCAGGTCTACTGGAACCTCGGCTTCCCCGCCGCCGACTACGCGAAGCTCGTGCCCTGGTGGGCGGCGGTCACGCAGGGCACGGGCGTGGAGCTGTACATCGGGGAAGCGCTCTACAAGGCCGGTGACCCCGCGCAGCCCGCGGCCTGGCAGCACCCGGCGGAACTCTCCCGGCACCTGACCTTCGCGCGCGACCACACACAGGTGCGCGGACACGTCTTCTTCTCCGCCAAGGAGGTCGACGTCGACCGCGTCGGAGCCATGGCGCGGGTCGTGACCGACCACTACCAGCGGCCGGCGCGACCCGCGCGCTGACTCTCTGCCGGATGTCTACAGCGGCTTCTTGTGACCGAATGTCTACAGCGGGTCCTTGTGACGGATTTCCGAGTCGGGGCCCGGTGAGCAGACCGCCTCGTGCCCGTCCGTGAAGCGCACGCGGTACGGGGGCGTGCCCTCCGTTCCTATTACTTCGGTGATCTCCGCGACCTTGTCGTGCTGTCCGACAACCCTGCCGTGCTGCACGAGCTTGTCGCCCACGTCTGCATGCATCTGAAGGGTCTCCTCGTCATCAGCGGGAGTAACGGTCCTGGGGCTCAGCCCCGCGCTCGCTGGGTGAGCGCGATGCAGATCAGCACGGCCGCGGCCGTCAGCGGCGCGGCCGGTGTGAGCTGCTCGCCGAGGAGCAGTACCGACCACACCAGTGTGAGCAGCGGTTGCGCCAGCTGCAACTGGCTGGCCTTGGGAATTCCGATCGCCGCCATCCCGCGGTACCAGACGACCAGACCCAGGAACTGCGATCCGGCGGCCACCCACAGCAGCCCCGCGACACTGTGCGCCGACAGGTGGACCGGCTCGTACGACAGCGCCACCAGCGCGCCCGGCACCGAGAGCGGCAGACACAGGACCAGCGCCCAGCCGATGACCTGCCACCCCGGCATGGTCCGGGCGAGCCGGCCGCCCTCGGTGTAGCCCGCGGCACAGATCAGCAGCGCCCCGAAGAGATAGGCGTCCGCGCCGCTCAGTGCCCCGCCGCTCTGCTGGACGGTGAACGCGATCACCGCGGCCGCGCCCGCGAGGGCGGCGACCCAGAACATCCGTGAGGGCCGCGCGCCGGTCCGCAGCGCCGACAGCAGCGCGGTCGTCAGCGGCAGCAGCCCGACGACCACGGCCGCGTGGGCGGTGGTCGAGGTCTGCAGCGCGAGCGTCGTCAGCAGGGGGAAGCCGAGCACGACACCGGCGGCCACCACGGCGAGCCCCGCCCAGTGCCGGCGAGCCGGTACGGGCACACGCAGCGCCAGCAGACACCCGCCCGCGATGACGGCGGCGAGGGCGCTGCGCACGGCCACCAGCGACCAGGGCCCGAAGCCCTCCAGGCCCCAGGCGGTGGCGGGGAAGGTGAGGGAGAAGGCGGTGACGCCGAGGGCGGCCTGGAGGGTGCCGGAACGGCGGTTGGCCGAGAACGGCCTCGGATCGGGCGTCCTGGGCGTGCTGACCGCTATCCCGATCTGGTCGATAGCGCTACTCTGCTCTGTCATGCAAGAGCGTAGCAGTGTCGGAGATCTCGCTAGTCAGCTGCGACGGGAGCTGAACCGCTACTCGCCTGGTGGAAAGCTGCCGTCGAGCCGTGCACTCGTCGAGCGGTTCCGGGTGAGCCCGGTGACGGTGTCGCGGGCACTGGCTCAGCTCGCCGCCGAGGGGCTGGTGGTGACCCGGCCGGGCGCCGGCGCGTTCCGCGCGCACCCGCGTACGTCCGCCGCGCCCGCCGGGGACACCTCCTGGCAGGAGGTCACGCTGAGCGCTGACGCCGCGACGGAACTCGTCCCCCGCACGGTGGACGCCTCCGGGGTCCTCGCCTCGCTCGCCGCCCCGCCGCCCGGCGTCGTCGAGTTCAACGGCGGCTATCTGCATCCCTCGCTCCAGCCCGAGCGGGCCATGGGAGCGGCCCTGTCGCGGGCGGGCCGGCGTCCCGGAGCCTGGTCGCGGCCGCCGATGGAGGGGCTGACGGAGCTGCGCGAGTGGTTCGCGCGGGGGATCGGCGGTGCGATCACCGCCGCCGAGGTGCTCGTCACGGCGGGCGGCCAGTCCGCGCTGACCACCGCGCTCAGGGCACTCGCCCCGCCGGGGGCCCCGGTCCTGGTCGAGTCGCCCACCTACCCGGGCATGCTGGCGATCGCCCGCGCGGCGGGCCTCAGGCCAGTACCCGTACCGGTGGACGCGGACGGGGTGAAGCCGGACCTGCTCGCCGACGCCTTCGGGGCGACCGGCGCCCGGGTGTTCGTCTGCCAGCCGCTGTTCCAGAACCCGACCGGCGCCGTGCTCGCCCCCGAGCGGCGCGCCGAGGTGGTGCGGATCGCGCGTGAGGCGGGTGCCTTCGTCGTCGAGGACGACTTCGTACGACGTCTTGTGCACGAGGACGCGGGGCCCCTGCCGCGTCCGCTGGCCGCCGAGGATCCCGACGGGGTCGTCGTGCACGTCTCCTCCCTGACCAAGGCGACCTCGCCGAGCTTCCGGGTCAGTGCGCTGGCCGCGCGGGGTCCGGTCCTCGATCGACTGCGTGCCATCCAGGTCGTGGACACGTTCTTCGTGCCGCGTCCCCTTCAGGAGGCTGCGCTCGAACTGGTCGGCTCGCCCGCCTGGCCCCGTCATCTGCGGGCCGTGTCCGCCGAGCTGAGGAACCGGCGCGACACGATGACGACCGCGCTCCGCCTGACGCTCCCCGAACTCGCGCTGCCGCACATCCCCTCCGGCGGTTACCACCTGTGGCTCCGCCTGCCCGACGGCACCGACGAGTCCGCCCTGGTCTCCGCGGCCCTCCGCGAAGGCGTGGCCGTCGCCCCCGGCCGCCCCTACTTCAGCGCGGAGCCCCCTGCGAGGCACCTCCGCCTGAGTTTCGCGGCGGTCGGAGGGACGGGGGAGATCACGGAGGGGGTACGACGGCTGAGGGCGGCGTGCGACGGGGTGCTGCGGTGACCGGCGCCGACGTGGATGCGTTGACACCCAGGAGTCCACGTGGTCTTCGCCGAGGGCACCGTCACCTTCGACCCCACCGAGCACTCCGGCATCCCCTCCGGCTGGGACGACGCGCAGCCGGCGCGGATCGGGGTCATGCCCCGCGGCCCGCAGGGCGCGGCGAAGATCCGCTGGTTCTCCATCGAGCCGGGCAACATGCTGCACGCAGCCAACGCCTACGAGGACGCCCAGGGCCGCATCGTCCTGGAGGGCCCGACCGTGGAGCGGGAGGGCTTCCGGCTCTCCTGTAACTGGTGGGTCGGCGCCCGCGGCCGCGGCACCGAGCCAACATCCGCTCCTACAACCGCCGATGGGTCATCGACCTGGCCGCCGACAGCGTCGACGAGCAGATCATCGACGACCTCGCCGTCGAAATCCCCACCCTCAACGAGGACTTCCTCCGCGCCGAGCACCGCTACCAGTACGCGGTCTCCTTCCCCGGCCAGGACGGCTACGGCGGCTACGGCATCGTCAAGTACGACCGCACCACCGGCGCCCGCCGCGTCCACCGGGCCGGCGACGCCCGCCTGCCCGGCGAGGCCGTGTTCGTCCCCGCCGCCGGCGCGACCCGCGAGGACGACGGCTGTCTGCTCACCGTCGTCTCCGACCTCGAGCAGGACGCCTCCCAGTTCCTGGTCCTGGACGCCTCAGGCCTCGACCGGATCGCGATCGTCCACCTCCCGCGTCGGGTCACCGGCGGCATCCACGGCTGCTGGATCCCCGACACCGACCTCGACGCCTCCGCCAGCTGACCCCCGCGGGCCCGGGGGCTCCTCCCGGGCCCGGTCCGCCCCACCCGATCCGGCCCGCATCCCCCCATACGTCCGCTTCGGCAAGCACACTCCGCCAAGCCTGCGTATACCTTGCGTAACACCTCTTGACCTGCGGAGTCCCGCGCTCCACGATCTCCGCATGCATCTTCGGGTCACTTTCGTCGCCGCCGCCCGCAGCTCCTCGCTGCTGGCCGAGCGCTTCGAGGACGACCGGCCGCTGGACCAGGCCGGCTGGGACGAAGTGCAGCGCGCCGCCCCCGAACTGGTGCCACTGGCGGCGGCCGAGCTGCGCTACTGCTCACCGACCCCGCGCAGCCGCGCCACCGGCGACGCCCTCGGGTACGCGCCGCTGGCACAACCCGCGCTGCGCGACTGCGACATGGGCCGCTGGCGCGGCTTCACACTGGGTGAGGCGATGGCCCGCGAGCCGTCGGCGGTCGACGCCTGGCTCTCCGATCCGCGCTCCGCCCCGCACGGCGGCGAGTCCCTGACCTCCTTCATCTCCCGCGTCGGCGGCTGGCTCGACACCCGCCCCGCGGACGACGGCAGCCGGATCGTCGCGGTGGCCGAGCCCTCGGTGGTGCGGGCCGCGCTCGTCTACGCGCTCAAGGCCCAGCCGTCGGCGTACTGGAACATCGACGTCCGCCCCTTGTCGACCATCACCCTCACCGGCATCAACGGCCGCTGGAACCTGCGCCTGGACGGTGTGCCGCAGCGCGCCTAGGTCCTGTCGTCACATTCCCGTCGTCCGCCCGGAGGGGGGCTGGGGGCGCCTCCCGGCCGAAGGCTGGGGGAGGGAATGTGACGACAGGGTCTAAGTCAGCCGGGTGTAGTCGGTCGTGAGGACCAGGTCCTTGGCGGGGCCGCCCACCCGCCATACCGTGCGCCAGCGGTTCTCGTCCCGCACCGTGAACTCGCCGCGGTAGAGGTCCGCCGCGCACGGGTGGTCGGCGACGTACCGGCCGGTGCTCAGGTCCAGGTCGTGGAAGGGGCGGCCGTCGGAGAACTGGACGAGGGCCGTCGCCGGGCTCGGCCCCGGCAGGAACCGCAGCGTCCGTTCGGCGGGCCGGGGCGTGCCCTGCCACACGAACGTGCCGGATTCCCGGTGCAGAAGTCCGTACGGAGAACCCGGTTCCTCCAGTGGGCCGAAAACCGTCGTCCCCGTGAACCGCCCCTCCGCACCGCTCGCGAGATCCCGCACCGAGCGCTCCACCCGCCAGCTCCCGCCCAGGTGGGCGAGCACGTCTGTCACTGGCCAGAACTCGCCCATACCGTCCCGCTCTCCGTCCCATGCGATGCTGCGCGACCCATTGACGCGCCCTGACCCCCTCCCTATCTTGCCGTTCGAAGTGCTGATCGTCGTCCGATATCTCGAACAGCTCACCTCTCGAACAACTCAACAGCTCGAACAACTCAACAACTCCACACCACAGAGCCGCGGAGTATCCATGTCACGCACCCGCACCCGTTGGAGACTCGGACTCACGGCCACCGCGCTCCTGGTGGCCTCAGCCGTCGTTCCCGGGCCCGCCCACGCCGCCGCCGACGTCACCGACTACGCGATCACCGTCGACCCGAAGGGCTCGGGCGCGAAGATCGACGACACCATGTACGGCGTCTTCTTCGAGGACATCAACCGCGCCGCGGACGGCGGACTGTACGCGGAACTCGTACAGAACCGGTCGTTCGAGTACGGCACCGCCGACAACAGGTCCTATACGCCGCTCACCTCCTGGGCCACCACCGGCACCGCGACGACCGTGGACGACGACGGGCGCCTCAACGCCCGCAACCGCACCTACCTCGCCCTGGGCGCCGGCTCGTCCGTCACCAACTCCGGTTACAGCACCGGGATCAGGGTCGAGAGCGGCAAGACGTACGACTTCTCGGTCTGGGCCCGCGCCGACGTGAGGACGCCGCTCACCGTGACGCTGCACGACGCCGACGGCGCGCTCGCCGAGGCCCGGCAGGTCACCGCGCGCGGCGGCTGGGCCAAGTACCGGGCCAGGTTCACCGCCGCCCGCGACAGCGCCACCGGGCGCCTGACCGTCGCCGCCGACGCTCCCGTCGCGCTCGACATGATCTCGCTGATCCCCCGGGACACGTACAAGGGCCACGGCCTGCGCAAGGACCTCGCCGAGAAGATCGCCGCCCTGCACCCGGGCTTCGTGCGCTTCCCCGGCGGCTGCCTGGTCAACACCGGCAGCATGCAGGGCTACGACGAGGCCTCGGGCTATCAGCGGCGGCGCTCGTACCAGTGGAAGGACACCATCGGCCCGGTCGAGCAGCGCGCCACCAACTCCAACTTCTGGGGCTACAACCAGAGTTACGGCCTCGGCTACTACGAGTACTTCCAGTTCGCCGAGGACATCGGCGCGATGCCGCTGCCCGTGGTGCCCGCGCTCGTCACCGGCTGCGGCCAGAACAGGGCCACCGACGACGACGCGCTGCTCAAGCGCCACATCCAGGACACCCTCGATCTCATCGAGTTCGCCAACGGGCCGGTGACCAGCGAGTGGGGCAGGAAGCGGGCGGCGATGGGCCACCCGAGGCCCTTCCGCCTCACCCACCTCGAAGTCGGCAACGAGGAGAACCTCCCCGACGAGTTCTTCGCCCGCTTCAAGCAGTTCCGCGCCGCCATCCAGGCCAAGCACCCGGACATCAAGGTGATCTCGAACGCCGGACCCGACGACTCCGGCACCACCTTCGACACCGCCTGGAGGCTCAACAAGGACGCGGGCGTCGACATGGTCGACGAGCACTACTACAACAGCACCCAGTGGTTCCTGCAGAACAACGACCGCTACGACTCCTACGACAGGAACGGTCCCCAGGTCTTCCTCGGCGAGTACGCCTCCGGTGGCAACACCTTCAAGAACGCCCTCGCCGAGGCCGCGTACATGACGGGCCTCGAGCGCAACGCGGACGTCGTCAAGCTCGCCTCGTACGCCCCGCTGCTCGCCAACGAGGACTACGTGCAGTGGCGGCCCGACATGATCTGGTTCAACAACCACGCCTCGTGGGGCTCGGCCGACTACGAGGTGCAGAAGCTGTTCATGAACAACGTCGGCGACCGGGTGGTGCCGTCGACGGCCACCGCCACGCCCTCGCTGAGCGCGCCCATCTCCGGCGCCGTCGGCCTGTCGACCTGGGCGACCACGGCGGCGTACGACGACGTGTCGGTGACCGGCGCCGACGGCACCACGCTGCTCGGCGACGACTTCAGCGGTGACGCCTCCCGGTGGACCCACACGGGCGGCGGGAGCTGGAGCCTCCAGGACGGGCAGTACGTGCAGACCGACGTGGGCGCCGAGAACACCATGGTGTCGGCGGGCGACCCGGCCTGGCACGACTACGACCTGCGGGTGAAGGCCACCAAGAAGTCCGGCAAGGAGGGCTTCCTCGTCGCCTTCGGCGTCAAGGACACCGGCAACTACTACTGGTGGAACCTCGGTGGCTGGAGCAACACCACGACCGCGGTCGAACAGGCCGTGGACGGCGGCAAGTCGACCCTGGTCTCCAAGCCCGGCACGATCGAGACGGGCAGGGCGTACGACGTCGACATCAAGGTCCGCGGCCGGCAGGTGACTCTCTACCTGGACGGTCAGGAGTGGGGGAGCTTCAAGGACGACAAGCCCGCGGAGCCGTTCCGTCAGGTCGTGACGCGGGACACGAGGACCGGCGACCTGATCGTCAAGGTCGTCAACGCGCAGGCGGCGGACGCCCGTACCGCGATCGACCTGGGCGGGGCGAAGGCGGGCCGCAAGGCCGCCGTCACCACCCTCCAGGCCGCGCCGGAGGCGGTGAACTCGCAGACGGTGACCGCGGTCGCCCCCGTGAAGTCCACCTTCGACGGCGTCGACGACAAGTTCACCTACACCTTCCCGGCGAACTCCGTGACCTTCCTGCGGATCAGACGGTTGTAGCCGGAGGCGTGGGCTGCTGTCCGGCGGGCAGCAGCCCACGCTCGGCGAAGACCTTCTTCGCGACCAGGCTCGCGTTCATCGCCTTCGGTATGCCGCAGTAGACGGCCGAGTGCAGCAGCGACTCCACGATCTCGTCCGGAGAAAGACCCACGTTCAGCGCCGCGTTGACGTGCACCTCCAACTGGGTCTCACAGCCGCCGAGCGCGGTGAGCATGCCGAGCGTCACCAACTGGCGGTCACGCGGGGCGAGTCCGGGCCGGTCGTAGATGTCGCCGAAGGCCCAGGAGACGATCTGGTGGCCGAGTTCGGGATTGATGTCGCCGAGCGAGTCGACGACGCGCTGTCCGGCCTCGCCGTCGACGCGCTTGAGGACCTCCAGGCCGTGCTCGAAGCGCTCTTCGCGAGTGGTGGCGGTGTTCGTGAGCGTCATGGGAGTTCGTCCGATCCCGGCTGGTCGAGCAGCCGTTCGTAGTGGTCGATCTTGTCGTCGAGGGAAGCCGCGTTGCGGCGCAGTGCCCGGATGCGGTCCGCGAGGTCGGCGCGGTGCTCCCGGAGCATCGCGAGCCGGTCGGGAACCGTGGCGTCGCCGCGCGCCCGCAGCTCGGCGAACCGCTGCATGTCCGCGATCGACATGCCCGTCTCGCGCAGCCGGATGAGGAACTCCAGCCAGGCCAGGTCGGCCGCCTCGTAGCGCCGCTGGTTTCCGGTGGTCCGGCCGACCCGTTGGATCAGGCCGGCCTTCTCGTAGTACCGCAGCGTGTCGTGCGAGAGCCCGGTGTGCTCGACGACCTGGGCGATCGTGAGCGTCGGCTCCTGCGGGAGGGGCTGTTCGCTGGTCATGGAGAAACCGTAGAACCTGGAGTGTGCTCCAGGTCAAGCTTCGTCTGTCGGATGATCCCGGAGAGGGGCCGACGGCGTTTCGGCCCGGCTCGGGAGCGGCGCCCGGCTCGGGAGTGGCGTCAGGCTCGGGAGCGGCGCCCGGGTCAGGAGCGGCGGCGGGGCTTGCCCCGCTTGGCGCCGCCCTTGGCGCCTCCGGAACCGCCGCCACGGGGGTTCCTGCCGGTCGTCGACTTGCCGGACGACTTGCCCGCGGCGGCCTTGCGCCGTGCGCCGCCGCCCGTCTCGGGGCGCTTGGCTTTCGAAGGGGCCACGGGCGCAGCCGGGGCCTGGGCGCGCCCCCGTGAGCTGTTGACGGTCCGGCCGCGGACGATCCCGATGAAGTCCTCTACCAGGTCGGTGGTCGCGTCCTGTGGCCAGGACAGCGCGACGCGTGACTCCGGGGCATCGGTGACCGGCCGGTAGGTGAGGTCCTTGCGGTGGTGCAGGCGGGCGAGGGACTGGGGGACGACGAGGAGCCCGATGCCCGCCGCCACGAGTTCGACGGCGTCCGCCGTGGTGGCGGGGCGCTCGAACGCGGGCTGCCCCGGCGGACGCTCCCAGTCGAGGGTGTCGTCGAGCGGGTGCAGCACGATCTCGTCGGCGAGATCCTCGGAAGTCACCTCGTCGACCGCCGCCACGATGTGGTCCTTGGGGACCACGACCACCGTCGTCTCGTTGTAGAGGGGGATCGCGCTGAGGTCCTCCCGGTCGACCGGGAGCCGGACGAATCCGGCGTCGGCGCCGCGGTCCCGCAGCACGTCGAACGCCTCGTCGGTGGAGACCGCGACGAGGGTGAGGGGGATGTCGGGCAGCCGCTCGTTCCAGATCCGCACCCACTTCGTGGGCGTGACTCCCGGGACATAGGCGAGCCGGAACGAAGGGGGTACTTCCGAGCCTGTCACCTCGCCAGGCTATCGGTCGTGGTCGGAGGTCGCGCACACGCTCGATACCCTTGACGCATGACGTCGCACCAGACCACCCAGACCATGAAGCCCGCCACCGCGGCGAAGAAGCTGGGTGTGTACCTCGAGGCCACCCCCGCCGAGTTCCAGGAGGGCGTCGTCTCGCGCGCCGAGCTGAACGCCCTGCAGGCCGATCCGCCCGCGTGGCTCCAGGAGCTGCGGCGCAACGGCCCGCACCCGCGGCCCGTGGTCGCCGCGCGGCTGGGCATCTCCATCGCCGGGCTCGCCCGCGGCGGGGTCACCGAGGCCCTCACCACGGAGCAGATCGACGCCCTGAAGCAGGAGGACCCGGGATGGCTGCGCCGGGAGCGCGCCACCCAGGCCGAGGTCCGCAAGGAAGAGGTCCGCATCAAGGAGAAGCGCGCGGAGCAACACACCGAGCGGAACACCGAGCGCGCCGCCCAGCCCCGCACCTCCCGTCCCTGACCCCGCCCACGCGCGTCCGTCGCCGGCGCCATGCGGTCGCGGTGACCGCGCCGACCGCCGCCGTCCGCGTCACGGAACGCCCGCGCCGGCGGTGGCTGCTCTCCATCCGTTGAAAGGCCCCTCGCGGCCCGACCCGCCCGGGGTCGTGGCGCATGAGCAGGCAGGACTCACGCGTCGGGGCGTCGTCAAGGCTCCGCGTCAGGACGGGGCGAGGACGCAGAACTCGTGGCCCTCCGGGTCGGTCAGGCACGTCCATGGGACGTCGCCCTGGCCGAGGTCGAGGTCGGTGGCGCCGAGGGTCCGCAGCCGGGCCACCTCCGCTGCTGTGTCGTCACCGGGGTAGGGCAGCAGGTCGAGATGGACGCGGTCCGGCACGGTCTTCACGCCGGGCGTGCGGAGGAGCTCGAGACAGGGGCCGACACCCTTGGCGGAGCGCGACGTCGCCTGATCGTCGGTCACCTCGTGCAGGGTCCAGTCCGTCGCCTCACCCCAGAACCGGGCCATGGCCCGCGGATCCGCGCAGTCGACCACCACCGCGGCGATCGGGCCGGTGTCCCGGTAGATCTCCCGGGGCTCCAGCACGCAGAACTCGTTGCCCTCGGGGTCGGCGAGGACCGTCCAGGGCACTTCGCCCTGGCCCGCGTCGGCGGGTGTCGCACCGAGAGCCCGGAGGCGCGCGACCAACTCCGCCTGATGGGCCGCGGAGGTGGTGGCGAGATCGAGGTGCACACGGTTCTTTGTCGTTGTCTTGGGTTCGGGGACGGTGACGACGTCGATGCAGACGGCGACCGGGTCCGGCCAGACGAAGCCGCCGCCGGGTTCCACGTTGGTCACGCCGGGGCCCTCGCTGGAAACACCCCAGCCGAGCGCCTCCGCCCAGAACCGGCCGACCGCCAAGCCATCAAGAGCCTTTATGTTCACCTGAACAGGTCGAAGGGCCATGCCGGTGATCCTATACGGGTGGATTGCATAAACGTGCAGCGAAACGTATAGTCATGCCATCCAAGAGGAGGGTTCCATGGTGGTACGCGCAGCAGTGGCGGGAGCGAGTGGGTACGCGGGCGGCGAAGTCCTGCGTCTGCTCCTGGCGCACCCCGAGGTCGAGATCGGTGCCCTGACCGGCAACTCCAACGCGGGCCAGCGCCTGGGCGCACTGCAGCCGCACCTGCTGCCGCTGGCCGACCGCGTCCTCCAGGAGACCACCCCGGACGTCCTCGCCGGCCACGACGTCGTCTTCCTCGCGCTGCCCCATGGACAGTCCGCCGCCGTCGCGGAGCAGCTCGGCCCGGACGTCCTCGTCGTCGACATGGGCGCCGACTTCCGGCTCAAGGACCCGGCGGACTGGGAGAAGTTCTACGGCTCCGCGCACGCCGGCACCTGGCCGTACGGCCTTCCCGAACTGCCGGGCGCCCGCGCCGCGCTGGAGGGATCCAAGCGCATCGCGGTGCCCGGTTGCTACCCGACGGCCGTCTCCCTCGCCCTCTTCCCGGCGTACGCGGCCGCACTCGCCGAGCCCGAGGCCGTGATCGTCGCCGCGTCCGGGACCTCCGGGGCGGGCAAGGCCGCCAAGCCCCATCTGCTCGGCAGCGAGGTCATGGGCTCCATGTCCCCGTACGGAGTCGGCGGCGTCCACCGGCACACCCCCGAGATGATCCAGAACCTCGGTGCGGCGGCGGGGGAGGCGGTCACCGTCTCCTTCACGCCCACCCTCGCGCCGATGCCCCGGGGCATCCTCGCCACGTGCAGCGCGAAGGCGCGCGAAGGGGTCACCGGTGAGTCCCTGCGCGCCGCGTACGAGAAGGCGTTCGCCGACGAACCCTTCGTCCACCTGCTGCCCGAGGGGCAGTGGCCCGCCACCGCGTCCGTCTACGGTTCCAACGCCGTTCAGGTCCAGGTCGCGTACGACGAAGCGACGCACCGCATCATCGCGATCAGCGCCATCGACAACCTGACCAAGGGCACGGCCGGCGGGGCCGTGCAGAGCATGAACATCGCCCTCGGGCTTCCCGAGGAAACGGGTCTTTCCACGATCGGAGTCGCACCGTGAGCGTCACCGCTGCCAAGGGCTTCACCGCCTCCGGCATCGCAGCAGGCATCAAGGAGAACGGCAACCCCGACCTGGCCCTCGTGGTCAACAACGGGCCCCGCCTCGCCGCCGCGGGCGTCTTCACCTCCAACCGCGTGAAGGCCGCGCCGGTCCTCTGGTCCGAGCAGGTCCTCAAGGGCGGTCAGGTCTCCGCCGTGATCCTCAACTCCGGCGGCGCCAACGCCTGTACGGGCCCCAAGGGCTTCCAGGACACGCACGCGACCGCCGAGAAGGTCGCCGAGGTCCTCGACGTCAACGCCGGCGACGTCGCCGTGGCGTCGACCGGGCTCATCGGCGTACTCCTGCCGATGGACAAGCTGCTGCCCGGGGTCGAGTCGGCCGCCGCCCAGCTCTCCGCGCACGGCGGCGAGAAGGCCGCCATCGCCATCAAGACCACCGACACCGTGCACAAGACCTCGGTGCGCACGGGCGACGGCTGGACCGTCGGAGGCATGGCCAAGGGCGCGGGCATGCTCGCCCCCGGCCTCGCCACCATGCTCGTCGTGCTGACGACGGACGCGGACCTCGACTCCGAGACCCTCGACAGGGCGCTGCGCGCCGCCACCCGCACCACCTTCGACCGCGTCGACTCCGACGGCTGCATGTCGACCAACGACACCGTCCTGCTGCTCGCCTCCGGCGCCTGCGAGGTCACCCCGGAGTACGCGGAGTTCGCCGAGGCCGTACGCGCGGTCTGCGACGATCTCGGGCAGCAGCTCATCCGGGACGCCGAGGGCGCCAGCAAGGACATCAAGATCGAGGTCGTGAACGCCGCGAGCGAGGACGACGCCGTCGAGGTGGGCCGCTCCATCGCCCGCAACAACCTCCTCAAGTGCGCGATCCACGGCGAGGACCCCAACTGGGGACGCGTGCTGTCCGCGATCGGCACGACCGGCGCCGCCTTCGAGCCCGACCAGCTCAACGTCGCCATCAACGGCGTCTGGGTCTGCAAGAACGGTGGCGTCGGCGAGGACCGAGAGCTCGTCGACATGCGCTACCGCGAGGTCCACATCGTCGCCGACCTCGCCGCGGGCTCCCAGACCGCCACGATCTGGACCAACGACCTCACCGCGGACTACGTCCACGAGAACAGCGCCTACTCGTCATGAGCAATGTGACGCGGAAACACACCGCACTGCCCAAGGCCCGGATCCTCATCGAGGCACTCCCGTGGCTGACCCGCCACAACGGCAAGACGGTCGTCATCAAGTTCGGCGGAAACGCCATGGTGGACGAGGAGCTGAAGGCCGCCTTCGCCCAGGACGTGGTGTTCCTGCGACAGGCCGGCCTCAAGCCCGTCGTCGTGCACGGCGGCGGTCCGCAGATCAGCGCCGCCCTCGACCGGCACGGCATCGTCAGTGAGTTCAAGGCGGGCCTGCGCGTCACCACCGAGGACGCCATGGACGTCGTACGCATGGTCCTGGCCGGTCAGGTGCAGCGCGAGCTGGTCGGACTGCTCAACCAGCACGGGCCGCTCGCCGTCGGCATGACCGGCGAGGACGCGCAGACCATCACCGCAACCAAGCACCAGCCCGAGATCGACGGGGAGTTGGTCGACATCGGGCGGGTGGGCGAGATCACCGCGATCGACACGGGCGCGATCGAGGCACTGCTCGCCGACGGCCGGATCCCGGTCGTCTCCTCGATCGCCCGGAGCCAGGACGACGGACATGTCTACAACGTCAATGCTGATACGGCGGCTGCGGCTCTCGCTGCGGCACTGGGCGCCGAAACCCTCATGGTCCTCACGGACGTCGAGGGACTCTACGAGGACTGGCCCGACAGCGACGAGGTGATCAGCCGCCTGACCGCCTCCGAACTGGAGAAGCTGCTGCCCGAGCTGGCCAGCGGCATGGTGCCGAAGATGGAGGGCTGTCTGCACGCCGTACGCAACGGTGTCACCACCGCCCGCGTCATCGACGGCCGGGTCCAGCACTCGATCCTGCTGGAGATCTTCACCGACGAGGGGATCGGCACGATGGTCGTGCCGGACGCACAGCCCGATGAACAGGGGGACGCCGAATGACCGGGACCAACGCGGAGCTCACCCAGCGGTGGCAGGGCGCGCTCATGGACAACTACGGCACCCCGCGGCTGCCGCTCGTCCGCGGCGAGGGCACCCGGCTGTGGGACGCCGACGGCAAGGAGTACCTCGACTTCGTCGGCGGTATCGCGGTCAACGCGCTCGGCCACGCCCACCCGGCGATCGTCGAGGCCGTGAGCGGGCAGATCGCCTCCCTCGGCCATGTCTCCAACCTCTTCGTCGCCGAGCCGCCCGTCGCGCTCGCCGAACGGCTGCTCCAGCTCTTCGGCCGCGAGGGCCGGGTCTACTTCTGCAACTCGGGCGCCGAGGCCAACGAGGGCGCCTTCAAGATCGGCCGGCTCACCGGCCGGGGCCACATGGTGGCGACCCACGGCGGCTTCCACGGCCGCACGATGGGCGCCCTCGCACTCACCGGCCAGCCCGGCAAGCAGGAGCCGTTCCTGCCGCTGCCCGGTGACGTCACGCACGTGCCCTACGGTGACGCGCAGGCGCTGGCCGCGGCGGTCACCGAGGACACCGCCCTCGTGATCATCGAGCCGATCCAGGGCGAGAACGGCGTGGTCGTACCCCCGCCCGGCTACCTCAAGGCCGCCCGCGCGATCACCGCCGCCACCGGCAGCCTCCTCGTCCTCGACGAGGTGCAGACCGGCATCGGCCGCACCGGGCCCTGGTTCGCCTACCAGGACCACGAAGGTGTCCTGCCGGACGTCGTCACCCTGGCGAAGGGCCTCGGCGGCGGACTGCCGCTCGGCGCGACCGTCGCCTTCGGCCGGGCCGCCGAGCTGCTGAAGCCCGGCCACCACGGTTCGACCTTCGGCGGCAACCCGGTCGTCTGCGCCGCCGCACTCGCCGTCCTCGACACGATCGCGTCCGAGGGGCTCCTCGAGAACGTGAAGGCCGCGAGCGAGAAACTGCGGGGCGGAATCGAGTCACTCGGCAACCCGTTGATCGACCATGTCCGGGGTGCGGGCCTGCTCCTGGGTATCGTGCTCACCGAGCCGCTCGCGCCCCAGGTGCAGCAGGCGGCTCAGGACGCCGGTCTCCTGGTCAACGCGCCCGCCCCCGATGTCGTACGGCTGATGCCCCCGCTGAACCTGGGCGACGACGAGGTGGACACGTTCCTCCAGGCCTTTCCCGGTGTCCTCGACGCTGTAGCCAACGGGGACGGACGAGCCAAAGAATGAGACGACGACGATGAGTCAGGCGCAGGATCACGAGCACGTCGGGCCTGCCGTGCCGCAGACCCGCACCGCACGCCACCGCCGGATCGTGGACATCCTCAACCGGCAACCGGTGCGATCCCAGAGCCAGTTGGCGAAGCTGCTCGCCGACGACGGGCTGAGCGTCACGCAGGCGACGCTCTCCCGGGACCTGGACGAGCTGAACGCGGTGAAGATCCGCAACAACGACGGCGACCTCATCTACGCGGTGCCGAGCGAGGGCGGTTTCCGCACCCCGCGCGCGCCGCTGGGGGAGTCGGCGAAGGAGGAGCGGATGCGGCGGCTCTCGGCGGAGCTGCTGATCTCCGCGGAGGCGTCCGCGAACCTCGTGGTTCTCCGTACCCCGCCGGGGGCGGCGCAGTTTCTCGCCTCCGCCATCGACCAGGCCGAGCTGCAGGACATTCTCGGGACGATCGCCGGGGATGACACGTTGCTGCTGATCAGTCGTGATCCGACGGGTGGGCAGGCTCTGGCCGATCATTTGCTGCGGTTGGCCCAGAACAATCATTGAGCTGTACGACGGTGGAGGCGCACCCCCGGTTGGGGCGCGCCTCCACCGTCGTCTTTCGGGTGCGGGTTGGAGAACCTCACCCCAGACGTTGAGCCAGGCCCCCGGTGCATCTGACCTCGTCTCCCGCCGTGATCAGTAAGGCCTCGATGTCGGGGAGGGACTCCAGCCAGGTCAGGGCCTCTCGGGAGCCCATCGCGAAGGCCGCTGTCGCCCATGCGTCCACCCAGGTCAGGCGGGGGCCCACCACGGTCACGGCGACCAGGTCGGTGACCGCGGAGCGGCCGGTGCGGGGGTCGACGATGTGGGCGCCGCGCTCGGCGGTGCCGGAGGTGGCCACCGACAGTTCGTCGACTCCGGCGGCGGAGACCACGGCCGCGAGTGAACCAGGACGCAGCGGGTCCGAGACGCCGACCCGCCACGGGCGGTGCGTGCCGGGCGCGCCGAGCAGCTGGACGTCGCCGCCGCCGTTCACGCTGACTCCGGTCGCGCCGGCCGCCGCCAGGTGCCGGGCCACGCGCTCGGTCGCCCAGCCCTTGACGATCCCGGTCGGGTCGAGCCGGCCCTCGTACGTCGAGCTGAACCAGCCGTCACTGACCCGCTCCGCCTCGGCGCACAGGCCGAGCACCTCGGCGACCTCCGGATCGCACTCCTCGACCGTCAGCTCCCCGCGCGCGAGGCGCGAGATCTGGCTGTCCTCCCGATAGGTGCTGAACACCTCGTCCACTTGGTGGAGTTGGGTGACCGCCTCCTCCAACGCGGTTCGCACGGCCGTGGGTTCGCCGCCGCGCACGTCGAAGGAGAAGACGGTGCCCATGACCTCTTCCGCGTGCCGCAGGGCGGGCGGCTCCTGGTCCGGGTCAGCCACCGGCCTTGTCCAGGGCCGACTGCAGGGACTGCTTGTAACCGGTGCTGGTGTAGGTGGCACCGGAGACGGCGTCGATGGTCGCGTTCCCGGCCGCGACCGCCTCCTGGTTGAGCTTGGGCACGGCCATCGCGGTCTTCTGGTCGCTCAGCCCGCCCTTGGGCGCCTGCACGGCCTCGGACTTGGTGATCTTTCCGCCGCTGACGGTGATACGGACCTGGACGGGCCCGTACTGGGTCTGGGCGACGCTTCCGGTGACCGTCTTGGCCTGTGCGGCGGGCGCCTGGGACGACGAGGAGCCGGCGGAGCCAGAGGAGCCCGCACCGGCGGACCCGGTCGATCCGGTGGCCCCTGAGGAACCGCTGCCGCTCGCCTTGGCCTTGTCGAGGGCCGACTGCAGCGACTTCTTGTATCCGGCGCTCGTGTAGCTGGCGCCCGACACCGCGTCGATGTTCGCGCTGCCCGCGGCGACGGCCTCCTGGTTCAGCTTGGGCACGGAGGCGTTGCTGACCTCGGTGCTGCGTCCGCCGCTGGGAATCTGGACGACCTCGGACTTGATGATCTTTCCGCCGCTGACGATGATACGGACCTGGACCGGCCCGTACTGGGTCTGCGCGACGTCACCGGTGACCGTCTGGGCCCCCGTGGACGACTGCTGCGCGCTGCCGCCCTGGGGCGACTCCTGCCCTGCCACCGACTGCTGGGGCGCGGCGCCCTGTGCCGACGCGGACGCCGGATCGGAGGCGGGCTTCAGCGACAGCAGCAGGACGATTCCGGACACGGTGGCGGCGCCGGCCAGCACGACACGCCGCAAGGGGTGGCTCTTCTTCATCGCTCCTGACTCCCGTCGCTCACATCTCGAACGACTCGTGATGGATGCGGCGGGCGGGAACCCCCGCGCCGCGCAGTGCTTCGTAGACCTGCTGCGCGAAGCCGGGCGGCCCGCACATGAAGACGTCGTGGCGGTCGATGTCCGGCAGCTTGCGGCTCAGGGTCTCCGCAGAGATGTCCGGGCGCTCGCCCTCGGGGCTGTTCACCGCGTACATCAGCCGGGCCCCGCGCTCCTCGGCGATCGCCGCCAGCTCGTCCCACAGGGCCAGGTCCTGGGTGGTGTTGGCCCGGTAGAGCAGCGTCAGGTCGCCCGCCGCGCCGGGCAGCGTCTCGAACAGCGCCCGCATCGGAGTGATGCCGACCCCGCCCGCCACCAGCAGCACCTTGCCGCGGCTGCGCTTGCCCGCCGTCAGCGCCCCGTACGGGCCCTCGGCCCAGACCCGGGTGCCGGGCCGCAGGTCGCGCAGCGCCGAGCTGTGGTCGCCGATCGCCTTCACCGTGATGCGCAGCATGTTGGGGCGGGGCGCCGCCGACAGCGAGTACGGGTGCGAGCTGAGCCGCATGCCCGGCGCCAGGAAGCGCCAGCGGAAGAACTGCCCGGCCTCGGCGCCCATGCGGTGCAGCTTGCGCCCGCTGATCAGCACCGAGACGATCCCGGGGGTCTCCTCGATCACGGCCTCCACCCGCATCCGGTGCTTCAGGTTCAGCCGGATCGGCGAGAGGATGCGGTACCAGATCACCAGGGCCGTCACCGAGCCGTACAGCCCGTACCAGACCGTCTTGGCGGTCGGCTCGACGGCGAACTCGTTGCCCGTGGACAGCTGGTGCCAGAACGTCAGGAAGACGGCGGCGTAGGTGAGCAGGTGGATGTGGTACCAGGTGTCGTAGCCCATCCTGCGGCGCACCGGGCCCATGGAGAGCAGGCCGATCAGGAACAGCAGACCGGTGCCGATCGCCGCCTTGCCCATGTCGGGCAGCTGGTTGATCGAGTCGATGGTCTGCTGGACGATGTCGCCGAAGCTCTTGCCGGCCTGCAGCGCGTAGCCCCACATGATCAGCACGAGGTGCGCCAGCACCAGACAGATCGTGTACCGGCCGCTCATGGCGTGCCAGCGCGCCACCCGGTCCGAGCCCACCCGGCGCTCCAGGGCGGGCACCCGTGCCATCTGCAGCACCACCAGCGCCATCAGATATCCCGCGAGCAGCCCGGTGATCCGGCCCGCGTTGAGGATCTTGCTGTTGTCGTCGGCGATGGAGGGGGTGTTGCTCCACCACAGCCAGATGACCCCGGCCGCGCCCGCCCCGACGGCGAGCAGCAGTGGGACGGCGGGGGAGCGTCGTGGGCGAATACGGCGCAAGGTCTGGCGCCGCGCGGCGCGGCCACCGGCGATCGTGGACACGGTTCCTCCGTGGTCGTCCGTGGGGACGGGGCTGAGGGAGAGGCCCCTGGCCCAGAGATACGGGCCCCGACGGCCGTGCGTTCAGTGGCCTGCCGAGTCCAGTGCCGATTGGAGGGACTGCTTGTATCCGCCGCTGGTGTACGTGGCCCCCGAGACGGAGTCGATCTGGGCGCTCTGCGCGGCCAGCGCCTCCCTCCTGAGCTGGGGAAGGGCGTAACTGTTGATCTCCTGGTCCCGTGGGTTGTCCGAGGGATAGGAGACCGCGGTCACATCGGTGATCTTGCCGTTCTTCAGCGTGACGCGCACCTGGACGGGGCCCCAGCGGGTCTGGACCGTGTCACCGGTGACGGTCTTGGTGCCCGTGCTCTTCCCGCTCCCGGACGAGCCTCCCGATGAGCTTCCCGACGAGTTTCCCGACGAGCTTCCGGAGGAGCTTCCGGGTGAAGGTGACTGTCCGGCGGACGACGACGTCTGCGCCACGGTCGGCGGGGTGTGCGGCTTGAGCGACAGCAGCAGGACGAATCCGGTGACGGTGGTGGCGGCCGCCAGCGTCACGCGGCGCAGCGGACGGTGCTTCTTCAGGGCGTGCAAGGCGACCTCACAGCTCGAACGACTCGTGGTGGATACGCCGGTCGGGGACCCCGGCCGCGCGCAGCGCCCCGTACAGGTCCCGCGCCATGGCGGGTGGACCGCACAGATAGACGGCATGCCCGACGAGGTCGGGCACGGCCTCCCGCAGGGACTCGGCGGTGAACCGCGGACGTGTCCCGTCGGCGCCGTTGACCGCGTACAGGACGCGCGCCCCACGCCACTGCGCTATCGCCTCCAGCTCGGTGCCGAGCGCCAGGTCCTCGGCCGTGCTCGCCCGGTAGAGCAGCGTCACGTCGCCGGGCCCGCCGGGCAGCGTCTCGAACAGGGCACGCAGCGGTGTGATGCCGACGCCGCCGGCGATCAGCAGCGCCTTGCGTCCGGTGTGCCGCTCGGCGGTCAGCGCGCCGTAGGGGCCCTCCGCCCACACCCGGGTGCCGGGCCGCAGCAGCCCCACGGCGGCACTGTGGTCGCCGAGCGCCTTCACGGTGATCCGCATCAGGTCGGGGCGCGGCGGGGCCGACAGCGAGTACGGCGTCGAGGTCCACCGCATCCCGTCGGAGAGGAACCGCCAGCGGAAGAACTGCCCCGCCTCGGCGCCGAGTTCGTCCAGCCGTTCCCCGCGTACGACGATGGAGAAGACGCCGGGCGCCTCGCGGTGCACGGACTCCACGCACAGCTTGTGGCGCAGGTTGAGCCGTACCGGGGTGAGCAGCCGGAACCAGACGACCAGGGCGGCCGTGCCCAGGTAGAGCACGTACCAGGCGGCCTGGGCGGTGGTGCTGCCGACGAAGTCCGAGCCCAGCGCGAGCTGGTGGAAGAAGGTGAGGAACACGGCCACGTACGTCAGCAGGTGCAGGTAGTACCAGAACTCGTGGCTGATCCGGCGGCGGGCCGCGCGGGCCGAGGTGATCCCGACGGCGAAGAGGATGAGGGTGCCGGTCGTGGCCTTGAGCATGTCCGGGTAGTCGAACACCACGCTCAGTGTCTCGTGCACGATGCCCGCCCCGTCCTGGGCGGCGTACCCGAAGAGGATCAGCGTGACATGCGCCACCAGCAGGCAGACCGTGTACCGGCCGGCCATGGCGTGCCAGCGGGCCACCCGGTCGGAGCCGATCCGCCGCTCCAGCAGGGGCACCCGGGCCATCAGCGCCACGAGGACCGCGCAGCTGTAGCCGCACAGCAGCCCGGCGATCCGCCCGGCGTCCGTCAGCCATCCGGCGAGGCCCACCACCGACCGCGTGTCGTACCACCACAGGGCGACGACCGCGCCGGCCCCGGCCCACAGCAGGGCCAGCAGGGGCCCGGCGGGCGAGGGGCGCGGTCGTCTGCGTGCGCGTGACGGGCGAGGGACCGCTGTCCGCTCGTACACCGTGGTCATATGTCCGTCCTTCCGGCTGTCCCGGAGGAAACTGTGCTTCGGCAACTTCTGAGCAGCCTCTGAACGGGCGCCCCCGTCGCGGATTCACAGGAAACAGAGAGCGGACCATGCGGCTCAGAGGAACGGCTCAGAGCAAACTCAGAGGCGGGAGAGGCGCTGCCGTCTCCCACGAGGGGTGATCCTGGAAGACGACATGAACACTCCTCGCTCCCGAGGCAGCGGCCTGCCCTCGCTCACCCGCCCCGACGGCACCCCCGTACGGGTCCTCGTTGTCGACGACGACCCCGACCTGGCCGAGGTGCTCTCCGGCGCCCTGCGCTACGAGGGCTGGGAGGTCCGGACGGCGGCCGACGGGGCCTCGGCCGTCACCGAGGCACGCGAGCTGATGCCGGACGCCGTCGTCCTCGACGTGATGCTCCCGGACACCGACGGCTTCGCCGTGCTGCGCACCCTGCACACCGTGCACCCCGGAGTCTGTGTGCTCTTCCTCACCGCGCGGGACGCCGTCGAGGACCGCATCGCGGGCATCACGGCGGGCGGCGACGACTACGTGACCAAGCCGTTCAGCCTGGAGGAGGTCGTCGCCCGGCTGCGCGGCCTGCTGCGCCGCGCGGGCATGGCCCGGCAACTGGACGAGGGCCCGCGTCTGACCGTCGGCGACCTCGTGATGGACGAGGAGGCCCGCGAGGTGACCCGGGGCGGCGAGCTGGTCGAGCTGTCGCCGACCGAGTTCGAACTGCTGCGCTTTCTCATGCGCAACCCGCGCCGGGTGCTCAGCAAGGCGCAGATCCTCGACCGTGTCTGGTCCTACGACTTCGGCGGTCAGGCCCATGTCGTGGAGCTGTACATCTCGTATCTGCGCAAAAAGGTGGACGCGGGCCGTGAGCCCATGATCCACACGGTGCGGGGCGCCGGGTACGTGATCAAGCCGGTGGTCGGACGATGAGTCGGCACCGGTGGCCACGGGTGCGGGCGGCCGTACGGCGGCTGCCGCTCCCGCGCACGATGCGGGCCCGCCTCACCGCAGGGCTCCTGGTGCTGCTCGCCGTCAGCTGCGCCGCCGTCGGGGTGGCAGCGGTGTACGAACTGAACGGCTTCCTCACCGGCCGCCTCGACCAGCAGCTGCACGACGTGGGGGTGCGGTTCCCCGCGAGCCTGGAGCACGGGGCCGGGGTGAAGAAGTCCGACCACGACGGCGACGAGAACGGCGACACCCGGCGGCAGAGCACCGGCACCTTCGGCGCGCGGCTGGTCGGCCGGGACGTCACCAACGCGGCGGTCGTGCCTTCCGGCCAGAACATCACCGACCTGAACGTGTCCCTGACCACCTCCGACCGGCAGACCCTGGCCGCCATCCCCACCGACGGCCGCGCCCACACCGTCTGCCTGTCGGCACTCGGCGACTACCGCGTGACGGCGGCGCGCGGACTGGACGGCGACGTCCTGATCGCCGGGCTGCCGATGGAACCGGTCCGGGCCGCCGTGCACCGCCTGGAACTGGTCGCCGGCGGTGTCTTCGGCCTGGCACTCGTGGTCGCCGGAGTCGCCGGAGCCCTGTGGGTGCGCTGGTCGCTGCGCCCACTGAGCCGGGTCGCCGCGACCGCGACCCGGGTCAGCGAGCTGCCGCTCGCCAGCGGTGAGGTGGCGCTGCCGCCGCGTGCGCCTGAGCAGGACCCGCGCAGCGAGGTGGGGCGCCTCGCCGGCGCCTTCAACCGGATGCTCGGCCATGTCGAGGACGCGCTGACCAAGCGGCACGCGAGCGAGGAACGGCTGCGCAGCTTCGCGGCCGACGCCAGCCATGAGCTGCGCACACCGGTCGCCTCGGTGCGCGGCCACGCCGAGCTGGCGCTGCTGCACCCGGACCCGGTGCCGCCCAAGGTCACCCGGGCCCTCGAACGCATCGCCGCCGAGTCGGCGCGGATGGGCGAGATGGTCGACGACCTTCTCCTGCTCGCCCGCCTGGACGCGGGCCGCCCCCTGGAGCGCCTTCCCGTCGACCTCACCCACCTTGTCCTCGACTCGGTCACCGACGCCCGCGCCGCGGGCCCCGACCACCGCTGGACGCTGGAACTCCCGGAGGAACCGGTCATGGTGACGGGGGACACCCACCGCCTCCAACAGGTGTTGGCCAACCTGTTGGCCAACGCCCGTTGGCACACGCCCGTTGGCACCAAGGTCACGGTGTCCCTGGAGACCGACGCCAAAACGGCCGTCCTGACGGTCCACGACGACGGCCCGGGAGTCCCGGAGGACGTCCAGCCCGGCGTCTTCGAACGCTTCACCAGAGCCGACCGCCGCCGCACCGGTGGCGCGGGCGGTGGCGCGGGCCTGGGACTGTCCATCGTGGCGGCCGTGGCGGAGGCCCACGGCGGCACGGTCGAGCTGGAGAGCCGTCCGGGGGCGACGACGTTCACGGTTCGTCTCTCGAGCAACGGTGGCGGAGGCGCCCCCTAAGGGGCGCGGGGAACTGCGCGACCAGCCACGGACGACCGGCAGACGCCCACGACCCTGGCTCCGACGGCGCTCAGTACCGCGTGATCGCCGTTACCCCACTCACCGTCCCGATCGACATCCGCGGCCCCCGCGCAGGATCGACCCACCCGAGAACCCGCCGCATCGCGTCCGCCGACACCGACACACAACCAGCGGTCGCCGCCCGCCCGTTGACGTGCAGGAAGATTCCCGCGCCCCGGCCCCGCACGGGCCGCTCGTAGTTGAACCCCACGACCAGGGCGTAGGCGTACTGCCTCTCGTGCGCGATCAGATGCTCGGACTCGGACGCTCGGCAGTCGGCCGGCCGCGGCTCGGTCCACCGGTTGTAGGAACGGGAGTCGTTGTCCTGGCACCACCAGGACTCCTCCCGCACCCGCCGGTACGGAACCGCGGTACCGCCCGGCGCGGCCTTGATCCCGAAGGCGAACGGAAGGTCGTACAGCCCCGTGGGTGTCGTGTCAGACCCCTGCTTGCGCGAGCCCCCCTCCACCAGCCCCTTCGCCCCGAAGCGCGCCGCCGCCGAACCGGCCTTCACCCAGTGCCCGTCCCGCCGGTCCCACCAGGTGAGCGTGCCCGACGTCGAGTCCCCGCGGGGCGCCTGAGCCGTGATCAGCTGGCTGCCGCCACCGGTGTCCACCATCTGTTCAGGGAGAGTGGGGGGATCACTGGGGGCCAGGGCGAGCAGGGACGCGGACGCGAGGGCGGCGGCTGCGAGGCGCATGGCTCAGACCGTACGGGGAGGCAGCGGGAGCGGCAGGCCGGGCAGGCCGTCCAGGCTCGTCGCCACATGGTCCTTCTTGGTGAAGTACTCGCTCAGCGAGGCGTCGTCCTCGCGCGCGAAGCGCTTGCCGTGCAGGTCGCGGTCCGCTTCGTACGACATGAAGGGCACCGCGTAGCCGCAGGTGTCCCGGACGAGTTCGGCGGTCACGACGATGATCGCGCGCAGACCGTGCGGGGTCGGGTCGATGCCGGGGAAGTGCGTGAGCAGTTCCTCGAAGCGGGGGTCGTCACGGAAGACGGGCTCGCCGTGGCCATGCACCCGGACGATGTTCGGCGGGCCCTGGAAGGCGCACCACATGAGGGTGATCCGGCCGTTCTCCCGGAGGTGGGCGATCGTCTCCGCGTTGCTGCCGGCGAAGTCCAGGTAGGCGACGGTGAGTTCGTCGAGCACGACGAACGAGCCGGTGAGGCCCTTGGGGGAGAGGTTGACCGTGCCGTCCCCGGACAGGGGTGCGGTCGCGGTGAAGAAGAGGGGCTGCGCCTCGATGAACGACCGCAGCCTGCCGTCTATGCGCTCATAAGTCTTTCCCATGTCTAATGATTATTGGGCAAGACCGTTCGTCTGTCTAAGGAATTCACTCGTCCGGCGCATTCGTTCACGTGGCGGACGGCCCCGTGGCCGCTGCGCCCCGGTCGGCGGACGGGGAGCAGCGGCCACGGAAGACGTCACTTGTTGAGCGTGCAGGTCGCGAGGGAGTCCAGACCCGTGGGCTTGGCCGCGGTGCGGCCGATGGAGATGGCGATGCGGTCGATGGTCGACTTCCGCTTGTCCGCGAGGGGGCCGAGGATCGCGTTCTGCACGAAGTTCGGTCCGCCCTGGCCGACGGTGTTCGCCAGTCGGGTGTTCGCCTCGGTGATCTGAGTGTTCAGGAGTGTCAGGTTGCGGGTGACCTCGGCCTGCGCGGAGGCGGGGATCGCGGGCAGCTTCGAGGCGACGTCCGGGCAGGTGATGGTGCCGGCGGCGCTGGTGCTGCCGGTGTTGCCCGCGTTCCCCGTGTTTCCGTTGTTCCCCGTGTTGCCGGCCTGCTGGGTGGCCGTCGCGCTCGGGGCCGCGGTGGCCGCGGCGCCGCCCGCGTTCACGCCGTTCGCGTTCAGCGTGCAGGGCGCGAGCGAG
Source organism: Streptomyces sp. NPDC090798 (assembly GCF_044768965.1). NCBI lineage: Bacteria > Bacillati > Actinomycetota > Actinomycetes > Kitasatosporales > Streptomycetaceae > Streptomyces > Streptomyces sp. NPDC090798. The sequence continues at coordinate 327,508 of NZ_JBIVXA010000003.1, forward strand.
TCGAGACCCGTGGGCTTGGCCGCGGTGCGGCCGATCGCGGTGGCGATGCGGTTGATCGTCGCCACCCGCTTGTCCTTGAGGGGGCCGAGGATCGCGTTCTGCACGAAGTTGGGGCCGCCCTGGCCGACGGTGTCGACGAGCCGCTTGTCGGCCTCGGCGATCTGGGTGTCCAGCAGGGTGAGGTTGCGGGTGACCTCGGCCTGCGCCGAGGCGGGGATCGCGGGCAGGCTCGGCGCGACGGCCGGGCAGTTCACGGTGCCCGGGGAGGTCGCGGCCTTGGTGGTGGCGTTCGTGCCGCTCTTGGACGTCTCCCCGGCCAAGGCGTTGCCGGCGATCACCGCTCCGGAGAGCACCACCGCGGCGGTGCCGCCGATCATCAGGACGCGGCGCTTGTTGTACTTCGGAAGGGCCCTGGACATGCGGAAGCCTCACTCGGTTCGGGGGTGGGGGACCGTCCGGTGGTCGTCCGGGCGGTCCGTTGCTCGTCGCGCCTCGGTCTGCGAAGACCTCGGCGGCACAAACCTCGGTGTACGAACACCTCGGTGTACAAAAACGCGGCGCCTGCGTTCGGAGAGAGGTACGAGAAAGCGCGTTCCATCGTTCAAACACCCTCGGACATTTTCGATCAGGGTTCTCCATGACCCCTCGAGGGTGACCGAGATTGACGAATCATGCGGAGTACTGCATACTCATGCATAACAGCGATATGCAGTGTGAGGAGAAACCCGTGACCGAGCGCGTCGTACTCGCCTACTCGGGCGGTCTGGACACCTCCGTCGCCATCGGCTGGATCGCCGAGGAGACGGGCGCCGAGGTCATCGCCGTCGCGGTCGACGTCGGTCAGGGCGGCGAGGACCTGGACGTCATCCGCAAGCGCGCGCTCGCCTGCGGTGCCGTCGAGGCCGAGGTCGCGGACGCCAAGGACGAGTTCGCCGAGGAGTACTGCCTCCCGGCGATCAAGGCCAACGCCCTCTACATGGACCGCTATCCGCTGGTGTCGGCCCTCTCCCGGCCGACCATCGTCAAGCACCTCGTCGCCGCCGCCCACAAGCACGGCGCCACCACGGTCGCCCACGGCTGCACCGGCAAGGGCAACGACCAGGTGCGGTTCGAGGCCGGCATCGTCGCCCTCGCCCCCGACCTCAAGTGCATCGCCCCGGTCCGCGACTACGCGATGACCCGTGACAAGGCGATCGCCTTCTGCGAGCAGAAGAACCTCCCGATCGCCACCACCAAGAAGTCCCCCTACTCCATCGACCAGAACGTCTTCGGGCGCGCGGTCGAGACGGGCTTCCTGGAGGACATCTGGAACGCGCCGATCGAGGACATCTACGAGTACACCTCGAACCCGGCCGAGGCCCGCGAGGCCGACGAGGTCGTCATCTCCTTCAAGGAGGGCGTCCCGGTCGCCGTCGACGGCAGGCCCGTCACCGTCCTGCAGGCCATCCAGCAGCTCAACGAGCGCGCCGGCGCCCAGGGCATCGGCCGGATCGACATGGTCGAGGACCGGCTCGTGGGCATCAAGTCCCGCGAGGTGTACGAGGCCCCGGGCGCGATCGCGCTCATCACGGCCCACCAGGAGCTGGAGAACGTCACCGTCGAGCGTGAACTCGCCCGCTACAAGCGGCAGGTGGAGCAGCGCTGGGGCGAACTGGTCTACGACGGCCAGTGGTTCTCCCCGCTCAAGCGCGCCCTGGACGGCTTCATCGACGAGGCCAACCAGCACGTCAACGGCGACATCCGGATGACCCTGCACGGCGGCCGCGCGGTCGTCACCGGACGGCGCTCCGAGACCTCGCTCTACGACTTCGACCTGGCGACGTACGACACGGGCGACACCTTCGACCAGGCCGCCGCCAAGGGCTTCATCGACATCTACAGCCTGTCGTCGAAGATCGCCGCGAAGCGGGACCTGGCGTAACGGCTCGCGCGGCGGCTCGCGTTCGACGAGGTTCACTCCACACGCATTAGCCTGACAGCCGCCTCCTCACTCAAGGGTGGGGAGGCGGCGGCACATCCAGACCTTCCGAGGAGCAACGCAAGTGAGCAGCAACAGCGGTGACGTCCGGCTCTGGGGCGGCCGTTTCGCCGACGGTCCCGCCGAGGCGCTGGCCAAGCTGTCCGCGTCCGTCCACTTCGACTGGCGGCTCGCGCCGTACGACATCGCCGGATCGCGCGCCCACGCGCGCGTGCTGCACAAGGCGAACCTCCTTGACGACGACGAGCTGACGCGGATGCTCGCGGGCCTCGACCAGCTCGAAGCCGACGTCGCGGACGGCTCCTTCGTGGGCACCATCGCCGACGAGGACGTGCACACGGCCCTGGAACGCGGGCTGCTGGAGCGCCTCGGCCCCGACCTCGGCGGCAAGCTGCGCGCGGGTCGCTCCCGCAACGACCAGGTCGCGACGCTCTTCCGCATGTGCCTGCGCGACCACGCCCGTACGATCGGCGGTCTGATCGCCGACCTCCAGGACGCGCTGATCGGCCTCGCGGAGGCGCACCCGGACGTGGCGATGCCCGGCCGTACGCACCTCCAGCACGCCCAGCCGGTGCTCTTCGCCCACCATGTCCTGGCTCACGTCCAGCCGCTGTCCCGGGACGCGGAGCGGCTGCGCCAGTGGGACGAGCGGACGGCGGTCTCGCCGTACGGCTCCGGCGCGCTCGCGGGCAGCAGCCTCGGCCTGGACCCGGAGTCGGTGGCGAGGGACCTCGGGTTCGAGCACGGTTCCGTCGCGAACTCGATCGACGGCACGGCCTCCCGTGACTTCGTGGCGGAGTTCGCCTTCATCACCGCGATGATCGGCGTGAACCTCTCCCGGATCGCCGAGGAGATCATCATCTGGAACACGAAGGAGTTCTCCTTCGTCACCCTGCACGACGCCTTCTCCACCGGCTCGTCGATCATGCCGCAGAAGAAGAACCCGGACATCGCCGAGCTGGCGCGCGGCAAGTCGGGCCGTCTGATCGGCAACCTGACGGGCCTGATGGCGACGCTCAAGGCGCTTCCGCTCGCGTACAACCGCGACCTCCAGGAGGACAAGGAGCCGGTCTTCGACTCCATCGACCAGCTCGAGGTCCTGCTCCCGGCCTTCACCGGCATGATGGCCACCCTGACCGTGCACCGCGAGCGCATGGAGGAACTGGCCCCGGCCGGCTTCTCGCTCGCCACGGACATCGCCGAGTGGCTGGTCAAGCAGGGCGTGCCGTTCCGCGTCGCCCACGAGGTCGCCGGCGAGTGCGTCAAGGTCGCCGAGGCCGACGGCAAGGAGCTGAACGACCTCACCGACGAGCAGTTCGCGAAGATCTCCGCCCATCTCACCCCCGAGGTGCGCTCCGTCCTGAACGTCCCGGGTGCCCTCGCCTCCCGCGACGGCCGAGGCGGTACGGCACCCAGCGCGGTCGCCATCCAGCTCGCCGAGGTGAAGTCGGACGTGGCGGCCCAGCACGCGTGGGCCACGGCCAAGAAGAAGCGGTAAGAAGAGCGCCCCCAAAGGGGCGCGGGGAGCTGCGCGACAAGCCACGACGAACGCGCACTCGCCGAAGCACCGTACGCACCGAGCCCTGAGGCGGGAGCCGAAGGTCATCGCGGGTTACGTTGGTCAGGAGCCGCACCGGAGCCGACCGAACGGAGCCCGCGATGCCCTTCGCCCGTCTCGAGACCGCCACGACGCCCACCTGTCACATCGGCCTGGGCCTCGCCGCCGTCGGCCGCCCGGGGTACATCAACCTCGGCCGAGACCATGACCTCGGAGAGAACCGCAGCGTCGAAACGCTGCGCGCCCGCACCCATGAACTCCTCGACGCCGCCTACGCCCAGGGCGTGCGCTACTTCGACGCGGCCCGCTCCTACGGCCGTTCGGAGGAGTTCCTCGCCGACTGGCTGAAGAGCCGGCCGGACGTCGACGACGTGGTCATCGGCAGCAAGTGGGGCTACACGTACACCGCGGACTGGACCACCGACGCCGAGAAGCACGAGGTCAAGGACCATACCCTCGCCACGTACGAGCGACAGCGCGCCGAGACCGCCGCGTTGCTCGGTGACCGGCTCGACCTCTACCAGATCCACTCGGTGACCCCGGACAGCCCGGCCCTCACCGACAAGGAACTCCACGCGAAACTCGCCGAGGCGGCCGCCCAGGGCCTTTCGATCGGTTTCTCCACGAGCGGGCCCGCCCAGGCGGACGCCATCCGCGCCGCGCTCGCCGTGACGGTCGACGGCGAGCCCCTCTTCCGTACCGTCCAGTCCACGTACAACGTCCTGGAGACCTCGGCGGCTCCCGCCCTCGCCGAGGCGCGCGACGCCGGGCTCGCGGTGATCGTCAAGGAGGGCATGGCCAACGGCCGCCTGGCCGCCGAGCACGCCCCGGAAGCGGTACGGGCGATCGCCGAGGAGACGGGCCTCGGCGCGGACGCCGTCGCCCTCGCGCTGATCCTGCGGCAGCCCTGGGCCGGAGTCGTCCTCTCGGGTGCGGCCACCTCCGCCCAGCTCGCCTCGAACCTGCACGCGGCGGTCGTCGACCTGGACGAGGACCAGCTGGGCCGCCTCGCGACGCTCGCGGAGGACCCGTACGTGTACTGGGAGCGGCGCGGGCAGCTGCCCTGGCACTGACCAGGGCGGAAGGTTCAGACACCGCAAAAGCTGACGAAACGGGACGCGGGTGAGACTCGTACGCTCCTGATGAGACAAAGATGTCTCACATGGAGTACAGTTGTCTCATGGCCGTCGACCGTGACCACGTGCTGCGCAGCGCAGCCGCCCTGCTCACCCGCAAATCCACCGCCACCATGGACGAGGTCGCCAGGGCGGCCGGGATCAGCCGGGCCACGCTGCATCGCCAGTTCGCCGGACGGGACGCGCTCGTCCGGGCGCTGGAAGCCCTCGGCATCGAGGAGTGCGAGGCGGCGCTTGAGGCAGCCCGCCTCGACGAGGGCGCCGCTCAGGAGGCCCTGCGCCGCCTGGTGAAGGAGCTCGAACGGGTGGCCGGGCTGCTCGCCTTCCTCTACACCGAGAACCAGCTGTTCGAGGGCGAGGGGCAGAACGAGGGCTGGGCCCGGCTCGATGCCCGGATGGCCGCCCTGTTCCGGCGCGGCCAGGAAGGCGGCGAGTTCCGCATCGACCTCAGCCCCGCCTGGCTCACCGAGGCGCTCTACGGGCTGATGGCCTCGGGCGCGTGGGCCGTGACCGAGGGCCGCGTCGCCGCCAGGGACTTCCACTACATGATCGTCGAGCTGCTGCTCGGCGGCGCACTACGGAGAGAGTGATCATGACCAGCACCCTGCAGCCGGCTTGCATGGCGGAGGTGGAGAAGCGTCAGGGCCGTTGGCTCGCGCTCTGCGTCCTCGTCCTCGCCGTGCTGTTGGTGGCCGTCGACGCGACCGTGCTCGGTCTCGCGACCCCTTACATCAGCGAGGACCTGAAGCCCTCCGGCACCCAGCTTCTGTGGATCGGTGACGTCTACTCGTTCGTCATCGCCGGTCTGCTCGTCTCCATGGGCAGCCTCGGCGACCGCATCGGCCGCAAGAAGCTGCTGCTGATGGGTGCCACGGTGTTCGGCGCGATATCGGTGCTCAACGCGTACGCGACGACCCCGGAGATGATGATCCTGGCGCGGGCGCTGCTCGGAGTCGCGGGCGCGACCCTGATGCCGGCCACGCTCGCCCTCATCCGCAACCTCTTCCACGACCCGCGCGAGCGCAGCCTCGCCATCGGCATCTGGGGCGCCACGGCTTCCGCCGGTACGGCGGTCGGGCCCGTCGTCGGTGGCTTCCTGCTCGAACACTTCTGGTGGGGTTCGGTCTTCCTCATCAACGTGCCCGTGATGCTGATCCTCGTCCCCGTCGGCATCAAGCTGCTGCCCGAGTCCCGCAACCCGAACCCCGGCCCCTGGGACCTGGCCAGCGTCGTGCTCTCCCTCGTCGGCATGATCGGCATCGTCTACGCGGTGAAGGAGGCCGCCACGCACGGGATCACCTGGGAGCCGATGGCCGTCGGCGTGCTCGGCGCCGGGGCCCTCTACGGCTTCGTACGCCGTCAACTCGCGATGCCCGTACCGCTGCTGGACATGCGGTTGTTCCGCAACCGGGGCTTCTCGGCGGCGGTGCTCGCCGATCTGCTGACCGTCTTCGGCCTGTCCGGACTGGTCTTCTTCCTGTCCCAGTACCTGCAACTCGTCCAGGGCAGGCCGCCGTTCCAGGCGGGGCTCGCCGAACTGCCCGCCGCCATCGGTGCGGTGGGAGCGGGTCTGATCGCGGGCTCGGTCGCGCGCCGCTACTCGGTCCGCGCCGTGGTCTCCGGTGGTCTTGCCGCCGTGGGCCTCGCGCTCGGCGTGCTCACCCTGTTGAACCAGTCCACCGGGTACTCGGTGCTCGGCTCGGCGCTTCTGATCGTCGGCGTCGGCGCGGGATTCTCGTTCACCGTCACCGCCGACGTGATCCTCTCCAGCGTGCCCAAGGAGCAGGCCGGCGCCGCGTCCGCGGTCTCCGAGACGGCGTACGAACTCGGCGCCGCCCTCGGTATCGCCCTGCTCGGCTCCATCGTCACCGGCGTCTACGCGGGCTTCACCGGCCCCGCGGGCACCCCGGCCGGGGCCCACGAGTCCCTGGGCGGCGCGGTGGAGGCGGCGGCAACCCTGCCGACCCACACCTCGCAGGCCCTGCTGACAGCGGCGCGCACATCCTTCGTGGACGGCCTGGCACTGGCGTCAGGCATCGGAGCGGCGGTACTGCTCGCCACAGCGGCGGCGGCATGGTTCCTGCTGAAGGGCCAGAAACTGGAAAACGGGGCCTGAGGGGGCGCGCCCCCTCAGGGGCGCGAGGAACTGCGCGACCAGCCACAACACACCCGCACCCGAGACGCACCCGAGACACGGCCGAACCGCCGGAGGTACTACGCGGCCTTGGCCTTCGTGGCGTACATGTCCACGTACTCCTGTCCGGACAACCGCATGACCTCGGTCATCACGGAGTCGGTCACGGCCCGCAGCACATACCGGTCACGGTCCATGCCTTCGTACCGCGAGAACTCCATCGCCTCACCGAAGCGGACCGTGACGCGGCCCGGCCGCGGCATCCCCGCACCGCCGGGCTGCAGCTTGTCCGTGCCGATCATCGCGAACGGGACGACCGGGGCGCCGGTCATCAGGGTGAGGCGGGCGATACCGGTGCGGCCGCGGTAGAGCCGGCCGTCGGGGGAGCGGGTGCCCTCCGGGTAGATGCCGAAGACCTTGCCCTCCTCCAGGATGCGACGGCCCGTCATCAGCGCCGCGACACCGCCGTTGGCGCCGTCCCGGTCCACCGGGATCATGCCGACGCCGGTGAAGAACCAGGCCATGAGGCGGCCCTTGAACCCTTTGCCGGTGACGTACTCGTCCTTGCCGATGAAGAGCACCTGCCGGTCGCAGACCAGGGGCAGGATCATCGAGTCGATGAACGTGAGGTGGTTGCCGGCCAGGATGACCGGACCGTCGCCCGGGATGTGCTCCACGCCTTCCACCCGTGGGCGGAACATCAGGCGCATGATCGGTCCGAGCACTGCCTTGATGAGCGCGAAGCGGGACAACGGGCCCTCCGGTGTCAAGGGATCGGTATGAAGTATGTGCAGGTGAGGACGATACTCGTGGCCCCCCGGTGATTGCACATCGGGTTCACCGACTGGATACGGACTGTTGACCAATGTTTACCTGAGGTGGCGGCCTGTTGCGCGTTCGTCACACGGACGGAAGCATGTGACGAATCTCGCGGCTGCCCCGGCCGCCACGCCGAACGAGTCGCACAGGTTGACCGGGTCGCACGCCTTGCCCGGGTCGAACGGATTGAACGGGGGATCGTGGGATACATGATCGTGACGCTCGCCGCCTTGGTCCTGATCGTCGGGAGTGCCGCAGTGGTCCTGATCCGCAGGGACCGCCGCCGCGTCTATGACAGCCCCGACTCGGCGCGGATCGAGGCGCGGGCGACCAGGGGCCTGCGCGACGCCCGCCGCAGCGCCCACGCGGCCCGGCATGTCAGCGACTCCGGGGCCGTCAGCGCCGCCCGGGACCGGGACCCCGGAGTCGGGAACCTCTGACCGCGTACGCAGACCGCGTACCCACGGCCGTCACCCCGAAACTGACGGATCGCCAGCCCCCGTGCTCCGTACGACCGTTCCGTACGTCATCCAGCGGAACCCACGTGTTCCGCCACAGGTCTCCCTCCCGTCACGGAAGGGAACCTACGATCGACCCGCTTTGACAGGCACGGGGCGGTACGGCGGGAGGAGCGCTCATGGGGACGCAGGGGACGCAGGGGACACCGGAGTCGCGGGAGCCGAACGGGCAGGACCGGGGCACGGCGCGACGCGCGCTGCTCGGGGCCGCGGTGCTCGGCGCGGGCGGAGCGGTCCTCGGACTGCCGGGCGCCGCGAGAGCCGACGAGCGGCACGGGAGCGGCGGGCACCGCGGCGGCTACAAGAGCTTGCCGAAGCCGACCGTCATCGGGCACCGGGGCGCCAGCGGCTACCGGCCCGAGCACACGTTCGGCTCGTACCAGCTGGCCCTCGACCTGGGCGCCGACGTCGTCGAGGCCGGTGACCTGGTGCCCACCAAGGACGGCCACCTCGTCTGCCGGCACGAGCCGGAGATCGGCGGCACCACCGACGTGTCGGCGCACCCCGAGTTCGCCGACCGCAAGACCACCAAGACCCTCGACGGCGTCCCCACCACGGGCTGGTTCACCGAGGACTTCACCCTCGCCGAGCTGAAGACCCTGCGGGCCGTCGAGCGCATCCCCGCCAACCGCCCGCACAACACGCTCTACAACGGCCGCTGGGAGATCCCCACCTTCGAAGAGGTGCTCCACTGGCAGGACGAGCAGACCCGCAAGCGCGGCAAGCAGGTCTGGATCTACCCCGAGACCAAGCACCCCACCTACTTCCGGGCGCTGGGCCTCGGCCTGGAGGAGCGCCTCGCCAACGTGCTCCGCAAGCACGGCAAGGACAAGAAGAACTCGCCGGTCATCATCCAGTCCTTCGAGCCGACCAGCATCCAGCGCCTGGACAAGCTGGTCGACAACCCGCTCGTCGTGCTGCTCTCCGCCGCGAACACCCGCCCCTGGGACTTCGTCACGGCAGGCGACCCGCGCACCGTCGCCGACCTCGTCAAGCCCGAGGGCCTGAAGTGGATCGCCTCGTACGCGCAGGGCATCGGCCCCACGCTCGACCTCGTCATCCTCAAGGACGCGAACGGCGCCCTCACCACGCCGACCACGCTGGTCGCCGACGCGCACCGCGCGGGCCTGATCCTGCACCCGTACACCATGCGCAACGAGAACACCTTCCTGCCCGCGAACTTCCGGCAGGGCACCGACCCGAACGCCTACGGCGACGCCTTCGGTGCCTTCAAGACCTACTTCGCCACGGGCATCGACGGCGTCTTCTCGGACAACGCGGACACCGCGCTGCTCGCCCGCGAGGACTTCGTCAACGGATGATCCACTCACCCCGATGGGGTGACAGTCGCCCGCCCCGGCAACCCCGTGCCGGGGCGGCGGCGTCCCGCCGCATATGACCCACGACATGGTTTCCACCCTGCGTCCGCTGCTCGCCGCCGAGGCCTCGGCGGAGGGCTTCGCGTCCGGGACCGAACCCGGCGACCTCGAACAGGCCGTCTGGCTGCGCCTCCTGGAGCGCCTCGAATCGGACGGGCCGCCCGTCGATCCGCAGGGCTGGCTGCGCCGCGCCGTGCGCTCCGAGGTCCGCCGCACCCGCCGTACGGCCCGGTATGAACGGCCGTACGTCCGCGAACCCGCCGACGAGAGCGGGCCGGACCCCGAACAGCAGGTGATGACCGCCGACAGCCGGCGCGCCCTGCACGACGCGGTCCGGCGGCTGCCGGGCCGCTGCCCCGGCCTGATGGCGGCACTGCTCTCCCCGAAGGACCTCACCTATCGGGAGATCGCAGGCGAGTTGGGTATCTCACAGGGCAGTCTGGGTCCGGAACGTTCCAGATGCCTGGGATGTCTGCGTCGATTGCTCTCCCCGGTGGTTGCGGCCCGCGAACCACGGGGATAGGAGTGGGGGAGACAGGCGGAACAGGTGAGCGGGAGGCATGCACACATGGGCATGAGCGTGACCATCTCGGCGGCGACCGAGCAGGACGCAGAGCAGATCCTCAAGCTGCAGTACCTCTGCTACCAGAGCGAGGCCGAGCTGTACGGGGACTACGGCATCGAGCCGCTCACGCAGCCGCTCGACTCCCTCAGGGCGGAGTTGGCGGGCGGTACGGTCCTGGTGGCCAGGCTGGGCGAAGAGGTGGTGGCCTCGGTCCGCGGGGCCGTGGACCCGGACGGCACGGCCCGTATCAACAAGCTCATCGTCCACCCGCGAATGCAGCGCCACGGCCTGGGCGGGCGGCTGCTCGCCGCGATCGAGGCCAAGCTCGCCACGGACGGCGCGGCCAAGTCCTTCCAGCTCTTCACCGGCCACCGCAGCGACCGCAACCTGCGGATGTACCGCAAGCACGGCTACGCGCAGGTCTCCACGGAGCGCGTCGACGAGCGGCTCACCCTGGTGACCCTGCAGAAGGGCGCCGACGCGGGCGCGTTCGTGACCAGCGCCTGACCAGCCCCCGTGTTCCGGGCCCGTGCTCCGGGCCCGAGCTACGCCGACCGGTCGGCCGTCCGCGCCTTGCGCAACCAGTACATGGCCGACAGCGGCAGCAGCACGGGGATGAACAGATAGCCGATCCCGTAGTCAGACCACACGGTGGTGTCGGGGAAGGCGGACGGCTCGACCAGCGTCCAGGTCCCGACGGTCAGTACGCCCGCGAGCTCGGCGGCGCAGCACACCAGCGCCGCCCTGCGGGCCGTCTCTCCGCCGCGCACGAGTGAGTACGTGATGAAGCCGTAGACGAGGCCCGCGACCGCCGACAGCGAGTAGGCGAGCGGGGCCTTGCCGAACTCCGTCGAGATCTGGACGGCGGAGCGCGACACGGCGCCGACGACCATCACGCCGTACAGCCAGAGCAGCAGCATGCCGGGGCCGCTGATCAGCCGGGTGCGCTTCTTCTCCGGGTTCTGCCGACTCCCCTGATTCTCCTGAGGATCGGTCCCGTTCTCCTCCGTGGCCGTCATCTCAGCCTCCCCAGATGTCATAGAGCCGCACCTCCAGTACGGCGAGGACGACACCGCCGGCCGCCACCGTGATCGATCCCCAGCGGGTGCGCTCCGCCAGCGACATGAAGCCCGCGGCCGGAATGCACGCGAAGGCACCGAGCAGATACGCCACGAAGATCGTCGTGCCCTGGTCGGGCTTCTCGCCGCGCGCCAGCTGGACGATTCCGACCACCAGCTGGATCAGGGCGAGCAGCGTCACCACGGCCATGCCGATGAAGTGCCAGTCCTTGGTGGGCTGATCACGGTAGGCGGCCCAGCCGCACCAGGCGGCGAGCGCGAGCGCGGCGACGGCGGTCGCGACCGTCAGGGCATCAAGCATGCCGTGACCCTATTACGGGCCAAAAGGCCCGACGCCCTCGCCCCCGGGCTGCCCCGTAGGGTCGAGAGCATGAAGATCCACGCTGATGCCCTGCTGTTCGACAACGACGGGACGCTCGTCTCATCCCTCGAGTCGGTGAACCGGTGCTGGACGCGATGGGCGCGCGAGTACGGGATCACCGCGGAGGACTTCGCCCGGATCGAACTGCACGGCCGCCCCGCCGTCGAGATAGCCGCCGACCTGCTCCCCGCCGACCTCGTCCCCGAGGCGCTCGCGCGCATCGAACTGCTGGAGGTCGAGGACGTCCCCGGCGGCGTCGTCCTGCTCCCCGGCACCGCCGCGTTCCTCGACTCGCTGCCCGCCGACCGCTGGGCCGTCGTCACCTCCGCCACCCGGCGACTGGCCGAGGCCCGGCTCGCCGAGGTCGGTATCCGGCCCAAGACGCTGATCTCCGCCGACGACATCACCCGCGGCAAGCCCGACCCCGAGCCCTACCTCCTCGCCGCCCGTGAACTGGGCGTCGACCCGGCCCGCTGCGTCGTCTTCGAGGACGCCCCGGCGGGACTGCAGGCAGGTCGCGCCGCCGGGATGACCACCGTGGCATTGGCCACAACCCACGAGGCGTCCGAGCTGGACGCGGACCTCGTGGTGAAGGACCTCTCGGCCCTGTCCGCACTGGTCACCGGCGGGGGAGTGGAGATCTCCACCCGCGGCTGAGAAGTGTCCACCGCTGTCCGCAATGCGGACAGCGGTGCTGGGTCCCGCCTGTACGTCTGCTTTACTTGATCCCATGACCACGACGAGCAGCCGCATCCTTGCGACCGAGGCGACCATGACGCCCGGTGCTCGTTGTATGTGTCGAATGTGCGCCTTCTAGAGGGCCCCCGCACCACCGCCCCGTCTCGCGCCCCGAAGCGAGACCGCCGCGCCCTGTCCGTACCCCGTACGTGAGCGGCGCCGCCCCGCGCGCATGTTCTCCCCCGGATTCATCCGGTTCCATCGCCACCGCGAGAACCGTGTCGCGTTCCCGACCGAATGCACCCGTGCCGGCGCACACCCGCGCCCCGCACTCGACAGTGACGGAAACCCCCAGTGATCACGACAACGGGCCTCACCAAGGTCTACCGCTCGCGCGGCCGTGAAGTGACCGCCCTCGACGGCGTCGATCTGCACGTCCGCGAAGGCGAGGTGTACGGCGTCATCGGCCAGTCCGGCGCCGGCAAGTCCTCCCTCATCCGCTGCGTCAACCTCCTGGAGCGTCCCACCGCCGGCACGGTCACCGTCGCCGGACAGGACCTCACCGCGCTCGCCGGCCGCGGCCCGCGCGCGGGCAAGGAGCTCCGCCAGGCCCGCAGCCGTATCGGCATGGTCTTCCAGCACTTCAACCTGCTGTCTTCGCGCACGGTGCAGGACAACGTCGAGCTGCCGCTCGAAATCCTTGGCCTGTCGGGGAAGGAACGATCCTCCAAGGCGCTCGGGCTGCTCGACCTGGTCGGTCTCTCCGACAAGGCCAAGGCCTACCCCGCCCAGCTCTCCGGCGGCCAGAAGCAGCGCGTCGGCATCGCCCGCGCCCTGGCCGGCGACCCCAAGGTGCTGCTCTCCGACGAGGCCACCAGCGCCCTCGACCCCGAGACCACCCGCTCCATCCTCCAGCTGCTGCGCGACCTGAACCGGCAGCTGGGCCTGACCGTCCTGCTCATCACCCACGAGATGGACGTCGTCAAGACGATCTGCGACTCGGCCGCGCTCATGGAGAAGGGCCGCATCGTCGAGTCCGGCACCGTCAGCGAGCTGCTCGCGACCCCCGGCTCCGAACTCGCCGGGGCGCTCTTCCCGGTGAGCGGCGAGCCGTCCGGCGACGACCGCACCGTCATCGACGTCACCTTCCACGGCGAGGCCGCCACCCAGCCCGTCATCTCGCAGCTCTCGCGCACGTACAACATCGACATCTCGATCCTCGGCGCCGCGATGGACACCGTCGCCGGCAAGCAGGTCGGCCGGATGCGCATCGAACTGCCCGGCCGCTACGAGGAGAACGTCGTGCCGATCGGATTCCTGCGCGAGCAGGGCCTGCAGATCGACATCCGGGGCCAGCAGCCCGTACTCGTGAAGGACGGTGCCAAGTGACCTGGTCGGAGATGCAGCCCCTGCTGTCCCAGGCGTGTTGGGACACGCTCTACATGGTCGGCTGGTCCACGCTGATCGCGATCGTCGGCGGTCTGCCGCTCGGTGTCCTGCTCGTCCTGACCGACCGCGGCGGACTGCTGCAGAACGTCGTCGTGAACAAGGTCATCGGGCAGGTCGTGAACATCGCCCGCTCGCTGCCGTTCATCATCCTGATGGTCGCGCTGATGAACTTCACGCGCACGATCACGGGAACGACCATCGGACGCGAGGCGGCGATCGTGCCGCTCGCCGTCGGCGCGATCCCGTTCTTCGCGCGCCTGGTCGAGACGGCGGTCCGCGAAGTGGACGGCGGTCTCGTCGAGGCCGTGCAGTCGATGGGCGGCAACACCTGGACCGTCGTGCGCAAGGTGCTCGTACCGGAGTCGCTGCCGTCGCTGATCTCCTCCGCGACCACCACGATCGTCGCCCTCATCGGCTACTCCGCGATGGCCGGCACCGTCGGCGCCGGCGGGCTCGGCGACATCGCCATCCGCTACGGCTACCAGCGCTTCGAGACCGGACTGATGTGGATCACCGTGGCGATCCTCGCGGTCGTCATCTCCCTCATCCAGTTCGCCGGCGACTACGCGGCCCGCACCCTGCACCGGCGTGGCGGCCAGTCCGGCGCCGCCCCGAAGCTTCGGCTCCTGAAGGCCAAGGAGCCCGCCACCGCGGAGGTCGGCCAAGTCACCTGAGACCGCCCGAACACCCCCCTCCGGTTCTCACCCCACCCGCAGATTTCCCCGTGACCACCCACCACGGGGTTGCTCCACCCTTAAGGAAAGGCACTTTTCGTGCGTAACACCGCCAAGATCACCACCGCCGTCCTCGCCGCCGGAGCCCTCACCCTCGGCCTCTCCGCCTGCGGCTCGGACAAGAGCAGCGGCGCCTCCGACACCAGCGGTCCGCTGGTCGTCGCCGCGAGCCCCACCCCGCACGCCGAGATCCTCGACTACATCAAGGACAACCTGGCGAAGAAGGCCGGCCTCGACCTGCAGGTCAAGGAGTTCACGGACTACGTCACGCCGAACACGGCGACCGAGGACGGGTCCGTCGGCGCCAACTACTTCCAGAACCAGCCCTACCTCGACGACTTCAACAAGAAGAACGGCACCCACATCGTGCCCGTCGTCACGGTCCACCTGGAACCGCTCGGTCTCTACTCCCACAAGATCAAGAAGACCGACGAGCTCAAGAGCGGTGCGACGGTCGCCGTCCCGAACGACACGGTCAACGAGGCACGGGCGCTCAAGCTGCTCGCCTCCAAGGGGCTCATCACGCTCAAGGACGGCGCGGGCAACAGCGCGACCACCCAGGACATCGCGAAGAACCCGAAGAACCTCAAGTTCAAGGAGCTGGAGGCGGCCCAGACCCCGCGCTCCCTGGACGACGTCGACGCCGCGGTGATCAACGGCAACTACGCCATCTCCTCCGGCCTCAAGCCGGCCAAGGACGCGCTCTTCCTGGAGTCCGCGACGAACAACCCCTACGGCAACTTCCTGGCCGTCAAGAAGGGCAACGAGAGCGACCCGCGGGTCAAGAAGCTCGCCAAGCTCCTCACCTCGCCCGAGGTCAAGAAGTTTATCGAGGACAAGTACGCCGGTTCGGTCATCCCGTCGTTCTAGTTTCGGTCGTCCCGTCGTTCCGGTCGGGTCACCGTACGGGGTCCACTCCATCACTCGGAGTGGACCCCGTGGTGCAGTTCGGTGGCCTCATGCTGCATGCTGGGCAGTTCAGCGGGCCCGAAGGATCCGAGGGCCCGACGTCCCCGACGGTTACGGAGCGGCGCATGACCAGCACCTTCCCCGACATCTCCATCAGCACGGAGCGGTTGGTCCTGCGTGCGCTCGACGAGGACGACGTCCCCTCCCTGGCCGCGATGATGAACGACGAGCAGGTCGGGGCCTGGACCGACGTGCCCCAGCCCTACACCGAGGACGCGGCCCGCACCTGGATCACCCAGTACGCGCCCACCGAACGCACGGCGGGCCGGGGACTCGACCTCGCCGTCACCGAGTTCCTCACCCAGCGCCTGGTCGGCATCGTGCAACTCGCCAAGACCAACTGGCATGTGCGCTCCACCGAACTGTCGTACGTCATCGCCCCCTGGGCCCGCGGCGAGGGCTACGCGTCCGAGGCGGCGCTCGCCACCGCCCGATGGCTCTTCCGTGACCAGAAGTTCGAGCGCATCGAACTGCGCACGGCGGCCGACAACACCGCCTCCCAGCAGGTCGCCCAGAAGATCGGCTGCATCAGCGAGGGCGTTCTGCGCAACGCCTGTATAGCGCACACCCGCACCGAGGACGGCCGCTGGGTGGACGTGCGCACCGACTTCATCGTCTGGAGCCTCCTCCCGGAGGACCTCGACGGAGTCGGCGACGAGCTCGCCGACACGGGTGGTTTCACGTCGTTCTCCGACTGGAACTGAACCGGCGGGATGGCCCGCGCGGAATCCGGGGAACGTCCCGCACCGCGTTCGGAAGAACCGCTCCCACCCGGCAGAGTCCTGCGCGACCGCACCCAGCGACACCAGGTACCCTCACGGAGCCCGCCCGCGGGCTGCCCACCGACTACCTGCGAAAACCCTCTGGAGACTGACGACGATGGCCGACCGGGTCACGGTGATCGGCTGGGACGGCTCGCCCTTGACCGCCGCGGCGCGCTCCGCGCTCGGCGCGGCCACCCTGGTGGCAGGAGCGGCGCACCACCTGACGCTCCCCGAGGTACCCCGGGCCGCCGAACGCATCCGCCTCGGCAGCGTCTCCCTCGCCGCCCGCCGCATCGCGGGCCACCGCGGCAGCGCCGTCGTCCTCGCCGACGGCGACCCCGGCTTCTTCGGAGTCGTACGCACCCTGCGCGCCCCCGAGTTCGGCCTGGAGGTCGAAGTCGTGCCCGCCGTCTCCTCGGTCGCCGCAGCCTTCGCCCGCGCCGGCATGCCCTGGGACGACGCACAGGTGGTCGTGGCACACCGCCGCACCCTGCGCCGCGCGGTGAACGTCTGCCGCGCCCACACCAAGGTCGCCGTCCTCACCTCGCCCGGCGCCGGCCCCGCCGAACTCGGCCTGCTCCTCGAAGGAGTCCACCGCACCTTCGTCATCTGCGAGGAACTCGGCACCGCGAGCGAGCGGGTCACCATCCTCACCTCCGACAAGGCCGCCGACCACACCTGGCGCGACCCCAACGTCGTCATCGTCATCGGCGGCTTCGTGGCCGCGGCCGAGGACGGCGGCTGGATCGCCGGACGCGACCCGGGCACCGGACCGCGCGGCTGGGCGCTGCCCGCCCAGGCGTACGGCGGCGCACTGGGCGAAGGCGAAACGGATCTGCTGCGCGCCGCCCAACTCGCCCGGCTGGGCCCGCGGGTCGGAGACCTCGTGTGGGACATCGGCTGCGGCAGCGGCGCCTTCGCCACCGAGGCGGCGCGCACCGGCGCGGCGGTCATCGCCGTCGATCGCAACCCCGGCTCCTGCGCCCGCACCGAGGACGCCGCCCGCCGCTTCGGCGTCCAGATGCAGATCGTGCACGGCACCGCGCCGCACGTCCTGGAGAACCTTCCCGAACCCGATGTCGTACGTGTCGGCGGCGGAGGAGTACAGGTCGTCTCGGCCGTCGCCGACCGGCGCCCGCAGCGCATCGTGACGCACGCGGCGACCCGTGACGCGGCCGAACTCGTGGGCCGCGATCTGACCGAGCACGGATATCAGGTCGAATGCGCCCTCATCCAGTCCGTCGAACTCGACACAAGGGCCTGGACGGAGACCGAGCGGAGCGTCGCGTTCCTGCTCACGGGCCGTCTGCCCGATCGCAACCCGTGATCCTGTTGTCGTACCGCGCGCGGTAGGCTGGCCGATCGTTGTACCGCTCCAGGGCGATCGGCCTTTCGTAGGCCAATGTCCGGAAAACGCGCCCGTTTTGAGGCGTGTGTGGTACGGCAGAACCTGAGGACGCGCAACGTGGCGCAGTCCACAGCGGGCCGTCGCGGATCAAGCTGTCGCGAGGGTCGGACGACCGGGACAATGCCCGTTAATGGCTTTGTCGTCTTTGTTGGCCGGTCGTTCGTGCCGCTGGGCACGCACGCTCGTTCTTCACTGCGGGGCGGTCGGTGCGCCGTTCCGGGCGAGCAGGACTTGGAAGCACTAACCGATGGGCGAGGGGTACGCATGACCGACACCGGCCAGGTCCCGGGCGAGGGACTGCCGGAGAACGCAGGCATGGTGGAGCAGCCGGGCGTCCCCGCCCCGGGCGCGTACACCTACCTCGAACCCTCCGAGAACCCCGCCGAGGACGACGACCTGCTTCTCATGCCGGGCGCACAGGGAGCGTGGGGCAACGAGGTGGCTCCCCCGCCCCCGCAGCCCCTCGTCCAGGAACAGCCGATCGTCCATGAGCCGGGTCCGCACGAGACGGCCGGCCGGGACAGCGGTTCGCTCGACCTCAGTGGCGTCCGCGTACCCGGCCCCGCGGCCGCCCCGCAGCCGACGGCGCCGCGCCGCCCGCTGCACCTCGGCCCGCCGACTCCGGACGGCTCCGCGAGCCCGGTGCGCTCGCTCGCCGACCGCGGCCCCGCCGCCGCGCCCGTGGCCACCCCGATGAACCCCGTGACTCCCCCAACTCCGGTACGGCACGCGGGCCCCCCGACGACCGGTCCCGAGTACCTCGACGTACCGCAGCTCTCCGAGATCCCGCCGCAGGGCGCGGTGCCGTGGGGAGCGCCGCCGGTGGGTCCCGAGGGGACGGCTGCAGAAACGGTCGTCCCGTCGGCCGTCCAGGGCCCGGAGGCCGGAGTGATCGCCGAGGCGGTGACGGTGCCGGAGGCGGCGCCGGTCGCGGAGGCCGTCGAGCCCGCGGAATTCGCCCCGGTTCCCCAGGTTGCGGAGGTGGTCGAGGCTCAGGGACTCGCGCAGGTGCCCCAGGCCCCGGAGGCCGCCCACACGCCCGAGCCGTCGGAGGGCCACTTCGTCCAGCAGGCCGTGGAGGTCGCGCCGAGCCCCGAGGCCGAGCCGGGCTCTGAGGCCGAGTCGGGCCTTGAGACCGAGCCGGGCTTCGGGTCCGAGCCGAGCCTTGAGGCCGCGCCGGGCTTCGGGTCCGAGCCGAGCCTTGAGGCCGCGCCCGTGCCGGACGGTTTCCCGGCCTCCGAGGCCCCGGAGGCGACTCCCGCGGCGACGCCCTTCCCGGTCGCCCAGGACCTCCCGCACGTGGCGCCGACCGTGGACGACACCGCCGGGCACCTTGTCGACACCCCGGCACAGGTTTCCGAGCCGGGGGAGTCCTTGGCGACCGAGCGGGTGCTCCAGCCCGCGCAGGACCCGCAGTCGACGCCCGCGGCCGAGCCGCAGGCCACCGAACAGGCCCCCCAACTCGCCGACCAGGCCACCCACCTCGCCGAGGCCGCCGCCCACGCGGTGGACCAGGCGCCCCAGTTCACGGCCCACGCTGCCCACTTCCCGGAAGCCGGTGTCCACACCCCGGAACCCGTGGTCCAGTTGGCAGACACCGGTGCGGAGCCCGCGTCCCTCGCGCAGGCCGCGCAGGCCGCGCAGCCCGAGTTCGCCCCGGAGCCCCTCGTGGTGTCCGCCGCCCACGCCGCCGCCCACGCCGCCGCCGAGGCGCAGGCGCAGGTGGCGCACGCCGCGGACGACTCGTACGGACAGGCGGTCCCCGGCGTCGAGGCCTTCCCGGTCCAGGCCGCGCAGTTCGCGGCCCCCGCCGAGGCTCACGCCGCGTTCGCCGAGGCCGGTGCCGGTGTTCCGGTCGGCGTCGCCGCCCACGCACAGGCGCCTCAGGCGGCCACGAACCAGTCGCACGGCGAGCACCACCCCGGCGACACGGCAGGCGCCCCCGGATTCCAGGGCGCCCCCCTGGACTCCGCCGCGGACCAGCCCCTCGGCCAGTTCGTGCCCGTCGAGGGCACGGTGCCGACGACCCCGCACCTGGCTCCGACCCCGCCGCACGCCATGACCGTGCCGCCGCTGCCCACGGAGGAGCGGCCCCCGGTCGAAGAGCCCCCGGCGATGGTGGAAGCGGCGGCGGAGAGCCAGGAGGCTCCCCTCGCCCCTCTCGCCGAGGCGGAGCCCGTCGCCCCGGTTCCCGCGCCCCGCGCGGCCGAAGCCGAGACACCCCCCGTACCGGAGCCGTTCGAGGCGGACCCGGAGCCCGTAGTAGTCGCACAGCAAGCGGACGACCTGGACACCCAGGTCGCCGACCAGGAAGAGAGCACGGCCGCAGTGGAAGACGTACGAGAGTCCACCGGCCCGGCGGCCCCCGGCTACGACGATGCCGAGCGCGAGGCCGTGCTGCGCGTGATGCGCGAGCGCCGCGACATCCGCAACGGCTTCCGCAGCGACCCGATCCCGCACGACGTGCTGCTGCGGGTCCTGGAGGCCGCGCACACCGCGCCGTCCGTGGGCCACTCCCAGCCCTGGGACTTCGTCGTCATCCGCTCCGCCGAGACCCGGCGCACGATGCACGAGCTGGCCGCCCGTCAGCGCGAGGCGTACGCCAAGTCGCTGCCCAAGGGGCGGGCGAAGCAGTTCAAGGAACTGAAGATCGAGGCCATCCTCGACACCCCGGTGAACATCGTCGTCACCGCCGACCCGACCCGCGGCGGCCGTCACACCCTGGGCCGGCACACCCAGCCCCAGATGGCCCCGTACTCCTCCGCGCTCGCGGTCCAGAACCTGTGGCTCGCGGCCCGCGCCGAGGGGCTCGGCGTCGGCTGGGTCAGCTTCTTCGACGAGCGCGAGATGGTCCGCGCCCTCGGTCTGCCCGAGCACCTGGACGTGGTGGCGTACCTCTGCGTCGGCTATGTCGACGAGTTCCCCGAGGAGCCCGAGCTGATGCAGGCCGGCTGGTCCAAGCGCCGCCCGCTGTCCTGGGTCGTGCACGAGGAGACGTACGGCCGTCGCGCGCTGCCCGGCGAGGAGCCGCACGACCTGCTCGCCGAGACGGTCTCCAACATCCGCCCGCTGGACGCCAAGGCGCTCGGTGAGGCGTGGGAGCGCCAGAAGCGGATGACCAAGCCCGCGGGCGCGCTCGGCATGCTGGAGATCATCTCCGCACAGCTGTCCGGCCTGTCCCGGATGTGCCCGCCGCCGATCCCGGAGCCCGCCGCCGTCGCGATCTTCGCGGGCGACCACGGCGTGCACGCCCAGGGCGTCACCCCCTGGCCGCAGGAGGTCACCGGCCAGATGGTGGCCAACTTCCTGGGCGGCGGCGCGGTCTGCAACGCCTTCGCCAACCAGGTGGGCGCCGAGGTCTGCGTCATCGACGTGGGCGTCGCCTCCGACCTCCCCGCGACCCCGGGGCTCCTCCCGCGCAAGGTCCGCGCGGGCACCGCCGACATGACGACCGGCCCCGCGATGACCCGCGAAGAGGTCACGGCCGCCATCGAGGTGGGCATCGAGACGGCCCGCGACCTCGTGGCGGCCGGCAACAAGGCCCTGCTGACCGGCGAGATGGGCATCGCCAACACGACGGCGTCGGCGGCCCTGATCTCCGTCTTCACCGACACCGACCCGTCCGAGGTGACGGGCCGCGGCACCGGCATCAACGACGAGACCCTCGCCCGTAAGACCGAGGTCGTACGCCGCGCCATCGAACTCCACCAGCCGGACCCGGCCGACCCCATCGGCGTCCTCGCCGCGATCGGCGGCCTCGAACACGCCGCCATGGTCGGCCTGCTCCTCGGCGGCGCCTCCCTGCGTACGCCGGTGATCCTGGACGGCGTCAGCGCAGGCGCCGCCGCCCTCGTGGCCCGCGCCATCGCCCCCGAGGTCCTCGCGGCCTGCATCGCGGGCCACCGCAGCGCCGAGCCCGGCCACGTCGCCGCCCTGAACAAGCTGGGCCTGCGCCCCCTGGTCGACCTGGACCTGCGCCTCGGCGAGGGCACGGGCGCCCTGCTGGCCCTGCCGGTGGTCCAGAGCGCGGCGAGGGCGATGCACGAGGTGGCGACGTTCGACTCCGCAGGGGTCACCGAGAAGTAGAGCGACAACGCACCCGCTCGTGGGGGGCGGGGGCGCAGCAGCCCCCCCCACGCGGCGGAGCCGCACCGTGTCGCTGCCGGGACGGGGCGGGCTTGGGGAAGGAGCCCCTCCCGCCCCCGCCGTATCGTGGACCCGCACGCAAAACAGCACGTCAAGGCCGCTCCAGCCGAGCGCAGCGGCCCCGTACGAGGAGCCGCACCTCCATGGCCGAACACCCCGCCTACCCCGTAGGCCTCCGCCTCACCGGCCGCCGCGTAGTCGTCCTCGGCGGCGGCCAGGTCGCCCAGCGCCGCCTCCCGGCGCTCATCGCGTCAGGTGCGGACATCCACCTCGTGTCGCCCGAGGCCACCCCCTCCGTCGAGGCGATGGCGGACGCGGGCGAGATCACCTGGACGAAGCGCCCTTACGAGGACGGCGACCTCGCCGACGCCTGGTACGCCCTGATCGCGACCAGTGACCGGCAGGCGAACACGGACGCCTCCGCCGAGGCGGAGCGCCACCGCGTCTGGTGCGTCCGCTCCGACGACGCCGACGCGGCGACCGCCTGGACCCCGGCCACCGGCCACAGCGAGGGCGTCACGGTCGCCGTGCTCACCACGAACGCCAAGGGCCGCGACCCCCGTCACACCGCCGCGATCCGTGACGCGGTGGTCGAGGGTCTGCGCGACGGCACGCTCGTGGCGCCCCACCACCGCACCCGCACCCCGGGTGTCGCTCTGGTCGGCGGCGGCCCCGGCGACCCCGACCTGATCACGGTCCGCGGCCGCCGACTGCTCGCCGAGGC
Source organism: Streptomyces sp. NPDC090798 (assembly GCF_044768965.1). Classification (NCBI taxonomy): domain Bacteria; kingdom Bacillati; phylum Actinomycetota; class Actinomycetes; order Kitasatosporales; family Streptomycetaceae; genus Streptomyces; species Streptomyces sp. NPDC090798. The sequence continues at coordinate 349,907 of NZ_JBIVXA010000003.1, forward strand.
CGACGTGGTCATCGCCGACCGCCTGGGCCCGCGCGACCTGCTCGCCGAACTCCCGCCGCACGTCGAGGTGATCGACGCGGCGAAGATCCCCTACGGCCGGTACATGGCCCAGGAGGCCATCAACCACGCGCTCATCGAGCACGCGAGGCAGGGCAAGTCGGTCGTCCGGCTCAAGGGTGGCGACCCGTTCGTCTTCGGCCGCGGCATGGAGGAGGCGCAGGCGCTCGCCGAGGCGGGCATCGCCTGCACGGTCGTCCCCGGCATCTCCAGTTCGATCTCGGTGCCGGGTGCGGCCGGGATCCCGGTCACCCACCGGGGTGTCGCACATGAGTTCACCGTGGTCAGCGGCCATGTCGCCCCTGACGACGAGCGATCCCTCGTCGACTGGCCGGCCCTCGCCCGACTCCGCGGCACGCTCGTCGTCCTCATGGGCGTCGACAAGATCGGCAGGATCGCCGAGACCCTGATCGCGCACGGCAAGCCGGCCGACACCCCGGTCGCCCTGGTCCAGGAGGGCACGACCGCCGCCCAGCGCCGCGTCGACGCCACCCTGGCCACGGTCGCCGAGACCGTACGCACCGAGGACGTGAAGCCCCCGGCGGTGATCGTCATCGGCGAGGTCGTGAACGTGGGCGCGCGCAGCCCGCTGAACGCTTCCAAGTAACCACCGGTAACCCAACCCGTGCCCAGCCGTTGGCACCGCACCCAGGACAAGGCAGTATCACCCTGTGGCCGATCTCATCACCGTTGAGAACCCCGACGACCCGCGTCTGCGTGACTACACGGGCCTGACCGACGTGGAGCTGCGCCGCAAGCGCGAACCCGTCGAAGGCCTGTTCATCGCCGAGGGTGAGAAGGTCATCAGACGCGCCAAGGACGCCGGGTACGAGATGCGCTCGATGCTCCTGTCCGCCAAGTGGGTCGACGTCATGCGCGATGTCATCGACGAGCTCCCGGCTCCGGTGTACGCGGTCAGCCCGGAGCTCGCCGAACAGGTGACCGGCTACCACGTGCACCGGGGCGCGCTCGCGTCCATGCAGCGCAAGCCGCTGCCGACAGCCGAGGAACTCCTGCGGTCGGCGCGCCGGGTGGTCGTCATGGAGGCGGTCAACGACCACACCAACATCGGCGCGATCTTCCGCTCCGCCGCGGCCCTGGGCATGGACGCGGTCCTGCTCTCCCCGGACTGCGCGGACCCGCTCTACCGCCGCTCCGTGAAGGTCTCGATGGGCGCGGTCTTCTCGGTCCCGTACGCCCGTCTCGAGACCTGGCCCAAGGGCCTGGAGACGGTCCGCGACGCCGGCTTCAACCTGCTCGCCCTCACCCCGGACGAGAAGGCGAGGTCCCTGGACGAGGCGGCCCCGCACCGGATGGACCGGGTCGCGCTGATGCTGGGCGCGGAGGGCGACGGCCTCTCCACGAAGGCTCTGATGGCGGCGGACGAATGGGTCCGCATCCCGATGGCGCACGGCGTCGACTCGCTCAACGTCGGCGCGGCGGCAGCGGTCGCCTTCTACGCGGTGGCGACGGGCCGCCCACAGGCGTAGGGCCTGTCGGGCTCAGCCGTCCTCGCTGATCCGGCTGTGGTACTGCTCGGCCATCAGATCGCCGGGCGGCGGCGCGTACGACGGCTGTTCCTGTCGTACGTCCTTGCGCGTGCCCCCGTCGTCCAGCCCGCGGGCCGGCCCCTGGCAGCCCTGCGCCGCCGCGATGCCCAAAGCGACGAGCAGCGTCACCACGACGAACACGAAGAGCCGCTGGCGCAACAGGCGCGGATTGGCGGGCCGCCGCCCGGTCCCCGTGGTCCGGGGCGCGGGACGCCCGGCGCCGCTGCGGGGCGCGGGCCTGCTGCCGGAGCGTCCGGTGCTCCGGGCGGGCGCGGGTCGCGCACCCGACTGCGACGGCCGTGAGCCCCCGTTGGTGCCGCCCGTGCGCGGCGGCGGTGTGCCCTGCGGGCGGCGCTGGGTGGGCTGCTCGGCGTACTGCTCGGCGAGGCGCCCCGTCGGCCGGTCGGGATCATTGCGCTGCGCGGGCGGGCGGACGTCCGCCATGCCCTGCGTCTCGCGGGCCGCGATCTCCTTGAGCCGCAGGGAGAGTTGGAGCGTGCTGGGACGCTCCTCGGGGTCCTTGGCCAGACACGCGCGGACGAGCGGAGCCAGCGCGTCCGGAACGCCGTGCAACTGCGGTTCCTCGTGCACCACTCGGTACAGCATCACTTCGGAACTGCCGTGTCCGAAGGGCGAGTCGTTGGTCGCCGCGTACGCCAGCGTGGCACCGAGCGCGAACACGTCGGTGGCCGGGGTGACGGCGGCGCCGCGCACCTGCTCGGGCGCGAGGAACCCGGGTGAGCCGACCGCCGTACCGACGTGCGTCAGGGTGCTCGCCCCTGTCGCCCAGGCGATGCCGAAGTCGATGATCCGCGGCCCCTTCGGGGACAGCAGGATGTTGGAGGGCTTGAGATCCCGGTGCACGACACCGGCCTCGTGCACGGCGACGAGCCCCTCGGAGAGCGCGGCCCCGACGGCGGCCACGTCGGCGGCCGACATCGGGCCCTCCTCGGCGACCTTGTCGTGCAGCGAGGGCCCCGGCACGTACTGCGTGGCGAACCACGGGCGGTCCGCCTCGAGATCGGCGGCCACGAGCCGCGCCGTGCAGCCGCCCCTGATCCGCCGGGCCGCCGAGACCTCGCGGGCGAACCGCGACCGGAACTCCTGATCCTCCGCCAGATCCGGCCGGATCACCTTCAACGCGACCCGCTGGCCACGGCGGTCGGAGCCCAGGTAGACCACGCCCATCCCACCCGCGCCGAGCCGCCTGTGAAGCCTGAACGAGCCGACGACACGCGGGTCCTCGCGCCTCAGGCGCATCATCGCCATGTCCATCCCCGCTGCCCGGTCCGTTTGACGAGCCACAGCTTACGTTTCCGCGGCCGGGTGCGCGCAGAGGCCGCGCCCTCACGGCCCGATCGATTGTCAGTGCCGGGTGGGAAACTTGAAAGACGGTCAGGGAATGCGCGAACAGGACTGCTTTGGGCTGCCTGTGATCCCAACCGTCCATCGCAGAAGGGGGATTGAACCTGTGAAGGGTGATCGCGTGGAGATAGTCGTGGACGCCGGGGACACGACGCGTACGTACGAGGTGGTGGCCAGCAGGGCGGGTCGCAGAGTGGAGACCGCGGTGCGCCGGGGGGTGGTGGAAGTGAGCGAAGTCACCCGAAGCGGATCAGTGGTGCGCACCGCCCGCTTCATGGCGACTCGGGTGCTGGCGCTGGTCGAGCAGCCGGTGCCGAGGGAGGACAGCTCGGAACAGTCGGGGCACACCGGACGCCCCCTCCGGGAAGACCCTGAGACCTAGGTCCTCATCTCCACCCAGGGGAGTACACCGCAGGTCATCGCTCATCCTCCGGGAGGCCCGGCAATCGGTACGAGGGCATGACGACCGATCGCCGCCGCGCCCATAGATTTGAGGTCAAGCGGCGGGTGCAGCACTCGTCCCCCGAGGTCAGACACTCGCCGCTGCCAACCACATAGATGCTCGGTCAGGAGAGGGACCATGGCCCACACGGCACCGCGGACGGCGATCCGCACAGGACGCAAGGCGTACAGCGCCGCGTTCCGCCCGCGTCGTCAGGGTCAGCGCCACCCCTTGGTGGCGACAGTGATGGTCCTTCCCCTGGCGGCCCTGCTCGTAGTCGTCTTCGGCGGCTGGGACGCGGTGGTCACACAGGCGTCGTCCGTGGGCGTGATGCTGGGGCGCTGAGCGGCGCCCCAGGCCCGGAAGAGCGGTCCGGGCGGGGACATCCGGCCATGAAACCCCGTGGGGACGGGGGTGCGGCGGACGGCACAAATGCCCGCGCAGCTGGGGAGCTGCGCGGGCATTGTTTTTCCCTGACGCGGGTGCGGGCCGGTTTCCCCGAGTGCGGGGGCCGGGGGCGCAGCCCCACGGACCAGGGGCGCGGGGAACTGCGCGACCGGCCCCCCACCCACCCGCACCCGACGAACCCACCCGGGGATCCGGGGGCGGAGCCCCCGGGAACGGGAGGGGACTGGAAGGGGGCCGCGGGAGCGGAGAACGTACGCTCGCGAGGTACCGACCGCACACCCCAGGGGGCCCCGTGACCGCAGACGTGCTTCCCGCCCTGACCGCCGGGGCGCGCACCGCGGCCCACCCCGCCGACTCCCCCTGCACACACCACGACTCCGTCCTCGCCGACCGCCACGACGGCACCGTCGTCCGCCACGGCGACACCGTGGCCAAGGCCCACGCCCCGGGCACGGACCCCGCCGAACTCTCCCGCCGCCTCGAGCTCGCCGCACACCCCGCCCTCAGCGGCACCCTCCTCGCCCCGCTCCGCCGGAAGCCCGCCGACCTCCACGGCCGCCTGGTGACCTTCTGGCCGTACGGCACCCCGGTCGACCCGCAGAGCCCCGAGGCCGCTCCCTGGGAGGCTGCCGCGACCCTGCTGGCCCGCCTCCACCGGACCCCCGCGCCGGACGGCCTGCCGCCCATGCGGGGCCCCGCCAAGGCTGCCCGGGCGATCGCCCGGCTGCGGACCGCGGGCCCGCACCCGGCCGCCGCCCCGGTGCTGCGCGCCTGGGCGACCCTGCCCGCCTGGGCCCGCGCCGAGGACCCCATGCCGCCCACGGGAACCCTCTGCCACGGAGACCTGCACCTCGGCCAGCTCGTCCGCCACCCCGCGCCGACCGGCCCCTGGCTCCTCATCGACGTGGACGACCTCGGCGTGGGCGTCCCGACCTGGGACCTGGCCCGCCCGGCCGCCTGGTACGCCTGCGGCCTGCTCCCGCCCGACGAGTGGACCCGCTTCCTGACCGCCTACCAACGCGCCGGCGGCCCGGCCGTACCCGCCGACGGCGACCCCTGGCCCGCTCTGGACGTGGCGGCCCGCGCCCTCACCGTGCAGACCGCGGCCCTGGCGATCGCCAAGTCCCTGGGGGAGGACCGCCCCTTGGACGAGGTGCAGCAGGCCGTGATCGACGCCTGTGACCGAATGGGAGCCGTCCCGCCCGAGTTGGCGCAGGGCCCGACCGCGTAGGGTGCAACCGTTCGAGGCCGGACAGTGTCTGTCCTGGTGGAAGCGGTACCGAACGGCGAGGAGTTGAGCCGAGCATGCAGTGTCCGAAGTGCCATGCGCCGATGCACACGTACAACCGCAATGGCGTCCAGATCGAGCAGTGCAGCGGCTGCCGCGGGATATTTCTCGACTACGGCGAGCTGGAGGCGCTGAGCCGCGTGGAGTCCCAGTGGTCGCAGCCCGCGCCGCCCCCGCCCGCCCCGCAGGCCTACCCCTCGGCGCCCGCGCCCGCGTGGGGCGCCCCGCAGCACGGCGGACACGGAGGCCATGGCGGCGGTCACTACGGCGGTCACCACCGCCACAAGAGCTTCGGCCACATGCTCTTCTCCTCCTGAGCACGACCGGAGGAACGGCCTGACACGACGAAGCCCCCGACCGTACGAGACGGCCGGGGGCTTCGGATGGTGCGCGATACTGGGATTGAACCAGTGACCTCTTCCGTGTCAGGGAAGCGCTCTCCCGCTGAGCTAATCGCGCAGGTGAACCTGCAGATGGTGCGGGTGGTGCGTACTGCGTGCGCGATACTGGGATTGAACCAGTGACCTCTTCCGTGTCAGGGAAGCGCTCTCCCGCTGAGCTAATCGCGCGGGGATCCAGATGGACCGGGTCCTTGCGGACCAGTGGACGATACTGGGATTGAACCAGTGACCTCTTCCGTGTCAGGGAAGCGCTCTCCCGCTGAGCTAATCGTCCTTGGAGGTGGAGACGGGATTTGAACCCGTGTAGACGGCTTTGCAGGCCGTTGCCTCGCCTCTCGGCCACTCCACCAGGAGTCTGAGGGTTCGGGATGATCCCCCTCTTCCTGCGAGCGGACGACCAGGTTCGAACTGGCGACCTCAACCTTGGCAAGGTTGCGCTCTACCAACTGAGCTACGTCCGCGTGTCGTTTCCGTTCGGCTTGCGCGTCCCGGCGACGTGTTGAACTCTAGCGGATTCCCGGGCCAGCACAAAAACGCGTTTGCGCAGCGTGCTGCGGTCTGTCCGGCAAAGGACACGGTCAGGGCACCCGCAGGTCACCCGACCTAGACTCGACTGCGTGCTCGACCTCCCTCCTCTCGCCCGTTTCGGTGGCCTCGTCGCGACCGGCCTCCTCGACGTCACCAGCGACCCCGCGGCCCTGGAGTCGGCCGGTTTCTGGGCCGTCGCGGCCGACTTCGAGGGCGGCCTGGTCTGCGCCCGCTTCGCCGACGTACGCACCGAACCCGTGCCCGCCCCCGTCCCCGGGCAGTGGCGGGGCCCCACCCCCGGTGACTGGACGTCCTCGCTCGACCACGCCGCGTACACCTCCGGCGTACGCCGCATCCGCGCCCACATAGCCGCAGGCGAGGTCTACCAGGCCAACCTCTGCCGCGTCCTGTCCGCACCCCTCGCCCCCGACACCGACATCGACGCCCTCACCGCGCTGCTGGCCCGCGGCAACCCCGCCCCCTACGCGGGAACCATCCGCCTGCCCCGCCACGGCGTCGAGATCGCCACCGCCTCCCCCGAACTCTTCCTGCGCCGGACCGGCTCCGTCATCGAATCCGGCCCCATCAAGGGCACCGGACGCACCGAGGCCGACCTCCTCGACAAGGACCACGCCGAGAACGTCATGATCGTGGACCTCGTCCGCAACGACCTCGGCCGCGTCTGCGCCACCGGCACCGTCACCGTCCCCGACCTGTGCGTCGTCGAAAAACACCCCGGGCTCGTCCACCTCGTCTCCACCGTCCGCGGCCACCTGCGCGCCGACACCGGCTGGCCCGAACTGCTGGCCGCCGCGTTCCCGCCCGGCTCCGTCACCGGCGCCCCCAAAACCAGCGCCCTGACCATCATCGACGCCCTGGAGACCGCACCCCGCGGCCCCTACTGCGGCGGCATCGGCTGGGTCGACGCCGACCGCACCACCGCACAGCTCGCCGTCGGCATCCGCACCTTCTGGACCGACCGCGCCGCAGGCGTCCTGCGCTTCGGCACCGGCGCCGGCATCACCTGGGGCTCCGACCCGGAAAGGGAATGGCAGGAGACCGAGCTGAAGGCCGCCAGGCTGCTCGCGGTAGCGTCGGGACAGTACGGAGACGCGTACGAAAGTGGAAGGACTCTCTGACGTGAAGATCTGGCTCGACGGCGGCCTGCAGGACATGGAGTCCGCCCGCGTCTCCGTCTTCGATCACGGACTGACCGTGGGCGACGGCATCTTCGAGACCGTGAAGGCGGTGGAGGGGCGGCCGTTCGCGCTGACCCGCCACCTCGACCGGCTGGCCCGCTCGGCGCGCGGCCTGGGGCTGCCCGAACCCGACCTCGACGAGGTGCGCCGCGCCTGCGTCGCCGTCCTGGACGCCAACCCGATGCCACTCGGCCGACTGCGGATCACGTACACGGGTGGCTACGGCCCGCTCGGCTCCGACCGCGGCGAACAGGGCCCGACCCTGCTGGTCGTCCTCGGCGAGTCCACCCGCCGCCCCGACTCCACCGCCGTGATCACGGTGCCATGGACCCGTAACGAGCGCGGCGCCCTCACCGGCCTCAAGACCACCTCGTACGCCGAGAACGTCGTCGCCCTGGCCCGCGCACGCGAACAGGGCGCGAGCGAGGCGCTGTTCGCCAACACGGTCGGGCAGCTGTGCGAGGGCACGGGGTCGAACGTCTTCGTCGTCCTCGACGGCGAGATCCACACCCCGCCCGTGGCCTCCGGCTGTCTCGCCGGCATCACGCGCGCGCTCGCCGTCGAATGGACCGGCGCCAGGGAGACCGATCTTCCGCTGGACGTTCTGGAGCGCGCGGACGAGGTCTTCCTGACGTCCACGCTGCGGGACGTGCAGGGTGCGCACCGGGTCGACGGGCGCCAACTCCCGGGCGCGCCGGGCCCGGTGACCGCCAAGGCCATGCGGGTCTTCGAGGAGCGGGCCGGAAGCGACCTCGACCCGTAGAGGCCGCCCGTGGCACGTCAGCGCGCAAAACAGGATGACGACGGGGCACGGGACGGGTAGAACACCCCTGATGACCACCACCCTGCGGCCGACCGAGCCGCTTCAGCGCGGAGCCGACGGGGCGCTGTCCCGCCGCTACAAGGTGTGCGTGAACAGTCGTCCCGTGGGCGGGATCCACCTCTCCACGCATCCGGAGTACGGCCCCACCGTGGCCCGCGTCGGGAAGCTGTACATCGAGGAACCCGACCGTGGGCGGGGCCGGGGCACGGTGGCCGTGCTCGCCGCCGAGGAGGTGGCCCGCGGCTGGGGCTGCAAGCGCGTCGAGACGTCGGTGCCCGGGGACGCGGACGGTGTGCTCCGGCTCGCCACGACACTCGGGTACGTCCTGAGCAACCGCGTCATGACGAAGCGCCTGGACGGCCCCGGCCCCGAACTGCCCGCCGGCGGTGTCGCCCGGCCCATGACCGAGGCCGAGTACGTGCCCTGGCTGGCGGACGAGCGCGAGGGGTTCGCCCGCTCGCAGATCGAGCGGGGCGTGCCCGAGGCCGAGGCGTACCGCAAGACGGACCAGGGGCTGGCCCGGTTCCTGCCGGACGGAGTGGCCAGCGAGAACACGGTGCTCAGCGTCCTGGAACACGAGGGGATCCCGGTCGGCACGCTGTGGGTGGGTCTGTGGCCCGACGCGGCGTTCGTGCTCGGGGTCGAGACCGACCCCGAGCACCGGGGCCGCGGCCATGGGCGCACCCTGATGCTGCTGGCCGAGGCCCGGGCGGTGGCCGGCGGGAGGGACCGCATCGGCCTCAACGTGTTCGCGGGGAACACCCCGGCGGAGAGGCTGTACGAGTCACTCGGCTATACGACGAGCGAGTACTGCCTCTACAAGAACCTGCTCTGAACCACTTCGCCGGACCACGTCACCAGACCGCCTTACTAGTGCCGCGGCAGGCAACGTTTGCCCGTCAAGGAGCGGCGTCCGGTGCGTGCTCTCGGCGTGCCGGCCGGAGGCCCTCGTACTGGACGTACTTGGGTCTTCGGCTGGTGCGGCGAGAGTGCGTGCCGGGCGTCGCGACGGGGCGAACGTTGCCTGTTGCGGCACTAGACCGTCTCGCGAGAACGAGTGCTTACGAGACCGAGTGCTACGCGCCCTCGGCCAGCAGGCGGTCGGCGATCTCCTCGATGCGCTCGCGCAGGCCCTCCTGGCTTTTGCCGCCGTCGAGCCGCTCGCCGCCGATGACGTACGTCGGGGTGCCGGTCACGCCGATGGCCTTGCCCTCGGCCTGGTCGGCGTCGACGATCAGGATGTGCCGGCCGTCGATCAGGGCGGTGTCGAACTCCTCGGCGTCCAGGCCGAGTTCGCGGGCCACCTCGATCAGGAAGGGCTCGCCCTTGCGGTCCAGCTCCTCGACACGGTCGAGGACCGCCTCGACGTACGGCCAGGTCCGGCCCTGCTCCGCGGCTTCCTCGGCGGCCTGCGCGGCGGCGAAGGCGTGCTTGTGCTTCTCCAGCGGGAAGTGTCGCAGCCGCAGCTCCAGACGGTCGCCGTAGCGGGCGCGCAGAGCGCGCAGGTCGGCGAGGGCGCCGCGGCAGTCGGGGCACTGGAGTTCGCACCAGACGTCCAGGACGGCGGTGGCGCGGGCTGCGGAGGAGTCGTTCATGGCACCCAGTCTCCCAGCCCTGCCGACGCGCCCCAACCGGGACCTGGGGAGGACCCCGACCCGGAGATGTCCCTGAGGTCCGCCCGGAGCATGGCATATCGGGCATGGGGCGGTGCAGGATGGAAGGGACGAACGACCCGCTCTACCGAGCCCTGCCCTGGAGGACCGGATGATTGCCGAGACCGTCTGTTCCGCCGTCTCCGCGGCCGGCCTCGGCATCGCCGCGGTCACGGCCTACCGCAAGCGCTTCCTCTCCGCCGCCCGCATCGCCGCCTACTCGCTGGTGCCGGTCGGCCTGGTGATGACCGGAGTCGTCGGCTGGCTGGCCGACACCGCCTTCAGCCCCACCGCGTGGGCGGGTTTCGCCGTGCTGGGTGTGGCCTGGCTGCTGTTCATGACCACGCGGGCGGTGGAGCGGCGTGGCGGCGGGACCCGGAAGGAGCGCAAGGCGGCCGGCCGGGCCGCCCAGCGGGAGGCGGTGGCCCCCGCGGCCTCGGCGCCCTCGCTCAGCCAGGGCTCCCGTCCGGCCACCCGGCCCGCGACGACGCCTCGGGCCACGGGTTCCGACGACGACTTCAGCGACATCGAGGCCATCTTGAAGAAGCGCGGCATATGACGGACTGAAACGACACAGAGGATCATGGGAGAGCGCGGAAACGATCACGTTCGTGCCTGCTCATCGCGGATATTGGCGAACTCCCGGTCATTCCGGGCGTGTTGATCGCGGAGTGGGTGGTGGCTGCGTCATCATCGCCGCGAGATGCTGGACACAACACAGAGCGACACCGCCGCCCCTCCCGAGGAGCCGCGGGGTTGTCTCTACGCGCTTTCCCAGCCACCGCTGATGATCTTCCTTGCGGTGATCGGCTGTCTGCTGCTCATGGCTTCGCTGCACGACCTGCTGCTGCTCTGAGCCGTACACGGAGCCCCTGGCGTCACCCGCCGAGGGCTCCGTCAGCCCGCCGCGCGTCCAGTGTCCGTCAGCCCGCCGCTTCCTTGCGGCGTGCCCGGTACGCCGCCACGTGGAGCCGGTTTCCGCAGGTCCGGCTGTCGCAGTAGCGGCGCGAGCGGTTGCGGGAGAGATCCACGAAGGCGTGCCGGCAGTCCGGGGCCTCGCAGCGCCGTAGCCGGTCCTGCTCCCCGGCGACCACGAAGAACGCCAGTGCCATCCCGCAGTCGGCCGCGAGGTGGTCGGCGACCGAGGCGCCCGGCGCGAAGTAGTGCACGTGCCAGTCGTAGCCGTCGTGGTCGGTGAGCCGGGGGGTGGTGCCGGCGACGGCGACCAGCTCGTTGATGAGACCCGCGGCGGTACGGGGGTCGTCGGCGGCGAAGACTCCGGCGAACCGGCCGCGGATCCCGTGTACGGCCGCGAGGTCGTGCTCCGACAGCACGCCGACATCACTGATCCCGTGTTTTCGTACGAAATCGGCGAGGGACGCGACATCCGAGAGCCCGTCCGTCGTGTCGTTCTCCGGCGCGGTGTTCACCAGGTCCACCACGGCGTCGAGGGATCGCCGGGTGTCGTGGGTGATCAGCACGTTTCGCTCCCTGGCCTGGGGGTCGGGCGGGCGCCCTTCGATGCTGGCCGATCGTAGTGGCTTCCTGGCGTGGGGGAGCGGGGGTGGTCGATCTGCACGCGGTCCGCCACGCCTCCGGGCCAGTCCGCGGGCCAGGTCACGGGCCACGAACGTCACCCTGAACACCTCCGAAACGGCCTCGGCCCCCTCCGGGCCGGTTCACGGTCGGTGTGCGGGGAGCGCCGGGCGTGCCCGGCCCGGCCTGTCGGCCCGGCCCGGCCTGTCGGCCCGGCCTGTCGGCCCGGCCCGGCCTGTCGGCCCGGCGCCTGCCTCGTCCCGTGCCCCAGGCGGCGCCCTCATCGGCCCTCGTCGGCGTCCCCGCCTCGGCAAGGTCAGAAGAGCTGCCGAGGCCACGCGCCCCGGCGCTGGAGCCGTCGAGGCCTGCCGTCGACCACGCGCACCGGCGCCGCCCCCGCGGGAGTCCGCGGCGACGGCGCCGGTGTTCGTGCCCTTTGCGGTGGTGCCCATTGCAGATGTTTAGGCCCGAGCCGTCTCCCCGAGTGGACGGCGCCGGGCGGCTCTATGGGGGGCTCGTCAGCTCTCGGCCAGGATGTGTGAGAGCTCCGTGTCGAGATCGAAGTGCCGGTGTTCCGTGCCGGGGGGCACGGCGGCGTCCGTCCGCTTCAGGAACGATTCCAGGGCCCGCGCCGGGGCTTCCAGCAGGGCCTCGCCCTCCGGGGAGCTCAGGGCGATGCATACGACGCCCTGGCCATGGCTCCGGGACGGCCAGACTCGGACGTCGCCGGTACCGGTGGGCCGATGCAGGCCCTCGGCGAGGAGGTCGCGGGCGAACACCCACTCGACGGTTTCCTCGGCTCCGGTGTGGAAGGTGGCGTGCACGGCGTAGGGATCGGCCGTGTCATACCGCAGTCCTGCGGGTACAGGCAGTGAGGACTCGCTCGACACAACGAGGCGCAGGTGCAGCTCGCAGCTGACCGTGGTGTTCATAAGCGCCAGGGCCTTTCGCTCAGTGTGCGCTCGGGGATTCGCACGTCGGCGAAATCGACATGCCACCTACGGTGCCGTTGTAAACCCCTCTGAGTGTTTTGCGTGTCTTTACGTAACTCTTCCGGCCGAGAGTACGTTCGCCGGATAGGGCCATTCCGGTGACTGGTTTCTCTCCGGTAGGGTTTGGCCGTATGAATACGGGGAGTGACGAGCCGGGCGAGGTCGCCACGGCCGATGGCGAGACGAAGAGCGAGGCGCCGCTCGGATCGCGGGCGCCGGAATTCATCAAGGCCCGCCGTGCGCTGCATCTGAGCTGGCAGGTGGGTGTTTTCGTCGTGGGGCTCGCGGTGGTCGGCGCGGGCGTGATCATGCTTCCGCTGCCGGGTCCCGGGTGGCTGGTGATCTTCGGCGGCATGGCGGTCTGGGCGACCGAGTTCGTCTGGGCGCAGCTGGTGCTCCGCTGGACGAAGCGCAAGGTCACGGAGGCGACACAGCGGGCACTCGACCCGAAGGTGCGGCGCCGCAACATCATCCTCACGAGTGTCGGTGTCGTCATCGTCGCCGCCCTTGGCGGCGTCTACCTCTGGAAGTCCGGCGTCCAGATGCCGTGGAACATCCAGGAGTGACCGACGGGTGAAGCGACCCGCGACGGGGCTCGTGACAGGAGCCCTTCCGGTACCGCTCCGAAGGTCCTTCCTGGAGGCCCCTTGGCTGGTCGGAGCCACCCCCTGACATGGGGTAATGTTCTCCCTGCGCCCGGGCGATTAGCTCAGCGGGAGAGCGCTTCGTTCACACCGAAGAGGTCACTGGTTCGATCCCAGTATCGCCCACCAGCACGACAGGCGACCCAGTTCCACGCACTACGTGGGCAGGGTCGCCTTCGTCATTTCCGCACCACCCCGCAGGGCGGGGGAGCGCGCCCCCACGGCACGGACGGGCCGCACTCCGGGCCAGTGCCAGTACGTACCAGAAGCGGTACTGGTCTCCGCGCGGGCGTCGGAATCGGAGCCGGAGTCACGGTCGCAGCCGCCATCGGAATCAGCGCCGGCACCCCCGCTCCCATCCGCACCCCCGAACGCCCTTCCCCGCACGGACTCCAGGCGAGCGGTGCCCCCCAAGCCGCTGACCTCACTAGATGCCCCTTCCCTCCCTAGGCCCTGTCGGCCTAAGGGCGCCCCTGTCGACCGCCCGCCCTCCTCCATCGGCGGCGTTCCCGTCATGCGGTGAAGCCATGCGACCACGTACTCCGCTCGCCCGTCCGGCGCGGGACGTCGGCCGGACCGCCGCGCGGTTGTCCGCGCCGCTCGCGGGCATCGCCGCGGGGTGCGGCGATGCGGCGGGTGCGTTGCAGGCATTGACCCGCGAAGTCTTGAACTCCGCATCGCTACACCGCATCGCTAGGCCACTTCGCGCGACGCGCCCCCGCGTCGACCCGTCGACCAGGGCCGACGCCGGACCAACGCGAGCGAGTCGCCGTTCGGACACGCAGCAGCCGCCCGCGTCGGGCGCGTCCCGCCCAGCCTGCCCGGACCGACCCGGACCCGATCAGGTCCACCTGAGCCCCCCGAATCCCACCCCCTGCCCGCCTCTCTCCCCCCATCAACCCCACCCACGCGTACGCCAGTTCGACCGTCACCCCTCGCGAAAACCCACCCAGCGACCTCTCACTCTCGGTCCGTCCACCCCCTCCTCCGCCCCCGCCCTGCCCCGCCCCGCCCCCGCGTCCCCGTCCGCCCGGCAGCTGTTTTCGGCCCGGCCCCACACGCGCCCGACCCGTCGTTTTCTGTTCGACACCCCGACCGCACGCCCCGGACCTGCACACTCGGGCGTCTCCATGGGGGCGGTACCTCCAACGCCCGCCGCCACGCGGCCGAACCGCGTCACATCAATTCCTGTCCGAATCATTGACGCGCCTGGAAGCCCTCCGTACCTTGTGCCAGCAAGCGCTTACTTGAAACGATTCATGCAGGTGGCAACGACGTCGCGGGGAGGCCCGACTGTGGGAAACAACGGGAGTGTTGAGAGGCGTACGGTCCTCAAGGCGGCCGGAGCTTCACTGGCCACGCTGGGGCTGGCCGCGACGACGGGCTGCGGCGGGGACGGCGGCAGTTCCGGGGACGGGACGGTCACGATCCGGTACGCCTGGTGGGGTGCCGACGAGCGGGCGAAGAGGATCAACCAGTCCATCGCGCTCTTCGAGAAGAAGTACCCGAAGATCAAGGTGAAGACCGACTTCCAGGATTACGTGGCCTTTTGGGAGAAGTTCCAGACCCAGGCCGCCGGCGGAAATCCCCCGGACGTATTCCAGAACGCGGTCGGATTCCTGCGGAAGTACGACAAGAGAGGCATCCTGCTCGACCTCAAGCCTCAGATAGACGCGGGAAATCTGAGCCTCGACAACTTCCGCGCCGGAGTCGAGAAGGTCGGTCAGGTCGACGGAAAGCAGCTCGGTATTCCGGTCGGATCCAACACCATGTCACTTGTCATCGACGAGAAGGTGTTTGAGGAGGCGGGCGTCAAGCCGAAGCAGGGCTGGACCTGGGACGAGTACTTCGCCGCCCTGAAGAAGATCCACGACACCCAGAAGCTGCCCGGCGACACCGGCTACTTCAGCATCATGTACCTGTACGACCTCTACCTCCGGCAGAACGGCAAGGCGTTCTTCACCAAGGTCGGCCTCGGATTCGACGAGGCCGACCTGACGGAGTGGTGGACGGACGGCTACAACCGCGTCAAGGCAGGCATCGTCACCGATCCCAAGCGGGTCGAGCAGGACAAGCCCAAGTCCTCCCTCTCGGCGGCACACGGCGCCTCCGAGTTCACCTGGGACAACTTCACGGTCCGCTACACCGCCGAGGGCACCAGCACCTACGGCCTCGCGCCGATCCCGACCACCGACGGCAAGCAGACCGGTCAGTACCTCGCCTCCCTGATGCTGAGCGCCTCCGCCCGCACCAAGCACCCCAAGGAGGTCGCCCAGTTCATCAACTTCATGGTCCACGACCCCGAGGTCGGCAAGATCATGGGCTACGACCGGGGCATCCTCGCCACCACCGAGCAGTTCGACGCGTACAAGCCGACCGACGCGCCCAACCGGGCGATCGCGAAGTACGAGACGGACGTCGCCGCGGCCGGAGTGCTCGGCACCATCACCCCGCACCCGGCCGGCGCCGACACCTGCGAGTCCGCCTTCCTGCGCATCGGCGGTGACATGTCGCAGGGCACGACCAAGGTCGCCGACGCGGTCAAGCAGTTCTTCTCCGAGGCGAAGACCGCCCTCGCCGCCTGATGGGAACCGCCGTGACGCTCGTCAAGGACTCTCCGCCCGACGCCCCGGAGATACGCCCCGAGGCCCCCGCCGCCAAAAAGCGGCGGGGCCGCCGGGAAAACCTCGCCGGCTATCTCTTCATGTCCCCGTGGATCGCGGGCTTCCTGCTGCTGACCGCGGGCCCGATGGCCGCCTCCCTCTACTTCGCCTTCACCGACTACAACCTCTTCAATTCGCCGAAGTGGATCGGCTTCGACAACTTCACCAAGATGTTCCACGATCCGCGGTGGCAGAAGTCGGTCGAGGTGACGGCCAAGTACGTCGTCATCGGCACCCCGCTCAAGCTGCTGCTCGCGCTAGGGGTGGCCCTCCTGCTCGCGCAGAGCCGCCGCGGACAGGCCTTCTATCGGGCGGCCTTCTACGCCCCGTCACTCATCGGCGCGAGCGTTTCCATCGGATTCGTGTGGCGCGCGCTCTTCTCCGACGACGCCATCGTGGACCGTACGCAGTCGTTCCTCGGCTTCCACACGGGAGGGTGGGTAGGCGACCCGAACTGGGTGCTCTACAGCCTGGTCGCGCTCACCGTCTGGCAGTTCGGCGCACCCATGGTGATCTTCCTCGCCGGACTCAAGCAGGTGCCGAGGGAGCTGTACGAGGCAGCGGAGGTGGACGGCGCCGGGCCGTTCCGCAGGTTCTGGAACATCACCCTGCCGATGATCTCGCCGGTGCTCTTCTTCAACGTGCTCCTGGAGACCATCCACTCCTTCCAGATCTTCGGCTCCGCCTACGTGGTCTCCAACACCCAGTGCGGACCGGCCGACGCCACGCTCGTCTACACCTGCTACCTGTACCAGAAGGGCTTCAAGGAGTCCCAGATGGGCTTCGCGTCCGCCATGGCCTGGATGCTGCTGCTCGCCGTGGCGCTGGTGACGGCCGTCCTCTTCTGGTCCCAGAAGCGGTGGGTGCACTACGAGGAGGACGCCCGATGAGCACCACCCTGCGCAAGCCCCTCGAAGTCGGCACCCGCAAGCGCACCGGCTCGCTGGTCTGGCACATCGGCGCCCTGCTGATCCTCGCGGTCGTCCTCTATCCCGTCATCTGGGTCATCGGCGCCTCGTTCAAGCCCAGCCGGGACATCATCGGCAGTCTGAACCTGTTCCCGACCAGCCCCGTCCTCGGCAACTTCAAGGGCCTGGCCGACGGCATCGCGGACATCTCGATCGTGACCTTCTTCCAGAACTCCCTCTTCTACGCGCTCGGCTCCGTCGTCGGCATCCTCATCTCCTGCTCGCTGACGGCCTACGCCTTCGCCAAGATCCGGTTCGCCGGGCGGAACCTGCTGTTCTCCCTCATGATCGGCACACTTCTGCTCCCGTATCACGTGCTGCTCATCCCGCAGTACGTGATGTTCCAGAAGATGGAGCTGGTCAACACCTACGTTCCGCTGCTGATCGGCAAGTACCTGGCCACCGAGGCGTTCTTCGTCTTCCTCATGGTGCAGTTCATGCGGAACCTGCCGCGCGAACTGGACGAGGCCGCCCGGCTCGACGGCTGTGGCCATCTGCGGATCTACTGGTCGATCGTGCTGCCGCTGTGCCGCCCCGCCCTCATCACGAGCGCGATCTTCACCTTCATCAACGCCTGGAACGACTTCATGGGCCCGCTGATCTACCTCAACGAGCCCAGCAAGTACACGGTCTCGCTCGGCATGATGATGTTCCGCGACCAGGAGGGCGTCGCCAACTACGGCGGCATGATCGCGATGTCGCTGGTCGCCCTGCTGCCCGTACTCCTCTTCTTCCTCGCCTTCCAGCGCTATCTGATCGACGGTATGGCGACCTCCGGATTGAAGGGCTGAGATGGCCACCAGCCGGCTGCGGGCGCGGGCGGAGCAGAAAAGGCGGGCGAAGGCGCGCAAGGCACCCCGCGAATCCGTCTTCGCCGAGCGCTTCGCCGTGTTCGCCGAGTGTCTGCTCACCGGGGTGTGGATCGCGGTGGGCTCGCTGCCCCTGGTCACCTACCCCGCCGCGTTCGCCGCCGGTGCACGGCATCTGCGGCGGCGCACGTCACACGAGGCGGGCGGCCTGAAAGAGTTCGCCGTCGACTTCCGGGCCGCCGTCCGGGGCGGCTGGATCGCCGGGGTCGCCGGCTGGGCGGCGGTGGCCGCGGTCTGGGTGGACGTCCAGGCCGTGCGCGCCGGGATCCCCGGCGGCCCGCTCGTCGGGGCCGTCGGTCTCTTCGCCCTGATCGGCCTCGCCGTGGCCGGGCTGCGCGCGGCGGCCGTCTGGGAACCCGGAGCCTCCTGGCGGGCGCTGCTCGCGGAGGCAGGACGCCGTACGGTCCTCGATCCGGCCGGTTCATTCCTGCTCGTGGGCGGCCTGGCCGTCGTGGCCGCTTCCGCCCTGTTCATCGCGCCGCTGGCGGTCCCCGTCCTGGGGGCCGTCGCGGCGGCGGCCGTCGCCGTCGAGGCACGCCGCCGCTGAGCTCCTCGCAGGTCGGCGCCCCGGCGTCGTACCTCTCTCTGTCATGCCCCTGACTTCCCCGCACGGAAAGGAATGGCCATGTCTCCCATCCCCCGCAGGTCCCTGCTGAAGGCGGCCGCAGCCGCCGGAGCCGCCGCGCAGTTCAGCTGGGCCCTGGGAAGCACGAACGCGCAGGCCACCGCCGGATCCGAGGCCGCCGACACCGACCCCGTGACCCTGGACTGGCTGGAGGACGGCGCTCTCGGCGCCGCCCCCGGCTCCACCGTCGGCGTGCCCTGGCCGAAGGGCGCGTACCGGCAGGAGCAGACCTTCGCGCTCACCGACGCCTCCGGCAAGGACGTGCCGGTGCAGTCCTGGCCGATCGCCTACTGGCCGGACGGCTCCCTCAAGTGGACGGCGCACGCGGTCAGTTCCGGCTCCGGGAAGCTCACGCTCGCCGCCGGTGCGCCCGCCGCCCCCGACAAGAAGGTGACCGTCGACAAGAGCGGCGGCACCATCGACATCTCGACCGGCGTCATCACCGCGAAGATCGGCAAGAGCGGCTCCACCCTCGTCAGATCGGTGAAGCGCGGCTCCACCGAGATCGCCAAGGACGGCCGGCTGGTGCTGATCCGCCAGCCCGAGATCGAGGACGACGACCAGGGCGCGGAGAAGTACGAGCGGTTCGAGAGCGTCATCGGTCAGGTCACGGTCGAGCAGGAGGGTCCTGTCCGTGCCGTCGTCCGCATCGACGGCAAGCACCGCAAGGGCAGCCGCAGCTGGCTGCCGTTCTCGATCCGGCTGTACTTCTACGCGGGCGCCGACTCCTTCCGGATGGTGCACACCATCACCTTCGACGGGAAGCAGGAGCCGGGGAAGGCGAGCGGCGACTTCATCCGCGGCCTCGGCGTCCGCTTCAACGTGCCGATGCGCGACGCGGCGTACGACCGGCACATCCGCATCGGCGGCGACGGCTCCGGTCTGCTGCGGGAGGCCGTGCAGGGCATCACCGGGCTGCGCCGCGACCCGGGCACGGCCGTGCAGGCGGCCCAGTTCGCGGGCGAGAAGCTGCCCGACCCGTCCACCTGGGACCAGCGGGTGACGACCCGCCTCCAGTACATCCCCGAGTGGGGCGACTACACCCTCTCCCAGCTCTCCGCCGACGGCTTCACCCTGCGCAAGCGCACCAAGAAGGGGCACGGCTGGATCGGCGCGGGCGGTGGACGCCGGGCGAGCGGGTTCGGTTACGTCGGCGGGGCGAGCGGCGGTCTCTCCTTCGGCCTCAGGGACTTCTGGGAGAAGTACCCGGCGCAGCTCGACATCCGCGACGCGGCGACCGACGAGGCCGAGGTGACCCTCTGGCTCTGGTCGCCCGAGGCGCAGCCCATGGACCTGCGCTTCTACCACGACGGCATGGGCCAGGACACGTACGCCGAACAGCTCGAAGGCCTCAACATCACCTACGAGGACTACGAACCCGAGTTCGGCACCCCGTACGGCATCGCCCGCACCTCCGAACTCCTCTTCTGGGCCAACGAGTCGACGCCCACGCCCGAGACGCTCGCCGAACAGGTCGCGGCCGTAAGGGTGTTGCCGCAGCTCGCCGCCCCGCCCAAGCAGCTCATCAAGGCCAAGGTCTTCGGCGGTCTCTTCTCCGAGCCGGACCGCTCCACCGCCGCCAAGGCGAAGATCGAGGACCACCTCGACTTCCTCTTCACCTATTACAAGGACCAGGTGGAGATGCGCCGTTGGTACGGCTTCTGGGACTACGGCGACTTCATGCACTCGTACGACACCGTGCGCCACCAGTGGCGCTACGACGTCGGCGGCTACGCCTGGGACAACTCTGAGCTGTCGCCCGACATCTGGCTCTGGATGGCCTATCTCCGCTCGGGCCGCTCGGACATCTTCCGCTTCGCCGAGGCGCTCACCCGGCACACCGGCGAGGTCGACGTCTACCACCTCGGCCAGTGGGCGGGCCTCGGCACCCGGCACGGCGTGCAGCACTACGCCGACAGCGCCAAACAGCAGCGCATCGCCAACACCACATACCGCCGCTATTACTACTACCTCACCGCCGACGAGCGGGTCGGCGACCTCATGCACGCCAACGTCGACTCCGACGAGACGTTCCTCGTCCTCGACCCGATCCGCAAGATCCGCACCGAGCCGTACACCCCCGACCGGCACGCCCTGTCCATCGGCTTCGGCACCGACTGGAGCGGTCTGGTCTCGGCCTGGCTCACGGAGTGGGAGCGCAAGGGCCCGAAGTGGGAGAAGGCCAAGGCGCGCGTGCTGTCGACGATGGAGACCATCGCCGCCCAGCCCAACGGCTTCGTCCAGGGCAGCGGGCTGTACGACCTCGACACCGGCAGGTTCGCCATCGCCTCCGCGCCGGTCGTGTCGGTCTCGCACCTCTCCGCCGTCTTCGGCCTGAACGAACTGTGCGCCGAGCTGATCGACCTGGTCGACGTGCCGAAGTTCAAGGAGGTCTATCTCGACTACTGCCGCTACTTCAACGCCACCAAGACCGAACAGGCGGCACGCTACGGCTCCAACTTCGGCTCCCTGCTGCTGTTCCAGGGCCACTCGCGCCTCGACGCGTACGCCGCCGTCCAGACCGGCGACGCGACGCTCGCCAAGCGCGCGTGGACGAAGTTCTACAGCTCCGACGGCTACATGGAGTCCTCGCCCTGGAAGACCGAGCCACTGAGCGGCCCGGTCACGCTGGTTCCCGGCAGCGAGGCCAACTGGGTCAGTTCGAACGACAGCGCCCTGTACGGCCTCGCCGCCATCGAGAACCTGGCACTGCTCGGCGACAAGATGCCGTAGGGCCATCGGCGCTGGACGAATCCGTTGAACCGGGGGTTCTGCCGCGCCCCTTCAGGGGCGCGGGGAACTGCGCGACCGGCCACGACGCGGCCGCGGTTTCGGACCGTCCCTTCAGCGCATCCGTCCGAGGACGTCCCGCACGCGTCGCGCGTCCCGGATCCGCTGCTCGTACGTCGCACCGAGTGCGAGCAGCACCAGACCGGCGAGTGCGGGAGGCACCCAACGCGGCAGCGCGCCCGCCATCTGCACGAGGTACGGGGCGAGTTCGTGTAGGGCGTCCAGCGCGAGCACGCCGCCCCCGAGGACGAGCGGGGCCCGCAGCCGGTGCCGGGCACCCACGAGGGTGACCACGAGGGCGGCGACACCGAGCAGCAGGGGGCGCGGCCAGTCCGGGTCGGTCCACGCCGTCAGGAGACTCGGCACGAGCGTGACCGACAGCCCCGCTCCGTACGCCGTCCAGGACGAGGTCAGCGGATCCTTGCGGCGCCCGACCGCCCCCACCAGCAGCGCCGGGACCGTCACCGGCAGTGTGTACGCCTCGACCGAGCCGACGCCCCAGCACGCCAGCCGGACCCAGGCGGCCAGCACGAACAGGGCGGTGGCCGCGTAACCGGCGGACCGCCGGTCCTCTCGTACGGCGGTGCCCGCGGCGATCACTCCGCACAGGGCCAGGACCGGGGCCAGCAACGGCGGATCGGTCACCGCGAGGCCGACGGCGAACAGCCCGGCGACGGCGCCCGCCACCTCGACGGGCACCCGCGCGGGGGAGTCGGCGAGGCGCGCCGCGAGCAGGGCGGCGACGACCGGTACGAGGAGGACCAGCAGCGCGATGTACTGCGACTGCCAGCCGAGGGACGCGCCCACGGCACAGGCCAGCGCGGTGGCGTACGTGAGGGCGGCGACCGGGGCGAGCCGCGAGCGCCCGGACACGGCGGCGAACAGCACGGTCAGCGTGGCGAGGACGCCGAGGGTCGTGCCCTCGGCGGCGAGGGAGAGGCACGCGAGGCTCACCGAGCTGACAAGGGCCAGGAGGAAGGGGACCGGGCGCGCCTCCGCCGAGCGGGCGACGTACGCCGACGCCGCCACGATCGTGAGTCCTTGCGCCGACATCCCGGCCCAGTAAGGGATGTCGAGGGCCGCGGGAAGGACGAGCGCGGCCGCCCAGGCGAGGGCCCAGGCGCCGATCGTCGCCCTGGGACGCCACTGCGTACCGCGGACGCCCAGGGCGAGGACGGTGGCGACGACCACGAGGACGAGCGGGGCCGTGGCCGCGTATGGAGGCCAGGGGACGCCGTCGGTCGTGACCGCCTCGCGCGCGGTCGGCGGGGCGCCGGTCCAGACACGTCCCACCCAGGCCGCCGGGCCCAGCAGCGCGACGGCGACCGGCGGCAGCGCCCACACCACCGCGACCGCCTGCACGGAGCCGGCCGCCAAAGCGAGGCCGCGCCTCATCGGCTCGGGGAGCCGGGTGCGTACGGCCGCCAACAGGGCCACGGCGCAGACCAGATACCCCAAAACCGTCCAGTCGCCCGGCAGCGACGCGGGCGGGACGCCACCGAGCGCGGCGACCGAGAGCAGGCCGCCGGCCGAGGCGACCCAGGTGGCGACGTTGTCCGGCAGCCGCCACGCCGCCGCCAGAGCGATCGCCCCGGCGAAGAGGAGGAGCGCCGCCGCACGGGCGACGGCGCTCGGACCGGTGGCCGTCCAGGACAGCCAGCCGGCCGCGAAGGAGCCCCAGCCGCCCAGGCCGTACGCACCCACGGCGGCGACGAGACGTACGGACGGCACGCGCACCCGGAGCGCGACGGCCGTGTCGAGCGCCGCCGTGACCAGCAACGCGGCCGTCATGGCGGGGGCGCCCGCGTCGGCCGCGGCCGCCCAGAGGATCAGCGGGAGCTGCGCGGCGGCCAGCGCGGTCGGCAGGGGCAGGCGCAGCGGGAGCCGCGCGGGGGCGGCCGGTTCGCCGGCCGGCCGGCGCGGGCCGCCGAGCGTGAGTCCGTACGCCGTCCACAGGGCCGCCAACAGGGCCGACGCGAGGGCCGCGTAGCCCAGGCCGTTCGTGTCGGGGAAGACGGCCTCGTGCAGCGCGTACACGTCCAGGACCGTCAGCGCGAGTCCCAGCCCCGCCACGGCCTCCGCCGTCGAGCGCAGCCTGCGCCGGAGCAGGAGCAGGGGTGAGCCGAGCGCGGCCAGTGTCACCGCGCCCAGCACCAGCGCCCGCCCGGCGATCCCCATCCGGCCCCAGCTGACCAGCGTGAACGCGATCGCGGCGACGGTCAGGAGGATGCCACCCAGGACGAGCAGCAGGTTCTGGACGCGGGGCGCGGTGGTCTCGGGCCGGCGTACGGGCGGAGGCGGGGGCGGCGGAGCCACGGGCGGCCGGAGCGCGGTGATCAGCCAGGCCCGGCGAGCCAGCAACAGGGCCCGGCGCGCGTCGAGTTGCCGCAGCTCGGTGTCCAGGAGCCGCAACTCCTCGGCCGGGGGCGGAAGGTGGGTCATATCCCCGGAGTGTGGCCCCGGCCACCTTCTGCGGCATGAGTGCGCGTACTCATGCCGTACTCAGCCGCCGGTCGGGCACACTCCGTCCATGGACTGGAGCCATTACCGCTTCCGCAGTGTGTGGGCCCTGCCCGCGCCGCCCGCCGAGGTCTTCCCCGTTCTCGAACAGGCCGAGGACTACCCGCGCTGGTGGCCCCAGGTCCGTGAGGTGACCCGGATCGACGAACGCAGCGGCACCATGCGCATCCGCTCGCTCCTGCCGTACGACCTGGTGTTCACTGCGCGCGAGCTGCGCCGCGACCCGGCGGCCGGGGTCCTGGAGATCGCCATGGCGGGCGACCTCGACGGCTGGGCGCGCTGGACGCTCACCACCGCCGGGTCCGGCACCCGCGCCCAGTACGACCAGGAGGTCGATGTGAGCAAGCCGCTGCTGCTGCGGTTCGCGGTGCCGGGACGGCCGGTGTTCCGCGCCAACCACGCCCTGATGATGCGCGCGGGACAGCGCGGACTGGCGGCCCGGCTCACGGGTGACTGACGGCTCACCTCGAAGCGGTTTGAACCACACCCGCAGGGACCTGTATTGTTCAGTGCGTTCCCGGGCGATTAGCTCAGTGGGAGAGCGCTTCGTTCACACCGAAGAGGTCACTGGTTCGAACCCAGTATCGCCCACCCGGAAAAGACCGGTCCGTCACAGACGGACCGGTTTTTCGTTGTCCCGCACGCACTCAGGCCGCCGCCGGCAGTTCCGGACGCAGTGGCCACGCCGGATCCACCGCCTCCGGCGTACCGCTGCGCGCGAACCACGCCTGAAGGCCGCGTGCCTGTGCCGCGTGCCACACCGACTGCAGGGTGTGCAGCTCGGCGGGGGAGAGCCGCTCCAGCCGGGTGGCGAAACGACGCCCCACGGCTCGTACGACCTCCATGGCGGCCAGTGCGTCCGCCGCCGCGTCGTGCGCGCCCTCCAGCACCACGTCGTAGTGCGCGCACAGGTCGGTCAGGGTGCGGCGGCCCTTGCGATAGCGGTCCAGATGTTTGTCCAGAACCCGCGGATCGAGCACGCGCAGCGGCGCCGGCTCGAACCACCGGTCGAGACAGGTGGCGCGATGGCGGCGCAACTCCCGGTCCAGGAGCGTCAGATCGAACGGCGCGTTCATCACGACGAGCGGGCGGCCCGCCGCGGCCTGTTCGCCCAGCACCCTGGCTATCTCGTCCATCACAGGCGACGGCCAGCGGCCGTTGCGCTGAAGGTGTTCGTCTGTCAGCCCGTGCACCGCCGTCGCACCCGCGGGCACCGGCACTCCCGGGTTCACCAGCCAGCGGGTCACCCGGGGCCGGGAACCCGCGGCGTCCTGGACGACGACGGCGGCCGACACGATCCGGTCGGTCTCGACGTCCACGCCCGTGGTCTCCGTGTCGAACGCGGCCAAAGGGCCTTCGTACCAGCACGTCATACGTACACAACTCCTCGTTCACCCACGGCAGCTGACGCACCGTCTTCTGCCTGTTTGGTGATACCCGGGCTGTTTGCGCCGTACGCCGGAAGGAGACAACACAGGTACGGGTCTTTGCAGTTCAGCGGCCCGTCGCGGGGAATCACTTGGCTTGGAAGGCTGTTGGACTCATGGCACTCGCGCAGCCCGAGCGGGGCGGGCTGCTGCCCCAGCGGACGGCACCCCATCGCGGCACACTCGCCACCACCGCCTGCATGGAGACCTTGCAGGTGGGCTACTTGCACGCCGTCGCGGCCGCGGCGGGCTGTTCGCTGTCCCAGCCCTTTCCCGACAACGGCATCGACTGGCACGTCAGCCACAGCGCCCCCGGGCACACGGTCGACGACGAAGTCACCATCAAGGTGCAGCTCAAGTGCACGTACCAGATCCCGCCGAACCCGCCCGGGCCCGCCTTCTCCTTCACGCTCGACAACGAGCACCTGGCGAAGCTCGCCCGCACCCCGGTCTCGGTGCACAAGATCCTGGTCGTGATGCTCGTGCCCAGGTCCCAGGACGACTGGCTGCGCGCCAGCCACGACCGCCTCGACCTGCGGCACTGCTGCTACTGGATCAACCTCGCCGGCCACGCGATCACCGGCCGGCGCCGGACCACCGTGCGTATACCGACCTCGCGCATCTTCGACGACAGGGCGCTCTGCGAGATCATGACGAGGGTCGGGACGGGAGGGAAACCTTGACACACCGCCCCATCGACTCCATCGGCGAACCGCTCCGGCCGGTCAGGCCGCACCCCGTCGAGTCCCACTGGACCGAGCCGCCCGAGCCGGGCCAGGTCGACCCCGCCGTCCTCAGCGCGCTGCTGCAACGCCACGGCTGGCAGCGCCGCGGCGGAGCGGCCGGACGGTACGGCCGCTGGACCCCACCCGGGCCCGGTGGCGGCGGCACGAGCCTGCTCGTGCCGGAGAACCGGGCCTTCCCCGACAGCGACGACCTCCTCGGCGAGGCGCTCGTCGCGCTCTCCCGCAGTGGCGCGCCGTCCGCGCGCGACGTCCTGGTCGCCCTCGCCGTGCCCAGCGACGAGATCCGCTGGTGGCGCGATGTGCCGACCGGACCCGTGGGCGCCACGTCCTGGAGCGTGGAGGAGCGGCTGCGCTCGGCCGCCCGCTCGATGCTGCTAGCGGCGGCGCTCGCCACCCGCGCGCGTGCGGGCTATTACGGCGTCCGCCACCGCAGGCCCGCCGCCGCTTCCCTGGAGAACATCCTTGTCGGCGCCGACCCCGGCGGGCGCCGGCTCACCGCCTTCGTGCCCGTCGACACCGGCCGGCCGCTCTCCGTACGCCTGCACCAGGCGCTGTACGCCGTCCGCGAGGCCATCGACTACCAGCGCGCCACCGGCGGTATGGACGCCTTCGACGCGGCCGTCGAGGCGGGCGTCAGCCATGAACTCACCGAGGCCGTCGTCGCCCTCGTGCGCGGCACGGAGGGCGCCCGGATCGCCGTCGAGTGGGCGCCCGCCGCCGGGGTCCCCGAGGGCTGTGCGGCGCCCGACGAGGCCGTCGAGTTCTCGCCCGGCGACCTGCCCGTCCTGCGCGAGGCCGGGGCCCGCTATCTGCGCGCCGAGCCGTCCGTACCGGTGCGCCTCACCGGAACCGTGGTGCGGATGCGCAGGTCCCAGCCGCGTGGCGAGGGGACCGTGCGGCTACGGGTGATCGCGGGAGCGGAGGTCCAGCACGTCCGCATGACGCTCGACGAGGAGGCGTACCGGATAGCGGGCCACGCCCATCTGGTCGGGCTGCCGGTGCGGGTGCTGGGGCGGCTGGAGAGCCGCGGCGGCTTCCGCAGGCTCACCGACGCCTCCGGGGTCGTACCGGTGCAGGTGGACGAGGCCGAGCGGGACCGGCTGATGAAGTCGCTCCAGGAGACCGCAGAGATCACGGCCTTCTTCGAGGAGGCGTGCGGCGGGGACTGAGGGCTTTGTGGAGCTTTGCCGGCAACCGTTTCGCGGAGGGTGCCCCGGGCTCGGTACGATCGCCCTTGAATTGCGTGCGCAATAAAAAGGTGCGCGTCCCCTTCAGTCAGGAGAGACCGGTGTCAGACGTCCGTGTGATCATCCAACGCGATTCCGAGCGGGAAGAGCGCGTGGTGACGACGGGCACTACGGCCGCCGACCTCTTCACGGGCGAGCGCACCATCGTCGCGGCCCGCGTGGCCGGCGAACTCAAGGACCTCGCGTACGAGGTGCGGGACGGCGAGGAGGTCGAGCCCGTCGAGATCTCCTCCCAGGACGGCCTCAACATCCTGCGCCACTCCACCGCGCACGTCATGGCGCAGGCCGTGCAGGAGCTCTTCCCCGAGGCCAAGCTGGGCATCGGCCCGCCGGTCAAGGACGGCTTCTACTACGACTTCGACGTCGAGCGGCCGTTCACGCCCGAGGATCTCAAGGCCATCGAGAAGAAGATGCAGGAGATCCAGAAGCGTGGCCAGCGCTTCTCCCGTCGTGTGGTCACCGACGAGGACGCCCGCGAGGAGCTCGCCGCGGAGCCGTACAAGCTGGAGCTCATCGGCATCAAGGGCTCCGCGTCCTCGGACGACGGCGCGGACGTCGAGGTCGGCGGTGGCGAGCTGACGATCTACGACAACCTGGACGCCAAGACCGGCGAGCTGTGCTGGAAGGACCTCTGCCGCGGTCCCCACCTGCCCACCACCCGCAACATCCCGGCCTTCAAGCTGATGCGCAACGCGGCCGCCTACTGGCGCGGCAGCGAGAAGAACCCCATGCTCCAGCGCATCTACGGCACGGCCTGGCCCTCCAAGGAGGAGCTGAAGGCGCACCTCGACTTCCTGATCGAGGCCGAGAAGCGCGACCACCGCAAGCTGGGCAGCGAGCTGGACCTCTTCTCCATCCCGGACCAGATCGGCTCCGGCCTCGCCGTCTTCCACCCCAAGGGCGGCATCATCCGCCGGGTCATGGAGGACTACTCGCGCCGCCGCCACGAGGAGGAGGGCTACGAGTTCGTCTACACCCCGCACGCGACGAAGGGGAAGCTCTTCGAGACCTCGGGCCACCTGGACTGGTACGCCGACGGCATGTACCCGCCCATGCAGCTCGACGAGGGCGTGGACTACTACCTCAAGCCCATGAACTGCCCGATGCACAACCTGATCTTCGACGCGCGCGGCCGCTCGTACCGTGAACTGCCGCTGCGCCTCTTCGAGTTCGGGACCGTGTACCGGTACGAGAAGTCGGGCGTCGTGCACGGCCTGACCCGCGCCCGTGGCTTCACGCAGGACGACGCGCACATCTACTGCACCAAGGAGCAGATGGCGGAGGAGCTCGACAAGACGCTCACCTTCGTCCTGAACCTGCTGCGCGACTACGGCCTGACCGACTTCTACCTGGAGCTGTCCACCAAGGACCCGGAGAAGTTCGTCGGCTCCGACGAGGTCTGGGAGGAGGCCACCGAGACGCTGCGGCAGGTGGCCGAGAAGCAGGGCCTCCCGCTCGTCCCGGACCCGGGCGGCGCCGCCTTCTACGGTCCGAAGATCTCCGTCCAGACCAAGGACGCGATCGGCCGGACCTGGCAGATGTCGACCGTGCAGCTGGACTTCAACCTGCCGGAGCGCTTCGACCTGGAGTACACCGGCCCCGACGGCTCCAAGCAGCGTCCGGTGATGATCCACCGCGCGCTGTTCGGCTCCATCGAGCGGTTCTTCGCGGTGCTCCTCGAGCACTACGCGGGCGCGTTCCCGGCCTGGCTGGCGCCCGTGCAGGCGGTCGGCATCCCGATCGGCGACGCGCACGTGGAGTACCTGCAGAAGTTCGCCACCGAGGCGAAGAAGAAGGGTCTGCGGGTCGAGGTCGACGCCTCCTCCGACCGTATGCAGAAGAAGATCCGCAACGCCCAGAAGCAGAAGGTGCCCTTCATGGTCATCGCGGGCGACGAGGACATGGCGGCCGGCGCCGTCTCCTTCCGCTACCGCGACGGCTCGCAGGAGAACGGCATCCCGGTCGACGAGGCGATCGCCAAGATCATGAAGGTCGTCGAGGAGCGCGCACAGGTCTGACGCGCAGGTGCGACACGTACGGTGCCTCCTTGACGCGTACGTGGCCGAAGGCCCCCGGAGAGCTCAGCTCCCCGGGGGCCTCTCCTTGTCCCTGATCTGGTCGTACCTGTTCTCATCGTTCTCGTCCTCGCGGGCGAACACCTGGAGCAGCCAGGACGAGAACGAGCCGGTCACCGCGCCGAGCAGTGCCAGACCGCACACCATCAGCACCGACGCGATCGTGCGCCCCATCGGGGTCACCGGCACCACGTCTCCGTACCCCACCGTCGTGAGCGTGGTGCAGGTCCACCACACCGAGTCCCCGAAGGTGCGGATCGAGGCGCCCGGTGCCCCGCGCTCCTGCTGGTAGACGGCGAGGGAGCCCGCGAAACCGAGCAGCGCGGCCGACAACCCCGCGTAGAAGACCACGCGCGCGTGCAGGGAGAGACGGGGCTCTCCATGATGACGCTGCACGGCCTCGTAGACCTTGACGATGCGCAGTGGACGAAGCAGCGGCAGCAGGAGCGCCAGGGTGTCCACCGGGTGCGCGCGGACGAAGCCGAGGCGCTGCCCGCTCAGGCGCCAGCGCACCGCGTAGTCGACGCCGAACAGCGCCCAGGCGGCCAGCATCGCCGCCAGACAGACCTCCCGCCAGACGACGGGCAGCGTGTGCCCGAGGACCAGCACGGCGTAGGCGGCGAGAAACGACACCGAGGCCAGGCTGAGCGGGACCTCGGTGCGCCGTTCCCACCGGGCCTGTCGGCTGTCGTCGTCCATCGGCCCAGCTTGGCCCGGAGAGCATTCGGGAGAGCCCCGCCGACACGCCGCGAACGGGCGAAGCAATATGCTGCACCACATGACGAGTGAGCCGGAGCAGCAGATCGGAGTGGGAACGCAGGACGCGTTCCAGCGCTTGTGGACGCCCCACCGGATGGCTTACATCCAGGGCGAGAACAAGCCCACCGGCCCGGGGGCCGACGACGGCTGTCCGTTCTGCTCGATCCCCGCCAAGTCCGACGAGGACGGGCTCATCGTGAGGCGCGGTGAGCAGGTGTACGCGGTGCTCAACCTGTACCCGTACAACGGCGGCCACCTCATGGTCGTGCCCTACCGCCATGTCGCGGACTACACCGACCTGACCGACCCGGAGACCGCCGAGCTCGGCGAGCTGACCAAGCAGGCGATGACCGCGCTGCGCACCGCCTCGGGCGCGCACGGTTTCAACATCGGCATGAACCAGGGCACGGTGGCGGGCGCGGGCATCGCCGCCCACCTCCACCAGCACATCGTGCCCCGCTGGGGCGGCGACACCAACTTCATGCCGGTCGTCGGCCACACCAAGGTGCTCCCGCAGCTCCTGGCCGACACCCGCAAGATGCTGGCAGAGGCCTGGCCGACGCACTAGTTCAAACGGGGGGACCCGTTGACAGGTGCCCCCCCGTCGACGCGCCCCTTCAGGGGCGCGGGGAACTGCGCGACCAGCCCCCGACGACCGTCACTCTGCGCACCGGCCCATCCCGCCCCTCCGCCGCTCACGCATCGTAGAGGTCGGCCTTCCGAGGCGACGGATCCTGCACCGCCGTGCTGAGGAACGCCGACCGGTTACCGAACTTCTCCGTGTCGACCCCGTTCTCGTCCAGCACCTTGATCGCCGCCGCGTGCACGACCCGGAGCACCGGCGTGGCCGCCCGCAGGGCGTCGTCGGCCATGAAGCGGTGCCGCCAGGGCTGGTCGGCCCACGCGTGCCGCAGGCCGAACGGCTCGGGCAGCGTCAGCTTGCCGCCGAGCCAGTTCAGCAGCGGCGGGTACCCGGTGAGCGGGGCGCGCGCGGTGAGCCGTACGACCTCGTCCGTGGTGACCAGCGGCAGCTTCACCTTGCGGGTCTCCCAGAACTTGACCGCCTTGGCGACCTCCTTCGTCGGGGCCTCGGGCTTGCTGGTGAACAGGGAGTTCACGGGACCCAGGGCGTGCCCGGTGACCTCGATGCGCAGCGTCTCGTGCAGCACGGTCACGGTGATCAGCATGGTGATGATCAACTGGCCGTCCCACAGGGTCCACTGCACGCCCAGGTAGTGCCGCTGGCCGCTGCCGAACTGCTGCTTGTTGCAGATGTCCTGTATGGCGTGGCTCTTGATCGTGTACGCCTCGACGTCCGTGCCGCCCGGCCGGGACACCTCCTTGGCGTTCTCACCGATCGGCGAGACGATCCAGTGCTTGATCGAAGGGGTGGGGAAACCACCGGTGTTGAGCGGGCCGCGCTCCAGCATGCGGAGCTTGTCGTGGATGTTGCGGACGACGTCCCAGCTGCGGAAGGGGTGGATCTCCTTGTCCGGGTCCTTGGGGACGAGGTCCTCGGCGAGCTGCCAGCTGCCCCAGCGGGTGCCCATGCCGAGTATGCCCTTGGGCCCGGCGTAGAACACCGAGTTGGACTGCTGCTCGGCGCCGAGGGCGGCCAGGGCCTGGCGCAGCCGCTCGGCCGCCGTCTCGCCCGGACTGCCGGGCACCGCCTCCGGGATCTTGGCGCCGAGGCCGCCGCCGGACAGCAGGCTGTCCCAGCGCTCACGCAGGTCCTTGGCGGTCCGCTCGCAGATCTGCTTGGCCCAGAGCCAGCCGATCACCGGGAGGACCACCGACGCACGCGCGTACCAGGCCCAGAAGCCGGTGAAGGGCATGCGGACGAGGAAGACCACGGCGAGGGCGCCGAAGGCGACCAGGA
Organism: Streptomyces sp. NPDC090798; assembly: GCF_044768965.1. Classification (NCBI taxonomy): domain Bacteria; kingdom Bacillati; phylum Actinomycetota; class Actinomycetes; order Kitasatosporales; family Streptomycetaceae; genus Streptomyces; species Streptomyces sp. NPDC090798. The sequence continues at coordinate 381,360 of NZ_JBIVXA010000003.1, forward strand.
GCGTGGTGCCGAGGGCGCCGGCGCGCTTGTTCGTCTGCTTGGCGATCATGGACCGGAGCTGGAAGACCAGCAGCCAGACCAGCAGTCCGGGCAGGAACAGCACACCGCACAGCACCATGACGGCCGACAGCCAGTTGTCCCGCTCCCGGCGGATGCGGTTCGCCGCGAGGCAGTGCTCGACGACGACCTGCGGCTCGGTGCCGAAGGACTGGATGAGGGGCTTGCGGCCGGCACCCAGCATGCGGTCCACCACCGCCCGCCCGAAGGCCTCGCCGAGGTTGGGCCGGAAGATCGTGGCCCACTTGCGGCCTGAACTGACGGTGGACTCGTGCCACTGGTTGTTCGTCTTGAGGATCTCGCCGACATCGCTGTCCCGGTACGCCGCCGAGGCCAGGGCGAAGGTCGCCGCCGTCTGTCCCGCGGAACCCGAGAGCGGCACCTGCGCCCCGGGAGTGAAATCGAAACCGTCGAACGCCACTTCCGCCCCCATCGCCGCCGCACCCGCTCCTGCGGCTTTCCCGACTTCCCTGCCCCGCACACCTGTTGATCAGGTCATCGTCTTGATCAGTTCCCAGAGTATCGGCCGCGACCGACATTCGTCGGCGGACGGCCGAAGCCGCCCGCCGAGGGTGAGGGGAGCCGAACCGTCAGGCGTTCTTGGCCTGTTCGCGCATCCTTTCGGCGATCTGTGACGGCATCGGCTCGTGCCGTGCGTAGGTGCGGTTGAAGCGTGCGGTGCCGTGCGAGAGCGAGCGCAGATCCACGGCGTACCGTCCGATCTCGATCTCCGGGACCTCGGCCCGTACGAGCGTGCGTCCGCCGCCCGCCTGCTCGGTGCCGACCACCCGGCCACGCCGCCCCGACAGGTCGCTCATCACGGCGCCCACGTACTCGTCGCCGACCAGGACCGTCACCTCGGCCACCGGCTCCAGCAGATGGATCCTGGTGTCGGCGGCCGCCTCGCGCAGGGCGAGTGCGCCCGCGGTCTGGAACGCCGCGTCGGAGGAGTCCACGGAGTGCGCCTTGCCGTCGAGCAGGGTGATCCGTACGTCGATGAGGGGATAGCCCGCGACCACGCCCTTGGCGGCCTGGGTCCGCACCCCCTTCTCGACGGAGGGGATGAACTGCCGGGGCACGGCCCCGCCGACGACCTTGTCCACGAACTCGATGCCCGAGCCGTTCGGGAGGGGTTCGACCTCGATCTCGCAGATCGCGTACTGCCCGTGCCCACCGGACTGCTTCACATGGCGGCCGCGCCCCGCGGCCTTGTCCGCGAACGTCTCCCGCAGGGAGACCTTGTGCGGGACCACGTCGACCTGGACGCCGTACCGGTTGCGCAGCCGCTCCAGGGCGACGTCGGCGTGGGCCTCGCCCAGACACCACAGGACGACCTGGTGGGTGTTCTGGTTCTGTTCCAGGCGCATGGTGGGGTCCTCGGCGACCAGCCGGCCCAGGCCCTGCGAGAGCTTGTCCTCGTCGGCCTTGCTGTGCGCCTGGATGGCGAGCGGCAGCAGCGGGTCCGGCATCTGCCAGGGCTCCATCAGCAGCGGGTCGTCCTTGGCCGAGAGCGTGTCACCGGTCTCGGCCCGGTTGAGCTTCGCCACGCAGGCCAGATCGCCCGCGATGCAGTGCGTCAGGGAGCGCTGCTGTTTGCCGAACGGCGCGGACAGGGCACCGACACGCTCGTCGACGTCGTGGTCCTCGTGCCCGCGGTCGGCCAGCCCGTGCCCGGAGACGTGCACCGTCTCGTCGGGGCGCAGGGTGCCCGAGAAGACGCGGACGAGGGAGACCCGGCCCACATAGGGGTCGCTGGCCGTCTTCACGACCTCCGCGACCAGCGGCCCGTTCGGATCGCAGGCCTTGACCTCGCGCTCCTGCCCTTCCGGTGTCGTCACGGTGGGCGCCGGGCGCTCCAGCGGGGTCGGGAAGCCGCCCGTGACGAGTTCGAGGAGCTCGACGGTGCCGAGCCCCTGGCGGGCGCCCTCGGCGGCGGGCGCGGCCGCCAGGACCGGGAAGAAGGCCCCGCGCGCCACGGCCCGCTCCAGGTCCTGCACGAGCGTCTTGACGTCGATCTGCTCGCCGCCCAGATAGCGGTCCATGAGGGTCTCGTCCTCGCTCTCGGCGATGATCCCCTCGATCAGCCGGTTGCGCGCCTCCTCGATCAGCGGCAGCTGCTCCGGTGCCGGCTCGGCCTCCTTGCGCTCCCCGGAGGAGTAGTCGAACAGCCGCTGTGTGAGGAGCCCGATCAGCCCGGTGACAGGGGCGTGCCCGTCGGGCCCCTCCGCGCCGTGCAGCGGCAGGTACAGCGGAAGTACGGCGTCGGGGTCCTCAGCGCCGAAGGCCTCGGCGCAGATCCGCGTCATGTCGTCGAAGTCGGCGCGCGCCGACTCGAGGTGGGTGATCACGATGGCGCGTGGCATGCCGACCGCCGCGCACTCCTCCCACACCATCCGGGTCGAGCCGTCCACCCCGTCCGAGGCCGAGACGACGAAAAGGGCCGCGTCCGCGGCGCGCAGACCGGCCCTGAGTTCCCCGACGAAGTCGGCGTATCCGGGGGTGTCGATGATGTTGATCTTGTATCCGTCCCAGTCGACGGGTACCAGGGAGAGCTGCACCGAACGCTGCTGCCGGTGCTCGATCTCGTCGTAGTCGGAGACGGCGGTGCCGTCCTCCACCCTGCCCGCCCGATTCACCGCTCCCGCCGTCAGCGCGAGAGCTTCCACCAATGTCGTCTTGCCGGATCCGCTGTGGCCGACCAGCACCACATTCCGTACGGACGCGGGGTGGTCGGCCGCTGTAGCCCTGCCGGCGGCTCCGGAGTGTGCGTTCGCCTTGTCGCCCATGGTCTTGCCTCCCGTGCACGGTGAGGTCTCTTTGGGCGCGGGCATACGGATCCGCGTGCGGTGCGGCTCCGATGACGCCCGCGGTGTCTTCGAGCTTTGCACTCACGTCACGGTGCGTCCATACGAGGGACGCGATCCCGCCGTGACATCGATGGCATCCCACCGTGACACGGGTGCGGGTGCCCGGCCGTCGCACAAGCGCGCGCGTGACTACGATGGGCCAGCCGGTGGCCAGCAGGGGCCGCGCGGCGACACCGACCCTCGGGAAGGCCATGCTGAACAAGTACGCGCGTGCATTCTTCACGCGTGTCCTCACACCGTTCGCCGCGTTTCTCATCCGTCGGGGGGTAAGCCCCGACACGGTCACCCTCCTGGGTACGGCCGGAGTCATGGCGGGCGCGCTGGTCTTCTACCCCCGGGGGGAGTTCTTCTGGGGCACGATCGTCATCACGCTCTTCGTCTTCTCCGACCTGGTCGACGGCAACATGGCGCGCCAGCTCGGCCGCTCCAGCCGCTGGGGCGCCTTCCTGGACTCCACGCTTGACCGGGTCGCCGACGGCGCGATCTTCGGCGGATTCGCGCTCTGGTACGCGGGCGGCGGAGACAACAACGCCCTGTGCGCCGTCTCGATCTTCTGCCTGGCCAGCGGCCAGGTGGTCTCGTACACCAAGGCCCGCGGGGAGTCGATCGGCCTGCCCGTCGCCGTCAACGGCCTGGTCGAGCGCGCCGAGCGCCTGGTGATCTCCCTGGTCGCGGCGGGCCTCGCGGGGCTGCACAAGTTCGGGGTGCCCGGCATCCAGTGGCTGCTGCCCGTCGCGCTGTGGATCGTCGCCGTCGGCAGCCTGGTCACGCTGATCCAGCGTGTCGTCACGGTGCGCCGGGAGTCCGCGGAGGCGGACGCCGCGGCCGCGGCGCAGAACAGCGGGGCCACGTCGTGACCAGTCTCCAGGAGAAGCTGGTGGACGGGGCGTACGCGCTCGGCTGGAGCACCGTCAAGAAGCTCCCGGAGCCGGTCGCGGCGCGCCTGGGCCGCACCATCGCGGACATCGCCTGGAAGCGGCGCGGCAAGGGCGTACAGCGGCTGGAGAGCAACTACGCGCGCGTGCTGCCCGACGCGACCCCGGAGCGGCTCGCCGAGCTCTCCCGGGCGGGCATGCGCTCGTACCTGCGCTACTGGATGGAGTCCTTCCGCCTCCCCGCCTGGAGCAAGGAGCGCGTGCGGACGGGCTTCGACTGCAAGGACGTGCACCATCTGACGGACGGGCTCGCCTCCGACCAGGGCGTCATCCTGGCCCTGCCGCACATGGGCAACTGGGACCTCGCCGGCGCCTGGGTCACCACCAAGCTGGAGACCCCGTTCACGACCGTCGCCGAACGCCTCAAGCCGGAATCGCTGTACGACCGTTTCGTCGCCTATCGCGAGGGCCTCGGCATGGAGGTCCTGCCGCACAGCGGAGGCACCGCGTTCGGCACGCTGGCCCGGCGGCTGCGGGACGGCGGACTGATCTGCCTGGTCGCCGAGCGCGATCTGTCGGCCTCGGGCGTCGAGGTGGAGTTCTTCGGCGAGACGACCCGGATGCCCGCGGGCCCGGCGCTGCTCGCCCAGCAGACCGGAGCCGTCCTGCTGCCGGTCACGCTCTGGTACGACGACTCACCCGTGATGCAGGGCCGTGTGCATCCCCCTGTCGAGGTCCCCCAGTCAGGCACCCGGGCCGAGAAGACGTCTGTCATGACACAGGCGCTGGCCGACGCCTTCGCCACGGGTATCGCCGAACATCCGGAGGACTGGCACATGCTGCAGCGCTTGTGGCTCAAGGACCTCGATCCCGGGAAGGATCCTGGCAGCAAGGTTCCAGACAACAAGGACTCTGACCACGCCCAGAGGGATCCCGAGAAGAGGACTCCGTGAGGATCGGCATCGTCTGCCCCTACTCCTGGGACGTGCCGGGCGGCGTCCAGTTCCACATCCGTGACCTGGCCGAACACCTCATCCGCCGCGGACACGAGGTCTCCGTGCTCGCCCCCGCGGACGACGAGACACCGCTGCCGCCGTACGTCGTCTCGGCGGGCCGCGCGGTCCCGGTGCCCTACAACGGCTCCGTGGCGCGCCTGAACTTCGGCTTCCTGTCGGCGGCCCGGGTGCGGCGCTGGCTGCACGACGGCACCTTCGACGTGATCCACATCCACGAGCCGGCCTCGCCCTCGCTCGGTCTGCTCGCGTGCTGGGCCGCGCAGGGCCCCATCGTCGCCACCTTCCACACCTCCAACCCGCGCTCGCGGGCCATGGTCGCCGCGTACTCGATCCTCCAGGCGGCCCTGGAGAAGATCAGCGCGCGGATCGCGGTGAGCGAGTACGCCCGCCGCACCCTCGTCGAGCACCTGGGCGGCGACGCGGTCGTCATCCCGAACGGCGTCGACGTCGACTTCTTCGCCCGCGCCAAGCCCAAGCCCGAGTGGCAGGGCGACACGCTCGGCTTCATCGGCCGCATCGACGAGCCCCGCAAGGGCCTGCCCGTCCTCATGAAGGCCCTGCCCAAGATCCTCGCCGAGCGCCCGGGGACCCGGCTGCTGGTCGCCGGACGCGGTGACGAGGAGGAGGCCGTCGAGTCGCTGCCCGCCGAGATGCGCTCGCGCGTCGAGTTCCTCGGCATGGTCAGCGACGAGGACAAGGCCCGCTTCCTGCGCAGCGTCGACCTGTACGTGGCTCCCAACACCGGCGGCGAGAGCTTCGGCATCATCCTCGTGGAGGCGATGTCGGCGGGCGCGCCGGTGCTGGCCTCCGACCTCGACGCCTTCGCGCAGGTCCTCGACCAGGGCGCGGCCGGCGAACTCTTCGCCAACGAGGACGCGGACGACCTGGCCGCCGCGGCCCTGCGCCTGCTCGGCGACCCCGAGCGCCGGGCCGAACTCCGCGCGCGGGGCAGCGCCCACGTACGGCGCTTCGACTGGTCGACCGTCGGCGCGGACATCCTGTCCGTCTACGAGACGGTGACGGACGGCGCGGCGGCGGTCGCCGCGGACGAACGGACGGGCCTGCGGGCGCGGTTCGGGCTGGCCCGGGACTGAGCGCGCGGGACACGCCGACGCCGGGCGGGGCGGGGCGTGCTGAGCGCCCCCGCGCGGGGAACGTTTTCGGGGCGGTCGCCGCGGCGCCCTGGTGGCTGGGCGTCGAGGGGCCCACTGGCGCGCGCCCGAGGGCCCCGGTTCCGACCGCGAGGCCGAGAGGGAGTACGCGGCGCGCGGTGGCCCGGCAGGTCGCCGCTACCCCTGGGGGACGAGTTCCCCCCGGCCGGCCCGGAGCGCGTGAACACCTGGCGTCCCGTTGGACTGCTACGAGCCCAACGGCTCTGGCCTGTACACCACTTCGGGCAACGTGTGGGAGTGGTGCGCGGACGTCTTCACCGCGCCCTCGGGGACTTCGGCCGAGACCTCGGCGACGGACCCCGGCCGGGCAGGTCGTCCGCCGGGTCTCGTACCCGTGCCACGTCTTGTACTGCAACCGCTACCTCCACCGGGCACGGCGGTTTCCGTTGCACATGGGACGTGGGGGAGGGGTGACCACACCCGGGTAGCCTTGCCGCCCGTGACCGCAACCCTCATCTGGATCCTCGTCGGCCTCGTCGCGATCGGCCTCTACCTGAGCTGGACCGCGGGGCGTCTCGACCGGCTGCACGCCCGGATCGACGCCGCCCGCGCCGCGCTCGACGCGCAGTTGTTGCGCCGTGCCTCGGTCGCCCAGGAGCTGGCGACCTCCGGGGTGCTCGATCCCGCCGCCTCGATCGTGCTCTACGAGGCCGCGCATGCCGCGCGGCAGGCGGAGGAGGAGCAGCGCGAGGTGGCCGAGAGCGAGCTCAGCCAGGCCCTGCGGGCCGTCTTCGGAGAGGCGCAGCAGGTGGAGGCGGTGCGGGAGGCGCCTGGTGGGGATGCGGCGGCGACCGAGCTGGCGCAGGCGGTGCGGCGGGTGCCGATGGCTCGGCGGTTCCACAACGACGCGGTACGTGCCGCCCGCGCTCTTCGTCGCCACCGCAAGGTCCGCTGGTTCCGCCTCGCCGGTCACGCGCCCTTCCCCATGGCCTTCGAAATGGACGACGAGCCCCCCACCGCCCTGGCGGACCGCCCCACGACCTGACGACGGGGGTTGCTATCGGCCGGGTGGGTGGTTGCTCCGGGGCCGCAGGCCGGTGGGGGCGGCCCGCGCAGTTCCCCGCGCCCCTGGGGCGAGGCCGCGCCCCGAATCCCCGCCCGCCCGTTGCCTTTTGGCTGACGGCGGGTGGGTGCTGGTCGCGCAGTTCCTCGCGCCCCTGGGGCCGGGGCTGTGCCCCGGGTTTCCGCCTGCCCGTTGCCTTTTGGCTGACGGCGGGTGGGTGCTGGTCGCGCAGTTCCTCGCGCCCCTGGGGCCGGGGTTGCGCCCCGGGTCTCCGCCTGCCTGTGGTCTTTGAGCCGACGGCGGGTGGGGGCTGGTCGCGCAGTTCCCCGCGCCCCTGGGCTTTCAGCCTGTCCGGCGTTTGAGGACGAGGCCGTTCAGGCCGATCGGGGGGCTGGGGGCGGAGCCACCGGGGATGGGACGGGTAGGGGCGGCGGGGGCGAAAAGGATCCACCGGCTCCCCATTGGCCCTTGCTGTGGACTGGTCCACTCACGTTTCCTCAGTGCTGCAGAAACCCTCTTTCACCGAGTGAGGTCAACCCGTGTCCAGCACGCTCTCCAACACCGCCCAGTCCGCCGAGAACCCCGCAACCGGCACCGCCCGCGTCAAGCGCGGCATGGCGGAGCAGCTCAAGGGCGGCGTGATCATGGACGTGGTCAACGCCGAGCAGGCGAAGATCGCCGAGGACGCCGGCGCCGTGGCCGTCATGGCCCTGGAGCGGGTGCCCGCCGACATCCGCAAGGACGGCGGCGTGGCCCGTATGTCGGACCCGAACATGATCGAGGAGATCATCGACGCGGTCTCCATCCCCGTCATGGCCAAGTCCCGCATCGGCCACTTCGTCGAGGCCCAGGTCCTCCAGTCCCTCGGTGTCGACTACATCGACGAGTCCGAGGTCCTCACCCCGGCCGACGAGGTCAACCACTCCGACAAGTGGGCCTTCACCACCCCCTTCGTCTGTGGTGCCACCAACCTCGGCGAGGCCCTGCGCCGCATCGCCGAGGGCGCCGCCATGATCCGCTCCAAGGGCGAGGCCGGCACCGGCAACGTCGTCGAGGCCGTCCGTCACCTGCGCCAGATCAAGAACGAGATCGCCCGGCTGCGCGGCTTCGACAACAACGAGCTGTACGCCGCCGCCAAGGACCTGCGCGCCCCGTACGAGCTGGTCAAGGAGGTCGCCGAGCTCGGCAAGCTCCCGGTCGTGCTGTTCTCCGCCGGTGGTGTCGCGACCCCCGCCGACGCCGCTCTCATGCGTCAGCTCGGCGCCGAGGGCGTCTTCGTGGGCTCCGGCATCTTCAAGTCCGGCGACCCGGCCAAGCGCGCCGCCGCCATCGTGAAGGCGACCACCTTCTACGACGACCCGAAGATCATCGCGGACGCCTCCCGCAACCTGGGCGAGGCCATGGTCGGCATCAACTGCGACACCCTCCCCGAGACCGAGCGCTACGCCAACCGCGGCTGGTAAGAGACCGGACACACGAGACCGGACAAAGGCATCACGTACATGACTGACGCACCTGTCATAGGCGTCCTGGCACTCCAGGGCGACGTACGGGAGCACCTCATCGCCCTGGCCTCGGCCGACGCCGTGGCCAGGCCGGTGCGGCGTCCCGAGGAGCTCGCCGAGGTGGACGGCCTGGTCATCCCCGGCGGCGAGTCCACCACCATCTCCAAGCTGGCCGTCCTGTTCGGCATGATGGAGCCCCTCCGCGCGCGTGTGCGCGGCGGCATGCCCGTCTACGGCACCTGTGCGGGCATGATCATGCTCGCCGACAAGATCCTCGACCCGCGATCGGGCCAGGAGACGATCGGCGGCATCGACATGATCGTGCGCCGCAACGCCTTCGGACGTCAGAACGAGTCCTTCGAGGCGGCGGTCGACGTCCGGGGCGTCGAGGGCGATCCTGTAGAGGGCGTCTTCATCCGCGCCCCCTGGGTCGAGTCCGTGGGCGCCGCGGCCGAAGTGCTCGCCGAGCACGAGGGCCACATCGTCGCCGTACGTCAGGGCACCGCGCTCGCCACGTCGTTCCACCCGGAACTGACCGGCGACCACCGCGTGCACGGCCTGTTCGTCGACATGGTGCGCGCGAACCGGACACCGGAGTCCTTGTAGGATCTGGGGGTCCCCCAGATCCTCAAGGTCCGGGGGAGTTCGTACAGGATGGGTTACGCGAAGGAGACAGGCAGATGTCCGGCCACTCTAAATGGGCTACGACGAAGCACAAGAAGGCCGTGATCGACGCCAAGCGCGGCAAGCTCTTCGCGAAGATGATCAAGAACATCGAGGTCGCGGCCCGAACCGGTGGCGCCGACCCGGGCGGCAACCCGACGCTGTTCGACGCCATCCAGAAGGCCAAGAAGAGCTCGGTCCCGAACAAGAACATCGACTCCGCGGTCAAGCGCGGCGCCGGTCTCGAGGCCGGTGGCGCCGACTACGAGACGATCATGTACGAGGGTTACGGGCCGAACGGTGTCGCGGTGCTCATCGAGTGCCTCACCGACAACCGCAACCGCGCCGCCTCGGACGTCCGCGTCGCCATGACGCGCAACGGCGGCAACATGGCCGACCCGGGCTCCGTCTCGTACCTCTTCAACCGCAAGGGCGTCGTCATCGTCCCCAAGGGCGAGCTGACCGAGGACGACGTCCTGGGTGCCGTGCTCGACGCGGGTGCCGAAGAAGTCAACGACCTCGGCGAGTCCTTCGAGGTCATCTCCGAGGCCACCGACCTGGTCGCGGTCCGCACGGCCCTCCAGGACGCCGGCGTCGACTACGACTCCGCCGAGGCCAACTTCGTCCCGACCATGCAGGTCGAGCTCGACGAAGAAGGCGCCCGGAAGATCTTCAAGCTGATCGACGCCCTGGAGGACAGCGACGACGTGCAGAACGTCTTCGCCAACTTCGACGTGAGCGACGACGTGATGGCCAAGGTCGACGCCTGAGCCGCCAAGGATTCACTTCGGCGGGCCCGCGGGACACGTCCTGCCGGCCCGCCGTCGTTGTCAGTGGCAGCGGCTAGCCTGTCGAGGACGGATGATGATCGCGGTCCACCGGACCGCAACCATCGATTGAGGAACCACGACGGCGATCAGCCACTTCCGCGAGAGCGGCGGCTCAGCCGCAAAAGAGGGGGTTCGGGGTGCGGGTGCTGGGCGTTGACCCGGGACTGACCCGATGCGGTGTCGGGGTGGTCGAGGGAATCGCGGGCCGACCGCTGACCATGCGCGGCGTCGGGGTCGTACGCACTCCGGTGGACGCCGAGTTGGGCCTGCGCCTCGTCGCCATCGAGCAGGGCATCGAGCGGTGGCTCGACGAGTACGAGCCCGAAGTCGTCGCCGTGGAGCGGGTGTTCAGCCAGCACAACGTACGGACGGTGATGGGCACGGCCCAGGCCAGCGCCGTGGCCATGCTCTGCGCCGCCCGCCGCGGCCTGACGGTCGCCCTGCACACCCCGAGCGAGGTCAAGGCCGCCGTCACCGGCAGCGGACGCGCGGACAAGGCCCAGGTCGGTGCCATGGTCACCAGGCTGCTCAGGCTCGACGCGCCGCCCAAACCCGCCGACGCGGCGGACGCCCTCGCCCTCGCCATCTGTCACATCTGGCGCGCCCCCGCGCAGAACCGACTCCAGCAGGCCGTCGCGCAGAACCGGCTCCAAGAGGCCGTCGCGCAAAACCGGCTCCAAGAGGCCGTCGCGCAGAACCGGCTCCAGCAGGCCGCCGCCCAGCACGCGTCGAAACAACACGCGTCGAAACCCGCATCGCACCACGCTTCGAAAGGCCGTACCGCATGATCGCCTTCGTCAGCGGCCCGGTCGCCGCCCTCGCCCCGGACTCCGCGGTCGTCGAGGTCGGCGGCATCGGCATCGCCGTCCAGTGCTCGCCCAATACGCTCTCCGGGCTCCGGATGGGACAGCAGACCAAGCTCGCCACCTCCCTCGTCGTGCGCGAGGACTCCCTGACGCTGTACGGCTTCGCGGACGACGACGAGCGGGGGACCTTCGAGCTGCTCCAGACCGCCAGCGGTGTCGGCCCGCGCCTCGCGCAGGCCATGCTCGCCACGCACGCGCCCGACGCCCTGCGCCGCGCGATCGCCACGGGGGACGAGAAGACGCTCACGGCCGTACCCGGCATCGGCAAGAGGGGGGCCCAGAAGCTCCTGCTGGAGCTCAAGGACCGGCTCGGCGAGCCCCTCGGCACGAGCACCGGCATCGGCGCCCCGGTCAGCACCGGCTGGCGCGACCAGCTGCACGCCGCGCTGATCGGCCTCGGGTATGCCACGCGCGAGGCCGACGAGGCCGTCTCCGCCGTCGCCCCGCAGGCCGAGGCCGCCGAGGGCACACCCCAGGTGGGCCAGCTGCTCAAGGCCGCCCTCCAGACCCTCAACCGCGCCCGCTGAACCACCGGCCCCCGACCACCAGACCGCGAGGCACACATACTTGCTGTGTCTTCCCGGGGAGCGCCCCCGGACCCCCGGCCGGATGACACAGCCGGCATGCCACGGCGAGGAGAACTTCAGTGAACTGGGACGACACGACCGACGAGAGCGACGCCGAGCGGCTCGTCGGCGCGTCCGCCGACCGTGAGGACCAGGCTGTCGAGGCGGCCCTGCGCCCCAAGGACCTGGACGAGTTCATCGGCCAGGAGAAGGTCCGCGAGCAGCTCGACCTCGTCCTGCGCGCCGCCCGCGCGCGCGGCGCCACCGCCGACCACGTACTGCTCTCCGGCGCCCCCGGCCTCGGCAAGACCACCCTCTCGATGATCATCGCCGCCGAGATGGGCGCCCCCATCCGCATCACCAGCGGCCCCGCCATCCAGCACGCCGGTGACCTGGCGGCGATCCTCTCCTCGCTCCAGGAGGGCGAGGTGCTGTTCCTCGACGAGATCCACCGCATGTCCCGGCCCGCCGAGGAGATGCTCTACATGGCGATGGAGGACTTCCGCGTCGACGTGATCGTCGGCAAGGGCCCCGGCGCCACCGCGATCCCGCTGGAGCTGCCCCCGTTCACGCTGGTCGGCGCCACCACGCGCGCGGGTCTGCTGCCGCCCCCGCTGCGCGACCGCTTCGGCTTCACCGCGCACATGGAGTTCTACGAGCCCGCCGAGCTCCAGCGCGTCATCCACCGCTCCGCGAACCTCCTCGACGTGGAGATCGGCTCCGAAGGCGCCGCCGAGATCGCGGGGCGCTCCCGCGGCACGCCCCGTATCGCCAACCGTCTGCTGCGCCGCGTCCGGGACTACGCGCAGGTCAAGGCGGACGGGATCATCACGCGCGAGATCGCAGCGGCCGCGCTCAAGGTCTACGAGGTCGACGCCCGCGGCCTCGACCGGCTCGACCGCGGTGTCCTGGAGGCCCTGCTCAAGCTGTTCGGCGGCGGCCCGGTCGGTCTGTCCACGCTCGCGGTCGCGGTGGGGGAGGAGCGCGAGACCGTCGAGGAGGTCGCCGAGCCCTTCCTCGTACGGGAGGGTCTGCTCGCCCGTACACCGCGCGGCCGGGTGGCGACCCCGGCCGCATGGGCCCATCTCGGTCTCACGCCGCCGCGCCAGTCAACGGGGGGAAACGGACAAGGGGACCTGTTCGGGGCGTGACGGCGCGCGCACTCGCGGGGTCAGGAACCCCGGTGCCATGCTGAGCGTTGTTCCCTGAGCGCGGACTCGCTTAGACTCCGCCGATGCCGCCCTTGTCGACGGCATACATACCCCCATCCAGCAGGCCGCTCACCATCGCGGTCGAAGAAGGAAGTTCCGACCCGTGAGTCTCGTGACCCTCCTCCCGTTCATCGTGCTCATCGGGGCCATGTTCCTGATGACCCGGTCGGCCAAGAAGAAGCAGCAGCAGGCCGCTTCCATGCGCAATGAGATGCAGCCCGGCTCCGGCGTGCGCACGATCGGTGGCATGTACGCCACTGTCAAGGAGGTCAACGAGGACTCGGTCCTCCTTGATGCCGGCCCGGGCGTCGACCTGCTGTTTGCGAAGAACGCGATCGGCGCCGTGCTTTCCGACGACGAGTACAACCGCATCGTCCACGGCGCCGAGCACGACCTGGATGCGGACGGGTCGGTTGTTCCCGACGACGCCTCCTCCCTCACCGAGACCGACGAGCCCGCCGCCGACGCCTCTTCCGACGCCTCCGACGACAAGCCCCTCGACCTCGGCAAGAAGGACGTGGCCGCAGAGCCGTCCGACAAGCCCGCCGAGGCGAAGGCCGACGAGGCCGACGAAGCAGAGCCGAAGAAGACCGACGGCGAGTCCGACGCGAAGTAGTCACGCCCCGGGGACGTGGCGCGATCCGCTTGCGCTCCGCACCTCCGGGACCTGCGTTTTCGCACGGAATCCCGACACCATGTCATGGCCGCCCCCGCGCTGACCCCGCGCACGGCGGCCCGAGAGGGAGTACGAGAAGGTGGCAGCACCGAAGAAGGGCCGGAGCGCGAGCGCCCAGAGCAGGCCGGGGCGCTCGCTGGCCTTCATCCTGATCGCCATCGCGGCGCTCACGGGGGGGATGTTCCTCTCCGGGCATCCCACCCCGCGTCTCGGCATCGACCTCGCCGGCGGCACGAGCATCACGCTCACGGCGAAGAACGAGCCGGGCCAGCCGAACGCGATCAACAAGACCAACATGAACACCGCGGTCGACATCATGAACCGCCGTGTCAACGGTCTCGGCGTCTCTGAGGCCGAGGTGCAGACCCAGGGATCCGACAACATCATTGTCAACATCCCCAAGGGCACGAACTCCAAGGAGGCCCGGGACCAGGTCGGCACCACCGCGAAGCTCTACTTCCGTCCGGTCCTGGCCACCGAGGTCTCCGGTGCGGCCGCGAAGGCCAGCCCGTCGCCCAGCGCCTCGAGCAGCTCCTCCTCGAAGGCCACGGACAAGGTCACCGACAAGGCGACCTCGTCGAGCTCCGCGAGCCCGACGTCCTCCGCCACCTCTCAGGGCCGCGCGGTCACCGACGCCCTGAAGGCGGCCTCCACGCCGTCCCCGAGCAGCTCCGCGAGCTCCTCGGCCAGCCCCTCGGCCTCCTCCAGCGCCTCGCCGTCGGCGAACAGCAGCGCGAGCGCCAGTGCCGCGGCCACCAAGCTCCAGGCCCAGTACACGGCGCTCAACTGCGCGGACAAGGCGCAGCGCGCCAAGGCCGGTGAAGGCTCCAAGGCCACCGACCCCACCGTGGCCTGCGGCAAGAACTCCTCGGGCCAGTGGCAGAAGTACATCCTCGGCCCCGCCGAGGTCTCGGGTACGGACATCAAGAGCGCCTCGGCCGTCTTCGACACCCAGAGCGCGGCGGGCTGGAAGGTCACCATGGAGTTCACCTCCGGTGGCTCCAAGAAGTTCGCCAACATCACCGGCAAGCTCGCGCAGAACCAGTCACCGCAGAACCAGTTCGCGATCGTCCTCGACGGTGATGTCGTCTCCGACCCGTTCGTGCAGCAGGCGCTGACCGGCGGCAGCGCGGAGATCTCCGGCAGCTTCGACCAGACCGAGGCGCAGAGCCTGGCGAACATGCTGAAGTACGGCGCGCTGCCGCTCACCTTCAAGGAGTCGAGCGTCACCACGGTGACGGCCGCGCTCGGCGGCGAGCAGCTGCACGCCGGTCTGATCGCGGGCGCCATCGGCCTCGGCCTGGTCGTCATCTACCTGGTGGTCTACTACCGGGGCCTGTCGATCATCGCCATCCCCTCGCTGCTGGTCTCGGGTGCCCTCACCTACGTGATCATGGCGCTGCTCGGTCCCACCATCGGCTTCGCGCTGAACCTCCCCGCGGTCTGTGGTGCGATCGTCGCGATCGGAATCACAGCGGACTCGTTCATCGTGTTCTTCGAACGCATCCGGGACGAGATCCGCGAGGGCCGCTCCCTGCGCCCGGCCGTCGAGCGTGCCTGGCCGCGCGCCCGGCGCACCATCCTGGTCTCCGACTTCGTGTCGTTCCTCGCCGCCGCGGTGCTCTTCATCGTCACCGTCGGCAAGGTCCAGGGCTTCGCGTTCACGCTCGGTCTGACCACGGTGCTCGACGTGGTCGTCGTGTTCTTCTTCACCAAGCCGCTGATGACGCTCCTCGCCCGGCGGAAGTTCTACGCGAGCGGCCACAAGTGGTCCGGCCTCGACCCCAAGGCCCTGGGCGCCAAACCACCGCTGCGCCGTACGCGCCGTCCCTCCGCCCCCGTCGACCCGAAGGAGGCGTGAGATGTCGAAACTCGGCACCCTCGGCGCCCGGCTCCACCGCGGCGAGATCGGCTACGACTTCGTCGGCAAGCGCAAGATCTGGTACGGCATCTCGATCCTGATCACCATCACGGCCATCCTCGGCCTGACGGTGCGCGGCCTGAACATGGGCATCGAGTTCCAGGGCGGGGCCGTCTTCACCACCGGGAAGACCAGCGTCTCGGTGGCCCAGGCCGAGACGTTCGCGCGGGCCTCGTCCGGCCACGACGCGGTCGTCCAGAAGCTCGGCAACGGCGGACTGCGCAT
Organism: Streptomyces sp. NPDC090798; assembly: GCF_044768965.1. Classification (NCBI taxonomy): domain Bacteria; kingdom Bacillati; phylum Actinomycetota; class Actinomycetes; order Kitasatosporales; family Streptomycetaceae; genus Streptomyces; species Streptomyces sp. NPDC090798. Next base: position 396,813 of record NZ_JBIVXA010000003.1, read on the forward strand.
CCAGGTCGCCGGCATCGACACGGACAAGTCCGACAAGATCAAGGACGAGCTCGCCAAGGACCTGAACGTCAACGCGGAGTCGATCAACGCGGACCTGGTCGGCCCCAGCTGGGGTGACCAGATCGCCAACAAGGCCTGGGAGGGCCTGGCGATCTTCATGGTCCTCGTCGTGATCTACCTGGCGATCGCGTTCGAGTGGCGCATGGCCGTGGCCGCGCTCGTGGCCCTGATCCACGACATCACGATCACGGTCGGCATCTACGCCCTGGTCGGCTTCGAGGTCACCCCGGGCACCGTGATCGGTCTGCTCACCATCCTCGGTTACTCGCTCTACGACACGGTCGTCGTCTTCGACAGCCTCAAGGAGCAGACGAAGGACATCACCAAGCAGACCCGCTACACGTACAGCGAGATCGCCGACCGCTCGATCAACGGCACCCTGGTCCGTTCGATCAACACCACGGTGGTCGCGCTGCTGCCGGTCGCCGGCCTGCTGTTCATCGGTGGCGGTGTCCTCGGCGCGGGCATGCTCAACGACATCTCGCTGTCGCTGTTCGTCGGCCTCGCGGCCGGTGCGTACTCCTCGATCTTCATCGCCACGCCGCTCGTCGCCGACCTCAAGGAGCGCGAGCCGCAGATGAAGGCCCTCAGGAAGCGCGTCCTCGCCAAGCGGGCCCAGGCCGCCGCCAAGGGCGAGCCCCTGGAGACCGAGGTCTCCGACGTGACGCTGGACGACGAGCCGGAGGACGACGCGCCCATGGTCGTCGGCCCGCGCAACCAGCCCGCCTCCCGCAACCGCGGTCGCGGCCGACCCTCGGGGAAGCGCCGATGACCGAGCTCACGGACATCACGACGCTGCTGCTCAGCCGTATCCGCGACGTGGCCGACTACCCGGAGCCGGGTGTGATGTTCAAGGACATCACCCCGCTCCTGGCGGACCCGGCGGCCTTCACGGCGCTCACCGACGCCCTGGCGGAGATCGCCGTGCGCGCCGAGGCCACGAAGATCGTCGGTCTGGAGGCCCGTGGCTTCATCCTCGGCGCCCCGGTCGCCGTCCGCGCCGGAATCGGCTTCATCCCCGTGCGCAAGGCGGGCAAGCTCCCCGGAGCGACCCTGTCGCAGTCGTACGACCTGGAGTACGGCTCCGCCGAGATCGAGGTGCACGCCGAGGACCTGAGCGCGGACGACCGCGTCCTGGTCGTCGACGACGTCCTCGCCACCGGTGGCACCGCCGAGGCGTCGCTCCAGCTCATCCGCCGGGCGGGTGCCGAGGTCGCGGGCGTCGCCGTGCTGATGGAGCTCGGGTTCCTCGGCGGCCGCGGCCGTCTGGAGCCGGCTCTCGCGGGCGCTCCGCTGGAGGCGCTCCTCAAGCTCTGAGGGCCGCGTTCGCGACACCTGGGGGAAAGCCCCGGGAAAGGCCTGGGAAGGCCCTGAGACACCCGTAGGACACTGTGGAGGCGGGCCCGGAGGAATCCGGAGCCCGCCTCTCGCGTTCCTCCTGTACGAGGCCGTCCCAGCGGCCGAAAGCGAGCCCGACGCCCAGGATCGCTACCATGGGGTTTCCGGAGCCTGACCGGGGGACCCGGAACGCGCACGAGGAGCCCTCTTGCCAGACGAGGCCCAGCCACTCACCGCCGCCAAGCCCGAGCCCGCCTCGGCCCCCGCGGCGACGCCCGCCAAGAACGCCACGAGCGGGCCGGTCGAGCACGCCCAGTCCGCGCCCGACGACAAGGCGGCCGAGCAGCCACGCCCCAAGCCGGCCCCTTCCGAGCGCTCCGCGAAGACTCCGGCGGTCCGTTCCACGGCCGCTCCGTCCGGCCGCCCCAGCTCCTCCTCCAACCGCGTCCGCGCCCGCCTGGCCCGGCTCGGCGTGCAGCGCTCGAACCCGTACAACCCGGTCCTGGAGCCGCTGCTGCGGATAGTGCGCAGCAACGACCCGAAGATCGAGACGTCGACGCTGCGGCAGATCGAGAAGGCCTACCAGGTCGCCGAGCGCTGGCACCGTGGCCAGAAGCGCAAGAGCGGCGACCCGTACATCACGCATCCGCTCGCCGTCACGACGATCCTGGCGGAGCTGGGCATGGACCCCGCCACGCTGATGGCCGGTCTGCTGCACGACACCGTCGAGGACACCGAGTACGGCCTGGACACGCTCAAGCGCGACTTCGGCGACCAGGTCGCCCTGCTCGTCGACGGCGTCACCAAGCTCGACAAGGTCAAGTTCGGCGAGGCCGCGCAGGCCGAGACCGTCCGCAAGATGGTCGTCGCCATGGCCAAGGACCCCCGTGTCCTGGTCATCAAGCTCGCCGACCGCCTGCACAACATGCGCACCATGCGCTACCTCAAGCGCGAGAAGCAGGAGAAGAAGGCGCGCGAGACCCTCGAGATCTACGCGCCGCTCGCCCACCGCCTGGGCATGAACACCATCAAGTGGGAACTGGAGGACCTCGCCTTCGCGATCCTCTACCCCAAGATGTACGACGAGATCGTGCGCCTGGTCGCCGAGCGCGCCCCCAAGCGCGACGAATACCTCGCCATAGTGACCGACGAGGTCCAGGCCGACCTGCGCGCCGCCCGCATCAAGGCGACCGTCACCGGCCGCCCGAAGCACTACTACTCCGTCTACCAGAAGATGATCGTCCGCGGCCGTGACTTCGCGGAGATCTACGACCTGGTGGGCATCCGCGTCCTCGTGGACACCGTCCGCGACTGCTACGCGGCCCTCGGCACCGTGCACGCGCGATGGAACCCGGTCCCCGGCCGGTTCAAGGACTACATCGCGATGCCCAAGTTCAACATGTACCAGTCGCTGCACACGACGGTCATCGGGCCCAACGGCAAGCCGGTCGAACTCCAGATCCGCACGTTCGACATGCACCGCCGTGCCGAGTACGGCATCGCCGCGCACTGGAAGTACAAGCAGGAGACCGTCGCCGGTTCCTCCAAGATCCGTACGGACGTGCCCCGGGCGGCCAAGGGCAGCGCGGGTCAGGACACCGTCAACGACATGGCGTGGCTGCGCCAGTTGCTCGACTGGCAGAAGGAGACCGAGGACCCGAGCGAGTTCCTGGAGTCCCTGCGCTTCGACCTGTCCCGCAACGAGGTCTTCGTCTTCACGCCCAAGGGTGACGTCATAGCGCTCCCGGCCGGCGCGACACCGGTGGACTTCGCCTACGCGGTCCACACGGAGGTCGGCCACCGGACGATAGGCGCACGGGTCAACGGACGCCTCGTCCCGCTCGAATCCACCCTGGACAACGGCGACTTGGTGGAGGTCTTCACCTCCAAGGCGGCCGGCGCGGGCCCCTCCCGCGACTGGCTGGGCTTCGTGAAGTCCCCGCGCGCCCGCAACAAGATCCGCGCCTGGTTCTCCAAGGAGCGCCGCGACGAGGCGATCGAGCAGGGCAAGGACGCCATCGCCCGCGCGATGCGCAAGCAGAACCTGCCGATCCAGCGCATCCTCACCGGCGACTCCCTGGTCACCCTCGCGCACGAGATGCGCTACCCCGACATCTCCTCGCTGTACGCGGCGATCGGCGAGGGCCATGTCACCGCGCAGAGCGTCGTGCAGAAGCTGGTGCAGGCCCTCGGCGGCGAGGAGGCGGCCACCGAGGAGATCGACGAGAGCGTCCCGCCCGCGCGCGGGCGTGGCCGCAAGCGCCGCTCCAACGCCGACCCCGGTGTCGTCGTCAAGGGCGTCGAGGACGTGTGGGTCAAGCTCGCCCGCTGTTGTACGCCCGTCCCCGGCGACCCCATCATCGGCTTCGTCACCCGCGGCAGCGGCGTATCGGTGCACCGCAGCGACTGCGTCAACGTCGACTCGCTCTCCCGCGAGCCCGAGCGCATCCTCGAGGTCGAGTGGGCACCCACCCAGTCCTCGGTCTTCCTGGTCGCCATCCAGGTCGAGGCCCTGGACCGCTCCCGGCTCCTGTCGGACGTCACCCGCGTCCTGTCCGACCAGCACGTCAACATCCTGTCCGCGGCCGTCCAGACCTCCCGCGACCGCGTCGCCACCTCCCGCTTCACCTTCGAGATGGGCGACCCCAAGCACCTGGGGCACGTCCTGAAGGCGGTCAGGGGCGTGGAGGGCGTGTACGACGTGTACCGGGTGACCTCGGCGCGCAGGCCCTCCGACGGGTCCTGACGTCCGCGGCCAGGCCGCCGTCGACGGGCCACTACGCAGAGGGGCTCCCGTACGCACCGTACGGGAGCCCCTCTACGTAGTGGCGGGAAAACCCAGCCGCCTCGGCCGCCTCAGCCGCCGAACTCCTGAAGACCCTTCAACGCCTGGTCCAGCAGCGCCTGACGGCCATCGAGCTCCTTCTGGAGCTTGTCGGCCCTCGACGTGTTGCCCGCGGCGCGCGCCGTCTCGATCTGGCCCTGGAGCTTGTCCACGGCGGCCTGCAGCTGACCGGTCAGACCCTCGGCACGCGCGCGTGCCTCCGGGTTGGTCCGGCGCCACTCGGCCTCCTCGGACTCCTGCAGAGCCCGCTCCACCGCGTGCATCCGTCCCTCGACCTTCGGGCGGGCGTCGCGCGGCACATGGCCGATGGCCTCCCAGCGCTCGTTGATGGAACGGAAGGCGGCGCGGGCGGCCTTGAGGTCCTGCACCGGAACGAGCTTCTCGGCCTCCTCGGCCAGCTCCTCCTTGAGCTTCAGGTTCTCCGACTGCTCGGCGTCCCGCTCGGCGAAGACCGAGCTGCGCGCCGCGAAGAACACGTCCTGGGCGCCGCGGAAGCGGTTCCACAGGTCGTCCTCGTGCTCACGCTGGGCGCGGCCCGCGGCCTTCCAGTCCGCCATCAGCTCGCGGTAACGGGCCGCCGTCGGACCCCAGTCCGTGGAGGCGGACAGCGACTCGGCCTCCGCGACCAGCTTCTCCTTGGTCTTGCGGGCGTCCTCGCGCTGCGCGTCCAGCGAGGCGAAGTGCGCCTTGCGGCGCTTGGAGAACGCCGATCGCGCGTGCGAGAAGCGGTGCCACAGCTCGTCGTCCGACTTGCGGTCGAGTCGCGGCAGCCCCTTCCAAGTGTCCACCAGGGAGCGCAGCCGCTCACCGGCCGCCCGCCACTGGTCGCTCTGCGCCAGCTCCTCCGCCTCGACGACCAGCGCCTCCTTGGAGTGCCGTGCCTCGTCGGACTGCTTCGCGCGCTGGACCTTGCGCTCCTCACGGCGCGCGTCGACCGTCTCGACGAGCTTGTCCAGCCGCTTCTTCAGCGACTCCAGATCGCCGACCGCGTGGTGGGCGTCCACCTGTTCGCGAATATGGTCGATCGCGGTCTGGGCGTCCTTCGCCGACAGGTCGGTGGTTTTCACTCGCTTCTCGAGGAGGCCGATCTCGACAACCAGGCCTTCGTACTTGCGCTCGAAGTAGGCCAGCGCCTCATCAGGGGAGCCGGCCTGCCAGGAACCGACGACCTGCTCGCCGTCGGCCGTACGCACGTACACGGTCCCCGTCTCGTCGACGCGGCCCCACGGGTCGCTGCTCACAGCGCCTCCTCCACATGATGCCTGCGAGGGGCTTCAGCGCCCCTGGGCATCGTCCACAGTTTCGTCACGGCCAACATAGGCGACCAGCCCGGCGGCTGTCCGCATCCAGCGCGACCGAAATTTCGCAGTTGACGGTCAGGATTTCGTCACGGTCAGTTTGTTGACCACGACCGTCGCGTTGGGCGCCCCGTCGCCCTGGCCTGTGCTCTCTCCGGCCGCGGCGATCTTCTTGAGAACCGTGAGGCCGGACTTGGAAATAGTTCCGAACGGTGTGTAGTCGGCCGGTAGCTGACTGTCCTGGTAGACGAGGAAGAACTGGCTGCCACCCGTGTTGCGTCCCTGCTTCGTCTGGGCGTTGTACTGGTTCGCCATCGCAAGGGTGCCCGCCGGGTAGACGCCGCCCTTGAGGCTGGTGTCCTTCAGGTTCTCGTCCGGGATCGTGTACCCGGGGCCGCCGCTGCCGGTGCCCTTCGGGTCACCGCACTGCAGCACGTAGATGCCGTTCGTGGTGAGCCGGTGGCACTTGGTGTGGTCGAAGAAGCCCTTGCCCGCGAGGAAGTCGAACGAGTTCACCGTGTGCGGGGCCGCGGCCGTCTTCAGTGCGACGTCTATGTCGCCGCAGGTCGTCGCCAGCTTCATCGTGTAGTTCGCCGACTTATCGATGGTCATCGCCGGCTCCGTCTTCCAGCTCAGCGACTTCACCGCGCCTTCGGCAGGCTTGGCGCACGGGTCCGGCGCCTTGCTGGTCGGGGAGGCGCTCGGCGTGACCTGCGCGCCCGCGTTGGCCTTCTTGCCGTCGTTCTTGAAGACCCCGGTCGCGTACGACACCACACTGCCGACGACGATCACGCCGAGGACCGACGCGACCACCGTGTTGCGCATGTGTGACTTGCGCCGCGCGGCCGTACGCCGCTGCTGCTGCCGCAAGAACTTCTCCCGGGCGAGCTGACGCCGCCGCTGTTCCTGGGTGACCACCGGGTTATCTCCTCATGCGTCTCGTACGTCAAGTGGGACGCGTGCGTCTTGTGAGCCGACCGCCTGCGTGTGCCCCGTACCGTATATGGGTTAGCTGAGGAAACGGCAGCGCCGGTAGGCTCTGATCCACAGCCACCCACCCCGTACGGCATCACGCGTACGCCACCACGAAGGACGATCGTGCTCATTGCCGGGTTCCCCGCCGGGGCCTGGGGCACCAACTGTTACCTGGTCGCCCCCGCCGCCGGTGAGGAGTGCGTGATCATCGACCCGGGCCACCAGGCCGCCCAGGGAGTCGAGGACGCACTCAAGAAGCATCGGCTCAAGCCCGTCGCCGTCGTCCTCACCCACGGCCACATCGACCACGTGGCCTCGGTCGTGCCCGTCTGCGGCGCCCACGACGTACCGGCCTGGATCCACCCCGACGACCGGTACATGATGAGCGACCCGGAGCGGGCGCTGGGCCGGTCCATCGGCATGCCGCTGATGGGCGAGCTGACCGTGGGGGAGCCGGACGACGTGCGGACGCTCGCCGACGGCACGCGGCTGGAGCTGGCCGGTCTGGAGCTGTCCGTCGCGCACGCGCCCGGCCATACGAAGGGGTCGGTGACCTTCCAGATGCCCGAAGCCCGCGACGGATCAGACATTCCGTCGGTCTTCTTCTCGGGCGATCTGCTCTTCGCCGGCTCCATCGGACGCACCGACCTGCCCGGCGGTGACATGGACGAGATGCTCGGCTCGCTGGCCCGTGTGTGCCTGCCGCTCGACGACTCGACCGTGGTGCTGTCCGGCCACGGCCCCCAGACGACCATCGGCCAGGAGCGCGCCACCAACCCGTATCTGCGGCAGGTGGCGGCCGGCCAGGGAGCCCCGTCGGCTCCCCGACGAGGAATGTGACGAGAGACTTTCGTGAGCACCTTCAAGGCCCCCAAGGGCACCTACGACCTGATCCCGCCGGAGAGCGCCAAGTACCTCGCCGTGCGCGAGGCGATCGCCGCGCCGCTGCGCAACTCCGGCTACGGCTACATCGAGACGCCCGGCTTCGAGAACGTCGAGCTCTTCGCGCGCGGTGTCGGTGAGTCCACCGACATCGTGACCAAGGAGATGTACGCCTTCGAGACCAAGGGCGGCGACCAGCTCGCCCTGCGCCCCGAGGGCACGGCCTCCGTACTGCGCGCCGCGCTGGAGGCCAACCTGCACAAGGCCGGCAACCTCCCCGTCAAGCTCTGGTACTCGGGCTCCTACTACCGCTACGAGCGTCCCCAGAAGGGCCGTTACCGCCACTTCTCGCAGGTCGGCGCGGAAGCGATCGGTGCGGAGGATCCGGCGCTCGACGCCGAGCTGATCATCCTGGCCGACCAGGCGTACCGGTCGCTGGGTCTGCGGGACTTCCGCATCCTGCTGAACTCGCTGGGCGACCAGGAGTGCCGTCCGGTGTACCGGGCCGCCCTGCAGGACTTCCTGCGCGGCCTGGACCTGGACGAGGACACGCTGCGCCGCGCCGAGATCAACCCCCTCCGGGTCCTCGACGACAAGCGCGACGACGTGCAGGAGCAGCTGGTGGGCGCTCCGTTGCTCCGTGACTACCTCTGCGACGCGTGCAAGGCGTACCACGAGGAGGTCCGCGAGCTGATCACGGAGGCGGGGGTTGCCTTCGAGGACGACCCCAAGCTGGTGCGCGGCCTGGACTACTACACGCGGACCACCTTCGAGTTCGTCCACGACGGTCTGGGCTCCCAGTCCGCGGTGGGCGGCGGCGGGCGCTACGACGGGCTGTCCGAGATGCTCGGCGGGCCCGCGCTGCCCTCGGTGGGCTGGGCGCTCGGTGTCGACCGCACGGTGCTCGCCCTGGAGGCGGAGGGTGTCTCGCTCGAACTCCCCGCGGCCACGAGCGTGTTCGCCGTTCCGCTCGGTGAGGAGGCCCGTCGGGTGCTCTTCGCCAAGGTGACCGAGCTGCGCAAGCTCGGTATCGCCGCCGACTTCTCCTACGGGTCCAAGGGACTCAAGGGGGCGATGAAGAACGCGAACCGGTCGGGGGCGCGGTACGCGATCGTCGCCGGTGAGCGGGATCTCGCCGAGGGCGTGGTGCAGCTCAAGGACATGGAGTCCGGTGAGCAGGCGGCGGTCGGGGTGAACGAGATCGTGGCGGAGCTCGAGACACGCCTGGGCTGAGGAGCCGGGTCTCTCGCCCCCGCCGCCCCTACCACGGCCTCGTCCGCAAACGCCGGACGGGCTGAAAGACGCGCGCCGGCGCCCTTGAGGGGCGCGGGGAACTGCGCGATCAGCCCCCACCCGCAGACAAGGAACAAACCCGGGGGTCTGGGGGCGGAGCCCCCAGGTTCGGGAGGGGACGGGTAGGGGCGGCGGGGGCGGGAGCAGGTCAGTCCAGTAGGCCGAAGCGCATCGCGCTCGTCACCGCCGCGGTTCTGTCGTCCACCCCCAGTTTGGCGAAGACCCGCAGCAGGTGGGTCTTCACGGTGGACTCGCCGATGAACAGCCGGCGCCCGATCTCGGCGTTCGTGCACCCCTCCGCCACGAGCCGCAGCACCGCCGTCTCCCGTTCCGACAACCGTGGCCGCTCCGGCTTCGTACGGAGCTGGTCGACGAGTCGGGCGGCGACGGACGGGGCCAGCACGGTCTCCCCGCGCGCGGCGGAGCGGACGGCGTCGGCGAGTTCGCCGCGGGGGAGGTCCTTCAGGAGATAGCCCGCGGCCCCGGCCTCGACCGCCCGCAGAATGTCCCGGTCCGTCTCGTACGTCGTCAGCACGATGACCCGGCAGCCCAACCCCGCCTCGGTCATCCGCACGATCGAGTCGACGCCCCCGCCCCCCGGCATCCGCAGGTCCATCAGGACGATGTCCGGCCGGAGTTCGGCCGCCAGCGCCTCCGCCTGCGGACCGCTCGACGCGTCGGCGATCACATCGAGATCGGGCTCGGCACTGAGCATCGCGCGCAGCCCTTCCCGTACGACGGGATGGTCGTCGGCCAGGACGATGCGGATCACGAGTCACTCCTTGGAACGGGCAGACAGACGGTGATGGTCGTGCCCTCGCCGGGCGCGCTGCGCACACGAGCCCTGCCGCCCACTTCCGCGGCCCGGGCGCGCAACCCCGTCAGACCGTAGCCGCCGACCGGCGCGGCGGGGTCGAAGCCGGGGCCGTCGTCGCGTACGGAGAGCGTCAGCGAATCGTGGGCGTACGCCAGGGCGACCGCGATCGTCGACGAACTCCCCGCGTGCTTGCGGGCGTTGGCGAGCGCCTCCTGGCAGGAACGCAGGACCACGACCTCCGGCCCGGCGGGCAGCGCGCGCACGGGGCCGGTGACGTCGACCGTCGCTTCGTGACGTGCGGCCAGCCGGCGCAGCGCGTCGGGCAGCGAGGCCCCGTCGAGGTCGGCGGGCGCGCCGCCGGCGACCAGGGCCCGCGCCTCGGCGAGGTTCTGCCGGGCCGTCTCCGCCATCAGGGACAGGTGGCGGCGGGCCTGCGGGACGTCGTGGTCGAGTTCGGCCTCGACCGCCTGCACCAGCATCAGCAGGCTCGTGAAGCCCTGCGCGAGCGTGTCGTGGATCTCCCGGGAGAGCCGTTCACGCTCGGCCAGCGCGCCGTGCGCCGACGAGAGCCGGGAGAGCTCGTGGCGGCTGGCGTCCAGTTCGGCGATCAGCTCGGCCCGTTCCTGGCTCTGCTCGATGATGCGGATGGTCCAGCTGCCGAAGGCCGCCGAGAAGACGAGGGTGACCACGCCGAAGAGCGAGTTGAAGAAGACGTCCTGGTCGCTCGGCCACCACAGCAGCGCCCAACCCGCCACCGGCGCGATGTTGATGACCGTCACGGCCGCCAGCGCCCACCGCAGCCGCAGCGCCATGAAGCACTGGGGGACGAGCGCGAAGGCCATCAGCCGGGTCTCACCGACGAGGATCCCCGACGGCAGGAACAGCACGATCGCCCCCGCGAGATAGCCCAGGGCCCGGCGTTCGTCGGGCGGGTCGCCGCTGAGGACGGGCCGCCCCACCGCCACGTACCAGGGAATCAGCGCCACCAGCAGCGCCGCCGAGATGACGCGCAGGGGCCACCCCGGATGCCCCGTGCCGAGCACGAACAGCAGGGTGGCCACGCACACGATCGCGAAGTACGAGTCCCAGAGCCGGAAGGAGCGCTCCCAGGTGTACGAGCTCTTCGCGCCGCCGGGTCCGGCGATCCGGCCGGTCATCCGTCGCGGCGGTTCTTCCAGCGGAAGGTCAGCAGACACAGCAGCAATCCTCCGACGCACCAGGCCCCCAGCACCAGGGCGATCCGCCCGAACTCCCAGCCGCCCGCCTGCTCCAGGACCTTCGCCGACTCGGGCAGGAACACCCCGCGCAGCCCCTGGCACATCCACTTCAGCGGGAACAGGGCGCCGATGTTCAGCATCCAGTCGGGGATCGTGTCGATGGCGATGTAGACCCCGGAGATGAACTGCAGCACGAGGAAGGGGAGTACGACGACGGACGTGGCGCTCTTGCCGCTCTTCGGGACCGAGCTGATCGCGATGCCGAGCAGGGCGCAGGCCGTCAGGCCCAGGACGAAGATCCAGGCGAAGTCGGCCCACTTGGCGGGATCCGAGGGCAGCTTCACGTCGTACAGCGACGTGCCGACGACGAGCAGGATCGCCGTCTCCATGAGGCCGGTGACCAGGACCAGCCAGATCTTGCCCAGGAAGTACGCGGCCGGTGGCATCGGAGTGCCGCGCAGCCGCCGCAGCACCTTCTCGTCACGCTCGATCGCGATGGAGATGCCGAGGGACTGGAAGCTGGTGGACATGATGCCCGCGGCCATCATCGCGGGGACGTACAGCTGGGAGGCGGTGATGCCCGCGCCCCGCACGTCGTCGCTGAAGATCGACGCGAAGAGGAAGAGGAAGACGACGGGGAAGGCGAAGGTGAACACCACCTGGTCGCGCTGACGGAAGAACTGCTTGATCTCCAGGGCGCCCCGCCGCAGGCCGAGGCCCCAGGCTCCGGGCAGCCGCACGGAGGAGGCCTCACCGCGTACGCGTACGGTCGTCAGGGTCATCGCGCGTTCTCCTGTCCGGTCAGGCGGAGATAGACGTCCTCCAGGGTCGGGCGGGTCACACTCAGCCCGGGTATCTCGCCGTCGAAGCGGCGGGTGAGCTCCGCGACCGTGCGCGTGGGGGTGTCCGTGCGCTCGCTGCGCGGGGTGCCGTCGGCCTCCGTCCACTCGACGGTCGCCTCGGTGCCGAAGCGCTCGCGGAGTGCGGCGGGTTCGCCTTCCGCGACGACGCGGCCCCGCGCGACGACCGCGAGCCGGTGCGCCAGTGCTTCGGCCTCCTCCAGGTAGTGCGTGGTGAGCAGGATGGTCGTGCCCTCGTCGGCCAGTTTCCGGATCAGGTCCCAGAACTGGCGGCGGGCGGCCGGGTCGAAGCCGGTCGTCGGTTCGTCCAGGAGCAGCAGCTCGGGGCCGCCGATCACCCCGAGCGCCACGTCCAGACGCCTGCGCTGGCCGCCCGAGAGCGCCTTGATGCGGCTGCCCGCCTTCGCCTCCAGACCGACGAGCCCGATGACCTCCTCCGGGTCCCGGGGCCGCGGGTAGTAGCGGGCGAAGTGCCGTACGGTCTCGTCGACCGTCAACTCCGCGGGCGCCGATTCGTCCTGCCAGACGATGCCGATCCGCGAGCGCCACGCGCGTGTGCCCGTCGCCGGGTCCGCGCCGAGCACGGACACCTCGCCCGCGTCCCGCCCGCGGTTGCCCTGGAGGATCTCCACCGTGGTGCTCTTGCCCGCGCCATTGGGTCCGAGCAGGCCGAACACCTCGCCGCGGCGGATGCCGAGATCGATGCCGTCGACGGCGGTCACGTCCCCGTACTGCTTGCGCAGCCCCCGTACGTCCACCGCGAGTTGGTTCGCGTGTGTTGTCATGCCGTCGAGCCTGCCGCCGAAGCGAACGCTCCGGGACGACCGTGCGTACCTCCTTGTGTCCATCGAACGGTGGACACACATGTGGGTGCGGCACAATGTCGGTTGCCCGCAGGCCCTTCGAGACTACGGAAACGGCGTGATGAGCAAGACGACAGTCATCTCCATCGACCAGGAACGCGCCGACGGTCCCCGGACGGTCGGCGGCAGCCGTGCGCTCGCCCTGCTGCTCGTGATCACCGGTGCGGCCGGTCTGCTCGCCGCGTGGGTCATCACGATCGACAAGTTCAAACTGCTGGAGAACCCGAACTTCGTGCCGGGATGCAGCCTGAACCCGGTCGTCTCCTGCGGCAACATCATGAAGAGCAAGCAGGCCGCGGCCTTCGGGTTCCCCAACCCGATGCTCGGTCTCGTCGCGTACGGCATCGTGATCTGCGTCGGCATGAGCCTGCTCGCGCGCGCCACCTACCCGCGCTGGTACTGGCTGACCTTCAACGCCGGCACGCTCTTCGGCGTCGGATTCTGCACCTGGCTCCAGTTCCAGTCGCTGTACCGGATCAACTCGCTGTGCCTGTGGTGCTCACTGGCCTGGGTCGCCACGATCATCATGTTCTGGTACGTGACCTCGTCGAACGTCCGCAACGACTTCCTGCCCGCCCCGCGCTGGCTGAAGAGCTTCTTCGGCGAGTTCACCTGGGTCCTGCCCGTCGTGCACATCGGGATCATCGGGATGCTGATCCTGACCCGCTGGTGGGACTTCTGGACCAGCTGACGGCCCTGCGGGGATTGTCAGTGGCGTGACATAGGGTTTTGGACGTGGAGCCCGACCTGTTCACCGCCGCAGCAGAAGAACGCCAGGAGAAGGACCCGTCCAGCAGCCCCCTGGCCGTACGGATGCGCCCGCGTACCCTCGACGAGGTCGTGGGCCAGCAGCATCTGCTGAAGCCCGGCTCACCCCTGCGCAGACTCGTCGGCGAGGGGAACGGCGGGCCGGCCGGACCGTCCTCGGTGATCCTCTGGGGCCCGCCCGGCACCGGCAAGACGACCCTCGCGTACGTCGTCTCCAAGGCCACCAACAAGCGCTTCGTGGAGCTCTCCGCGATCACCGCCGGCGTCAAGGAGGTCCGCGCGGTCATCGACGGCGCCCGCCGCGCCACCGGCGGCTTCGGCAAGGAGACCGTCCTCTTCCTGGACGAGATCCACCGCTTCAGCAAGGCCCAGCAGGACTCCCTGCTCCCGGCCGTCGAGAACCGCTGGGTGACGTTGATCGCCGCCACGACCGAGAACCCGTACTTCTCGGTGATCTCCCCGCTCCTGTCCCGCTCCCTCCTCCTCACCCTCGAACCGCTCACCGACGACGACCTGCGCGGCCTGCTGCGCCGGGCACTCGCCGACGAGCGCGGCCTCAAGGAGGCCGTCACCCTCCCCGAGGACACCGAGCGGCACCTGCTGCGCATCGCCGGGGGAGACGCCCGCCGCGCCCTGACCGCCCTGGAGGCCGCCGCCGGCGCGGCGCTCGACAAGGGCGAGCCGGAGGTCACCCTCCAGACGCTGGAGGAGACCGTCGACCGCGCGGCCGTGACCTACGACCGCGACGGCGACCAGCACTACGACGTGGCGAGCGCCCTCATCAAGTCCATCCGCGGCTCCGACGTGGACGCCGCGCTGCACTACCTGGCCCGGATGATCGAGGCCGGCGAGGACCCCCGCTTCATCGCCCGCCGCCTGATGATCTCCGCCAGCGAGGACATCGGCCTCGCCGACCCGAACGCGCTGCCGATAGCCGTGGCCGCGGCCCAGGCCGTAGCCATGATCGGCTTCCCCGAGGCCGCGCTGACCCTCAGCCACGCCACCATCGCCCTCGCCCTGGCCCCGAAGTCCAACGCCGCGACCATGGCCATCGGCGCCGCGATGGAGGACGTACGCAAGGGGCACGCGGGCCCGGTGCCGATGCACCTGCGCGACGGGCACTACAAGGGCGCGGCCAAGCTCGGGCACGCCCAGGGGTATGTGTATCCGCACGACCTGCCCGAGGGCATCGCCGCCCAGCAGTACGCCCCGGAAGAGCTCAAGGACCGCGAGTACTACACACCGACCCGGCACGGCGCCGAGGCGCGCTACGCGGACGCGGTGGAGTGGACCAGGAAGCACCTCGGTAGAGGGCGGTCCTGACCACCCTGTAACATGACGCGAAGCGCTGCGTCCCGTGTCCGGCTCCGGTCGGCACCACCAGAACGGGACATCCAGCCGGAGCCCCTGCCACCACGGAGGGATTCCAGGAGCGTCGCGCACCGTCGAAGGTGTCGCGGGCAGCCCACCACCACCCGGTCTCCGGGAACGGTCGGTGGGCCACTCGCGTGCTGCACGTATGTGCCCAGACCCAGGAGCGGCTGCCCAGCAGGTCCCCCGAGGACCCGCGGGGTTTCCCGGGCTGCGGATTGCGACCTCCCTTAACTCTGGTGAGCCGAAGTCAAGGAAAGAGAAAAAGTGGCGAATCAGTCCCGCCCCAAGGTCAAGAAGTCGCGTGCCCTCGGCATCGCGCTGACCCCGAAGGCCGTCAAGTACTTCGAGGCCCGCCCCTACCCGCCGGGCGAGCACGGCCGTGGCCGCAAGCAGAACTCGGACTACAAGGTCCGTCTGCTCGAGAAGCAGCGTCTGCGCGCGCAGTACGACGTGTCCGAGCGCCAGCTCGTCCGCGCCTACGAGCGTGCCTCCAAGGTCCAGGGCAAGACCGGTGAGGCCCTGATCATCGAGCTCGAGCGTCGTCTCGACGCGCTGGTCCTGCGTTCGGGCATCGCCCGCACGATCTACCAGGCCCGCCAGATGGTCGTCCACGGCCACATCGAGGTCAACGGCCAGAAGGTCGACAAGCCGTCCTTCCGCGTCCGTCCCGACGACGTCGTGATGGTCCGCGAGCGCAGCCGCAGCAAGACGCTGTTCGAGGTCTCCCGCGCCGGTGGCTTCGCCCCCGACGGCGAGACCCCGCGCTACCTCCAGGTGAACCTCCCGGCCCTGGCGTTCCGCCTGGACCGCGAGCCGAACCGCAAGGAGATCCCGGTGATCTGCGACGAGCAGCTCGTCGTCGAGTACTACGCCCGCTGATCGTCTTCCAGCGGACGTGGCACCACCTGCGCGTCAGCCCGTCGTCTCCCCGCCCTTCGAGGTGGGCGAGACGGCGGGCTTGCGCGTGTCCGGGGGAAGCCTGCGCGGGGAGGGCACCACACCCAGCGGCCGGGGACCGGGCCGCCGCAGCGCCCGCGCCACCGCCGCCTCCCGGCCGAGCCGAGCACCCACCCGTACGCACTCCTCGTACCGCTCGTCGCCCAGCCGCCGCCGGGCGCCGGCCTCGCACCGCTCGTGCGGCACGCTGTAGTACGCCGAGCCGAACAGCGGCAGGCCCACCGAGGGCCACAGCCGGGCCGCCGCCCCCTGCAGTACCGCGGCCTCGGCCGGATCGCCCTCCGCCTCCGTGACCAGCGCCAGCAGCTCGATCGCGAGGACCGTTCCTAGCAGGTCGTGGAAGGCGTGCCCGGTGTCCAGGCTCTGTTCCAGGAGACCCCGGGCGCGGCCCGGATCGCCCGCGGTCTGGGCCTCGTAGGCCAGCACATACAGCGCGTACGCGAGCGCCCAGCGCTCCCCGTGGTCCTCGCAGACCCGGCGGACGTCCTCACACAGCGTCACCGCGCCCGGCAGGTCGCCGCGGAACGCGAGCGCCATCGCCAGCTCGACCTGGGCCATCAGCACGTTGCTGTTGAGCTCGCCGATCTCGTGGTAGCGGTCGAGCGCCGAGCGCAGCAGGGTTTCCGCGCGTGCCATGTCGTCGCCGACCAGCGCCAGACAGCCGGTGCGGTGCTCGGCGTAGGCGATCGCGGTGGGGTTGTCGGTGCGTTCGGCCTCCTCGCGGCACTCCTGGAGCGCGGTGAGCGCGGGCACCGTGTCGCCCTGGAGGATCGCCACATAGCCGAGCACCCACAGGGCCTTCAGCCGCGACTGGTCGCGGTCGCTGTCGAGCTCCACCCCGCGCTCCAGCCAGTGGCGCCCCTCCGCCAGCCGGCCGCAGCCCACCCAGTAGAACCACAGGCTGCCCGCGAGGTACTGGCCCAGATACGTCTCGCCCGGCTCGGTCAGGCAGTACTCCAGGGCGGAGCGCAGATTCGGCAGCTCCGTCTCGATGCGCGCGGCCACCTCACCCTGGCGTGGCGAGAACCAGTCCAGCTCGCACCAGGTGGCCAGGCCCATGTACCAGTCGCGGTGGCGGCGGCGCAGCCGGCTCGCGTCGCCCGCCGCCACCAGCCAGTCCGCGCCGTACGCCCGCACCGAGTCCAGCATCCGGTAGCGCAGGCCGGCCGCCGTCTCCTCGCGTGCCAGCACGGACTGCGCGAGCAGCTCGCCCAGCACGTCGAGGACGTCGTCGGCGTGCAGTCCGTCACCGCTGCACACGTAGTCGACAGCCTCCAGGTCGAACGGTCCGGCGAACACCGAGAGTCGCGACCACAGCAGCCGCTCCTCGGGCGTGCACAGCTCATGGCTCCAGCCGATCGCCGTCCGCAGCGTCTGATGGCGTGGCAGGGCGTCACGCCCGCCGCCGGTCAGCAGCCGGAAGCGGTCGTCGAGCCGGGACAGCAGCTGCCCGGGGGAGAGGGCGCTCAGCCGGCCCGCGGCCAGCTCGACGGCGAGCGGGATCCCGTCCAGGCATCGGCACAGCTCCAGGACGTCCGCCCGGTTGCCGTCGTCCAGCGTGAACCCGGGCACCCGGGCCGCCGCCCGGTCCGTGAACAGCTCCGCGGCCTCCCGCTCGGGCAGCGGGGCCAGCGGGAACAGCAGCTCGCCCTCGACCTCCAGCGGTCTGCGGCCCGCGGCGAGCACCCGCAGCCCCGGCGCATGCCGCAGCAGCTCGCCCACCAGCGCGGCGCACGCGTCCACCAGATGCTCGAACCCGTCCACGACCAGCAGGAGTTGACGCTCGGCGAGATGGTCGAGGAGCAGCCTACGGGGCGGCCTCGACGTCTGGTCCGTCAGAGCGAGCGCCTCCACGAGCGCGAACGCGACGAGATCCGGATCGCGCACGGAGGCCAGCTCCACCCGCCATGATCCGTCGCGCGGCCGGGCGCGTGCCGCGGCCCGTGCCGCCAGGCGTGACTTGCCTATGCCGCCCATGCCCGTCACCGTCACCAGCCGGGCCTGCCCCAGCGCCTCCGCCAGCCGTGCGAGTTCGGCCGTGCGCCCCACGAACGCGTTGAGTTCCAGGGGCAGATTGCCGGGTGCGGACCGGTCGGAGCACTCAGAAGCTCGCATGGGACACGGAGCGTACTGACCCGTAAGCGGTCCGTACAACCGCTTCGCGCAACTCCGGACCCGGCAGCCGGTAATGCGGTACGGAGCGGCGGCCCCGGCGCGATAGGCTCGGGGGGCGACTTTTTGATGTTCAGACACGATGTTTCAGACACGATGTCCAGGCACGTACTGGCAGGCACGTACTAGGGAGCGGGTGCGACAGTGTCCGGTGGAGAGGTGGCCGGGATCCTGGTGGCCGTCTTCTGGGCGATCCTGGTCTCCTTCCTCGCCGTCGCACTGGCGAGGCTGGCCCAGACGCTCAGGGCGACCACCAAGCTCGTGGCGGACGTGACCGACCAAGCTGTCCCGCTGCTGGCCGACGCCTCCGCGGCGGTGCGCTCCGCGCAGACCCAGATCGACCGGGTCGACGCCATCGCGTCGGACGTCCAGGAGGTCACGTCGAACGCGTCGGCGCTCTCCACGACCGTCGCGTCCACCTTCGGCGGCCCGCTGGTGAAGGTCGCGGCGTTCGGCTACGGCGTCCGCCGGGCCATCGGCGGCCGCAAGGACAATGTGCCCCCCAAGGCCTCCCGTCGCACCGTGATCGTGGGCCGCACCGTCCCGTCCGCGCGACGGGGAAAGCGGAAGAAGGACTGACGCAGCGATGTTCCGCCGTACGTTCTGGTTCACCGCCGGCGCAGCCGCGGGTGTGTGGGCCACCACCAAGGTCAACCGCAAGCTCAAGCAGCTGACCCCCGAGAGCCTCGCGGCCCAGGCCGCCAACAAGGCGATCGAGGCCGGGCACCGGATCAAGGACTTCGCGCTCGACGTCCGCGACGGCATGGCCGAGCGGGAGGCCGAACTCGACGAGGCGCTCGGGCTCAATGACCACCCCGAGCTGCCCGCGCCCCGGCGTATCGCCGCGATCGAGAACAGTTCCGATCACAGCAAGAACCCGACGTACGTCGAGAGGTCGACGTACTCGTACAACCGGAATGAGGACCACTGATGGAGTCGGCCGAGATTCGCCGCCGCTGGTTGAGCTTCTACGAGGAGCGCGGTCACACTGTCGTTCCCTCGGCGTCGCTCATCGCGGACGACCCGACTCTGCTCCTGGTCCCCGCGGGCATGGTGCCCTTCAAGCCGTACTTCCTCGGTGAGGTCAAGCCGCCGTGGTCGCGCGCCACCAGCGTGCAGAAGTGCGTGCGTACACCCGACATCGAAGAGGTCGGCAAGACCACCCGGCACGGCACGTTCTTCCAGATGTGTGGCAACTTCTCCTTCGGTGACTACTTCAAGGAAGGCGCGATCACCTACGCCTGGGAGCTGCTCACCTCGCCCCAGGACAAGGGTGGTTACGGGCTCGACCCCGAGCGCCTGTGGATCACGGTCTATCTCGACGACGACGAGGCCGAGTCCATCTGGCGCGACAAGATCGGTGTCCCGGCCGAGCGCATCCAGCGCCTGGGCAAGAAGGACAACTACTGGTCCATGGGCGTCCCCGGCCCCTGCGGCCCGTGTTCCGAGATCAACTACGACCGCGGTCCGGAGTTCGGAGTCGAGGGCGGCCCGGCCGTCAACGACGAGCGGTACGTGGAGATCTGGAACCTGGTCTTCATGCAGTACGAGCGCGGTGAGGGCACCTCGAAGGAGGACTTCGAGATCCTCGGCGAGCTGCCCAGCAAGAACATCGACACCGGCCTCGGCATGGAACGCCTCGCCATGATTCTGCAGGACGTGCAGAACATGTACGAGATCGACACCTCCATGGCCGTCATCAAGAAGGCCACCGAGCTGACGGGTGTCGAGTACGGCGCCGCCCACGACTCCGACGTCTCGCTGCGCGTGGTCACCGACCACATGCGCACCTCCGTGATGCTCATCGGCGACGGCGTGAGCCCCGGCAACGAGGGCCGCGGCTACGTCCTGCGCCGCATCATGCGCCGCGCCATCCGCAACATGCGGCTGCTCGGCGCCACCGGTCCGGTCGTCAAGGACCTCATCGACGTGGTGATCGCGATGATGGGCCAGCAGTACCCGGAGCTCGTCACCGACCGGCAGCGCATCGAGACCGTGGCCCTCGCCGAGGAGGCCGCCTTCCTCAAGACGCTGAAGGCCGGCACGAACATCCTCGACACGGCCATCACGGACACCAAGGAGTCCGGCGGCACGGTGCTCGCCGGCGACAAGGCCTTCCTGCTCCACGACACCTGGGGCTTCCCGATCGACCTCACCCTCGAAATGGCCGCCGAGCAGGGCCTTTCGGTGGACGAGGACGGCTTCCGGCGTCTGATGAAGGAGCAGCGGGACAAGGCCAAGGCCGACGCCCAGGCCAAGAAGACGGGCCACGCCGACCTCGGCGCCTACCGTCAGATCGCCGACGCCGCCGGTGAGACCGAGTTCATCGGCTACGACCGGACCGACGGCGAGTCGCGCATCGTCGGCATTCTGGTCGACGGTGTCTCCTCGCCCGCCGCCACCGAGGGCGACGAGGTCGAGATCGTCCTCGACCGCACCCCGTTCTACGCCGAGGGCGGCGGCCAGATCGGCGACACCGGCCGCATCAAGGTCGACACCGGTGCCGTCATCGAGATCCGCGACTGCCAGAAGCCCGTCCCGGGTGTGTACGTCCACAAGGGCGTCGTCCAGGTCGGCGAGGTCACCGTCGGTGCCCAGGCCCAGGCCACCATCGACTCCCGTCGCCGGACGGCCATCGCCCGCGCCCACTCGGCCACGCACCTCACCCACCAGGCCCTGCGCGACGCCCTCGGCCCGACGGCCGCCCAGGCCGGTTCCGAGAACCAGCCCGGCCGCTTCCGCTTCGACTTCGGTTCCCCCTCGGCCGTTCCGACGACCGTCATGACCGACGTCGAGCAGAAGATCAACGAGGTGCTCGCCCGTGACCTGGACGTGCACGCCGAGATCCTGAGCCTCGACGAGGCCAAGAAGCAGGGCGCCATCGCCGAGTTCGGCGAGAAGTACGGCGAGCGCGTCCGCGTCGTGACCATCGGAGACTTCTCCAAGGAGCTGTGCGGCGGCACGCATGTGCACAACACCTCCCAGCTCGGCCTGGTCAAGCTGCTCGGCGAGTCCTCGATCGGCTCCGGCGTACGGCGCATCGAGGCCCTGGTGGGCGTCGACGCCTACAACTTCCTCGCCCGCGAGCACACGGTCGTCGCCCAGCTCCAGGAGCTGATCAAGGGCCGTCCCGAGGAACTCCCGGAGAAGGTCTCCGCCATGCTCGGCAAGCTGAAGGACGCCGAGAAGGAGATCGAGAAGTTCCGCGCGGAGAAGGTCCTGCAGGCCGCCGCCGGTCTCGTCGAGTCCGCCAAGGACGTTCGCGGTGTGGCGTTGGTCACTGGCCAGGTCCCGGACGGCACGAGCGCCGACGACCTGCGCAAGCTGGTCCTCGACGTGCGCGGCCGCATCCAGGGCGGACGGCCCGCCGTGGTGGCCCTGTTCACCACCGTCGGCGGTAAGCCGCTCACGGTCATCGCCACCAACGAGGCCGCCCGCGAGCGTGGCCTCAAGGCCGGTGACCTGGTCCGTACGGCCGCCAAGACCCTCGGCGGCGGCGGTGGCGGCAAGCCGGACGTCGCCCAGGGCGGCGGCCAGAACCCGGCCGCCATCGGCGAGGCCGCCGACGCGGTCGAGCGGCTCGTCGCCGAGACGGCCAAGTGAGCACGGACGGCTCGCAGCAGAGCGGAGACGGCCGGGGCATGCGCCGCGGCCGTCGGCTCGCGATCGACGTCGGGGACGCCCGGATCGGGGTCGCCTCGTGCGACCCCGACGGGATCCTCGCGACTCCGGTCGAGACCGTACCGGGGCGCGATGTCCCCGCCGCTCAGCGCCGGTTGAAGCAACTCGTCGAGGAGTACGAGCCGATCGAGGTCGTCGTCGGGCTCCCTCGCTCCCTCAAGGGGGGCGAGGGCCCCGCCGCCGTGAAGGTGCGCGCCTTCGCCCAGGAGCTGGCCCGGGCGATCGCGCCCGTCGGCGTCCGGCTCCTCGACGAGAGGATGACCACAGTGACGGCCAGTCAGGGTCTACGCGCGTCGGGCGTGAAGTCCAAAAAGGGCAGGTCCGTCATCGATCAGGCGGCCGCCGTCATCATCCTGCAGCAGGCTCTGGAGTCCGAACGGGCGTCAGGGAACGCACCGGGCGAGGGCGTCGAAGTGGTCATCTGATCGCGATACGGTAACGTTCCGCGCGATGTGGTGGTGTTCGAACAGCCACCGCACAGCGAAGAGGCGAACGGGAGCCGAGCCACCAGCGACAGCAGCCACCGCCTCGCGGCTCTAGGGGATCGATGACTGAGTATGGCCGGGGCGCAGGCTCCGAACCGTGGAATCCGGAGGACCCGTTGTACGGGGACGGCGGATGGGGAGGGCAGGCCGCCGACGGCCAGTCCCCCTACGGCGGCCAGCCGCAGCACTACCCGCAGCAGCCGCAACAGCAGCACCAGCAGTCCCAGTACGGCGAGTGGAGCCCCGACCCGCAGGGCGGCTACGGCCAGGAGCAGCAGTACGGCGCCCAGAACCAGCAGCACTACGAGGGCCAGGGCCGGCAGCAGTATCACGACCAGGGCCGGCAGCACTTCCCCGGCCAGGGGCAGCAGCAGTACCCGCAGCAGTACCCCGGCCAGGAGCAGCAGCAGTACGTCGATCAGGGTCAGCAGCAGTACAACGGACAGAACCAGCAGCAGTACCACGACGGCGGCTGGGACAACGGGACGCGGCAGCAGGCCACCTACGCCGCCGACCCGAACGACCCGTACGGGAACCAGGCCGCCGGGTACACCGGTGAGCAGCCCGACTTCTACGGCACTCCCGACGCTTATCCGCCACCGGAGCCGCCCGCCCGTCGCCGTGCCGAGCCCGAACCCGAGACCGACTGGGATCCGGGACCCGACCAGGGCGAACACGCCTTCTTCGCGGGCGGCGACGACGATGACGACCTCGACGACGACGATCCGAAGGCCGGCCGCGGCGACCGGAAGGGCCGCGGCGGCAAGGGCGACAAGGGCAAGAAGCGCCGCAGCGGCTGCGCCTGCCTGGTCGTGGTGATGGTCTTCGGCGGCGGTATCGCCGGTGTCGGATATTTCGGGTATCAGTTCTACCAAAATCGTTTCGGCCCGGCTCCGGACTTCGCGGGCGAAGGCAGCGGCCAGGTGACGGTCGAGATCCCCAAGGGCGCGGGTGGCCTCGCGATCGCGCGGGTGCTGAAGGAGAACGGCGTCGTCAAGAGCATCGACGCCTTCGTGTCCGCCCAGCAGAACAACCCCAACGGGAACAGCATCCAGGCGGGCGCGTATGTGCTGAGGAAGGGCATGTCGGCTGCCAGTGCGGTCAAGCTGATGCTCGATCCCAAGAGCCAGAACAATGTGATCGTCGCCCCTGGGCAGCGCAATGTCGTTGTCTACCAGGCCATCGACAAGAAGCTCGATCTCGCGGACGGAACCACCGGGAAGATCGCCAAGAAGGAATACAAGACCTTCGGACTTCCCAGCTGGGCGAACAACAGCAGGGACATAAAGGATCCGCTGGAGGGATTCCTCTACCCGGCGACCTATCCCGCCGCCAAGGGCATGAAGCCCGAGGCGATCCTGAAGCAGATGGTGACGCAGGCCAAGGAGAAGTACGCGGCCTACAACCTCGTGGCCAAGGCCAGGGAACTGAACCTGGCCAACCCGCTCCAGGTCGTCACGGTCGCGAGCCTCGTTCAGGCCGAGGGCAAGACGCACGACGACTTCCGCAAGATGGCCGAGGTGGTCTACAACCGTCTCAAGTCCACGAACACGGAGACCAACAGGCTGCTCCAGTTCGACTCGACCTTCAATTACCTGAAGGGCCAGAGCAACATCCACATCAGCGAGTCCGAGATCAACAGCAACAAGGACCCGTACAACACCTATACGCGCAAGGGTCTGCCGCCCGGACCGATCGGCAACCCCGGCGACGACGCGCTCAAGGCGACGCTGAACCCGACCAGCGACGGCTGGATCTATTTCGTGGCGACCGACGGTCAGAGCAATACCGAATTCGCCAAGACCTATGCGGAATTCCAGAAGCTCAAGGACAAGTTCAATGAGACCTCGGGCAACTGACGCCCGAAGGGCCGCGGTACTCGGCTCCCCGATCGCCCATTCCCTCTCCCCGGTGCTGCACCGCACCGCGTACCGGGAGCTGGGACTCGCCGACTGGTCCTACGACCGTTTCGAGATCGACGAGGAGGCGCTGCCGGGCTTCTTCGGCGACCTCGGTCCCGAGTGGGCGGGCCTGTCGCTGACCATGCCGCTCAAGCGGGCCGTCATCCCGCTGCTCGACGAGGTCAGCGAGACGGCGGCCGCGGTCGAGGCCGTCAACACGGTCGTGTTCACCGAGGACGGCCGTCGCGTCGGCGACAACACCGACATCCCCGGGATGGTCGCCGCGCTGCGTGAGCGCGGGATCGAGCAGGTGGACTCCGCCGCGATCCTCGGCGCGGGCGCCACCGCCTCCTCCGCGCTGGCCGCGCTCGCCCGGATCTGCACGGGCGAGGTCGTCGCCTACGTCCGCAGCGCGGAGCGGGCCGCCGAGATGCGGCAGTGGGGCGAGCGGCTCGACGTGGAGGTCCGTACGGAGGACTGGGCGCTCGCCGCGCAGGCCCTGCGCGCCCCGCTCGTGATCGCCACCACCCCGGCGGGTACGACGGACGCCCTGTCCGCCGCGGTCCCCGAACGGCCCGCGACACTCTTCGACGTGCTGTACGACCCGTGGCCCACCGACCTCGCCGCCCGCTGGTCCGGCTACGGCGGCGCCGTCGTCAGCGGACTCGACCTGCTCGTGCACCAGGCGGTGCTCCAGGTCGAGCAGATGACCGGACGCGTTCCGGCGCCGCTCGACGCCATGCGGAAGGCGGGCGAACAGGCCCTCGCGAGCCGCTGAGCACCGCCGCGGGGGGCCGGGCGCCGTCCCGCCTGATGGACCTGCGGCGGGGCACCGCGCCCGGACGTGGGAGGATCGGAGGTGGCGGGCCCGGGCCGCGCACCCGGTCGCGCCGTCGCCGTGCACGAGGACGCGTGTACGCAGCAGCAGTACCAGGGCGCGAGCATGAGGAGCACCGTTGAGCAGGTTGCGCTGGCTGACCGCGGGGGAGTCCCACGGTCCCGCACTTGTCGCGACGCTGGAGGGTCTTCCCGCCGGCGTGCCGATCACCACGGAGATGGTGGCGGACCACCTCGCCCGGCGGCGCCTGGGCTATGGACGCGGTGCCCGGATGAAGTTCGAGCGCGACGAGGTCACCTTCCTGGGCGGTGTCCGGCACGGTCTCACCCTCGGCTCGCCGGTGGCCGTCATGGTCGGCAACACCGAGTGGCCCAAGTGGGAGCAGGTCATGGCGGCCGACCCGGTCGCCCCGGAGATCCTCGCCGACGTGGCGCGCAACGCCCCGCTGACCCGCCCCCGGCCCGGCCACGCCGACCTCGCGGGCATGCAGAAGTACGGCTTCGACGAGGCCCGGCCGATCCTGGAGCGCGCCTCCGCCCGGGAGACCGCGGCCCGCGTCGCGCTGGGCGCCGTGGCCCGTTCGTACCTGAAGGAGACGGCCGGGATCGAGATCGTCTCGCACGTCGTCGAGCTGGCCGCGGCGAAGGCCCCGTACGGCGTCTACCCCAAGCCCTCGGACGTCGAGAAGCTCGATGCCGACCCCGTGCGCTGCCTCGACGCCGACGCGTCGAAGGCGATGGTCGCGGAGATCGACCAGGCCCACAAGGACGGCGACACGCTCGGTGGCGTCGTCGAGGTGCTCGCGTACGGCGTGCCGGTGGGCCTCGGCTCGCACGTGCACTGGGACCGGCGTCTCGACGCCCGGCTCGCGGCCGCGCTCATGGGCATCCAGGCGATCAAGGGCGTCGAGGTCGGCGACGGCTTCGAGCTGGCCCGTGTGCCCGGCTCCAAGGCCCACGACGAGATCGTCCACACCGAGGACGGCATCCGCCGCGCCTCCGGCCGCTCCGGCGGCACCGAGGGCGGTCTGACCACCGGCGAGCTGCTGCGTGTGCGCGCCGCGATGAAGCCGATCGCGACCGTGCCGCGCGCGCTGGCCACGATCGACGTGGCGACCGGCGAGGCCGCGAAGGCCCACCACCAGCGCTCCGACGTCTGCGCGGTCCCGGCCGCCGGAATCGTCGCCGAGGCCATGGTCGCCCTCGTCCTCGCGGACGCGGTGGCCGAGAAGTTCGGCGGCGACAGCGTGCCCGAGACACGGCGCAACGTCGAGTCCTACCTCGAGAACCTGGTCGTGCGGTGACCGCTGGACCGCTGGTCGTCCTCATCGGGCCGATGGGTGTCGGCAAGTCCACCGTCGGCGCGCTGGTCGCCGACCGGCTCGGCTGCGCCTACCGCGACACGGACGACGACATCGTGGCCGAGCAGGGCCGCACCATCGCCGACATCTTCGTCGACGAGGGCGAGCCGGTCTTCCGCGCCATCGAGAAGAGCGCCGTACACAGGGCGCTGGCCGAGCACGACGGGGTACTGGCGCTGGGCGGCGGCTCGATCCTCGACGCCGACACCCGCGCGCTGCTCGCCGGGCACCGGGTCGTCTACCTCTCGATGGACGTCGAGGAGGCGGTCCAGCGCACCGGCCTGAACGCGGCCCGTCCGCTGCTCGCCGTCAACCCGCGCCGGCAGTGGCGCGAGCTGATGGAGGCCCGCCGCCATCTGTACACCGAAGTCGCCCGCGCGGTCGTGCCCACCGACGGCCGCACCCCCGAAGAGGTCGCCCAAGCCGTCCTCGACGCACTGGAGTTGAAGAAAGCATGAGCGAGGCAGTGACGCGTATCCAGGTCGGCGGCACCGCGGGCACCGACCCGTACGAGGTCCTGGTCGGCCGTCAACTCCTCGGTGAACTGGGCGCGTTGATCGGCGACAGGGCCCAGCGCGTCGCGATCATCCACCCCGAGGCGCTCGCCGAGACCGGGGACGCGCTCCGCGCCGACCTGGCCGGACAGGGCTTCGAGGCCGTCGCCATCCAGGTGCCCAACGCGGAGGAGGCCAAGACCGCGGAGGTCGCCGCCTACTGCTGGAAGGCGCTCGGCCAGTCCGGATTCACCCGCACCGACGTCATCGTCGGCGTGGGCGGCGGCGCCACCACCGACCTCGCCGGGTTCGTCGCGGCGACCTGGCTGCGCGGGGTGCGGTGGATCGCCGTTCCCACCACCGTGCTGGGCATGGTGGACGCGGCGGTCGGCGGCAAGACCGGCATCAACACCGCCGAGGGCAAGAACCTCGTCGGTTCCTTCCACCCGCCCGCGGGCGTGCTCTGCGACCTGGCCGCGCTCGACTCACTGCCGGTCAACGACTTCGTCTCCGGGCTCGCGGAGATCATCAAGGCCGGCTTCATCGCCGACCCGGTGATCCTGGAGCTCATCGAGTCCGACCCCGAGGCGGCACGGACGCCCGCGGGCCCGCACACCGCCGAGCTCATCGAGCGCTCCATCAAGGTCAAGGCCGAGGTCGTCTCCGGCGACCTCAAGGAGTCGGGGCTCCGCGAGATCCTCAACTACGGCCACACCCTCGCGCACGCCATCGAGAAGAACGAGCGCTACAAGTGGCGGCACGGCGCGGCCGTCGCCGTCGGCATGCACTTCGCCGCCGAACTCGGCCGACTGGCGGGCCGGCTGGACGACGCGACCGCCGACCGGCACCGCACGATCCTGGAGTCCGTCGGCCTCCCGCTCAGCTACCGCTACGACCAGTGGCCCAAGCTGCTGGAGAACATGAAGGTCGACAAGAAGTCCCGCGGCAACCTGCTGCGCTTCATCGTCCTCGACGGGCTGGCCAAGCCGACCGTCCTGGAGGGCCCCGACCCGGCGGTGCTCCTCGCCGCGTACGGCGAAGTGGGGGAGTAGCTCCCAACGGGCCCCTACTTGGCCCTGTTTGCGCTCCGTTCACGGGCACTCCCCGGCCTCCCCGGCCGTTCACACAACGACGGCCGGGGAAGGTACCGTTCGATGGGGGTACCTCCCACGCCCTTTAGGCTGTGGGGGAGAGCGGGAGGCTCCGCTCGCCGGCATCAATCGCCTGCCGCGAGCGAACGGGCGAAAAGATCACGAGACGGAGTGGCACCGGATGCAGCACGCAGTGGAGGCTCCGCTGCCGCCGCCCCACCAGCCGGGGCACGGACCGGCCGCCGGCTGGCCGCCGGCCGCACAGCACCCGGGACACCCGGGCGGACCCCCCGGTCCGGCACCCACGAGTCCACCCGCGCCCGGCTTCACCGGTCCGCCGCCGGGACAGCCGGCGCCGCCCTCGCACCTGCCGCATCCCGCGCCCCCGCAGCACGCCCCCGCGGCGCCGATCCCCGACACGACGGGCCATGTGCGGCTGCCCCCGGGCGGCCCGGTCGCCATGCCCAGCGCCCCGGGCGCCCCCGACCCCGCGGAGACCACCCTCGCCGTGCTGCTCATCGGGCCAGCGGGTGCGGGCAAAACCAGCGTCGCCAAGTACTGGGCGGAGCACCGCCGGGTGCCGACCGCCCACATCAGCCTCGACGACGTACGCGAATGGGTGCGCTCGGGCTTCGCCGATCCGCAGTCGGGATGGAACGACCATTCGGAGGCGCAGTACCGCCTGGCCCGCCGCACCTGCGGCTTCGCCGCGCGGAACTTCCTGGCGAACGGCATCTCCTGCGTCCTCGACGACGCGGTCTTCCCGGACCGTCCGGTCGTCGGCCTCGGCGGCTGGAAGCGACACGTCGGACCGGGGCTGCTGCCCGTGGTGTTGCTGCCGGGCCTGGAGATAGTCCTGGAGCGCAACGCCGAGCGCTCCGGAAACCGCCGCCTGACCGACGAGGAAGTCGCCCGTATCCACGGCCGGATGGCCGGCTGGTACGGCTCCGGGCTCCCCATCATCGACAACTCCCAGCTCGACGTCCCGTCCACGGCCCGCGTCCTGGACGAGGTCCTGGCCCGCTCCATCGCGAGCCCACCGCAGTGGTAGCCCCGCGGCACCGGCGGTAGCGCGTCGGCCACACGGCATCGATGGA
The DNA here is from genome assembly GCF_044768965.1 of Streptomyces sp. NPDC090798. Classification (NCBI taxonomy): domain Bacteria; kingdom Bacillati; phylum Actinomycetota; class Actinomycetes; order Kitasatosporales; family Streptomycetaceae; genus Streptomyces; species Streptomyces sp. NPDC090798. Next base: position 425,479 of record NZ_JBIVXA010000003.1, read on the forward strand.
GGAGCGCCGTGCGGCCGACGGCACGGCGCCGTCGGCGACCCCGCCGGGGGTGCCGCATCCTCGGTCCCCCCGTCGATGTCCGGACGGCCATGGCGCGGCGCGCGCCGGCCTCCGGCGGCAGCGCGGCGCGGCCGACGGCCCCGGAATTACCGCCGGGGTACTTGCTCCCGACGTGCCGGCCACCCAGGGCGGCGCCCCGCGAGTCAGCTCGCGCCGTCTGCCGGGCCCCGCCGATCGCAGTCGCGGAACCAGCCCCCTGGCCCTCGCCCGCAGTGCCTCCGTCTCACCGCCGGTCGCCTGCCGCCCATCCGGCCCCGCTGGAACGGCGACATCGCGTCGACGCTCGTAGGCTCGATTTATGTCAGAGGTGTACGCGGCGCGACGCGAGCGGCTTCGGGAGCGCTGTGCGGCGGGCGGCAGCGCGACGGCGCTCGTCACCCGCCCGGCCAACGTGAGGTACCTCGCGGGCGCGGCCCCGCGCGGTGCCGTCCTCCTGCTGGGCAGGAGTGAGGACCTGCTGCTGTGCGGCGCTCCGCCGAGCGGCGAGGCCGGCGAGGGGCGTCCCGACGAGGCGCTGCGTGTGCGGGTGATGCCGCGCGCCGGGAGCGACGCGGCCGTGGCCGCCGCCGACGCCGCCATCGCCCAGGGCGCCGACTCCCTGGCGGTCGAGGAGCACCACCTCACCGTGACCCGGCACCGGGCCATCGGCTTGGTGGCACCCGGGCTGCGCCTCGCCGACCTCGGCGGTGCGGTGGAACAGCTGCGGGTGATCAAGGACGAGGAGGAGATCTCCTGCCTGCGGATCGGCGCCGAGATCGCCGACCAGGCGCTCGGGGAACTCCTCGAATCGATCCTCGTCGGCCGCACCGAGCGGCATCTCGCGCTGGAGCTGGAGCGCCGGCTCGTCGACCACGGCGCCGACGGCCCCGCCTTCGCGACCTCCGTCGGCACCGGCCCGAACTCCGGGCGGCGCGGGCACCGGCCCACCGACCGGCGGGTCGAGGAGGGAGATTTCCTTTCCGTCTGCCTCGGCGCGACCTACCGCGGCTACCGCTGCGAAATCGGCCGTACCTTCGTGATCGGCACCTCGCCCGCCGACTGGCAGATCGACCTGTACGACCTCGTCTTCGCCGCCCAGCGGGCCGGACGCGAGGCGCTGGTACCCGGCGCCGCCTACCGCGACGTGGACCGGGCCGCACGCCAGGTGCTCGACTCCGCGGGCCACACGGAAGGCCTCTCTCCGCTGACCGGGCACGGTGTGGGGCTCGAAATCGACGAGGACCCGCAGCTCGCCCCCGCGGCCATGGGTAAACTGGACACTTGCGTGCCGGTCACCGTCGAACCGGGGGTCCACCTCCCGGGCCGGGGCGGTGTCAGGATCGATGACACGCTCGTCGTACGCCCCGAGGCGGACGGCGGACCCGAGCTACTCACCATCACGACCAAGGAACTGCTCGCGCTCTAGCCCATGGCTACGCGCGTGTCCCGGGGTCGTCCACGTCAGTCCAGGAGATTCCGCAACCGTGGCTTCCACGAACGACCTCAAGAACGGCCTGGTGCTCAAGCTCGACGGAGGCCAGCTCTGGTCCGTCGTCGAGTTCCAGCACGTCAAGCCCGGCAAGGGCCCGGCCTTCGTGCGCACCAAGCTGAAGAACGTGCTCTCCGGCAAGGTCGTCGACAAGACGTTCAACGCCGGCGTCAAGGTCGAGACGGCCACGATCGACAAGCGCGACATGCAGTTCTCGTACATGGACGGCGAGTACTTCGTCTTCATGGACATGGACACGTACGACCAGCTCATGGTCGACCGCAAGTCCGTCGGCGACGCCGCCAACTTCCTGATCGAGGGCTTCACCGCCACCGTCGCGCAGCACGAGGGCGAGGTGCTCTTCGTCGAGCTGCCGGCCGCCGTCGAGCTCGTCATCCAGGAGACCGAGCCGGGTGTCCAGGGCGACCGCTCCACCGGTGGCACCAAGCCCGCCACCCTGGAGACCGGTCACCAGATCCAGGTCCCGCTCTTCATCACCACCGGTGAGAAGATCAAGGTCGACACCCGCACGAGCGACTACCTCGGCCGGGTGAACAGCTAACCGTGGCTGCCCGCAACACGGCCCGCAAGCGCGCCTTCCAGATCCTCTTCGAGGGCGACCAGCGCGGCGTGGACGTCCTGACGGTCCTCGCGGACTGGATCCGGCACTCCCGGACCGACACCCGGCAGCCGCCGGTCAGCGAGTACACGATGGAGCTGGTCGAGGGCTACGCCACCAAGGCGAAGCGGATCGACGAGCTCATCGCGACGTACGCCGTCGACTGGACGCTGGACAGGATGCCGGTCGTCGACCGCAACATCCTGCGCCTCGGCGCCTACGAGCTGATCTGGGTCGACGGGACCCCCGACGCCGTGGTCATCGACGAGGCGGTTCAGCTGGCGAAGGAGTTCTCCACGGACGAGTCGCCCTCGTTCGTGAACGGCCTGCTGGGCCGGCTGAAGGACCTGAAGCCGTCGCTGCGCCGCGACGAGGCATAGGTCCCGCCGTCACATTCCCGTCCGCCCTCCGGGCGGACGAGGGGAATCAGACGACAGGACCTGGCGCGTACGGCGCCCGTGGTCCGTACGCGCCCGTAGACGAGGTACGAAAACGCCGGAGGGCCCGCAGCACGTCCGCTGCGGGCCCTCCGGCGTTCCCGTACCCATGAGGCTCCCGAGGCCCGCAGAAAGCCGCCGGGGTGGCCGGAACACATGGTTCCGGCCACCCCGGCGGCACGTTTCTGCTGAACTCCCAGAAGGGATCAGCCCTCGTCGTGGGAGACGGCGCGGCGCGCGTCCGCGTCCAGCACGCCCCAGCTGATCAGCTGCTCGGTGAGGACCGAGGGCGACTGGTCGTAGATGACGGCGAGGGTGCGCAGGTCGTCCTGGCGGATCGACAGCACCTTGCCGTTGTAGTCACCGCGCTGGGACTGGATCGTCGCGGCGTAACGCTGCAGAGGACCCGCCTTCTCGGCCGGCACGTGGGCCAGCCGCTCCAGGTCGAGGACGAGCTTCGGCGGCGGCTCGGCGGCCCCGCCAGGAGTGGTGCCGGGCAGCAGCTCCTGCACGGGAACCCCGTAGAAATCCGCCAGTTCGGCGAGGCGCTGCACGGTGACGGCGCGGTCACCGCGCTCGTACGACCCGACCACGACCGCCTTCCAGCGTCCCTGTGACTTCTCCTCGACTCCGTGGAGGGAAAGGCCCTGCTGGGTGCGGATGGCCCGGAGCTTGGCCCCGAGCTGTTTGGCGTATTCGCTGGACATATAGCTCCCCGGACGCTGTATCAACGTGCGGCTCCGCCGCGCGGCTGGTGACTCACTGTGAGGTTACGCAGCGTTACTCTCCCCCGTCAAGCCGAATGGTCCGGACCGACCTTCACGCGGGAGTCACCGGCGGTGGCCCGCAGGGTGGTGATCAGGCGCGTTGGCGGGCTGGTACCGTGGATGGCGCAAATCCGACGTCCTTTAATGATCCGTCCCGTGAGGCGGAGAAGGAGGTCCGTTTCGTATGGACACCGAGCAGGACAAGCAGCAGTACGAAGCCGACGCACGGCCCGTTCTGGAAGCCCCCGACATCGCGCGGGTGCTGACCCGCATCGCCCACGAGATCGTCGAACGCGCCAAGGGCGCCGACGACGTGGTGCTCCTCGGCATTCCGACCCGGGGCGTCTTCCTGGCCCGCAGACTGGCCGACAAGCTCGAAGAGATCACCGATCGCAAGATCCCGGTCGGTTCGCTCGACATCACCATGTACCGCGACGACCTGCGCATGCACCCGCCGCGTGCGCTGGCCCGCACCGAGATCCCCGGCGACGGCATCGACGGCCGCCTGGTCGTCCTCGTCGACGACGTGCTCTTCTCCGGCCGCACCATCCGCGCCGCGCTCGACGCGCTGAACGACATCGGCCGCCCGCGCGCCGTGCAGCTCGCGGTCCTCGTCGACCGCGGCCACCGTGAACTGCCCATCCGCGCCGACTACGTCGGCAAGAACCTCCCCACGTCGTTGCGGGAGACGGTCAAGGTCCAGCTCGCCGAGGAGGACGGTCGCGACACCGTGCTGCTCGGTGCGAAGCGGACCTCCCCGGACGCACAGCAGTAGCACTCCGGAGTACGTCACCGCCGTACGCCCCCGAGTGCGCTCCGCGCGCGCCCGCCTGCCCGAATTCTCCTGAACTGCCTTACGGAGCCTGACAGATGCAGCGTCATCTCATCTCGGCCGCCGACCTCACCCGCGACGACGCCGTCCTGATCCTCGACACCGCCGAGGAGATGGCCCGGGTCGCCGACCGGCCGATCAAGAAGCTGCCGACCCTGCGCGGCCGCACCGTCGTCAATCTCTTCTTCGAGGACTCGACCCGTACCCGGATCTCCTTCGAGGCCGCCGAGAAGCGTCTCTCCGCGGACGTCATCAACTTCACCGCGAAGGGTTCCTCGGTGTCCAAGGGAGAGTCCCTGAAGGACACCGCCCAGACCCTCGAAGCCATGGGCGTCGACGCCGTCGTCATCCGGCACGGCGCCTCCGGAGCCCCGTACCGGCTCGCCACCTCCGGCTGGATCGACGCCGCCGTCATCAACGCGGGTGACGGCACCCACCAGCACCCCACACAGGCCCTGCTCGACGCCTTCACCATGCGCCGGCGCCTGGTCGGCCGTGACGCCGGGATCGGCCAGGACCTGTCCGGCAAGCGGATCACGATCGTCGGCGACATCCTGCACAGCCGGGTCGCCCGCTCCAACGTCGACCTGCTGCACACCCTCGGCGCCGAGGTCACCCTCGTCGCCCCGCCGACCCTGGTACCGGTCGGCGTGGAGTCCTGGCCCTGCGAGATCTCCTACGACCTCGACAGCACCCTCTCCAAGTCCGACGCGGTGATGATGCTGCGCGTCCAGCGCGAGCGGATGAACGCGGCGTTCTTCCCGACCGAGCGCGAGTACTCGCGGCGCTACGGCCTCGACGGCGACCGCATGGCGAAGATGCCCGAGCACGCCATCGTGATGCACCCCGGCCCGATGGTCCGCGGCATGGAGATCACCGCCGAGGTCGCCGACTCCGACCGCTGCACCGTCGTCGAGCAGGTCGCGAACGGGGTATCGATCCGCATGGCTGTGCTCTACCTGCTGCTGGGCGGCAACGAGCCCGCCGTCACCCACACCCGTACCGAGGAGAAGTAAGAAGCATGAGCAAGATCCTGATCCGTGGTGCGAAGGTGCTCGGGGGCGAGCCGCAGGACGTGCTGATCGACGGCGCCGTCATCGAGGCGGTCGGTACCGGCCTCTCGGACGAAGGCGCCGAGGTCGTCGAGGCCGACGGCAAGGTCCTCCTGCCGGGCCTCGTCGACCTGCACACCCATCTGCGGGAGCCCGGTCGTGAGGACTCCGAGACCGTCCTGACCGGTACGCGCGCGGCAGCGAGCGGCGGCTACACCGCCGTGTTCGCCATGGCCAACACCTTCCCGGTCGCCGACACCGCCGGTGTCGTCGAGCAGGTCTACCGGCTCGGCCAGGAGCACGGCTACTGCGACGTGCAGCCCATCGGCGCCGTCACGGTCGGCCTGGAGGGCAAGAAGCTCGCCGAGCTGGGCGCGATGCACGAGTCCGCGGCCGGCGTCACGGTCTTCTCGGACGACGGCAAGTGCGTGGACGACGCGGTGATCATGCGCCGGGCCCTGGAGTACGTGAAGGCCTTCGGCGGTGTGGTCGCGCAGCACGCGCAGGAGCCCCGCCTCACCGAGGGCGCCCAGATGAACGAGGGCGTCGTCTCCGCCGAGCTGGGGCTCGGAGGCTGGCCCGCGGTGGCCGAAGAATCGATCATCGCCCGGGATGTCCTGCTCGCCGAGCACGTCGGCTCGCGCGTCCACATCTGCCACCTGTCGACCGCCGGCAGCGTCGAGATCGTGCGCTGGGCCAAGTCCCGCGGCATCGACGTCACCGCCGAGGTCACCCCGCACCACCTCCTCCTCACCGACGAGCTGGTCCGCTCGTACAACCCGGTCTACAAGGTCAACCCGCCGCTGCGCACCGAGCGCGACGTGACGGCGCTGCGCGAGGCGCTCGCCGACGGCACGATCGACATCGTCGCCACCGACCACGCGCCGCACCCGCACGAGGACAAGGACTGCGAGTGGGCCGCCGCCGCCATGGGCATGGTGGGGCTCGAGACCGCGCTCTCCGTCGTCCAGCAGACGATGGTGGAGACCGGACTGCTGGACTGGGCCGGCGTCGCCGACCGCATGTCCTTCAAGCCCGCCCGGATCGGGCAGGCCGCGGGCCACGGCCGTCCCGTCTCGGCAGGTGAGCCCGCCAACCTCACGCTCGTCGACACGGCATACCGTGGGGCCGTGGACCCCGCGGGCTTCGCCTCGCGCAGCCGCAACACCCCCTACGAGGGCCGTGAGCTGCCGGGCCGGGTCACGCACACCTGGCTGCGGGGCAAGGCCACCCTCGTCGACGGGAAGCTCGCGTGACATCTCTCATCCCGATGGCCGCCTCCGTGGCTGCCGAACAGAAGTCGGCCGAAGTGACCGACTGGGCCGCCCGGATCGGCTGGCTCGTCGGCCTCGTCCTGTTCGTCGCCCTCGTCTACTGGCTGATGCGCGAGGGCTGGAAGTGGCGCGGCACCCTTCAGGGCGACCTGCCGGAGCTGCCCACCGCGCCGGAAGACCCCGGCCCGGCGAAACTGAGCATGAGTGGCCGCTACCACGGGTCCACGACCGCCGGGCAGTGGCTGGACCGCATCGTGGCGCACGGCCTGGGCACCCGCAGCCGGGTCGAGCTCACGCTGACGGAGGCGGGACTGGACGTCGTACGCCCCGGGGCCACCGACTTCTTCATCCCGGCCGAGGCACTGCGCGAGGCCCTGCTCGGCAAGGGCATCGCCGGGAAGGTCCTCAGTGAGGGCGGTCTGCTCGTCGTCACCTGGGCGCACGGCGACAAGCTGATCGACTCCGGGTTCCGCTCGGACCGGGCGGCCGAGCACACCGAGTGGGTCGACACCCTGAACCACATGATCAACAAGAGCACCAAGACGGAAGGCGCACGATGACGACCTCCATCCAGGGAGCCGCCTCGCAGCGGCACAAGGCAGCTCCCGCCGTACTCGTCCTGGAGGACGGCCGGACCTTCCGTGGCCGCGCCTACGGGGCCGTGGGGGTGACCTTCGGCGAGGCCGTGTTCTCCACCGGGATGACCGGCTACCAGGAGACCCTCACCGACCCGTCGTACCACCGCCAGGTCGTCGTCATGACCGCCCCGCACGTCGGCAACACCGGCGTCAACGACGAGGACCCCGAGTCGAAGCGGATCTGGGTCTCCGGATACGTCGTACGCGACCCCGCGCGCGTGCCCTCCAACTGGCGCGCCCGGCGTTCGCTGGACGAGGAACTGCGCAGCCAGGGTGTCGTCGGCATCAGCGGTATCGACACCCGCGCCCTCACCCGCCACCTGCGTGAGCGCGGGGCCATGCGCGTCGGCATCTTCTCCGGCAACGCCCTGCCCGACGAGGGCACCATGCTCGCCGAGGTGCGACAGGCGCCCGAGATGAAGGGCGCGAACCTCGCCGCCGAGGTCGCCACCAAGGAGACGTACGTCGTCCCCGCCATCGGCGAGAAGAAGTTCACCGTCGCCGCCGTCGACCTGGGCATCAAGGGCATGACCCCGCACCGTATGGCCGAGCGCGGCATCGAGGTGCACGTGCTGCCCGCCACGGCCACGGCCGAGGACGTGTACGCCGTGAACCCCGACGGGGTCTTCTTCTCCAACGGCCCCGGTGACCCGGCCACCGCCGACGGTCCCGTCGCCGTCATGCGGGAGGTACTCGCCCGCAGGACCCCGCTCTTCGGCATCTGCTTCGGCAACCAGATCCTGGGCCGCGCCCTCGGCTTCGGCACCTACAAGCTGAAGTACGGCCACCGCGGCATCAACCAGCCGGTGCAGGACCGTACGACCGGCAAGGTCGAGGTCACCGCGCACAACCACGGCTTCGCCGTCGACGCGCCGCTGGACAAGGTCTCCGAGACCCCCTACGGCCGCGCCGAGGTCTCCCACGTCTGCCTGAACGACCAGGTCGTCGAGGGGCTGCACCTCCTCGACCAGCCGGCCTTCAGCGTCCAGTACCACCCCGAAGCGGCAGCCGGCCCGCACGACGCCGCCTACCTGTTCGACCGCTTCGTATCCCTGATGGAGGGCCAGCGTGCCTAAGCGCACCGATATCCAGTCCGTCCTGGTCATCGGCTCCGGCCCGATCGTCATCGGCCAGGCCGCCGAGTTCGACTACTCCGGCACCCAGGCGTGCCGCATCCTGCGCGCCGAGGGCCTGAGGGTCATCCTGGTCAACTCCAACCCGGCGACGATCATGACCGACCCGGAGATCGCCGACGCCACCTACGTCGAGCCGATCACCCCCGAGTTCGTCGAGAAGATCATCGCCAAGGAGCGTCCGGACGTCCTGCTGCCGACGCTCGGCGGCCAGACGGCCCTCAACACCGCGATCTCCATGCACGAGCAGGGTGTGCTGGAGAAGTACGGCGTCGAGCTGATCGGCGCCAACGTCGAGGCGATCAACAAGGGCGAGGACCGCGACCTCTTCAAGGGCGTCGTCGAGGCCGTCCGCGCGAAGATCGGGCACGGCGAGTCCGCCCGGTCCGTGATCTGCCACTCCATGGACGACGTGCTCGCGGGCGTCGAGACGCTCGGCGGCTACCCCGTCGTCGTCCGGCCCTCCTTCACCATGGGGGGCGCCGGCTCCGGCTTCGCCCACGACGAGGAGGAGCTGCGCCGGATCGCCGGTCAGGGCCTCACGCTCTCCCCGACCACCGAGGTGCTCCTGGAGGAGTCCATCCTCGGCTGGAAGGAGTACGAGCTGGAGCTGATGCGCGACAAGAACGACAACGTCGTGGTCGTCTGCTCCATCGAGAACTTCGACCCCATGGGCGTGCACACCGGTGACTCGATCACCGTCGCCCCGGCGATGACGCTGACCGACCGCGAGTACCAGCGACTGCGCGACATCGGCATCGCGATCATCCGCGAGGTCGGCGTCGACACCGGCGGCTGCAACATCCAGTTCGCGGTCAACCCCGTCGACGGCCGCATCATCGTCATCGAGATGAACCCGCGTGTCTCCCGCTCCTCGGCGCTCGCGTCGAAGGCGACCGGCTTCCCGATCGCCAAGATCGCGGCCAAGCTCGCCGTCGGCTACACGCTCGACGAGATCCCGAACGACATCACGGAGAAGACCCCGGCCTCCTTCGAGCCGACGCTCGACTACGTGGTCGTGAAGGCCCCGCGCTTCGCCTTCGAGAAGTTCCCGTCCGCCGACTCCACCCTGACGACCACCATGAAGTCGGTCGGCGAGGCCATGGCGATCGGCCGCAACTTCACCGAGGCGCTGCAGAAGGCGCTGCGGTCGCTGGAGAAGAAGGGCAGCCAGTTCACGTTCGTCGGCGAGCCCGGTGACAAGGCTCTTCTCCTGGAAGAGGCCGTGCGGCCCACCGACGGCCGCATCAACTCCGTCATGCAGGCCATCCGCGCGGGCGCCACGCCCGAGGAGGTCTTCGAGTCGACGAAGATCGACCCGTGGTTCGTCGACCAGCTCTTCCTGATCAAGGAGATCGCGGACGAGCTGGCCGCCGCCGACAAGCTCGACCCCGAGCTGCTCGCCGAGGCCAAGCGGCACGGCTTCTCCGACGCCCAGATCGCCGAGATCCGCGGGCTGCGCGAGGACGTCGTGCGCGAGGTGCGGCACGCGCTGGGCGTGCGCCCGGTGTACAAGACGGTCGACACCTGCGCCGCCGAGTTCGCGGCGAAGACGCCGTACTTCTACTCCTCGTACGACGAGGAGAGCGAGGTCGCGCCGCGTGAGAAGCCCGCGGTGATCATCCTGGGTTCCGGCCCGAACCGCATCGGCCAGGGCATCGAGTTCGACTACTCCTGTGTCCACGCCTCCTTCGCGCTCGGCGACGCGGGCTACGAGACCGTGATGGTCAACTGCAACCCCGAGACCGTCTCCACGGACTACGACACCTCCGACCGCCTGTACTTCGAGCCGCTGACGCTCGAGGACGTGCTGGAGATCGTCCACGCGGAGTCGCTGGCCGGCCCGATCGCCGGTGTCATCGTCCAGCTCGGCGGCCAGACCCCGCTGGGCCTGGCCCAGGCGCTCAAGGACAACGGCGTGCCGGTCGTCGGTACGCCCCCCGAGGCGATCCACGCCGCCGAGGACCGCGGCGCCTTCGGACGCGTCCTCGCGGAGGCCGGTCTCCCGGCCCCCAAGCACGGCACCGCCACCACCTTCGCCGAGGCCAAGGCCATCGCGGACGAGATCGGCTACCCGGTCCTCGTACGGCCCTCCTACGTCCTCGGCGGGCGCGGCATGGAGATCGTGTACGACGAGACCCGGCTGTCGTCCTACATCGCCGAGTCGACCGAGATCAGCCCCTCCCGGCCGGTCCTCGTCGACCGCTTCCTCGACGACGCGATCGAGATCGACGTGGACGCGCTGTACGACGGCGAGGAGCTGTACCTCGGCGGCGTCATGGAGCACATCGAGGAGGCCGGCATCCACTCCGGCGACTCGGCGTGCGCGCTGCCGCCGATCACGCTGGGCGGCTTCGACATCAAGCGCCTGCGGGCCTCGACGGAGGCCATCGCCAAGGGCGTCGGGGTGCGCGGCCTGATCAACATCCAGTTCGCGATGGCGGGCGACATCCTGTACGTCCTCGAAGCCAACCCGCGCGCCTCGCGCACGGTCCCCTTCACCTCGAAGGCGACCGCGGTGCCGCTGGCGAAGGCCGCCGCCCGGATCTCGCTGGGCGCGACCGTCGCCGAGCTGCGGGCGGAGGGGCTGCTCCCCGCGCACGGTGACGGCGGCGAGCTGCCGCTCGACGCGCCGATCTCCGTGAAGGAGGCCGTCATGCCGTGGTCGCGCTTCCGCGACATCCACGGGCGCGGCGTCGACACCGTCCTCGGCCCGGAGATGCGCTCCACCGGTGAGGTCATGGGCATCGACTCCGTCTTCGGCACGGCGTACGCCAAGTCCCAGGCGGGCGCCTACGGTCCGCTGCCGACCAAGGGCCGCGCCTTCATCTCGGTCGCCAACCGCGACAAGCGCTCGATGATCTTCCCGGCGCGCGAACTGGTCGCGCACGGCTTCGAGCTGCTGGCCACCTCCGGCACGGCCGAGGTGCTCAAGCGCAACGGCATCAACGCGACGGTCGTGCGCAAGCAGTCCGAGGGCGCAGGACCGAACGGCGAGCGGACCATCGTCCAGCTGATCCACGACGGCGAGGTCGACCTCATCGTCAACACGCCGTACGGCACCGGTGGCCGCCTCGACGGCTACGAGATCCGTACGGCCGCGGTGGCACGCTCGGTGCCGTGCCTGACGACCGTCCAGGCACTCGCCGCCGCCGTCCAGGGCATCGACGCGCTCAACCACGGCGACGTGGGCGTCCGCTCACTCCAGGAACACGCCGAACATCTGACAGCGGCCCGCGACTAGCAGCTCTGAGGGGGACACCGGAAACGGTGTCCCCCTCTTCATGAGGCTTCAGAGGACACTGAGACATGTACAAGCTTTTCTTCCGGCTGGTCTTCAAGCGGATGGACCCCGAGCAGGCCCACCACCTCGCCTTCCGCTGGATCCGGCTCGCCGCCCGTATCCCCGTGCTGCGCACGTTCGTCGCCGCCGCGCTCGCGCCCCGTCACAAGGAACTGCGGACCGAGGCGTTCGGCCTGCGGATGCACGGTCCGTTCGGGCTCGCGGCGGGCTTCGACAAGAACGCCGTCGCGATCGACGGGATGTCGATGCTCGGCTTCGACCACATCGAGATCGGCACGGTCACGGGGGAGCCGCAGCCGGGCAACCCCAAGAAGCGGCTGTTCCGCCTCGTGCCGGACCGGGCGCTGATCAACCGCATGGGATTCAACAACGAGGGCTCCGCGGCCGTCAGCGAGCGCCTGGAGGCCCGTACGCCCGTCTTCAGGACCGTCGTGGGCGTCAACATCGGCAAGACCAAGGTCGTCCCCGAGGAGGAGGCCGTCGGCGACTACGTGAAGTCGACCGAACGGCTCGCCCGGCACGCGGACTACCTCGTGGTGAACGTGAGCTCGCCGAACACGCCCGGCCTGCGCAACCTGCAGGCCACCGAGGCACTGCGGCCGCTGCTGAGCGCCGTCCGCGAGGCCGCCGGCCGCGCGGTCACCGGCCGCCGCGTGCCGCTGCTCGTCAAGATCGCGCCCGACCTCGCCGACGAGGACGTCGACGCCGTCGCCGACCTCGCCGTCGAACTCGGCCTGGACGGGATCATCGCCACGAACACCACCATCGCGCGCGAGGGACTCGGTCTGAAGTCCGCACCCTCGCTCGTCAAGGAGACCGGCGGACTCTCGGGCGCGCCGCTGAAGGCACGCTCCCTGGAAGTGCTGCGCCGCCTCTACGCGCGCGTGGGCGACCGGATCACCCTGGTGGGCGTCGGCGGCATCGAGAACGCCGAGGACGCCTGGCAGCGCATCCTGGCCGGCGCGACCCTGGTCCAGGGCTACAGCGCGTTCATCTACGAGGGCCCCTTCTGGGGCCGGGCGATCCACAAGGGGCTCGCCGCCCGCCTCCGTACCAGCCCGTACGCCACCCTCGCCGACGCGGTCGGCGCCGATGTGAGGAAGTCCGCATGAGCCTGGAACCCTTTGGCGCGCGTCTTCGCCGTGCCATGGACGAGCGCGGCCCGCTGTGCGTCGGCATCGACCCGCACGCCGCCCTGCTCACCGACTGGGGCCTGAACGACGACATCGCGGGCCTGGAGCGGTTCAGCCGCACCGTCGTCGAGGCGCTGGCCGAGCGGGTCGCGGTCCTCAAGCCGCAGAGCGCGTTCTTCGAGCGGTTCGGGTCGCGCGGCATCGCCGTCCTGGAGAAGTCGGTCGAGCAGGCGCGGGCGGCCGGGGCGCTGGTCGTGATGGACGCCAAGCGCGGCGACATCGGCTCGACCATGGCCGCGTACGCGGAGACCTTCCTGCGCAAGGACGCGCCGCTCTTCTCGGACGCGCTGACCGTGTCGCCGTACCTGGGCTACGGCTCGCTGAAGCCGGCGGTGGAGCTGGCGCGCGAGAGCGGCGCCGGGCTCTTCGTCCTCGCGCTCACCTCCAACCCGGAGGGCGGCGAGGTGCAGCACGCCGTCCGCGGGGACGGCCGTGACGTCGGAGCGACCATGCTGGCCCACCTCGCCGCCGAGAACGCGGGAGAGACGCCCCTGGGGTCCTTCGGCGCGGTCGTCGGCGCCACGCTGGGCGATCTCTCCTCCTACGACCTGGACATCAACGGACCGCTCCTGGCGCCCGGCATCGGCGCCCAGGGAGCCACGGCGGCCGATCTGGCGGGCGTCTTCGGGACGGCGGTGCGCAATGTCGTGCCGAACGTGAGCCGGGGTGTTCTTCGTCACGGTCCCGACGTGGTCGCGCTGCGTGCGTCCGCGGAGCGCTTCGCGGAGGAGATCAGGGCTGCTGTGGGCGCTGCCTGAGCTCTTCGAGGGGCGGTCGGCGGTTCTTCGATGAGTGGCTCCGGAGCGGTTCGAGTCTGAATACATCCTCAAATCCGGGGCACTATGTCGCAAATGTCCGTCTCCAGGGAGGCTGACCAGGACTTTTCCGCTGTTCTCGCTGACTCCGGCGCACTTGCCCGCTAGTCTCCGTCGAGAGCGAATGGGCAAGCGTGTTGCTCGTAGCTCCCCAGGTGTGGGGCGACTAGGTTCCTCACCGGTCCGTATCCGACAGTTCGACATCCGAGGTGACGTAGGCGTGGCTCTTCCGCCCCTTACCCCTGAACAGCGCGCAGCCGCGCTCGAAAAGGCCGCCGCGGCTCGCCGGGAGCGGGCCGAGGTCAAGAATCGACTCAAGCACTCCGGCGCCTCCCTTCACGAGGTCATCAAGCAGGGTCAGGAGAACGATGTCATCGGCAAGATGAAGGTCTCCGCTCTCCTGGAGTCCCTGCCGGGCGTGGGCAAGGTCCGCGCCAAGCAGATCATGGAGCGACTCGGTATCTCCGAGAGCCGCCGCGTACGCGGCCTCGGCTCGAACCAGATCGCTTCCCTGGAGCGTGAGTTCGGCGGTTCCGGCGCCTGAGTCCTGGGCACACCGGGATTGCTGGAATAATCGCTGCATGAGTGAACGTCCGCGGCTGACCGTGCTCTCCGGCCCCTCTGGGGTCGGCAAGAGCACGGTCGTCGCCCATATGCGCAAGGAACACCCCGAGGTCTGGCTCTCGGTGTCGGCGACGACCCGTAAGCCGCGCCCCGGTGAGAAGCACGGAGTCCACTACTTCTTCGTCTCCGACGAGGAGATGGACAAGCTGATCGCCAACGGCGAGCTGCTGGAGTGGGCCGAATTCGCCGGCAACCGCTACGGGACGCCGCGTGCCGCCGTCCTGGAGCACCTGGAGTCGGGTGTGCCCGTTCTCCTGGAGATCGACCTCCAGGGCGCACGGCAGGTCCGCGAGTCCATGTCGGAGGCCCTGCTCGTGTTCCTGGCTCCGCCCTCCTGGGACGAGCTGGTGCGCAGGCTCACCGGACGGGGCACCGAACCGCCCGAGGTGATCGAGCGCCGCCTGGAAGCGGCCAAGATCGAACTCGCGGCCGAGCCGGAGTTCGATGTCACCCTGGTCAACACCTCCGTCGAGGACGTGGCGCGTGAGCTGCTAGCCTTGGTAGAAGTTGTTTGATCTTTCAGGTCACTTTTAGGTCATTTCCACCTTTCGGAAGGCAGAGCGTGTCCTCTTCCATTACTGCTCCCGAGGGCATCATCAACCCTCCGATCGACGAGCTCCTCGAGGCCACCGACTCGAAGTACAGCCTCGTGATCTACGCGGCCAAGCGCGCCCGTCAGATCAACGCGTACTACTCGCAGCTCGGCGAGGGCCTCCTCGAGTACGTCGGTCCGCTCGTCGACACCCACGTCCACGAGAAGCCGCTGTCGATCGCCCTGCGCGAGATCAACGCGGGTCTGCTGACGTCCGAGGCCGTCGAGGGCCCCGCGCAGTAGTCGTTCAATCGCTCATCCCAGGCCCGGCGGCGCGACCGCCGGGCCTGTGGTGTGTCATGGAGTCGTACGTTTCCGAGCTCGGGGAGAGACGGTGGACAAGCCCAAGGTCGTGCTGGGGGTCAGCGGTGGCATCGCCGCGTACAAGGCCTGTGAGCTGCTGCGCAGGCTGACGGAGTCGGGCCACGACGTTCGTGTCGTCCCCACCGACTCCGCGCTGCACTTCGTCGGCGCCGCCACCTGGTCCGCGCTCTCCGGCCACCCCGTCTCCACCGAGGTCTGGTCGGACGTCCACGAGGTCCCGCACGTCCGCATCGGGCAGCACGCGGACCTGGTGGTGGTGGCGCCCGCGACGGCCGACATGCTCGCCAAGGCCGCCCACGGCCTGGCCGACGACCTCCTCACCAACACCCTGCTCACCGCCCGCTGCCCGGTCGTCTTCGCGCCCGCCATGCACACCGAGATGTGGGAGCACCCGGCCACCCAGGAGAACGTGGCGACGCTGCGCCGCCGCGGCGCCGTCGTCATCGAGCCCGCGGTGGGGCGCCTGACCGGTGTCGACACCGGCAAGGGGCGGCTGCCCGATCCCGCGGAGATCTTCGAGGTCTGCCGCCGGGTGCTCGCCCGCGGCGTGACCGAGCCCGATCTCGCCGGCCGCCACGTCGTCGTCAGCGCCGGCGGCACCCGAGAGCCCCTCGACCCGGTCCGCTTCCTCGGCAACCGCTCCTCCGGCAAGCAGGGGTACGCCCTGGCGCGCACGGCGGCCGCCCGGGGCGCCCGGGTCACGCTGATCGCCGCGAACACCGGACTGCCGGACCCGGCGGGCGTGGACGTGGTGCAGGTCGGGACGGCCGTGCAACTGCGCGAGGCGGTTCTCAAGGCGGCCTCGGACGCCGACGCCGTGGTGATGGCGGCGGCGGTGGCGGACTTCCGCCCGGCCGCCTACGCGGCCGGGAAGATCAAGAAGAAGGACGACCGGGAACCGGAGCCGATCGTTCTGGTCCGCAATCCGGACATCCTCGCGGAGATCTCGGCGGACCGTCCCCGCCCCGGCCAGGTGGTCGTCGGTTTCGCCGCCGAGACGGACGACGTCCTCGCCAACGGTCGTACGAAACTGGTGCGCAAGGGGTGCGACCTTCTCGTCGTGAACGAGGTGGGGGAGCGCAAGACCTTCGGTGCCGAGGAGAACGAGGCCGTGGTGCTGGGGGCCGACGGCAGTGAGACCCCGGTGCCGTACGGGCCCAAGGAGGCTCTGGCCGAGATGGTGTGGGACCTGGTGACACGCCGCCTGGTGTGAACGTCCCGTTAACCCCAACAGCCGCGTCCATCAGCGCGAAATCGCCCGTGACGACCCTGGTGGAGACCGATCGTCATGGCGCAGAATGCCCGTGCCGCAGGTCACAGCGCTTCCGAGAAGCGAGACAGGGGGGCCTGTGGGCGAGTGCGACCGATAAACTGTTCTCGGACGACGTCGAGCGCAGCTCTCGTCCCGTCCAACAATGATCAGCCAGCAGCCGCTGCAACCACAGGGAGCGTTGTGTCCCGTCGCCTGTTCACCTCGGAGTCCGTGACCGAGGGCCACCCCGACAAGATCGCTGACCAGATCAGCGACACCATTCTCGATGCGCTTCTGCGCGAGGACCCGACGTCCCGGGTCGCCGTGGAGACGCTGATCACGACCGGCCTGGTGCACGTGGCCGGCGAGGTCACGACCAAGGCGTACGCGCCGATCGCCCAGCTGGTCCGCGACAAGATCCTGGAGATCGGTTACGACTCGTCGAAGAAGGGCTTCGACGGAGCTTCCTGTGGTGTCTCCGTGTCGATCGGCTCGCAGTCGCCCGACATCGCGCAGGGTGTCGACACGGCGTACGAGAACCGGGTCGAGGGCGACGAGGACGAGCTCGACAAGCAGGGCGCGGGCGACCAGGGCCTGATGTTCGGGTACGCGACGGACGAGACCCCGGAGCTGATGCCGCTCCCGATCCACCTCGCGCACCGCCTGTCGCGCCGCCTCTCCGAGGTCCGCAAGAACGGGACGATCCCCTACCTCCGTCCCGACGGCAAGACCCAGGTCACCATCGAGTACGACGGCGACAAGGCGGTCCGCCTGGACACGGTCGTCGTCTCCTCGCAGCACGCCTCGGACATCGACCTCGACTCCCTCCTCGCCCCCGACATCCGCGAATTCGTGGTCGAGCCGGAGCTCAAGGCCCTCCTCGACGACGGCATCAAGCTGGAGACCGAGGGCTACCGCCTCCTGGTGAACCCGACCGGCCGCTTCGAGATCGGCGGCCCGATGGGCGACGCCGGCCTCACCGGCCGCAAGATCATCATCGACACGTACGGCGGCATGGCCCGCCACGGTGGCGGCGCCTTCTCCGGCAAGGACCCGTCCAAGGTCGACCGCTCCGCCGCCTACGCCATGCGCTGGGTCGCCAAGAACGTCGTCGCCGCGGGCCTCGCCTCCCGCTGCGAGGTCCAGGTCGCCTACGCCATCGGCAAGGCCGAGCCCGTCGGCCTCTTCGTCGAGACCTTCGGCACCGCCAAGGTGGACGCCGAGAAGATCGAGACCGCCATCGCCGAGGTCTTCGACCTCCGCCCGGCGGCCATCATCCGCGACCTCGACCTGCTGCGTCCGATCTACTCCCAGACGGCCGCCTACGGTCACTTCGGCCGCGAGCTGCCCGACTTCACGTGGGAGCGCACGGACCGCGTGGAGGCCCTGCGCAAGGCCGTCGGTCTGTAAGCAACGCCCGTACGGTGAGGCCCGGTACCCCTTCGGGGACGCCGGGCCTCACTGTTTTCCCGGCGGGAGTCCCCTGGAGGGCCGGTCGCGTCGGTGGGTAAATCGGTGGTCCGGGTGGGGTCGGGGTTCGTAGGGTTGAGGTCTCCCGGTGCGATGGCCGCGGTTACTTCGGTGGAGTGCGCCCAGGGCGCGCGGTGAATCTGGATCATGGTCCGCTGCCGCTTGGAACTCGGGAGAACTGACGTCGTGGCGTCCGGTGCGATGGTCGCGGGTACTTCCGGGTGATTCCCTCGCAGGTTCGAATCCTGCTGCCGGTCCTTGGACCGGTATGGCCGAGTGGTCCATGGCAGAAGCGCCCTCGGGGCGTTCGTGATCCGTGACCGGCCTGATCTCGGGCGCGCGGCGGTGTCAGTGGGGTCTGGTAGGAATGTTGCTGTGAGCAGCGCGAACGGGTGGGGTGAGGGTGGCGCGGAGGGCGCGCCGCCCGAGCAGCTTGCGTTGATTCGGGAAGGGGTGCGGCAGGCCAGGGCGCCCAAGGCGAAGCCGCGCACGTGGCGGGGGGCGAAGCTCGCCGAGCAGCTGCCTGTCGCGCGTGTCCTGGTCGACAAGGGTGTGCTGCACCTCGACCGGTATTTCGACTACGCCGTGCCCGAGGAGCTGGACGCCGAGGCGCAGCCGGGCGTGCGGGTTCGGGTGCGGTTCGGGGCCGGGCGGCATCGGGTGCGGGAGGGCCGTCGTGAGGGCGGGGGGCTGATCGACGGGTTCCTCGTCGAGCGCCTCGCCGCGTCCGACTACTCCGGGCCGCTCGCCGCGCTCGCACAGGTCGTGTCGCCCGAGCCGGTGCTCGGGCCCGAGCTGCTGGGACTCGCGCGGGCCGTCGCCGACCGGTACGCGGGGAGCCTCGCCGACGTGCTGCAACTCGCGGTCCCGCCGCGCAACGCGCGGGCCGAGCAGAAGCCCTCGCCCGCGCCGCTCCCTCCGCCCGGCATGCCCGAGACCGGTTCCTGGACGCGATACGGGCGGGGGGCGTCCTTTCTCGAGTCGCTCGCCGCGGGCGGGACACCGCGGGCCGTGTGGAACGCGTTGCCGGGGCCCGGCTGGGCCGAGGAGATCGCCAGAGCCGTGGGCGCGACGCTCGCCTCGGGGCGGGGTGCGCTCGTCGTCGTGCCGGACGGCCGGGCTGTCACGCGGGTGGATGCCGCGCTGTCCTGCGTGCTGGGGGAGGGGCAGCACGCGGTGCTCACGGCCGATGCCGGGCCCGAGAAGCGCTACCGGGAGTGGCTGGCCGTGCGGCGTGGGTCCGTACGGGCCGTCGTGGGGACCCGGGCCGCCATGTTCGCGCCCGTACGGGATCTGGGACTCGTCGTCATCTGGGACGACGGCGACGACAGCCACAGCGAGCAGCACGCGCCGCAGCCGCATGCCCGGGAAGTGCTGCTGTTGCGAGCCGCCCAAGACAAGTGCGCGTTCCTGTTGGGGAGTTGGGGCTGCACGGTCGAGGCCGCGCAGCTGGTCGAGAGCGGGTGGGCGCTGCCGCTGGTCGCCGAGCGGGAGCAGGTGCGGTCGAGCGCGCCGCTCGTGCGGACCGTGGGGGACGGGGATCTCGCGCGGGACGAGGCTGCGCGGGCCGCCCGGTTGCCGACCCTCGCCTGGCAGGTGGTGAGGGACGGCCTGCGGCACGGGCCCGTACTGGTGCAGGTGCCGCGGCGTGGGTACGTACCGCGGATGGCCTGTGCGCAGTGCCGTGCTCCGGCTCGCTGCCGGCACTGCGCGGGACCGCTGGAGGCGCGGGACGCCGGGGCGCTGCTGTGCACGTGGTGCGGGCGCGACGAGGCGGCCTGGCACTGTCCCGAGTGCGGCGGGTTCCGGCTGCGGGCCCAGGTCGTGGGTGCGCGGCGGACCGCGGAGGAGCTGGGGCGGGCGTTTCCGGCCGTGCCCGTGCGGACGTCGGGGCGCGAGCAGGTGCTCGACACGGTGCCGGGGGCGCCCGCGCTCGTCGTGAGCACGCCGGGGGCCGAGCCCGTCGCCGAGGGCGGGTACGCGGCCGCGTTGCTGCTCGACGGCTGGACGATGCTGTCGCGGCCCGATCTGCGGGCCGGCGAGGACGCGCTGCGACGGTGGATCGGCGCGGCGGCGCTGGTGCGTGGGCAGGGGGCGGGGGGCACGGTCGTGGTCGTCGCGGAGCCGACCCTGCGGCCCGTGCAGGCGCTCGTACGGTGGGATCCCGTCGGACACGCGGTGCGGGAGCTCGCCGAGCGGGCCGAGCTGGGGTTTCCGCCGGTGTCCCGGATGGCGGCCGTGTCCGGTACGGCGGAGGCGCTCGCCGGGTTTCTCGCCGTGGTCGAGCTTCCGGGCGATGCGGAGGTGCTGGGGCCGGTGCCGCTGCCCGTCACGCAGGCCGGGGGACCGCGGCGGGTGGGGGCGCCGCCGCCGGGGGAGCAGTGGGAGCGGGCGCTCGTCCGGGTGCCGCCGGGGAGCGGGGCGGCGCTGGCGGCCGCGCTCAAGGCCGCCCAGGCGGCGCGGATGGCGCGGGGCGGAAGTGAGCCCGTACGGATTCGGATCGATCCGCCGGACATCGGGTGACGAACGTCAGTGAGGGTGCGGAGGGCGGACGGCGCGGGGGTGGGGGTGGGGGACGGGGTCGTGCTTCGGTCCGGGGTGCCGGGCCGGGCCCTCGGTCCGGGCCGCCCCGACCTGGGCCGCCTCCCGGCTTCGACGGTGCCGGGAGGCAGGCGAGAGGTGGGGTCAGCCGTTGCGGGGGCCCGGGAACGCCGTGGACCTGACCTCGTCGCGGAGGGTGGGGCTGCCCGCGGTCGGCTGGGTCGGCATGGAGCGGGCGGCGGGGACCGTCGGCACCGTGGGGATTCCCGTGTTGACGGCGACCGTGCGGGTGCCCGAGGTCTCCGTGGAGCGCTCGGCCTCGGCGGCGGCCTGCGCGGCGGCGCGGCGGGCGCCGTAACGGCGGTGCACCGCCTGCTTGGTGACCCCGAGGGCGGAGCCCACCGCGTCCCAGGAGAAGCCCAGGGAGCGGTCGAAGTCCACGGCGGCCGTGACCAGGGTCTCGACGCTGTCCCGCAGCTCCTGCGCGAGGCGGACGGTCGGGGCGGGGGCACGTCCGTAGACGACGAAGCCCGCGGAGGGGCCGGAGCGGCGCGGGCGGTAGACGTTGCCCAGTTGGGCGGTGAGCGTGCGCAGTGCGTCCACCTGCCGGCGGACCCGCTCGATGTCCCGCACCAGCAAGTGCAGGCTGGCCCGAGCCTGGGCGTCGTGGGTTGCGTGGTCGGCCATGAACAAGCCTCTCGAACCGGCGTTGAAAAGGATCGGGCCGCGATCGCGGCCCGTTGTGGTCAACTCTCTCTTGACCAACGCGTTTGCGGGTGAGTGGTCACGCTGCGGGGGCGTAAGGGCATATGCACAGGGCGCGTCCGGGGGCGTACGCCCCCGGTGCGCCGGGGTCACACCTCGGCCTTCGGCGTCTGTTCGCGTGTTCGCGTATTCGTGTGTTCGAGGTGTCGCCCGTCGAACCCCCGGGTCGCCGAGCCGCCGAGCCGCATAGACTGGTGCGCTGCCCCGTACCCCGTCCGCACCGGCGGGTGTGCAGGGCCCTGAAGCGTTCCCGCCCGAGAGGCCAACCGCCACCCATGAAGCTCGTCTTCGCAGGTACCCCCGAGGTCGCCGTTCCCGCACTGGACGCCTTGATCGCCTCCGGGCGGCACGAGGTGGCCGCCGTGGTCACGCGGCCCGACGCGCCCGCCGGCCGCGGACGGCGGCTTGTCGCGAGTCCGGTCGCCGAACGGGCGGAGGAGGCCGGTATCGAGGTGCTGAAGCCGGTCAAGCCGCGGGACGAGGACTTTCTGGCCCGGCTGAGGGAGATCGGGCCCGACGCCTGTCCCGTGGTGGCGTACGGGGCGCTGCTGCCGCGGGTCGCCCTCGAGGTGCCCGCCCACGGCTGGGTCAATCTGCACTTCTCCCTGCTGCCCGCCTGGCGCGGCGCCGCCCCTGTGCAGCACGCGATCATGGCGGGGGACGAGATCACCGGTGCCTCCACCTTCCTCATCGAGGAGGGGCTCGACTCGGGGCCGGTGTACGGGACCGTCACCGAGGAGATCCGGCGCACCGACACCAGTGGGGACCTGCTCACCCGGCTCGCCTTCGCCGGTGCGGGCCTGCTCGTCGCGACCATGGACGGCATCGAGGACGGCACCCTGAAGGCCGTACCGCAGCCTGCCGACGGCATCACCCTGGCACCGAAGATCACCGTCGAGAACGCCCACGTCGACTGGTCCGCACCGGCGCTGCGCGTCGACCGGATGGTGCGCGGGTGCACGCCCGCGCCCGGCGCCTGGACCGCTTTCCGCGGCGAGCGGCTCAAGCTCATCCACGCCACGCCCGTGCCCGAGCGCACCGACCTCGCCCCGGGCGAACTGTCCGTGGGCAAGAACAACGTGTACGTCGGGACCGGCTCGTACGCCGTGGAACTGCTCTGGGTCCAGGCCCAGGGCAAGAAGCCGATGCGCGCGGCCGACTGGGCGCGCGGGGTGCGCATCGCCTCCGGGGAGCGGCTCGGGGCCTGACGCACCTCCCGCCCCACCGTGCGCGGTAGCCGTCAGCTCGCACAACTCCAGTGGTAGCGACGGAGATTGACGCACCGTCTGGAATCCGGAGCCGGGACCTGTCCGGCGGATCATGCCGGAGACGCGGGGTCCGGCGACGCCCTCTTCGGGCCCGGCACCACCCGCCGCCTGATAGAGGCCTTCGCCCGGCAGCACGGGCCCGCGCGGGACGCCGCGCCACCCGACCTGGGCGTGCCGGCCTCCCGTGAGGTCGAGGTGCTGAAGCTGACCGCCCGGGGCCTGTCCAACCAGGAGAGGGCCCACCGCCTCTGCACCAGCGAGGCCACCGTGTCCGTCCGGAAGTAGGCTGGAGGGGTCGAACCATCCAGGATCCGGAGCACCTTTTTCGTGACTGAGCAGTCCCGTGGGCCGCGCAAGCCCGGCAAGCCCTACCGCCGCCCCCAGAAGGACCCGGTCCGCATGCTCGCCTTCGAGGCGCTGCGGGCCGTGGACGAGCGCGACGCGTACGCGAACCTCGTCCTGCCGCCGCTGCTGCGGAAGGCGCGCGAGAAGGAGGGACCGGAGAAGTTCGACGGGCGGGACGCGGCGCTGGCCACCGAGCTGGTCTACGGGACGCTGCGCCGGCAGGGGACGTACGACGCCGTCATCGCGGCCTGTGTGGACCGGCCGCTGCGAGAAGTCGATCCGCCCGTGCTCGACGTGCTCAGCCTCGGCGTGCACCAGCTGCTCGGGACGCGCATCCCGACGCACGCCGCCGTGTCCGCCTCCGTCGAACTCGCCCGCGTCGTCCTCGGCGACGGGCGTGCCAAGTTCGTCAACGCCGTGCTGCGCAAGGTCGCCCGGCAGGATCTCGACGCCTGGCTGGAGCAGGTCGCGCCGCCCTACGACGAGGACCCCGAGGACCACCTCGCCGTCGTGCACTCGCACCCGCGCTGGGTCGTCTCGGCGCTGTGGGACTCGCTGGGCGGCGGCCGTGCCGGTATCGAGGACCTGCTCGAGGCCGACAACGAGCGGCCCGAGGTGACGCTCGTGGCCAGGCCCGGGCGTTCCACCGCCGACGAACTCCTCGGCGTCCTCGGGGAGGAGTCCGCGCTGCCGGGGCGCTGGTCGCCGTACGCCGTGCGGCTCAGCGAGGGCGGCGAGCCCGGTGCCATCGACGCCGTACGGGAGGGGCGTGCGGGCGTCCAGGACGAGGGCAGCCAGCTGGTGGCGCTCGCCCTCGCGAACGCGCCGCTCGACGGTCCCGACAAGGCGTGGCTGGACGGCTGCGCGGGCCCCGGCGGCAAGGCCGCCCTGCTCGCCGGACTGGCCGCCGAGCGCGGCGCCGCGCTGCTCGCCTCGGAGAAGCAGCCGCACCGGGCGGGCCTGGTGGCGAAGGCGCTCGCCGGCAATCCCGGCCCCTACCAGGTCATCGCCGCCGACGGCACCCGTCCGCCGTGGCTGCCCGGCACCTTCGACCGGGTGCTCATGGACGTGCCCTGCACGGGTCTTGGCGCCCTGCGCCGCCGTCCCGAGGCCCGCTGGCGGCGCCGTCCCGAGGACCTGGACGGCTTCGCGCCCCTCCAGCGCGGGCTGTTGCGCACGGCGCTGGACTCCGTACGGGTCGGCGGCGTCGTCGGGTACGCGACCTGCTCGCCGCACCTGGCCGAGACCCGCGCGGTCGTGGACGACGTCCTCAAGCACTACGAGAGCGGCTCCGCCGAACTCCTCGACGCCCGCCCGCTGCTGCCCGGCGTACCGGCGCTGGGCGACGGTCCCGACGTACAGCTGTGGCCGCATCTGCACGGCACGGACGCCATGTATCTGGCGCTGATCCGCCGGACGGGGTGACCTCTCCCAGCGCCAAGAACAGCCCGTAGGCGTACCCTTTCTCGTATTCGGAGAAATGGCCGAAGCGGAGTAGGACGAGGAGTGGTAACCCTCGTCCGAGCGCAATACGAGAGCCATCGCCGAATCCTCCGAGTTCACCATTCTCGTATTTGAGGGCGTGAATGATGGCAGCGCGTGTGGATCCCGATCGTTCCGAATGGGACGTCATCGTCCTGGGCGGCGCCGCGGCCGGGGAGAACGCGGCTCAGTACGCCACGCAGTTCTCCGGTCTGGACGCGGTGCTGGTCGAGGCGGAGTTGCTGGGCGGCGAGTGCTCGTACTGGGCCTGCATGCCCAGCAAGGCCCTGTTGCGCCCGGCCGAGGTGCTGGGCAGTGGACGGCATGTGCCGGGTGTGTCCTCGCTGTTGAGCGGACGCGAGCTTGACGTGCGGGCGGTACTGGCCCGCCGGGACACCGTCGTGAACGGCCTGGACGACTCCTCGCAGATCGACTGGGCGCTCGGCGTCGGGATCGATGTCGTACGTGGGTACGGGCGGCTCGCCGGCGAGCGCTCGGTGGCGGTGGAGACGGCGGCCGGCGGCACCCGTGTGCTGACCGCACGGCACGCGGTGGTGATCGACACGGGCTCCTGCACCACGGTGCCGACGATCCCCGGCATGAGCGAGGCACGCCCGTGGACGTCCCGCGACGTCACCAATCTGCGCGAGGTGCCACGCCGGGTCGTCGTGCTGGGCGGTGGGGTGGTCGCGTGCGAGGCGGCGACCTGGCTGAGGGCGCTGGGCGTCGAGGAGTTGAGCGTCGTGTACCGGCGCACCGGCCTGCTGGCCCGGGCGGAACCCTTCGCCGGGCGCATGGTGGGGGACCAGTTGACGGCCGCGGGGGTGCGGCTGCTTCCCGGCAGGTCGGTCACCGAGGTGCGGCGCGACGATCCCCGTGACACGGGAGTCGGGCTGCCGCACGGCGGCGAGGTCACCGTCCGGCTGGACGACGGGAGCACGCTCGTCGCCGACGAACTGGTGCTGGCCACCGGCCGTACGCCCCGCACCCAGGACATCGGCCTGTCGTCGGTGGGATGCCCCGACGGCGGCTTTCTGGAGGTCGACGACGAGCAGGCCGTGCGGGCGGTGGACGGGCGTTGGCTGTACGCGGTCGGCGACGTCTGCGGACGTGCGCTGCTGACCCACATGGGCAAGTACCAGGCGCGGATCGCCGGTGAGGCGATCGCCGCCCGTGCCGCGGAAGGGCCGGCGGCCGGAGCGGGGAGCGGGGCGCCGGGCTCCGCCGACGGACATCGGGGCAACCCGCAGGTGACCTTCACCGACCCGGAGGTCGGATCGGCCGGCATGACCGAGCGGGAGGCGCGCGCGGCGGGACTCGACGTGGCCACGGTCGAGTACGACATGGCAGCGCTCGCCGGCACGTATGTGATGCGCGAGGACTACCTCGGGCGCGCCAAACTGGTCATCGACCGGGGTACCGACACGGTGGTGGGCGCGACGTTCGTCGGCTCGGGCGTCGCGGAACTCGTCCACTCCGCCACGACGGCCATTGTCGCGAGAGTGCCGCTTTCCGTGCTGTGGCATGTCGTGCCCAGCTACCCCACCGCGAGTGAGGTGTGGCTCCGCCTGCTGGAGGCGTACCGCGCGGACAAGCGGCGTGTCGGGTAGCGTGAAATTCCCGTCATGCATTTCAGCCGATCAGGGATCTCGCGCGTAACTCGATCGAAAGAAATATGCCATGCCTTTCATTTCCACGAAGGACGACACGGAAATCTATTACAAGGACTGGGGTACGGGGCAGCCGGTCGTGTTCAGCCATGGCTGGCCGCTGAATGCCGACGCCTGGGACCCCCAGGTCCGCATGATGGCCGAAAACGGCTTCCGTGCGATCGCGCACGACCGTCGCGGCCACGGACGCTCGGGTCAGCCGTGGAACGGGAACGACCTGGACACCTACGCGGACGACCTGGCGCAGTTGATCGAGGCGCTCGATCTGCGCGACGTGATCCTGGTCGGCCACTCCACCGGTGGCGGTGAGGTGACGCGCTACATCGGCCGCCACGGCACCGGACGGGTCGCCAAGGCCGTCCTCCTCGGCGCGATCCCCCCGCTGATGCTCAAGACGGAGGCGAACCCCGAAGGGCTGCCGTTGGGGGTCTTCGACGAGATCCGCAAGGGCGTCGCGACCGACCGCTCGCAGTTCTACGAGGACCTCAGCGTGCCCTTCTACGGTGCCAACCGGCCCGGGTCGCAGGTGTCCCAGGGCACGCGGGACGCGTTCTGGCTGTGGTCCCTGCAGGTGGGGATCAAGGGCTCGTACGACTGCGTCAAGGCGTTCTCCGAGACCGACCTCACCGAGGACCTGAAGCGGTTCGACGTCCCCACCCTGATCGCGCACGGCGACGACGACCAGATCGTGCCCATCGTCGCGGCCGCGGAGAAGTCCTCGAAAATCGTCAAGGACGCCACGCTGAAGGTGTACCCGGGTGCCCCGCACGGCCTGTCGATGGTCGCCCCGTTCAAGGACGTCTTCGACGCCGACCTGCTGGCCTTCGCCCGCGGCTGAGGAACCGGGCGGCCCCGGACTGTGCGGCGGGCCGCCCGGTAGCCGCGTCCGGAGCCGGTCGGGGCATCGGCATCGCAGCGCCGGTATGTCTCAGGTCTGGTCCAGGAGCCGGACCGAGGAGAGCAACCGGCCCGGGGCATGGCAGGCTTGGGGCATGGCCGTGCAGATCAACCCCAGCATTCTGTCCGCGGACTTCGCCCGTCTTGCCGAGGAGGCACAGGCGGTGGAGGGCGCGGACTGGCTCCATGTCGACGTCATGGACAACCATTTCGTTCCGAACCTCACGCTCGGTGTGCCGGTCGTGGAGTCCCTGGCCCGTGCGACGGGCACGCCGCTGGACTGCCATCTGATGATCGAGGACCCCGACCGGTGGGCGCCCCAGTACGTGGAGGCGGGTGCCGGTTCCGTCACCTTCCACGTCGAGGCGGCCGCCGCGCCGGTGCGCCTCGCCCGCGAGATCCGGGCCAAGGGCGCCCGCGCCTCCATGGCGCTCAAGCCCGCGACCCCCATCGAGCCGTACGAGGACCTGCTTCCCGAGCTCGACATGCTGCTGATCATGACGGTCGAGCCCGGTTTCGGTGGCCAGGCGTTCCTGGACATCATGCTGCCGAAGATCCGCCGTACCCGTGAGTTGATCGGCAAGCACGGCCTCGAGCTCTGGCTTCAGGTCGACGGCGGTGTGTCGGCGTCCACCATCGAGCGGTGCGCGGAGGCGGGCGCGGACGTCTTCGTCGCCGGTTCAGCCGTGTACGGGGCCGCTGATCCGGCCCAGGCGGTACGTGCATTGCGCACCCAGGCTCAGGGCGCGACGGCCCATGCGGCGTGGGCGTGCGACCACTGACCAAAGGGAACGTGAACGCCGCCCATCAGGGCTGATCAAGTACGCCGGATCTGCAAGGATGAACGGCGAATCCAGAGTGTGAACAGCAGTGAGGAGATCGCCGTGTCGGGTATGTCGGCGGGCCGGTCAGCCATGCGGATGGGACCCGCTGAGCTGGTGCAGGCGGCGGCCATGGCCCGCCGCTTCTACCTCGAGGGCAAATCCAAGATCCAGATCGCCGAGGAGTTCGGCGTCAGCCGCTTCAAGGTGGCCCGGGTCCTGGAGACCGCCCTCGAACGGGATCTCGTGCGGATCGAGATCAGGGTGCCCGCCGAGCTGGACGCGGAGCGCTCCGACGCGCTGCGCGCCCGCTACGGTCTGCGGCACGCCGTCGTGGTCGAGTCCCCGGCGGATGCCGAGGAGTCCCCCGACCCCGAGAACCTCGGCGAAGTCGCCGCCGACCTGCTCGGTGAGCTGGTCAACGAGGGCGATGTGCTGGGCCTGGCCTGGGGCCGCTCCACCATCCACATGGCGGCCGCGCTCGACCGGCTGCCGCCGTGCACGGTGGTGCAGCTGACGGGCGTGTACGACGCCGGGACGGCGGAGCGCGGGTCGGTGGAGGCGGTACGGCGTGCCGCGCAGGTGTCGGGTGGCGACGCCCACCCCATCTACGCGCCGATGCTGCTGCCCGACGCGGCCACCGCGGCCGCACTGCGCAGCCAGACCGGGATCGCCCGCGCCTTCGAGTACTTCGACAAGGTCACGGTCGCCTGCGTGTCGATCGGCTCCTGGGAGCCCGGCATCTCGACGGTGCACGACATGCTCAGCGACGAGGAGCGCAACCACTACGCGACTCTCGGTGTCGCCGCCGAGATGTCCGCGCACCTCTTCGACACCGAGGGGCGGCGGGTCGGCCGTGACCTGGGCGAGCGGTGCATCACCGTGGAGGCCGACCGGCTGCGGCGCATCCCCGAGGTCGTGGCGATCGCGGGCGGACAGCGCAAGGCCGCCGCCATCGACGCGGTGCTGCGGTCCGGGCTCGTCACCAGCCTGGTGACGGACACGTCCGCCGCGGACTACCTGATGACGGCCGGCCCGACCCCCCGCCCCGCTCTGAACCGGGCGGACCCGGACGGGCCGTGACCCGTCAGGGGGCGCTCGGGGGTATCGGCGCGCCGCGCGGAGGAGGGCGTGGCAGCATCGGCGGCATGGTCGTGGTGCGGTGGGTGCCCCGGGCGCTCGTGGGGCTGTTTCTGTGTTTCGGCGTGCTCCTGACGGGCTGCTCGTCGACGGAGTCGGCCGGTACCGGGGCGGGTGCGGTAACGGGAGCCCCGTCGGCGGCCCGTTCGGCGCTTCCGTCCTGGGCCCACGGGATGGCGACGGTCGACGCGGCCGGGCTTCCCGCCGAGGCCCGCACGACGCTCGCCCTCATCGACAAGGGCGGCCCCTTCCCGTACGCCAGGGACGGCGTCGTCTTCGGGAACTTCGAGAGCCTGCTGCCCAAGCACCAGCGCGGCTACTACCACGAGTACACGGTCAAAACGCCCGGCGCACACGATCGGGGAGCCCGTCGCATTGTCACCGGGCAGGGCGGTGAGATCTACTACACCGATGATCACTACAAGTCGTTCAGGGCGGTGCTGAGATGACGGACGGCCCGTTGGCGGAGGTGTTCCGCGCGGCGCGTGCGGTCGGATGGCAGGTCAGCGTGCTCGACCTCACCGGAGTCTGCGACAAGGCGGCCTTCATGGAACGCTGCGTCCGCGCCCTCGACCTGCCCGAATGGTTCGGCCGGAACTGGGACGCCCTCGCGGACTGCCTGGGCGACCCCGACTGGGGACCCGCCAGCCCGGGCCGCGTCATCCTGGTGAGCGGCTGGCGGCACTACGCCAAGACCCGCCCCGACGAGTGGGAGATCGCCCAGGAGGTGCTGGAATCGGCCACCGGGCACTACCAGGAGCACGACGCCACGCTGTCGGTCGTCCTCTCCCTTGGAGGATCCGACCAGCTGCCCCCTGACCAGCCTGGATGATCTGTCCGGGCATCACATTCAGGTCGCCGTGGGACAATGAAGTACGTGCTCTTCCCCCTGGCTGACCTGTCCGGGGGCCACCTCTGATCGACTGGGATGTGCAGCACGTGCGTTTCCTCAACGACATCCAGCCTCCGTACGACCTGACGTACGACGACGTCTTCATGGTCCCCAGCCGCTCCGCGGTCGGCTCCCGGCAGGGCGTGGACCTCAGCGCCCCGGACGGCACGGGCACCACGATCCCCCTGGTCGTCGCCAACATGACCGCGATCGCGGGCCGCCGGATGGCCGAGACCGTCGCCCGCCGCGGTGGCCTCGTGGTCATCCCGCAGGACATTCCGATCGAGGTCGTCACCGAGGTCGTCACCTGGGTCAAGGGACGCCACCTGGTGCTCGACACCCCCATCGTCCTGGCGCCCCACCAGACCGTCGCCGACGCGCTGGCGCTACTGCCCAAGCGCGCCCACAACGCGGGCGTCGTCGTCGACGAGGACGGCCGCCCGGTCGGCGTGGTCACCGACGCCGACCTCACCGGCGTGGACCGGTTCACGCAGCTGGCCGAGGTCATGTCCCGGGACCTGCTGCTCCTCGACGCCGACATCGAGCCGCGCGAGGCGTTCAACAAGCTGGACGGTGCCAACCGCCGCTACGCCCCGGCCGTGGACGCCGAGGGCAAGCTCGCCGGCATCCTCACCCGCAAGGGCGCCCTGCGCGCCACGCTCTACACCCCGGCCACCGACGCCGGGGGCAAGCTGCGCATCGCGGCCGCCGTGGGCATCAACGGCGATGTCGCGGGCAAGGCCAAGCAGCTCCTCGACGCGGGCGTCGACACGCTCGTCATCGACACCGCGCACGGCCACCAGGAGTCGATGATCAGCGCGGTCAGGACCGTGCGCGCGCTCGACCCGCAGGTCCCGATCGTCGCGGGCAACATCGTCGCCGCCGAGGGCGTCAAGGACCTCATCGACGCGGGCGCGGACATCATCAAGGTCGGCGTCGGCCCCGGCGCCATGTGCACCACCCGCATGATGACCGGCGTCGGCCGGCCGCAGTTCTCGGCCGTCCTCGAGTGCGCCGCCGAGGCGAAGAAGTACGGCAAGCACGTGTGGGCCGACGGCGGCGTCCGCCACCCGCGCGACGTGGCCATGGCGCTGGCCGCGGGCGCGTCCAACGTCATGGTCGGTTCCTGGTTCGCGGGGACGTACGAGTCCCCGGGC
Source organism: Streptomyces sp. NPDC090798 (assembly GCF_044768965.1). Classification (NCBI taxonomy): domain Bacteria; kingdom Bacillati; phylum Actinomycetota; class Actinomycetes; order Kitasatosporales; family Streptomycetaceae; genus Streptomyces; species Streptomyces sp. NPDC090798. The sequence continues at coordinate 456,311 of NZ_JBIVXA010000003.1, forward strand.
GACCTCCAGCAGGACGCCAGCGGGCGCCTGTACAAGGAGTCGTTCGGCATGGCGTCCGCGCGCGCGGTCCGCAACCGGACGAGCGAGGAGTCGGCGTACGACCGTGCCCGCAAGGCCCTCTTCGAGGAGGGCATCTCCACCTCGCGGATGTTCCTCGACCCGGGGCGCCCGGGCGTCGAGGACCTGATCGACTCGATCATCGCGGGCGTCCGCTCCTCCTGCACCTACGCGGGTGCGGGCTCCCTGGAGGAGTTCGCCGAGAACGCGATCGTCGGTATCCAGAGCGCGGCCGGCTACGCGGAGGGCAAGCCCCTGCACGCCAGCTGGAGCTGACCTTTTCCATCGTCGTACGGCCCCCGTGGTGCGCCCACGGGGGCCGTCGGCGTACCTGCCGCGGACGGCCGTACGGGGGCGTGCGCAACCATCGAAAGGCCCCGCGCAACGAACACGCGCCGAGGTGCGATGAACGCAACGATCTTGCGAAGACGCGCAAGGTTGCTGCATTACGCCCGTGAAGCCCGGACTCGTAGGGTCAAGCGCTGTACATGGCGTGGCGGGGACCCCGCTCGGCGGGTCCCTGCTGCCAGGGGTGCCGCCGGTCCCCGCCGTATCGACCGGCAGCGATGAAGGAGCCACCGCGTGCTCGATCAAGGCGCACCCCCGCAGTCCCGCTCAGAGTCCGCCGCACCGTCCCCGGGTGTCGGCGCGCGCCTGATGCGTCGCAAGCCCGTGGAACGCCTGGTGGCCGAGGGCGGCCAGGGCGAGGGAGGCTCGCTCAGGCGTTCCCTCGGGCTGTGGCAGCTCACCATGATCAGCATCGGTGCCACTCTCGGCACCGGCATCTTCGTGGTCCTCGGCGAGGCCGTCCCCAAGGCCGGACCCGCGGTCACCCTCTCCTTCGTGATCGCCGGTCTCACGGCGCTCTTCTCGGCCCTCTCGTACGCCGAGCTGGCGGGCACCATCCCGGTCGCCGGCTCCTCGTACTCGTATGCGTACGCAACGATGGGTGAGCTGATCGCCTGGATCTGCGGCTGGTGTCTGGTCCTGGAGTACGGCGTGTCGGTGGCCGCCGTCGCGGTCGGCTGGGGCGAGTACCTCAACGAACTGCTCAACGGCACGATCGGCGTCACCATCCCGAACGCGCTCTCCGCACCCCCCGGCGACGGCGGCATCTTCAACCTGCCCGCCCTGATCGTCGTCCTGCTCGCCATGGCCTTCCTGCTCGGCGGCGCCAAGGAGTCCGCACGCGCCAACACGATCATGGTGGCCGTGAAGATCGTCGCGCTGCTGCTGTTCTGCGCGATCGGCATCCAGGGCTTCAAGTCCGGCAACTACGAGCACTTCATGCCGCTCGGCATGGCGGGAGTCAGCGCCGCCGGTGCCACGCTGTTCTTCTCGTACATCGGCTTCGACGCCGCTTCCACCGCGGGTGAGGAGGCCAAGAACCCGCAGCGTGACCTGCCCCGCGCGATCATGCTCTCGCTGGTCATCGTGACGGCCCTGTACGTCGTCGTCGCGGCCGTCGCCGTCGGCGCGAAGCCCTGGCGGAAGTTCAACGACTCGGAGGCCGCGCTCGCCGAGATCATGAAGAACGTCACCGGGCAGACCTTCTGGGGCACGCTGCTCGCCGCCGGTGCCGTCATCGCCATCGCCAGCGTCGTCCTGACCGTGCTCTACGGCCAGACCCGCATCCTCTTCGCCATGTCCCGCGACGGGCTGGTGCCCAAGGTGTTCTCGCGCGTCCACCCGAAGACCGGCGCACCTCGCGCCAACACCGTGATCGTCTCGCTGTTCTGCGGTGTCCTCGCCGCCGCGATCCCGCTCGGCCAGCTCGCCGACGCCACCAGCATCGGCACCCTCTTCGCCTTCGCGCTGGTCAATGTGGCCGTCGTGGTGCTGCGCCGGACGCGCCCGGAGATGCGGCGCACCTTCCGGGTGCCGTTGTCGCCGGTGCTGCCCGCGATCGGCTTCGCCCTGTGCGTGTGGATGATGGGCAGCCTCTCGGCCGTCACCTGGGTGGTCTTCGGAGTCTGGATGGCCGCCGGGCTCGTGTTCTACTTCAGTTACGGCTACCGCCGCTCCCGTCTCGCGCCATCAGAAAAGTGAAACACCCGCAGTGCTGAACGATCTCGACGAACGCATCGTGCACGCCCTCGCCGAGGACGCCCGCCGCTCCTACGCCGACATCGGCCAACTGGTCGGCCTGTCCGCGCCCGCCGTGAAGCGCCGCGTGGACCGGCTGCGGGCCACGGGCGCCATCACCGGGTTCACCGTGCGGGTGGATCCGGCGGCGCTGGGGTGGGAGACGGAGGGGTTCGTCGAGATCTACTGCCGCCGGAACACCTCGCCGGAGACCATCCAGCGGGGGCTGGAGCGGTATCAGGAGGTGGTGGCCGCGTCCACCGTCACGGGGGAGGCGGACGCGGTGGTGCAGGTGTTCGCTTCCGACATGCGGCACTTCGAGCGGGTGTTGGAGCGGATCGCCGGGGAGCCGTTCGTTGAACGGACCAAGTCGGTGCTGGTTTTGTCTCCGTTGCTGCGGCGGTTTTCGTCGGGATCGCCTACGTAGGGGGCGCGGGGGTTCGTAGGCGGCTGCGGGTTCGTTGTGGCCGGGCGCGCCCCGCGGCGGAGCCGCTGTATGTCACAGCCCCGCGCCCCTAAAAGCCGCCTCCTGGGCCCGACTACGAGCCGCCTCATTCCGCTGTCTTCCTCGCCAGCGCGTTGTTGCCGATCGAGTTGTGGACGCTGAAGCTCACCGCGTCCGAGCGGTAGCGGTCGTCGGACCATTCCACCGGGCGGCCTTCGCGGGTGGTGGTGACGCGGCGGACCCTCAGCAGGGGACTGGTGCGGCGGACGCCGAGGAGGTCGGCGTCCTGGGCGCCCGCCGCCACCGCGTCGATGACGTGCTCGCCGTAGGCGAAGACCAGGCCGGTGTCCTCGTAGAGCCGCTGGGTGACCGAGGGACATTCGGGCTCGATGGCCTCGACGGCGGGGGAGATCCAGTCCGCGTACACGGTCCGCTCCAGGAGGACCGGCTCGCCGTCCAGGCCGCGGACCCGCAGGACGTGCAACACCGGTGTCCTCTCGGGTAGTTGGAGGCGTACGGCGTCCTCCGCCGTCGCCGGGCGGCGCTCCTGCTCGACGACGTGTCCCGTCGCCTCCCGGCCCATCGCGCGGGCCCACTGGGCGAAGCTGCGCAGTTCGGCGAAGCTCTGGCTGCGGCGGCTGGCGAGGACCACCCGGCGGGCGCCCTGGCGGGAGCCGATGAGGCCCTCGGCGGTCAGGGCCGCGACCGCCTGGCGGACCGTGCCGCGCGCCACGCCGTACTGGGCCGCGAGGTCCGTCTCCGCGGGCAGCAGACTGCCCACCGTGTACTCCTCGCGGTCGATCGCCCGCCGCAGCTCGTCGGCGATCTCCTCGTGTAGCGCCGGCATGCTTCCCCTCTGATTCGACTGCTGTGCACAGCGTGACCAGCCTAATCGAGATCGGACGGTGATCTGCGCGGCCCGGGATTGTGCAGAGAATCAAGGGTCACGGTTTCGCCAAAGTTTACGAACAAGACACCAATGGCGGGCCTACTGGGGCCAACTTGTTCAGACAAGTTCTCCGCACTACCCGAACCCTCGTGCGTACTCCTGGAGAGACCGTGACCGTGTTCCTGCCGAGGACCGCCGTCCTCACCGGCGGCCTCGCCGTCGCCGCCGCCCTCGCCCTCAGCGCCTGTGGCGCGGCCCCCGACGACAAGTCGACCACCGCCGACGGCAAGAGCGCGGCCACCGCGACCTCCGCCGCGGACTTCGGCGGCCTCGACGCCCTGGTCAAGGCCGCCAAGAAGGAGGGCACGCTGCACGCGATCGCGCTGCCCCGCGACTGGGCCAACTACGGCGCCCTGATCGACGGCTTCAAGAAGAAGTACGGCATCAAGATCGAGGTGGAGAACCCGGACGGCACCAGTCAGGACGAGATCAACGCCGTGACGTCGAGGAAGGGGCAGGACCGCGCCCCGGACGTCCTCGACCTGGGCAGCTCGTTCGCGCTCAGCGCCGCCCAGCAGGGGCTGCTCGCGCCGTACAAGGTGACCGGCTTCGCCGACATCCCCGAGGGGCAGAAGGACGCGCAGGGCCGCTGGTTCAACGACTACGGCGGCTACATCTCCATCGGCTGCGACGCCAAGAGGGTCAAGGAGTGCCCGAAGACCTTCAAGGACCTGCTCAAGCCGGAGTACAAGGGTCAGGTCGCCCTCAACGGCAACCCCACCAAGTCCGGTTCGGCCTTCGGCGGCGTCTACGCGGCCTCACTCGCAAGCGGCGGTTCGTTCGACGACATCCAGCCCGGCCTGGACTTCTTCGCCAAGCTGAAGAAGAACGGCAACTACACGCCCGTCGAGTCGACCCCGGCCACCGTCGAGAAGGGCGAGACCCCGATCAGCATCGACTGGGACTACCTGAACGCCGGTTACGCCGACGAGTTCAAGTCCAAGGGCGTCGACTGGAAGGTCACGGTCCCCTCGGACGGCAAGTTCTCCCAGTACTACTCCCAGGCCATCAACAAGGACGCCCCGCACCCGGCGGCCGCCCGCCTGTGGCAGGAGTACCTCTACAGCACCGAGGGCCAGAACCTCTGGCTCAAGGGCTACGCCCGCCCGGCCCTGATGACCGCCATGCAGACGGCCGGCACCCTCGACAAGAGCGCCGCCGCCAAGCTCCCCGCGGTCTCCGGCACGCCGAGTTTCCCGACCGAGGCCCAGCAGGCCAAGGCCAAGACGGCCCTCGCGCAGGGCTGGGGCAAGGCCGTCTCCGGATGACCACCGTCCTCACCGAGGCCGGGGCCGACGTGACGCCCGCCGCCGCCGCTTCCCAGCGGCGGCGGCACCGCGCCCCCGGCTGGCTCGCCGTGCTCCCGCTGCTCGTCTTCGTCGCGATCGCCTTCGGCATCCCCGCCCTGGCGATGCTGAACGGCGCCTTCACCGTCAAGGACCAGACGACCGGCGCCACCTCGTACACCACGGCCAACCTGACCGACTCGCTCCAGGGCGCCTACCTCACCGCCCTGATCGGCAGCGTCAAGCTGTCCGCGGTCTCCGCGGGCATCGCGACCGTCCTCGGACTGCCGCTCGCCCAGGCCGTGGTGACCTCCCGCTTCCGCGCCCTGCGCGAGGCGGTCCTCACCGCGTCCGGCGTCCTCGCCAACTTCGGCGGCGTCCCGCTGGCGTTCGCGTTCGTCGCCACCCTCGGCAACGCGGGTGTCCTGACCCAGCACCTGGGCCTGAAGGACAAGGGCTGGAACCTCTACAGCTTCTGGGGCCTGGTCATCGTCTACCTGTACTTCCTGATCCCGCTGATGGTCCTCACCATCACGCCCGCCCTGGACGGCCTGCGCTCCCAGTGGCGCGAGGCCGCACAGAACAACGGCGCCACCGGAATCCAGTACTGGCGGCACGTCGCCCTCCCCGTCCTCACGCCCTCCCTGCTCGGCGGCCTCGTGCTGCTCTTCGGCAGCGCCTTCGCCGCGTACGCCACCGCGGCGGCCATGGTGGGCAGTGCGGTCCCGCTGGTCACCCTGCAGATCGCCGACGCCATCTCCGGCAACGTCCTGGTCGGCCAGGAGAACGTGGCGCTCGCCCTGAGCCTCGACATGGTCCTCATCGCGGGCCTGGTCATGGCCGTGTACCTGCCCCTGCAACGACGGAGCGCGCGATGGCTGGAAGCCTGAACGATCCCGCTCGGGTCCCAAGGCCCGCCCGCGGGGCGAACAAGTCCGTACGCGTACGTCCCTGGCGCGGGATCGTCCTCGTCCTCGCCGGGCTCTACTTCCTGGTCCCGCTCGCCGCATCCGTGATCTTCACGGTCGACGTGCCGAACCAGGGGATCACCTTCGACGCGTACCGCCAGATCGTCTCCGCCGACGGCTTCGGCTCCAGCCTGCTGCTCTCGCTGGAACTGGCCGCCGCCACCATCGTCGTGGTCCTGCTGCTGATGGTGCCCGCGATGGTCGCGCTGCGCCTCGGCGCGCCGAAGCTGCGGCCGGTGGTGGAGGTGATCTGCTCGCTGCCGCTGGTCGTGCCGCCGATCGCCTTCGTCGCCGGGATCGCCACGGTCCTCAAGTGGGGACCCGAGCACCTCTCCCGCACCCCGCTGTTCGAGACGTTCGTGGCCCTCCAGAACCCGGACTTCCCCGCGGTGCTCGTCCTCGCGTACGTCGTGATGGCGCTGCCGTTCGTGTACCGGGCGCTGGACGCCGGGCTGCGCGCCGTCGACGTACGCACCCTCGTCGAGGCCGCGCGCAGCTGCGGGGCGAACTGGCCGCAGGCGCTGGTCCGGGTCGTGCTGCCCAATCTCCGCGGTGCGCTGCTCAACGCCTCCTTCCTCACGCTGGCCCTGGTGCTCGGCGAGTTCACCGTCGCCCAGCTGCTCGGCTTCCAGCCCTTCGCCGTGTGGATCTACAGCGTCGGCGGCTCGCAGGCCCAGCTCTCCGTCGCCGTCTCCGTGCTCAGCCTGCTCGTCACCTGGGCCCTGCTTCTCTCGCTCGCCGGGCTCGGCGGGCGCTCCCGTTCCGCTTCCGCCTCCCAGGGATGAACCATGACCGTCACCACGCTTGAGAAGGCCGCCGACGCCAAGGCCGCCACCGTTGAATTCCGGGACCTGCGGCGGAAGTTCGGCCCGACCGTAGCCCTCGACGGCCTCGACCTGAGCGTCCGGCCCGGTGAACTCCTCGCCCTGCTCGGTCCCTCCGGTTGCGGCAAGACCACCGCGCTGCGCATGCTCGCCGGGTTCGAACACCCCGACTCCGGCGAGGTGCTGGTCGACGGCGAGGACGTCACCCGGGTCCCGGCCCACCGCCGCGACGCGGGGATGGTCTTCCAGTCGTACAGCCTCTTCCCGCACCTCAGCGCCCTCGACAACGTGGCCTTCGGGCTGCGGATGCGCAAGGTGCGTACCGCCGAACGGCGTTCCCGCGCGGCCGAGCTGCTCGACCTGGTGGGCCTCGCCGACAAGGGCGAGCGGTTCCCGCACCAGCTCTCCGGCGGCCAGCAGCAGCGCATCGCGCTGGCCCGCGCGCTCGCCCTGCGTCCGCGCGTGCTGCTGCTCGACGAGCCCCTCTCCGCCCTGGACGCCAAGGTGCGTCTCACCCTGCGCGAGGAGATCCGCCGGCTTCAGCAGGAACTCGGCATCACCACGCTGTTCGTGACGCACGATCAGGAAGAGGCGCTGTCCATGGCGGACCGCGTCGCCGTGATGCGGTCCGGGCGGCTCGAACAGTGCGCCTCGCCCGCCGAGCTGTACGGGCGGCCCGCGACCGCCTTCGTCGCCGAGTTCGTCGGCACGATGAGCCGGATTCCGGGTCGGCTGGACTCCGGCGTGGCCGAGGTGCTCGGACAGCGGCTGCCGGTCGACGGGGACGCGCCCGCCGTGACGGAGATCGACGTGCTGGTGCGGCCCGAGGCGGTGCGGGTACGGGCGGACGACGCCGGAACCGCCCGCGTCGTCGCCAGCGCCTTCCTCGGCGCCGCCACCCGCGTCACCGTCCGGCTCGCGGACGCCACCGAGGTCAAGGCCGACCTGCCCACGCACGAGGCCGCCGGGCTCGGCTCGGGCGCCGCCGTGACCGTGAGCCTCCCGGAACGGCCGGTGCTGGTCGCCGAGCGCACCCGTTGACAGACGCATCCCCCCACTGAGTTACGCCGAGTGAAAGAGAGCACCGTGACCCTCCGCGCCACCTCCCCCCAACTCTCCCTCCAGGCCGTCCTGTTCGACATGGACGGCACGCTCGTGGACACCGAGCGACTGTGGTGGGAGGCGGTGGAGCGGGTGGCCGACGGGCTCGGACGCCGGCTGGCCGTGGCCGACCAGCCGGAGGTGCTCGGCCGGCCCGTCGAGTACACCGCGGCCTGGCTGGGCGGGATCACGGGCACCGGGGCGGGGGAGATCGCCACCGAGCTGCACCGGGAATTCGCGCACCGGGTCCGCACCGGCATCGTGCCCCGCCCCGGTGCGCTGCGGCTCCTCGGCGAACTGGTCCGCGAGGGTGTCCCCACCGCCCTCGTGACCGCGTCGCCGCGCGCCGTCGCCGACACCGTCCTCGCGGCCCTCGGCGCCGAACACTTCGCGGTCTCCGTCACGGCCGACGACACCGAACGCACCAAGCCCGCCCCCGACCCCTACCTCGCCGCCTGCCGCGCCCTCGGCGTCGATCCCGCCGCGTGTGTGGCCGTGGAGGACACCGCGACGGGCGTGGCGTCCGCCGAGGCCGCGGGGTGTGCCGTGCTCGCCGTGCCCTCGCTCGCGCCGATCGACTCCGTACCCGGACGCACCGTCCTGACCAGCCTGGAGGAGGTGACCCCGGCCCGGCTGCGCGCCATGGTCGCGCCCCGCGAGCTGCGGGTGATGAGCTGGAACCTCTGGTACGGCGGGACGAAGGTCGACGACCACCGCGAGAAGCAGCTCAAGGTCATCGCCGAGACCGGCGCGGACGTGGTCGGCCTCCAGGAGACGTACGGCACCTCGGCCCAGGTTCTCGCCGAGGCCCTGGGCTGGCACCACCACCGGGCCGGCGAGAACCTCGGCGTCATCAGCCGCTATCCGATCACCGCCCGCCACGGCGACCCGGACGTCGGCTTCTACGGCGGCACCGGAGTGCGCGTCCGGCTGGACGGCGGCCAGGAGGTGGACGTCTGGAGCGCCCACCTCGACTACACGCCGTACGGCCCCTACGAGGCCCGCTTCGACGGGCTCCCGGCGGCCGAGCTGATCGCCCACGAGGGTGTCCGGCTGGAGCAGATGCGGGAGATCCTGCGGCGGATCACCGAGTCCGCGACCGAGGCCGTGCCCGTGGTCCTGGTCGGTGACTTCAACGCGCCCTCGCACCTGGACTGGCCGGACGTCGAGTGGCCTGTGACCAGGGCCGCCGAGGAGGCCGGCCTGCGCGACTCCTACCGTGAGGCCCACCCCGACCCCGTGCGGGAGCCCGGACACACCTGGTCGCCGATCCACGTGGAGCACGAGGACGGCAGCGGGCGGCCCGAGCCGCAGGACCGGATCGACTTCGTGCTGCACCGGGGGCTGACCGTGCTCGACTCCCGGGCGCTCGTCACCGGCACGCCGCGACCCTGGCCCGACGTAGCCGACAACGACTGGCCCTCGGACCACGCCGCGGTCGTCACCACCTTCGCCGTGCCTCGCGCCGACGCCGCCGACCGCGCCGACCGGCCGGGCACGTTCCCGCACTGAACCGAGCGTCGGTCCAGGAAGCCATTGCGGTGCGGGCGCGCCATCCCGTAGGTTGATCCGCGCCCGCTACCAGCGAGTAACACCGATGGCCACCCAACCGTCGCCCGGCCACCAACCGTCCCGTCGTCCTGGGGAATCCATGCGCTGGTCCTTCGGCCGCCCCACCACGGTCCGTACGCGCATCGTGGCGCTCGCGCTCGCACCGGTGGTCGCCCTCATGGTGCTGTGGAGTTTCGCCATGGTGTCCGTCACCGGCGAACTGCGCGCGCTCGTCCGGGTCCAGGGGGTGTACGACGACTTCGGGACCCCGGTCGACACGGCGGTCGGCCAGGTCCAGATCGAACGGCGGCTCGCGGCCGCCTACCTGGGCGCGGACCACGGCACGGCGGCGGCCCTCGACCTGATGGAACAGCAGCGCCGCACCGACCGCGCCGTGACCGCCATGCGGACGGCGATCCGGGACGGCGACCGCGGACGGCTCTCCGGCAGACAGCGGCAGGTGCTCGACGCCGTGCTGCGCTCCTTCGACGGGCTGGAGGGGCTGCGGGAGCGGGTGCTGTCCCGCGCCATCAGCTGGGACCGGGCGGTCACCGAGTACGGCGCCCTCGTGGAGCCGGGCTTCGACGTCCAGTCCGCCCTCACCGCGCTGCAGGCCGGACAGCTGGCGCGCGAGGCCCAGGTCGTCATCGAACTGGTGCGGGTGAGGGAGTTCGTCTCGCGGGAGGACGCCCTCGTCGCCGGGGCGCGGGCCGCCGGATCGCTCACCGACCGCCAGTACGACACGCTCACCGCGACGATCGAGGACCGCCGGGTCTTCGAGCGGACGTATGTGCCCGACCTTCCCGCCGACTCGCGCGCCCTCTTCGAGGAGTTCCAGCGCGGCTCCCTGTACCGGGAGTTGACCCGGGGCGAGGACGCCCTGCTGCGGGCGGGCGCACGGGGCGCGGGGGAGGCCGTCGCGGCCGGCTCCTGGCGCACCACCACCGACCGGGCCGTCAAGCGGTACATGCAGCTGTGCACGCGGTCGGCCGTCAACTCCGCCGAACGCGGACGGGCCTTCGCCTACCGGGAGCTGGCCAAGGCGGCGATCGTCGGCGTACTCGGACTCGCCGCCGTGGGACTGTCCCTGTGGTTCGCCGTGCGTGGCGCCCGGCGCATCTCGCGCCGCCTGGAGACCCTCCGGGACGCCGCAGACCTCCTCTCCGCCCGCCAACTGCCCGACGTGATGCGGCGGTTGAGCGCGGGCGAGGACGTGGACGCCGCCACCGAGGCGCCGCCCCTGGCCGACGGGGAGGCGGGAGCCGACGAGATCGGCCAGGTCGGCCGGTCCTTCAACACCGCCCGCCTCGCGGCCGTCGAGGCCGCCGTCAAGCAGGCCACCCTGCGCCGCGGGCTGTTCGCGGTGCTCCTCAACATCGCCCGCCGCAACCAGGCCCTCGTCCACCGCCAGCTCAAACTCGTCGACACGCTGGAGCGACGCACCGAAGACCCGGACGTCCTGGACGACCTGTTCCGGATCGACCACCTCACCACCCGGATGCGGCGCCACGCGGAGAGCCTGATCATCCTCTCCGGCGCGGCGCCCGGCCGCAGATGGCGCCGGCCCGTGCCCGTCGCCCGCGTGGTGGCCTCCGCGGTGAGCGAGATCGAGGAGTACGCGCGCGTCGTGGTCCCGCCGATGCCGGAGGTGGGTGTGGCGGCGGACGCCGTCGCCGACGTCGTCCATCTGATCGCCGAACTCGTCGAGAACGCCACCGTGTTCTCGCCGCCCCGGACGCAGGTCACCCTGCGCACCGGCCGGGCCGGGGGCGGGTTCGTCCTGGAGATCGACGACCGGGGCCTCGGTCTCGAACCCGAACAGATCGAGGAGGCCCACCGCACCCTCACCACGCCGGACGACTTCGACCCGACCCGGCACGACCGGCTCGGGCTGTACGTGGTGGGGCGGCTCGCCGCACGGCACGGCATCGAGGTCACGCTGTGCCGCTCGCCGTACGGCGGTACGACGGCGGTGGTGCTGCTGCCGGAGGCGGTCCTCGCGCCGGTCGACCCCGAGCGGCCGGAGCAGGTGGCGGACACGGACCGGCGGACGCTTCCCTCCCGGACCTCCCGGACCTCCGAGACTTCCCGGACCTCCGAGACTTCCCGGACCTCCGAGACGTCCCGGGCCTTCGAGACGTCCCGGGCCTTCGAGATCTCCCGGAAGGGCGCCGCGGTCCTCGAGGAACAGAGGGAGGCACCTGAGCGGCACGCGGACCGTGCACCGCAGAGCGCTCCCGCCGCGGGCCCGCCCGCGCTGCCCACCCGCGTCCGGCAGACCTCCCTCGCCCCCGAACTGCGCACCGAGGGCCCGGCAGCCGACGCGCACCCGGAGCGCGAGGTCACCGCCGAGGAGGTCCGCGCGGTCTTCGGCGCCTTCCAGCGCGGCCTCGACCGCGGCCGCAAGGGCCTGCCCACCGGGCCCGGCTCCGAGCGGCGAACCGACACCGAGGAAGGGACGGACGCCGACGATGCTCCGTGACCAGACCCCCGAGCCCTCCGACCGGGCCCCCGAGCCCCCGGGCAGCACCCCCGAACCGCCAGGCACGGACCTCGGCTGGCTGCTCGACGACCTCGTGGCCAGGACCGACCACGTCCGCCAGGCCGTGCTCCTCACCGCCGACGGCCTCCCGCTGAGCTGCTCGGACGGCATGCGCCGACGGGACATCGAGCACCTCGCCGCCGTCTGCTCCGGCTTCCACAGCCTGGCCCGCTCGGCCGGTGAACGTTTCGCCGCGGGGGAGGTGCGCCAGACCATGGTGATGCTCGACGACGCCTACCTCTTCATCACCCCGGCGGGCGACGGCAGCCGGCTGGCCGTCCTGAGCGAGGTGCAGACGGACGTCGGACAGCTCGCCCACGAGATGGCGCTGCTGGTCCGCCGCGTCGGCCGCCACATGGCCGCCGCCGTACGGTCGGCCGCAGACCCCGCGGGCCCCTGAACCGGCCGTGACCGACGACCACTGGTACGAGGACGAGACCGGGTCGATGGTGCGGCCCTACACCGTGACGCGGGGCCGGACCCGGCCCTCGGACCGGCACACGATCGATCTGATGTCGCGGGTCACCGCCCTGCGGACGGACGAGGGCCGGCCGGGTGTCGACCACGCCGGCGCGGCGCTGCTGGCCCTGGTGCGCCACGGATCCCGGCCGGTCGTCGAGCTCGCCGCCGACGCCGACCTGCCCCTGACCGTCGTACGCGTGCTGCTCGGCGATCTGGCCGAGGCCGGGCTCGTACGCATCGACGCGCCGCGGCGGCCGGAGCAGGGCGGCCCGGCGGCCGACCCTGAGCTGCTGCGCGAGATCGTGGAGCGACTGCGCGCGCTGTGAGTACCGGACGCGGGCCGTGCGGCCGGTTGACGGTTCGGCGCAGCGAGCTCGCGACGGCTCGTCACGGCGGCTGTGACCTGCGCCTCAGGGGGTTTCGGGCGCTGCCCGAGGGCGCGCAACGAATCACCGCCGGAGGCCGGGCGCACGCAACGATTCGTCCACCGGCGCGCAACGGGTCCTCCTTGTCCCGCCGAGCCCCCCGCCCGTACCGTCTAGACAGCCCCCGATACCCCTCCGTACCCGTGAGGACCACGCATGCGCACAGCCCTGCTCCAGAGCTCCGGCCGCCCCGGCTCGGTCGTCGAGAACCTGAAGGTCCTCGACGAGGCCGCGGGCCGCGCCGCCGCTGCCGGTGCCGGGCTCGTGGCGGCGCCGGAGATGTTCCTCACCGGGTACGCGATCGGCGACGACATCGCCCGCCTCGCCGAGCCCGCCGACGGTGCCTGCGCGGACGCGATCGCCGAGATCGCCACCCGCCACGGCGTCGCCGTCGTCTACGGCTACCCCGAGCGCGAGGGCGCGACGGTCTACAACTCCGCGCAGCTCATCTCCGCCGACGGCACCCGCCTCGCGAACTACCGCAAGACCCACCTCTTCGGCTGCTTCGAGCGCGACCACTTCACACCCGGCGAGCAGCCCGTCGTCCAGGCGGAGCTGAACGGCCTCCGCGTCGGCCTCATGATCTGCTACGACGTCGAGTTCCCGGAGAACGTCCGGGCGCACGCCCTCGCCGGCACCGACCTCCTCGTCGTGCCGACCGCGCAGATGCACCCCTTCCAGTTCGTCGCCGAGTCCGTCGTCCCGGTGCGCGCCTTCGAGAACCAGATGTACGTCGCGTACGTCAACCGGGTCGGCCCGGAAGGCGAGTTCGAGTTCGTCGGACTGTCCACGCTGGCCGGTCCCGACGGGATCGCCCGCACCCGGGCCGGACGCGGTGAGGAACTCGTCCTCGCCGACGCCGACCCCGACTTCCTCGCGGCCTCGCGCGAGGCGAACCCGTATCTGAAGGACCGCCGCCCCGGCCTCTACGGGTCGCTCGTCTGACATCCGGCCGCTCCCCCCGGCGCCTCCCCTCACCAGCTTTCCCGCAAGGAGTCCGTACCCCATGACGTCCACGGTGCCCACCGCCGTCCAGCACGCCGACGCGCAGCAGCCGCCGATCACCATGTTCGGCCCGGACTTCCCGTACGCGTACGACGACTTCCTCGCCCACCCGGCGGGCCTCGGCCAGATACCCGCGACCGAGCACGGCACCGAGGTCGCGGTCATCGGCGGCGGCCTGTCCGGCATCGTGGCCGCCTACGAGCTGATGAAGATGGGCCTCAAGCCCGTCGTCTACGAGGCCGACGAGATCGGTGGTCGCCTGCGGACCGTGGGCTTCGAGGGGTGCGACCCGTCGCTCACCGCCGAGATGGGCGCCATGCGCTTCCCGCCCTCCTCCACCGCCCTCCAGCACTACATCGACCTGGTGGGTCTGGAGACCCGGCCGTTCCCCAACCCCCTCGCGGAGTCCACGCCCTCGACGGTCGTCGACCTCAAGGGCGAGTCGCACTACGCGACCACCGTCGACGACCTGCCGCAGGTCTACCGCGACGTGATGAACGCCTGGAACGCCTGCCTCGAAGAGGGCGCCGACTTCTCCGACATGAACCAGGCCATGCGCGAGCGCGATGTGCCGCGCATCCGCGAGATCTGGGCGAAGCTCGTCGAGAAACTCGACAACCAGACCTTCTACGGCTTCCTCTGCGACTCGGACTCCTTCAAGTCCTTCCGGCACCGCGAGATCTTCGGCCAGGTCGGCTTCGGCACCGGCGGCTGGGACACCGACTTCCCGAACTCGATCCTCGAGATCCTGCGCGTCGTCTACACCGAGGCCGACGACCACCACCGCGGCATCGTCGGCGGCTCCCAGCAGCTGCCGCTGCGCCTGTGGGAGCGCGAGCCGCAGAAGATCGTGCACTGGGCCTACGGCACCTCACTCGCGAAGCTGCACGACGGCACCCCGCGCCCGGCCGTGACCCGGCTGCACCGCACCGCGGGCAACCGGATCACGGTGACGGACGCGAACGGTGACATCCGTACCTTCAAGGCGGCGATCTTCACCGCCCAGTCCTGGATGCTGCTCTCCAAGATCGCCTGTGACGACTCGCTCTTCCCGATCGACCACTGGACGGCGATGGAGCGGACCCACTACATGGAGAGCTCCAAGCTCTTCGTGCCCGTCGACCGGCCGTTCTGGCTGGACAAGGACGAGCAGACGGGCCGGGACGTCATGTCGATGACGCTCACCGACCGCATGACCCGCGGCACCTACCTCCTCGACGAGGGCCCGGACAAGCCCGCCGTCATCTGCCTCTCGTACACGTGGTGCGACGACAGCCTGAAGTGGCTGCCGCTGTCCGCGAACGAGCGGATGGAGGTCATGCTGAAGTCGCTCGGCGAGATCTACCCGAAGGTCGACATCAGGAAGCACATCATCGGCAACCCGGTGACCGTGTCCTGGGAGAACGAGCCCTACTTCATGGGCGCGTTCAAGGCCAACCTGCCCGGCCACTACCGCTACCAGCGCCGCCTGTTCACGCACTTCATGCAGGACGCGCTGCCCGAGGACAAGCGGGGCATCTTCCTCGCCGGCGACGACATCTCCTGGACGGCCGGCTGGGCCGAGGGCGCCGTGCAGACCGCGCTGAACGCGGTCTGGGGCGTCATGCACCAGCTGGGCGGGGCGACCGACCCGACCAACCCCGGGCCCGGCGACGTCTACGACGAGATCGCGCCGGTGGAACTGCCCGAGGACTGATCCGAGTCGGCCTTCGTGGGGCGGCCGGTCAGATTCCGGCCGCCCGCGCCGCCGCGTACACCTCGGCGGCCAGGTCCTTGAGCTCCTCGGCGTCCCGCGGGCTGTCCTGGAGGTCGACGAAGTACTCGTCGAGGCCGATCCCGGCGTACGGCACCAGGTCCGACACGATCTGGTCGACGTTGCCCTGGAAGGGCTGGCGGTCCGCGCCGTCGTAGGCCTTGGCGGAGTAGCGGGCGTTGATCCGCGCCACCGTCTGGATCGGCTCGGTGCGCCCGCGCTCGGCCGCGAAGTCCTGCACCTGCCGCCACTGGGCGGCGAGCTGGTCGGCGCCTCCCTGGGCCACGGGCTGCCAGCCGTCGCCACGGTCCACGAGCCGGGTCAGCGCCTTCTTGCTGAAGGCGGGCAGCAGGATCGGGATCGGCCGGGCCGGCTTCGGGGCGACCACGGCCGACTCGATCCTGGTCAGTCGGCCCTCGTACGACACCGGGTCCGGGCCCCACACCGCGCGGCACACGTCGAGGACCTCGTCCAGGACCCGGCCCCGCTCCTCGAACGGCGCCACACCCGCCGCGGCGTACTCGTCGAGCGACCAGCCGGTACCGAGGCCCGCCACGACCCGGCCGCCGCTCGCCGCGTCCAGTGTGCCCAGCGCCCTGGCCAGCTGGAAGGGGCCGTGCAGCGGGGCGACCAGGACGCTGGTGCCGAGCCGCGCCCGCTGCGTGGCCGCCGCGGCCAGCGTCAGGGTCACCAGCGGCTCGGCGACGCCGCGGTACGAGTCGGGCCAGGGCAGGTTCGGGACGCCGTACAGCCCCTGGGTGGCGGGGTCCGGGAACAGCGCGCGCTCGAACACCCACAGGCTCTCGTAGCCGATCTCCTCAGCCGTGCGCGCCACGTCCGGGACGTCACGACCGATGTCGTACTGGCGTGTTTGAGGAAGACTCAGACCCAGCCGAGCAGCCATGTTTGTGCTCCTTCGCATCAGGCACTTGAATCGTGAACGTATCGCGTACGAGGGTGTGTTCCAGGCTGTACGCGGCGATATGGCCGGATCAGTCCCCCAGGGGCGTGAGCAGCATCCGGCCGGCCAGACCGACCGCGGCGCCGAGACGGTCGGCGAACTCCTCGGCGAGGTCGGGGAGTCCGCGCAGCGCCCACAGGGCCCGCGCCGCCGACCAGGCCGCGTCGCGGGCCCTGTCCAGACTCCACGAACCGAGCAGATGGGTGAGCGGATCGGCGATCTGGAGGAGGTCGGGGCCCGGCATCAGATCTTCGCGGACGCGCTCCTCCAGCGAGACGAGGAGGTCACCCACGCGCTCGAACTCGTCCTCCAGATCGGCTGGTTCGCAGCGGAGCGTACGACAGGTGTCCACGACGGCGAGCGCCAGATCGTGTCCGATGTGCGCATTGATGCCCGCGAGCGCGAACTGCAGCGGGCGTACTCCGGGATGGCGCCGGAACTGGAACAGCGGGCGCCAGCAGGCGGGCGGGGGCCCCTCCTCGGCCACGCGCAGATAGCGCTCGGCGAAACGTACATCCAGCGTGACCGCGGCCTCGCCGTCCGGGAATTCCCCCGCGTCCAGGCGCCGTTCGACCTCCTCCGTGACGGTGAGGTAGACGCGGTTGAAGACCGCGATTCCGTCCCGCTCCGGCAGGCTCGCCGCCAGGGCGCGCATCCGGGAGGCGATGGCGTCCACGGGGGTGGTGAACTGTTCCAACTGCGTCATGGGCGCAGGTTCCCAGTCCTAGGCTGACTGGAGTTGCCGCCTTGCCGGGCGCATCCCCAGAACGAGGGAAAACGCCCGTGTCGGGAGGAGCGGATGTGGCCGGGAGTGGCGGAAACGTGGTGGGAACCGGGGGGGGAGCCGTACGTGTCAGGCTTACGTGCGCAGCGCCTGGCCGCACGCAGAGCCGAGCGCAGGCGGGCGGCCCGGCGCGCCGCCATGGCCGCGGCGGCCTCGGTGGTCGTGGCGGTCGGCGCGGTGACGGGGACGATGTCCGCCCTCGACCGCGAGCGCCCCTCCGACGACGCCAAACCGCTGGTGACCCGCTCGCCCGCCCTCCGGCCGGGGCCCGCCGTCCCGACTCCCTCCCCGACCGGGACCTTCGCCGCGCCGTCCCCGTCGTCGCAGTCCCCGTCCCCGAAGCCGAGCCCGACGCCCTCCCCGAGCGGGAGCGCGCCGCAGACCGTGGCCGCTCCCGCCCTGCTCTACAGCCACCCCGACTCCCAGGTCCTGGACTGGGTCGCGTCCCACCCCGGCGACCACCGGCGTGCGGTCATCGAGTCCCGGATCGCCGACCGCCCGGCCGCCGTCTGGTTCGCCGACTTCACGCCCGCCACCATCACCGCGCGGGTCAGGGCGGTGACCGCGGGCGCCGCCGCCGAGGGCCGCGTGCCGGTCGTCGTGCCGTACGCCATCCCGCAGCGCGACTGCGGCGGGGCCTCGCAGGGCGGCGCGCCCGACCTCGCCGCGTACGGCCGCTGGATCGACGACTTCGCGGCGGGCCTCGGCGACGACGAGGTCATCGTCATCCTGGAGCCCGACTCGGTCGCCCAGGCCGGCTGCCTCCCCGCGACCGACCGGACCGCCCGCTTCGCCGCGCTGGCCCGCGCCGGCCGCGTCCTCAAGGCCGCCGACCCCCGGGCCCGCGTCTACTACGACGCCGGCCACTCCGCCTGGAACCCGGCCGCCGAGCAGGCCGCGCTCCTCGCGCAGGCGGGCGCCGCCTCGGCCGCCTCCTCCGACGGCGTCTTCACCAACGTGTCCAACTTCCACCGTACGAGCGAGGAGATCGCGTACGCCCGGCAGGTGCTGTCCGCGCTGGGCGGCCCCGAGAGCATGGGCGCCGTCATCGACACCAGCCGCAACGGCAACGGCGCCCCGGCCGACGGGGAGTGGTGCGATCCGGCAGGCCGGAAGATCGGCCGGGCGCCGACCCTGAACACCGGGGAGGCCGGGATCGACGCCTATCTGTGGGTGAAGCTGCCGGGGGAGTCGGACGGGTGCAAGGGCACGCCGGGGACCTTCTCGGCGGAGTACGCCTATGAGCTGGCGCGCTGATCGTCCGGTTCGTCGTACGAGGATGTGCCGGAGTCCAGCAGCGGCCCCCCGGTCTTCAGGTGGGCCGGGGCCATCGACCGCAGCGCGTGGTATCCGATGATCACGACGAGCGTGCCGAGCGCGATACCGCTGAGCGAGAAGGTGTCCGTGAACTTCAGGGAGACGCCGCCGATGCCGATGATGATGCCCGCGGCGGCCGGCACCAGGTTCAGCGGATTGCGCAGGTCGACCCGGGCGTTGAGCCAGATCTGGGCGCCGAGCAGGCCGATCATGCCGTACAGGATGACGGTGATGCCGCCGAGGACGCCGCCCGGGATCGCGGCGACGATCGCGCCGAACTTGGGGCAGAGGCCGAAGAGGAGGGCGAAGCCCGCGGCGGCCCAGTAGGCGGCCGTGGAGTAGACGCGGGTCGCGGCCATCACGCCGATGTTCTCGGAGTACGTGGTGTTGGGCGGGCCGCCGACCGCCGTGGAGAGCATCGAGGCGACGCCGTCCGCGGAGATCGCGGTGCCCAGCTTGTCGTCCAGCGGATCGCCGGTCATCTCGCCGACGGCCTTGACGTGCCCGGCGTTCTCGGCGACCAGCGCGATCACCACCGGAAGCGCGACGAGGATCGCCGACCACTGGAAGGACGGGCCGTGGAAGGACGGCAGCCCGATCCAGTCCGCCTTGCCGACGCCGGAGAGGTTCAGCCGCCAGTGGTCGGTGAGCTTGCCGCTCGCGTCCACCGAGTGGATCTTTCCGAAGATCCGGTCGAAGACCCAGGAGATCCCGTACCCGAAGACCAGGCCCAGGAAGATCGCGATCCGTGACCAGAAACCGCGCAGGCAGACGAGGGCCAGACTGGTGAGCACCATGGTGAGCAGGGCCGTCCACTGGTCCTGCGGCCAGTACGTGGACGCCGTCACCGGCGCCAGGTTGAAGCCGATCAGCATGACGACCGCGCCCGTGACGATCGGTGGCATCGCGGCATGGATGATCCGCGCCCCGAACCGCTGCACGGCCAGGCCCACCAGGAACAGCGCGACGCCGACGACGAACACCGCGCCGGTGACCGTGGCGCTGGTGCCGCCCTGTGCGCGGATCACCGCCGCGACGCCCACGAAGGAGAGCGAACAGCCGAGGTAGCTGGGCACCCGGCCGCGGGTGGCGAGCAGGAAGATGACCGTCGCGAAGCCGGACATCATGATCGCGAGATTCGGGTTCAGACCCATGAGCACGGGTGCCACGAACGACGCCCCGAACATCGCCACCACGTGCTGGGCGCCGAGCCCGATCGTGCGCGGCCACGTGAGGCGTTCATCGGGGCGGACAACCGCTCCGGGCGCGGGCGTCCGCCCGTCGCCGTGCAGTTTCCAGCGCACACCGAGGTCCATGGTGAGTTTCGCTTTCTTCGTACGTGAAACTTTGTCCGGACCATTGTCACGGGTACCTGGCGGTTCTACGCTCGCACGGTCTTACTCATGAACTACGTTCACGTTTCTGATCGGAGGCTTGATGAGTGCGCGACCCCGTCTGGCTGTCCTCCTCGCCGCCATGGCCACCTTCGCGGCGGTCGTCGTCCCCGCCGCCTCGGCCCACGCGGCGCCGAAGGCCCCCCGGACCGCCGTCCTCGACGGCACCCGGCTCCAGCAGACCCGACTCCGCCTCGACCGCGGAGATCCCCAGCTGAAGCGCACGCTCGAGGACTTGACGGCCCGCGCCGACAACTGGCTGGCTCAGGGCCCCTGGACGGTCGTCGACAAGCCCAAGCCCGCCCCCGGCGGCGACGTCCACGACTACCTGAGCCAGGCCCCGTACTGGTGGCCCTCCCAGCCGAAGACCGCCGACAACCCCTGGGGCTGCCCGTACGTCCAGCGCGACGGCCAGCGCAACCCCGAGGTCGACACGGGCACCGACCGCCAGGACGTGGAGAAGGTCTTCGACTCGACGTACGACCTCGCGCTCGCCTGGTACTACACCGGCAGGAAGCAGTACGCCGAGAAGGCCGCCACCGTCCTGCGCACCTGGTTCCTCGCCCCGGCCACCCGGATGAACCCGAACCTCGACCACGGGCAGTTCATCCCCTGCAAGTACGACGGCCGGGCCATCGGCATCATCGACTTCTCGCAGTCCTACACCAGCGTCCTGGACGCGATCGCGATCCTGGAGACGGGCGCCCCCGGCTGGTCGAAGAGCGACCGCACCGCCATGCGCGCCTGGAACACCGACTTCCGCGACTGGCTGGCGAACAGCGCCTTCGGCGGCCAGGAGGCCGCCGCCGAGAACAACCACGGCACCTTCTACGACATGCAGCTCACCGCCCTGGCGTACGCGACCGGCGACGAGGACCTCGCCCGCCGGACCGTCCTCGGCGCGGAGTCCAAGCGGATCGACCCGCAGGTCGCCGCCGACGGCAGCCAGCCCCAGGAGCTCACCCGCACCCGCAGCTGGCACTACTCGACCTTCGACCTCGTCGCCTACACCCGCCTCGCGGCCATCGGCCGGCACGTCGGCGTGGACCTGTGGCGGTACACGGGGCCGGACGGCCAGACCCTGGCCAAGGCGGTCGACTATCTGCTGCCCGCCGCGACGGGCGCCGCGCCGTGGCCCTACCCGGAGCTGGAGTTCCACCGCTACGCGGCGAGCGACATCGTGCACGCGGCGGCCGACGCGGGGGACCGGGCGGCCCGGGCCGCGGTGCCGAAGCTGGAGACACCGCCCGGCGGCGACCTGTGGACACTGCGGCCCGCCGCCGAACAGCTGGACTCGATCGCCGGCTGACGGGAGGGCGTACGAACACCCTGATCAGGGGCTCCTGAGCGGCCGCTTAGGATGGGGGTGTCCCCACCGTCCCCACCGGCACCCTCAGGAGCCCCGCCCGTGACCGCCGAAGCCCCCGCCGCCCCCGCCCTCTCCTACGGGCGGCTCCTCCCCGTCACCGTCCACTTCGACGACCTGGACGCACTCGGCCTGCTCCACAACGCCCGCTACCCGGTCATGGTCGAACGCGCCTGGACGGCCCTCTGGAGCGACCAGGGCTTCCTGGCCTACGAGGGCGACTGGGAGGCGGCGGGCGACTTCTGCAACGCGGTCAAGGAACTGCGGATCAGCTACGAGGCCCCGGTCAACCGCCCCGGCGGGTACGCCGTCCACCTCTGGCTGGAGCGCCTGGGGAACACCGGACTGACGTACGGCTTCCGCTTCTGCTCGGCCGACGGCACGCTCACATACGCGCACGGGACGCGGGTCCTCGTCCGGCTCGACGCCGCGACGCTGCGCCCCACGCCCTGGAGCGACCGCTTCAGGGCCGTGGGTCGGGAACTGCTGCGTTCACGGGACTGACCTTGGGCCGGTCGCGCTCGCCCGCGCGCAGCACCCCCGCGAACGCGGCAAGGCCGCACGCCAGCACCGTGACCAGCCCGAACGACACCACCAGGCTCGTCGCCTGCGCCAGCGTGCCGATCGCGCTCGGTGCGACCAGGCCGGAGGTGTACGTGATGGTGGCGACGCCCGCGATGGCCTGACTGGGGTTGGGGCCGCTGTGCCCCGCCGCAGCGAAGCAGAGCGGGACGACGACCGCGATACCGAGACCCATCAGGGCGAAGCCGCTCATCGCCAGGGCGGGGTGGTTCGCGACGACGACGAGCAGCCCGCCGAGCACGGCGAGACCGCCGCCGGCCCGTACCGTGCGTACCGCGCCGAACCGGTTCACCACCGCGTCGCCCACGATCCGGGCCACCGCCATGGTCAGCATGAATCCGGTCGTCGACGCGGCCGCCAGACCGGCCGAGCTGCCCAGCTCGTCCTTGAGATAGACCGCAGACCAGTCCAGACTGGCGCCCTCCGCGAACACCGCACAGAAGCCGACCGCGCCGATGAGCAGGGCGGACTTGGGCGGCAGCGCGAAGCGTGGCGGCGGGGCCTCGTCCTCGGTCGGTCGCAGGTCGAGGACCCATCGGCAGACGGTGAGGCCCAGGACCGTCAGGACCCCGGCCGCCAGCGCGTGGTGCAGGCGCGCGTCCGAGCCGAGGTGCGCGGCGAGGGTGCCACCCGCCGAGCCGACCAGGGCGCCCGCGCTCCACATGCCGTGCAGCCCCGACATGATCGACCTGCCGAGGCGGCTCTCGATCTCGACGCCGAGCGCGTTCATCGCCACGTCCGCCACGCCCGCCGAGGCGCCGTAGACGAAGAGGGCCGGGCACAGCGTGTAGATGTTCGGCGCGAGGGACGGGAGGATCAGCGACAGCGTCCACAGGGACAGCAGTCCGCGCAGCGCGGTACGGGCGCCGAAGCGGTGGCTGATCCGGCCCGCCAGCGGCATCGCGACGGAGGCCCCGATCGCCGGGAACGCGAGGGCCAGTCCGAGCTGGCCGGTGCTGACGGACGCGTGGTCCTGGATCCAGGGGACGCGGGTCGCGAACGAGCCCGTCACCGCTCCGTGCACCGCGAAGACGGCGGCCACGGCGTACCGCGCCCGCTTCACCTCACGCAGGTCGTAGACCATGTAACCCATCTTTCCCGCCCCTCCAGGCTCCGCTTCCCGCGCTGCCGCCGTAAACTATCAGGAACCCTGCCTGATAGATAGGTGATTTACTGGCCGCCGACCGCGCGACCGATCTGGGAGGATCCCGGCATGCCCGCATCACCGAGCACCGCCCGGGCCATCAACGACCGCCTCGCCCTGCGTCTGCTCCAGCAGGAAGGCGCCCTGACGGCAGGGCAGTTGAAGCAGCTCACCGGACTGTCCCGGCCCACCGTCGCCGACCTCGTCGAACGCCTCGCCGCCGCCGGACTGATCGAGGTGGTGGGTGAGTCCGGGGAGCAGCGCCGCGGCCCCAACGCCCGTCTGTACGGGATCGTCGCCGACCGGGCCCATCTCGCCGCCCTCGACGTCCGCACCGAGGGCGTCTCGGTCGTCGTCGCCGACCTCCTCGGCAGGGAACTGGCCCGGGCGTCGGTGCCGATCGCGGACGACACCGGCACCGGGCCCGCCGTCGAGCAGGCGGTCACGCTGGTCGAACGCGCGGCCAAGGAGGCCGGGGCGGAGCGCCTGCACACGGTCGGCGTCGGAGCCCCCGGCCTCATCGACCCCGCGACCGGCGAACTCCGTGACTCCTCCGGCCTGCCCGAGTGGCACCGCCGCCTGGTCGCCGCCCTCCAGGAACGGCTGCCCGCCCGCGTGATCGTCGAGAACGAGACGAACCTCGCCGCCCTCGCGGAGCAGCGTGACGGTGCCGCCCGCGACCGCGACACGTTCGTCCTGCTCTGGCTCGGCCACGGCACCGGTGCGGCCGTCGTCCTCGACGGCAGACTCCGTCGTGGTGCGTCCGGCGGCACGGGCGAGATCGGCTTCCTGCCGGTGCCGGGCACGTCGACGCTGCCCTCGGCGACGGACTGCGAGGGCGGGTTCCACTCCCTGGCGGGGTCCGCCGCGATCGCGGAACTCGCGGCCGGCTGCGGGTTGGTGGCGACAGCGGTGGGGCCCGGCGAACCGGAGGCGGCGGCGCTGGTGAGGCAAGCGGTGGCGACCCTTCCCTCACCCGCCCCTCCCCCTGCCGCTTCTTCCTCTCGCTCTCCTTCTCCTTCGGCCTCCTCCGGAGCCGACCGCTTCCTCTCCGCCCTCGCCGACCGCCTCGCCATCGGCGCGGCGTCCGTCGTGGCCGTTCTCGACCCCGGGTGCGTGGTGCTCGGCGGTGAGGTGGGGCAGGCGGGCGGGGAGGTACTGGCCACACGGGTCGGCGAGCGACTCGCCCGGATGTCCCCGCTCCCGGTCGAGGTGCGCGCGAGCGCGCTGGGCGGCGGCGCGGTGCTCCGCGGAGCCCTCCTGACGTCCCGGGAATCAGCCCAGGACGACCTCTTCGCGCCGCGCTCCCGGTGATTCGATGCGCGCGCCCCGGATGGGGAGACCCGGCGGCGGGGCAAGGGCCTCCGTCACCGCCGCCGGGTCGCTCAAGGGGCGAGTGCGACACCTCGGCTTCGACAAACCATTGATCATGGACCTTAAGTGGACTAGACCAGGGTGGTCAATGGGTACGGACCAAGGGGCGATCGCGTCAAGCGTGAGGAGTCTCGCGGGAGTTGACCTCCCGCGATTCGCCGGAGAAGTCCATTCGGACGACCTGTGAGGCACCCCACAGAGGTTCGCCCGCATGGACGTGGATCAGACGTGGCACACTGATGCTGTACCAGAAGCAGCGCACTCCGGGGTCGGTGAAAGTCCGAACCGGCGGTTATAGTCCGCGACCCGGTCGCTTCCAGCGGCCGGTTGACCAGGTGAAATTCCTGGACCGACGGTTAAAGTCCGGATGGGAGGCAGTGCGCGGCGGGCGGGCATTCGTGCGCGCTGCCGTTTGTTTCGGCGCGTCCTTCGGGACGTGTCGCCCCATGCGGCTCGCTCCCGGTGTCGCAGTCCGCTCATTCTGTCGTCATCGACAGGCCCCGGAGTCCGTGCCCCATGAGGCAGGAGGACCCGGGAAGTGTTCACCGGAATCGTCGAAGAGCTGGGTGAGGTCACCGCCGTCGAAATTCTCGACGACGCCTCCCGTTTCCGTCTGCGTGGCCCCGTCGTCACGCAGGGCGCACAGCACGGCGACTCCATCGCCGTGAACGGCGTCTGTCTCACGGTCGTCGAACACGAAGGCGACGAATTCACCGCTGACGTCATGGCCGAAACCCTGGACCGCTCCAGCCTCGGCGCCCTGAGCGTCGGCTCCCGCGTCAACCTGGAACGCCCGATGGCCGTGGGCGAGCGCCTCGGCGGCCACATCGTCCAGGGCCACGTCGACGGCACGGGCACGGTCATCGAGCGCAAGCCGTCCGAGAACTGGGAGATCGTGAAGATCTCCCTCCCCGCGGACCTCTCCCGCTACGTGGTCGAGAAGGGCTCCATCACCGTCGACGGCATCAGCCTCACGGTGGTCGACGCGGGCCCTGACTTCTTCACCGTCAGCCTCATCCCCACCACCCTCGACCTGACCACGCTCGGCCACAAGCAGGCCGGCGACCCGGTCAACCTCGAGGTGGACGTCATCGCCAAGTACGTCGAGCGACTGCTCGGCGCCCGTGGCGAGCAGCCGGTCGCGCTGCCCGACACCCAGGGGAGCGGTCGGTGAACTGGCTGAACTCCGAGGCGTTCACGCTCCTCGGACAGCACATCAAGTGGTCGGACATGATCGGCAACATCATCGGTCTGATCGGCCTCGCACTCGGCTGGCTGCGCTCCATATGGAGCTGGCCCGTGCAACTCCTGTCCGGTGTCGTCCTCTTCGCGGCCTTCGCCAGCGGCCATCTCTCCGGCAGCGCCGGCAAGCAGGTCGTGGTCATCGTCGTCGCCGTGTGGGGCTGGTGGCAGTGGAACCGCGGCAAGGCGGAGGGCCAGGGCGGCCACATCTCCGTACGGTTCGCCACCTGGCGCGAACGCGCCTACATGGTGGGCGCCGCCGCCGTCGGCACTCTCGCGGTCAGCGGTCTGTTCCACGCGTACCCGACCCTGTCCTGGGACCCCTGGCCGGACGCGTACATCTTCGTCGGCACGATCGTCGCCATGTACGCGCAGGCCCGCGGCATGGTCGAGTTCTGGTTCGCCTGGCTGCTGGTCGACGTGGTGGGCGTCCCGCTCAACTTCGCCAACGGCTACGCCTTCTCCGGTTTCGTCTACGTCGTCTACGGCGCGCTCGTCCTGTCGGGCATGCGCGACTGGTGGCTGCGCTCCCGCAAGGCCGGGCAGCCCGTCCTGGAAGGAGCCCCCGCATGACCACGGCACCCGTTTGGTACAGCACGGGCCACGATGAAGACACTTCGGACTTCGCGCTCGACCCGGTCGAGCGGGCCATCGCCGACATCGCGGCGGGCCGGCCGATCGTGGTCGTCGACGACGAGGACCGGGAGAACGAGGGCGACCTCGTCATCGCCGCCGAGAAGGCGACCCCCGAGATCATCGCCTTCATGATGAGCGAGTGCCGCGGGCTGATCTGCGCACCCATGGAGGGCGACGAACTCGACCGCCTCCAGCTCCCCCAAATGGTCGAGAACAACACCGAGTCGATGAAGACCGCGTTCACCGTCTCGGTGGACGCCTCCGCCGCCCACGGCGTGTCCACCGGCATCTCCGCGGCCGACCGCGCCACCACACTGCGGCTGCTGGCCGGCGGCGAGGCCGAGGCGGGCGACTTCGTGCGCCCCGGTCACATCTTCCCGCTGCGCGCCAAGCCCGGCGGTGTCCTCGTCCGCAACGGCCACACCGAGGCCGCCGTCGACCTCGCCCGGCTCGCGGGCCTGCGTCCGGCCGGCGCGATCGTCGAGATCGCCGGGGAGGACGGACGCATGCTCCGTCTGCCCGAACTGATCCCGTTCGCCCGCAAACACGGCCTGACGATCATCTCCATCGAGGACCTGATCGCCTACCGCCGGACCGCGGAGCCCACGGTCCGCCGCGAGGCCAAGACGCAACTTCCCACCGCTTTCGGGGAGTTCACGGCATACGGCTATCGCTCCACCGTCGACGGCGTCGAGCACGTCGCCCTGGTGCACGGCGAGATCGGCGACGGCGAGGACGTCGTCGTCCGTGTCCACTCCGAATGCCTGACCGGCGACATCTTCCACTCGCTGCGCTGCGACTGCGGCCCCCAGCTCCAGACCTCCATGGAACGCATCCAGGCCGAGGGCCGGGGCGTCGTGGTCTACCTGCGGGGGCACGAGGGGCGCGGCATCGGCCTGCTGTCCAAGCTGCGCGCCTACGAGCTCCAGGAGCGCGGCCGCGACACCCTCGACGCCAACCTGGAACTCGGCCTGCCCGCCGACGCCCGGGACTACGGCGCGAGCGCGCAGATCCTTCAGGACCTCGGCGTCCACAGCCTGCGCCTGCTGACCAACAACCCCGACAAGACCGACGCGCTCGTCCGGCACGGCCTCAAGGTCACGCGCCGTGAGCCGATGCCCGTACAGGCGGGCGAGCACAACCTCCGCTACCTGCGCACCAAGCGGGACCGGATGGGTCACGACCTGCCCTGGCTCGACACGGCCACCGTGTCCGCCTGCGGCAACCAGTAACAAGAAAGCACTGAGGAGAGACGTGAGCGGCAAGGGTGCACCTGAACTGTCCGTACGCAACTGCGGCGACCTGCGCGTCGCGGTCATCGCGGCACAGTGGCACGAAAAGGTGATGGACGGCCTCGTCAACGGCGCGCTGCGCGCCCTGCACGAGCTCGGGATCGACGAGCCGACCCTGCTCAGGGTCCCCGGCAGCTTCGAGCTGCCGGTCGCCGCCAAGGTCCTCGCGGGCCGCGGCTACGACGCGATCGTCGCGCTCGGCGTCGTCATCCGCGGCGGTACCCCGCATTTCGAATACGTGTGCCAGGGCGT
Source organism: Streptomyces sp. NPDC090798 (assembly GCF_044768965.1). Lineage (NCBI taxonomy): Bacteria > Bacillati > Actinomycetota > Actinomycetes > Kitasatosporales > Streptomycetaceae > Streptomyces > Streptomyces sp. NPDC090798. The sequence continues at coordinate 484,108 of NZ_JBIVXA010000003.1, forward strand.
CACCCAGGGCCTCACCCAGGTCTCCATCGACACCGGCGTCCCCATCGGCTTCGGCGTGCTGACCTGCGACACCGAGGAGCAGGCCCTCGACCGCGCGGGCATCGAGGGCTCCAACGAGGACAAGGGGCACGAGGCGGTGACGGCCGCCGTGGCGACCGCGGCCACACTGCGCTCAGTATCCGAACCCTGGCACTGAGGCAGGGGCGGTAGCGCGTAGGGTGGGCAGCATCATGTCCAAGAAGACGTTCGAGGAGCTCTTCACCGAGCTCCAGCACAAGGCCGCCACCGGCGATCCCGCCACTTCGCGCACCGCCGAACTGGTCGGCAAGGGTGTCCATGCCATCGGCAAGAAGGTCGTCGAAGAGGCCGCCGAGGTCTGGATGGCCGCCGAGTACGAGGGCAAGGACGCCGCCGCCGAGGAGATCTCGCAGCTCCTCTACCACGTTCAGGTGATGATGGTGGCGCGCGGGATCTCCCTCGACGACGTGTACGCCCACCTCTGAGCCGTAAACCCCGCCATCCCGTACGTTTCGTACGCATCAACGAAGGAAGCCGACCTCATGCTGCGCATCGCCGTCCCCAACAAGGGTTCCCTGTCAGGCCCTGCGGCGGAGATGCTGCATGAGGCCGGCTACCAGCAGCGCCGGGAGTCCAAGGAACTGCGCATCGTCGACCCGGGCAACGAGGTCGAGTTCTTCTACCTCCGCCCCCGTGACATCGCGATCTACGTCTCCTCCGGCCGCCTCGACATCGGCATCACCGGCCGTGACCTGCTCATCGACTCGGGCGCCAGCGCGGAGGAGATCCTCCCGCTCGGCTTCGCCCGCTCGACGTTCCGCTTCGCCACCAAGCCCGGTACCGCCAAGGGCATCGAGGACCTCGGCGGCATGACGGTCGCCACCTCGTACGAGGGCATCGTCGCCAAGCACCTCGCCGACAGCGGCATCGACGCCTCCGTCGTCCACCTCGACGGCGCCGTCGAGACCGCGATCGAACTCGGTGTCGCCGAGGTCATCGCGGACGTCGTGGAGACCGGCACCTCGATGCGCAACGCGGGCCTCGAGGTCTTCGGTGACCCGATCATGAAGTCCGAGGCCGTCGTCATCCGCCGCGTCGGGGCCGACACCTCCGAGGACGCCGAGCCCAAGGTGCAGCAGTTCCTGCGCCGCCTCCAGGGCGTCCTGGTCGCACGGACGTACGTGATGATGGACTACGACTGCCGCGCCGAGCACCTGGAGAAGGCCGTCGCCCTCACGCCGGGCCTGGAGTCGCCGACCATCTCCCCGCTGCACAACGAGGGCTGGGTCGCCGTCCGTGCCATGGTGCCCGCCAAGGAGGCCCAGCAGATCATGGACGACCTGTACGCGCTCGGCGCGCGGGCCATCCTGACCACGGCCATCCACGCCTGCCGTCTCTGAGGACTCCGACCTAAGCCATGTCCGACCTTCCCACGCTCCCCGTCACGTTCCGGCCGTCCCGCACCCGGGCCGTGCTGCTCACCGCGGGCGTCGCGATATTCGTCGTCATAGCGACGGTCGCGATGCTCCTCGAACAGCTCAGCCCGGGGGAGAAGCTCAGCTTCATCTTCATCGGCGCGCTGCTCTTCGGTGTCCTGCTGATGCTCTCGCGGCCCAAGGTCGTCGCCGACGAGACCGGCGTCACAGTGGTCAACATCACCAGCAGGCGACACCTGGACTGGGCGGAGATCCTTCAGGTCAACCTGCGTCCCGGCGACCCCTGGGTGTTCCTCAACCTCAGCGACGGCACCAGCCTGCCCGCGCTCGGCATCCAGCCGGGCATCGCCAGACAGCACGCGATCGAGGACGCCCGCGCCCTGCGCGCGCTCGCCGAGGCCCGCTCCATCGGCGACCCGGAGCAACATCACGGCTGACTCTCGGCCTTCCACCCTGCCGTCCGGGCCCATGTCTTGATTAATCTGTTGGCGGAGGCGTTTTCGTTGCGCCTCCGCCGCTGATGTTCCACGTGGTGACTCAGAGGCCCCCTGCTACCCGAGGAGTGACTCCCTCCAGCGATGGACGGATCGTCCTGTAGTACCTGCGCCGCCCCCTCCCGACATATCGAGGCGGCGGCATCATGACCATCCCCCTGCTGCTCCTTGGGGCGGCGTTCTTGCTGATTCTCGCCAACGGCTTCTTCGTGGCGGCCGAGTTCGGCCTCGTCACGGTCGAGCGGCCCGACGCCGAGAAGGCGGCGGCCGAAGGCGACCGACGGGCCGGTACGGTCGTCGAATCGCTCAAGGAGCTGTCCTTCCAGCTCTCCGGCACCCAGCTCGGCATCACCATCACCTCGCTCGTCGTCGGCATGCTCGCCGAACCCGCGCTCGCCGAACTGCTGCACGGACCCTTCACCGCGCTCGGACTGCCCGAGGGCGCCGTGTCCGGTGTCGCCGTGGTGGTCGGCATGCTGCTCGCCGCGGCCGTGCAGATGGTGATCGGCGAACTCGTGCCCAAGAACTGGGCGGTCTCCAAGCCGCTTCAGGTCGCCCGCTTCGTCGCGGGCCCGCAGCACGTCTTCTCCCGCCTCTTCCGGCCGGTGATCGCCGCGCTCAACACGGTCGCCAACCGGCTCGTACGGGCCCTGGGCGTCGAACCCGCCGAGGAGCTGGCCTCCGCCCGCACCCCCGGCGAGCTCGTCTCCCTGGCCCGGCACTCGGCCCAGGCCGGCACCCTGGAGCAGGACACCGCGGATCTCTTCGTACGGACCATCTCGCTCGCAGACCTGACCGCGCAGCACGTCATGACCCCGCGGGTACGGGTCAGCGCCCTCCAGTCCTCCGCCACGGCCGAGGATGTCGTCAACCTCACCCGCGCCACCGGCCTCTCCCGCTTCCCCGTCTACCGGGAGCGGATCGACGAGATCGTCGGCATGGCGCACCTCAAGGACGCCCTGGCGATCCCCTCCCAGGACCGGCTGCGCACCCCCGTCGGCCGGATCGCCCAGGCCCCGCTGCTCGTCCCGGAGACGCTGCCCGTGCAGCCCCTGCTCGAACAGCTGCGCAAGCAGCAGCCGATCGCCGTCGTCGTCGACGAGTACGGCGGTACGGCGGGCGTGGTCACCCTGGAAGACATCGTCGAGGAACTCGTGGGCGAGGTCCGCGACGAGCACGACGCCAAGGACCTGCCGGAGCTCGCCGCCGTGCCGCCCGAGGACGGGCGGCCCGCCTGGGACGCGGACGGCAGCTGCCGGGTCGACGTCCTGCAGCGCATAGGCCTCGACGTGCCCGAGGGCCCGTACGAGACCGTCGCGGGCCTCGTCGCCGATCTGCTCGGCCGGATCCCGGCCCCCGGCGACAAGGCCGAACTGCCCGGCTGGCGTCTGTCGGTACGCCAGGTCGGGCACTACCGGGCCGAACGGGTCCGACTGGTCAGGACCGCCGACGCGGTTGCCGCGCCGGAGGCCGTCCGATGAGCGTGCTCCAACTCCTGTTCGCCGTGTTGCTGGTGCTCGCCAACGGGTTCTTCGTCGGCGCCGAGTTCGCGCTCGTCTCCGTGCGGCGCAGTCAGATCGAACCCCTCGGGTCCGCGCGGGCCCGTCAGGTCCTGTACGGCCTGGAGCGGCTGCCGCAGATGATGGCGGCGGCCCAGTTCGGCATCACCGTCTGTTCGCTGACGCTCGGCGCGGTGGCCGAACCGACGGTGGCGCATCTGCTGGAGCCCGTCTTCGAGGCGGTGCACCTCCCCGAAGGGGTGATCCACCCCCTCGGATACGTCATCGCGCTCGCCCTCGTCGTCTTCTTCCACCTCGTCATCGGCGAGATGGTTCCGAAGAACCTGGCGATGGCCGCGCCCGAGAAGACGGCGCTGTGGCTGAGCCCCGGCCTGGTGGCCTTCGCACGCCTGTGCCGTCCCGTCACCGTCGCCCTGGGCGCCTGCGCCCGCCTCATCCTCAAGCTCTTCCGGGTCGAACCCAAGGACGAGGTCGAGGCGGTCTTCACGAGCGAGCAGCTCAACCGGCTCGTCGAGGACTCCGGGCAGGCGGGCCTGCTGGACCCCGAGGAGCAGGAACGCCTCGAAGACGCCCTGGAACTGGGCTCCCGCCCGGTCACCGACGTCCTCCTGGACCACGAATTCCTGGTCACCGTCGGCCCCTCCGTCACTCCAGGCCAGGTCGTCGCGCTCACCGCCCGCACCGGGTACTCCCGGTTCCCGGTGGTCGCGGAGAACGGCGCCTTCATGGGCTATCTGCATGTGAAGGACGTACTCGACCTGGAGGAGTCCGAACGAGCGGTTCCCCAGCACCTGTGGCGGCACATGACCACCCTGAGCTCGGAACTCCCGCTGGACGACGCCCTGACCGTGATGCGCCGCGCCGCGACGCACCTCGCGCAGGTCGCGGACGCGTCGGGGAAGGTCCTGGGTCTTGTCGCGCTGGAGGACGTCCTGGAGCTCCTGGTGGGCGAGGTACGCGACCCGGCCCATCGGGACGCGGGCGCTGCCGCTGTGGCCACGCCGCTCACGGAACCCCGCCTCAGCGAGACCCCGGAGCAGGCCCTGGCGACCTGACGCCACCGCGTGGGGAGCCGCTCGCGCAGCTCCCCACGCCCCCGGACCGGGGCCCCGCGCCTGGTTGTTCGGCTGCGGCCCGGCGGGGGCTGATCGCGCTGTTCCCCGCGCCTGAGAACCTCGGCGCATCCGGCGTTCGAGGCCGAGGCCGAAGGCCGATGCCCCACCCGCCCCGGCCGGCCCCGGTGTCCTGCCTGTCCGGCGTTTGAGGACGAGGGACGTTGGTTACATCGCTGACGGGTCCTGCGGGCCCCGGCCCGACAACACCTCCCCGTACGCCTGCATAAGGTCCGGCAGCCGGAGTGTCGACAAGTCGTCGCGGGAGGGCGTGTTCGGATATCCGGAGAGACGGAGGTCCCGGTACGCGCAGCTCTTCTCGTACAGGGTCCGCAGGAACCGGCCGTTGCCGAGTTCGTCGATCCAGCCCTGATCGACCACATGCCCGGCGATGGAGCGCAGCTCGTCGAGCGCCTCCTCGTCCCAGATGTCACCGTTCTCGGCGGCGAGCACCTCGCCGATGGAGGTGAGTTCCAGGGGCCGGTAGGAGGGGAAGTCGACTCGGGTGGTGAAGCGGGAGGAGAGGCCGGGGTTGGCGGCCAGGAGGCGGTCCATGCCCTCCGGGTAGCCGGCGAGGATGACGACGAGGTGGTCGCGGTTGTCCTCGGCCCGCTTCAACAGCACCTGCAGCGCCTCGTCCCCGTACGCGTCCCCCTTGCCGTAGCCCGAGTTCGACAGCGCGTACGCCTCGTCCACGAAGAGGACCCCGCCGATCGCCGAGTCGATCAGTTCGTTGGCCTTGACGGCGGTCTGGCCCAGGTACTCGCCCACGAGGTCCGCACGCTGTGCCTCCACGAGGTGGTCACCGCCGAGCAGACCGAGCGCGTAGAAGACCCGTCCGAGAATGCGGGCGACGGTGGTCTTGCCGGTGCCCGAGGGGCCGGAGAAGACGAAATGGCGCTTCGGCGGCTGGACGGGCAGGCCCTGTCCGGCCCGCAGCCGCGCCATGTTCAGCTGCGCCGACAACGCCTTGACCTGGCGCTTCACCGGCTCCAGCCCGACCATGCGCTCCAGTTCGGCGAGCGCTTCGTCAAGTAAGGCGGGGTCGGTCGGCCCGGCCGGCAGCGGCCGCACCGGCACCACGGCCTTCTCGCGCACCACGTCGGTCTCAGGCGGCAACGCACCCGGCGGGAGAGGATCGGGTTCCGAGAGTTTCAGGTCGCGGCCCTCGGCGCCGAAGAGGGGATCGATCCCGTCGGGGCCGTCCATGACGTCCTGCCCGACCCCGGCAAGGGTGATCGCCGCGAGGTCGGCGGCGGCATCGTCGTACCCGTCGCCCTCGGAGATCGCGGCCAACCGGGCCGAGGTGTCCATGAAGGCCGGGTCGACCCGGTGCACCGCCCGGTACAGGGGCAGCGCGGCGGCCGACCGCCCGGTGCCCTCGTGGGCCCGCGCGAGCCAGTACCGCAGCTCCTTGCGCTGGGGCTGCTCGCTGCGGCAGCGCATCAGCGCGGAGGACAGGAGCGGCTCCGCCTGGCCGAACATCTCCAGGCGGACCCGGGCCATGCCGCCGAAGAGGCCGGCCTCTATGCCCAGCATGGGGTCGTCGATGAGCGGGTCCGTGTGCCGGACCAGCTGTTCCCAGTCCTTGACCAGATAGGCCCGGCAGGCGTGCAGAAACCGCACCTGATGATCGGCGTCGACCGGCGGCAGCCCCGCGAGCGCCCGGTCCAGCTCGGGCACATGGCGGCCGTCCAGCCAGTGCGAGGCGTGCGCGAGCAGCAGATCGCGCGGGCTCTCCAGCACCGGCTGCACCCACCAGCCCAGCCAGTACCAGGAGTTGAGCGTGCGCCGGTGCCGCGAGCGCTGCTCACCGAAGCGGTCCCGGTGCCGGAACATCCGCAGCAGCGCGGTCGTCGTGTCCACCCGCAGCGCGTGCAGTCCGAGCCAGCCGTCCGCCATGCCCGGGTCCATCCGGACCGCGGTGCGGAACTCCTCCTCCGCCTGCGGATAGGCGCCCATGGTGTAGGCGTCCACACCTCGCATCCAGGCGAGGTCGGCCGGGGCCTCCGGGCCCTGCATGCCGAAGTCCATCACGTCCCCCACAAACCGTGCCCCCGATGGTTCTCCGAACGGGCCGGTGCCCGTCGGCAGCTTTGGTCGAACCCCTGTGCCGCGGACGGGAGTTGCACCGGTGCGCAGAGCAGCCGTCCGAAGGTCGCACCGAGAGGCATCGTACCTGCGGTTCATGGGCGTGCCGAAGGGTGCCGCACACCCCGTTGCACGAGGTGGGAGCAGATGGGGCGCACTCGACTCGGTGACCGAGGGTGAGCGAATCGCGGCGCGGAGCGCCCGAAAAGAGAGGGTGTGGGCAGAACGAAGCCCCCGATCACGGGGGAACAACCGGGGGCTTCGCGACTGCGGGCGGCTTCGAAAGACCGCACATTCAGAACGTAAGTCCTGTACGGCCCCCGGGTCAAGCCGAGTTGAGGCACTGAGGGAACTTCCCTCGCAAGGGTCTTCACAAGTTCAGCACATTGCGGATGATCCGTCACTGTGAGTGATGAGCTGGTCTGGTCCAGCGGTCTCAGTGGGTCCCGAAAACACCTCGTATCCCTCAGAACACTGCCGCACCAGAAGATCGGCGAAGGGCCTTGAGGGATCCTCGACGAAATGCTGACGCTCGGCGGCGACCCACCGGGCCCAGAACGCGTTCTGCCCCTCGCCGTCCCGTCGCCGCCCTCGTGTCCAGGCCTCGTCGCGCGCCAGTTCCATCCACAGCAGCCGTGCGAGACAGGGGCGCAGTGCCCGGCGCCCGGCGCCGACCCCCTCCAGCAGGATCACGGGCGCGGGCGGCAGTTCGCGGACCGTACCGAAGGCGCGGGCGGTCCAGTCGTACGGGGCGTAGCGCGCCGTTTCGCCCCGGCTCAGCGGCTCGACCACCTGGCGCAGCAGCCGCTTGGTCCAGCCGAACAGTTCCTCGTGCGTCGCGATGTCGTCGAGGTGCAGCACGGGCGCGTCGCCCAGTGCCGCGGCCAGCCGTCCGGCGAAGGTGGTCTTCCCGGAGCCGGCGTGCCCGTCGACGCCGATCAGACGGACGGGTCCGCAGGAGGGTGGCAGAGCGCGCAGGCGCGCGGCGAGGTCGCGAATGACGGTTCCCGAGGTGCGGTGAGGTGCGGGCGCATCCGCCCGGCGGGCACATGCACCCCTGTACGGGGAACACTCTAGTGGCGGCCGGCGCGCCCCCGCCGAAGCCGAGGCGTCGCAGGTCATGCCAGTGGTCCCGACCAATATTGGTGGGCGCGGCACAGGTCGAAGTGCTGGCAGGAGCAGCCTTCCACCGTCCATAGTGGGGAGCCGTCGCTTCCGGACGAACTGGGGGTCCCCCACCCATGACCAGAGCTTCAGAACCGTCCCGCAGAGCCCTCCTGGCCGTGGCGGCCGCCGCGGCGGCGATCGGTACCGCGGGCACCGCGGCCGCGGCCACGCCGGCCGGGGCGGCGCGCACGCACGCGGGTCCGGGCCTTGTGGACAACCGGGCCTGGACCACGTACGCCGACTGGCGCACCGGCACCGCGAGGGGCACGCGGGCCCTGGCGGCCGCCCGTCCCGGCCTGGTGATCGCGACCCCGGCCGGCACCGCGGACTACACCGACCCGCACACCGGAAAGACCGCGGCCTGGGAGTACGCGACCTGGACCTCCCCGGTCCACCGGCTCGCCGTCCCCGCCACCGAGGCCATCGCCTCCTGGAACGCGCACACCCCGGCGGGCACCTGGCTCCAGGTCGAGCTCACGGGCACGTACTCCGACGGCACCGCCACCCCCTGGTACGTGATGGGCCGCTGGGCGGCCGGCGACCAGGACATCAAGCGGACCTCCGTGGACGACCAGAAGGACGGCAAGAGCAGTATCTGGACGGACACCTTCTCGATCGACGACGCGGCATCGGGCCTGCGCCTCGTCTCGTACCGGCTCCGTCTGACCCTGTACCGCACCCCGGGCTCCCGGCTCACGCCCACCGTCTGGCGGCTCGGCGCGATGGGCTCCGACATCCCCGACCGCTTCACCGTCCCGGCCTCCACCCCCGGGCTCGCCCGGGAGTTGACGGTCCCGCGCTACTCCCAGGAGATCCACGCGGGCCAGTACCCCGAGTACGACAGCGGCGGCGAGGCCTGGTGCAGTCCCACCTCCTCGCAGATGATCATCGAGCACTGGGGGCGCAGGCCCACGGCGGAGCAACTCGCCTGGGTCGACCCGGCCTTCGCCGACCCGCAGGTCTGCCACGCGGCCCGCTTCACCTACGACTACCAGTACGGCGGCTGCGGCAACTGGCCCTTCAACGCGGCGTACGCGGCGACGTACAAGGACCTCCAGGGGGTGGTCACCCGTCTCCGCTCGCTCACCGACCTGGAGACGCTGATCGCCGCCGGCATCCCGGCCATAACGTCCCAGTCGTTCCTGAAGTCGGAGCTGACGGGGGCGGGGTACGGGACCTCGGGCCACCTCATGACCGTCATCGGATTCACCGCGGACGGCGATGTGATCGCCAATGACCCCGCCTCGCCGGGCGACGACGCCGTGCGCCGGGTCTACAAGCGGCGCGAATGGGAGAACATCTGGCTCCGTACCAAGAGGTACAACGCCTCCGGGAACGTCGCCTCCGGTACCGGCGGGGTCTGCTACCTGTACTTCCCGGCGAGCCTTTCACCAGGCCAGAAGCGTGCACTGGCCCTCGTAGGTATTCGCTGAGCATGACATGAGGGCCGCTCCCGGACTGCCGGGAGCGGCCCGCCCGCCGGGCGAACGACGGGAATGTGACGACAGGGCCTAGCAGGACTCTTCGAACTTGGCCGCAGTCAACGCGACCGGCTGCCCCCTGAGCGCGGTACCAGCGGACGGCGACTGAGTGCACACCTTCCAGTTGCTCTCGATCAGCACCAGCCGATCCGAAGCCGACGCGTCCTTCACCGTGATCGACGTGCTTGGGTCCAGCGCGGCGCGTGCCGCCTTCACCGACTTCCCCTTGAAGTCCGGCATCGTGCCGCCGGCCGCAGACGGCGCGGACTCGTCCTTCGACGGGCACTTCTCGGCGAGCTTCACCGCACCGAGGTCGAGCGTCGTGTCGGTGCTTGCAGTCGTGCCGGCCTTCGTGTTCTGGGAGCAGACTTTCCAGTCGCGGTCGAGGATCTGCATGCGGTCCCGGCCGAGCGAGTCGTGCGACTTCAGCGAGTAGAAGCCCTGCTCCTGCGCTGCGTCCTGCGCGGACTGCAGGCCCATGCCGACAAGGTTGGGCACCGCCTTGCGCCCGGCCGCGGCGGGCTTGTCGTCTTTCGACGTCGACGCGGTGACGCCTGACGCCGGGGCGCCGGTGGCCTTGCTACCGTCGGCCGGCTGACAGGCGACAACACCGCCGGCCGCAGTGGCGAGCAGGATGGCGCCGATCATGCGGGTACGCACAGATTCCCCCCAGGGCTGAGCTGATCGGGACACCGTAGGGCAGACGGGACGGAAGGGGGGAGGGGTTGCGGAGCTGTGACATCCGCCTGTCCCGCTGCGGCAGTTGAGGTATCTGCTGGACGAGTGACCGGATGATGCAGATATGGTGGTCACTCAACTTCACGCACCTCCCGGTGCGCAGGCCGCGGATACTTCTCCTGCTACGAAAAGGGCGGCGACCGCGACGACCGGTACACCCAGCTCGTCCGCAAGCCCCTCCCACATGGAGCGGTTCGGCGGTATGCGGGAGACGGCGATCGACTACCTCGTACCGCAGACGGTTCCCGTCTACATGTGGAACATGGCCGGCTACAAGCCCGGCGCCATGCCCTCCGGGACCGCGGGCCGCCACACCTTCGGCGGCCTCACCGACCACGCCTTCCGCATGGTGCCGCTCCTCGAAGCAGGACGCGACGCCAACTGGCCGTCGGAGCCGAAGGCCGCCTGACCAGACACCGATGCCCCCGCTCACCCGCCAACCGGCGGGTGAGCGGGGGCGCTTCGTCGTGCGGGCGGTTCTAGCTCCAGCCGCCGAAGAGGCCGCCGCTGAGCTGCGCCGAGCAGATGTTGTATCCGCCGGCGGCATGCCCCGTCTTCGTCTTGCCGTCCACGGTCACCGAGCAATGGACGTCGCCGCCACCCTGCAGCTGCGCGGTGACGCTGTAGTACATGGCGTCATCCTTCAACGTCAGTGTCTTCGTCATCGGCAGACCGCGGCCTTGCAGGTTGTCGGTATCGCTGCCGTAGGTGATGTCCACGCCGGCCGGCGCGGAGCCCCACACCTTGAACACGACCTTGTCGGCGGGGGCTTCGCTCTTCTTCGGCGTGGCCTTCACGGCGGCCGGCTTCGCGGTCTTCGTCACGGTCACCGTCGGGGCGGGCGCGGGCTTCGCGTTGCCCTTGGCGGTTTCGGTGACGGTGACGCGCGGCGCGGGCTTCGCGCTGGAGGCCGTCTTCTGGTCGTTGCCGGAGGAGCCGATGCCGACTCCGATGAACAGGATGACCAGGGCGGCGGGGATGGCGATCCGCTTACGCGCCCACTTCGGGCGGCCGGCGGGCTGCGGCGGCATCGGAGGCGGCGGTACCTGGCCCCAGTTGGGCCCGGACGGCGGCTGGTTGTGCGACATGTGTCCCCCCAGGGTGGTTCATGGAGGGATGACCGTAACGGGGCAGGTGAAGAATATGTAAGGGCCACGGAGATACGGTGATGAAACCGTAACGAAATATGAACCTTCAACGAATGCGCTCCGCCCCCAGAACGAGAGCGGGGTGCTTGCGGGCTCGCGTGCCACGGCGAATCCGTCGGCGCGCCAGCGCGCCGCGCTCAAGGCGGTCGGAGTCCGTTGAGCGAGGGGGCGACCCCCGTGGTGCCGCCCCCTCACCCAGCCGTGGGCCCTCAGCCGTGGGCCTGCGCCTCGGTTCCTCGGTGCTGGTCCCTCAGCCCTGGACCGGGTCGACCACCCAGTCCGGGTGATTCGGCATCGGCGGGGTCTTGGCGCCGTAGAGCCACGGGTGCAGGAAGCCGTCGAGGTCCTGGCCCGCGACCTTGGACGCCAGGTCGACGTAGTCCTGGGTACTGGCGATCTTTCCGCGGTACTCGGTGACCCAGGCCCGCTCGATCTTCCCGAACGTCTCCTGGCCGACCTTCTCGCGCAGCGCGTACAGGACGAGCGTCGAGCCGTCGTACCGCATCCGCTTGAAGAGGTTCGGTTCGGTCGGTTCGGCGGGGGCGCCGTAGTCGTGACGCCACTGGTCGTGGCTCGCGTACGCCGTCTTCATCGTGGCCTCGAAGCTGTCGCCGCCGTGCGCCTGCGAGTACAGCCGCTCGTAGAAGCGGGCGTGGCCCTCGCTCAGCCACAGGTCGGACCAGCTCTTGATGCCGACGCTGTCGCCGGTCCACTGGTGGGTGAGCTCGTGCACGAGGTTGCGCTCGGCGCTGACCTGGTCGCCGAGCAGGTCGGCCTTCGGGATCAGGGAGAGCGTCTGTGTCTCCAGGGCCACACCCAGGTCGGTGTCGCCGACGAGGAGGCCGTAGCGGTTGAAGGGGTAGGGGCCGAGCCGCTCCTCCAGCCACGCGATGTGGTCGGCCGTGAGCTTGCGGTACTGCTCGGTGGAGGCGACCAGGTCGTCCGGGACCACATCGCGGATCGGCAGCCCGTGCGGCCCGGTGCTGTCGACGAAGGTGAACCTGCCGATCGCCAGCTGGGCGAGCTGGGTGGCGAGGGGCTGTTCGGAGTCGTACGTCCACCTCACGCGCCCGTCCGCCTGCTCGGCGCGGCCCGTGAGCTCGCCGCCCGCGACGGCCGTGAGGCCCGGCGGGGTGGTGATGCGGAAGGTGATCGGGGCGCGCTGACTCGGGTGGTCGTTCGACGGGAAGATCATCTTGGCGCCGTTGGGCTGCGGGTACAGCACCGTGCCGTCCGGCGTGGGGATCCAGCCGTAGTCCTCGATGGCGTCGTCGCGGTGCCGTATCTGGGTCGGGTCGGCGGTGTAGGTGACCTTGACGGTGAAGGGCTTGCCCTTGGCGAGCGGCCTGGCCGGGGTGATCACCAGTTCGTCGCCGTCGCGCACGGCCTTGGCGGTCGTCCCGTCCACGGTCACCGAGTGCAGGGTGTTGCCCGCGAAGTCCAGGTCGAAGCGGGACAGGGCCTGGGTGGCGGTCGCCCTGATCGTCGTGGCGGCCTCGAAGGGCGTCCTGGGCGCCTGCCAGTCGAAGTCGAGGAGGTAGCGGTTCACCTTGTAGCCGCCGTTGCCGTCGAGCGGGAAGATCGGGTCGCCGAGGCCCGGCGCACCCGGGGAGGGCGCGGCGGACGGGGACGTGCGGGCGGACGGGGAGCCGGCGGCTTGCGAGACCGGCCCCGTCAAGGCGGCTGCCACCGTGATCGCCGCCGCCAGAGCGAGGCGCGCTCTGCGGCGAGGCGTCCGGAACGTGCTCATCGAGGACCTTTCGGTTGGCTGACCACTGTCCTGTGAGGAGACCCACACCCCCGGCGCATCGTTGCCGAAAGGCGAGGTATTCGAAGGTGGTCGAAGCGTCCGGCGTGTCCCGTCGAGGTGTTCGAGGTGCCCGGGGTGACCTGGGTCTCTACCGCTGAAACCCGATCCGGTGGCAAGGTGGACGGGCCGGTGGGGAGCCGGCGTGAGGCGGGGGATGTCACCGCACCACTACGTCAGCGAGAAACCATGACCGCGAGCTCCGCCACCGCCACCCGACTCCGCGCCCGCACCGGCGGTCCCAAGGACGACGGCCCCAAGATCCTCGAACACGTCGCGGGCTGGACCTTCGTCGTGGTCCTCGCGATGCTCGTCACCCAGCTCGGCCTGCTGTGAAATGAACCGGCGGACCTGCTGGGCAATGAACCGGCGGACGTCAGGATGAGCTGAGCCCACACGACAGTTCTCCCCAAGACCGCGCCCGGTCGATCAGAGTCGAACGAGCGGGTGGTACCGGTCTGCCATACTGCCAACGTCCCGCTGGCAGTCGGAGACTAGGGCTGGAATTGAATCATAGTCAACAGCGCGCCGTCGACCGCCCCCGGGCGCGCGGCACCGATCGCTCACTGGCGCGCCGCGCCGAACTCATCGCCATCGGGCGGAAGTTGTTCGCCGACACGTCCTACGACGCGCTGTCGATGGATGACATCGCACGCCAGGCGCATGTCGCCAAAGGGCTGATCTACTACTACTTCAAGTCCAAGCGCGGCTACTACCTCGCGATCGTCGAGGACTCGGTCGCGGACCTGATCTCCCGGGCGGCGAGCGGCCTCGAGCTGCCCCCGGTCGAGCGGGTGCACCGCACCATCGACGGCTATCTGCGCTACGCCGAGCACAACCAGGCCGCATACCGCACGATCATCACCGGTGGAGTCGGCTTCGACACCGAGGTGCAGGCCATCCGCGAGGGTGTGCGTGAGGTCATCGTCGAGACCATCGCCGAAGGGGCGTACGGCAGGCGCAAGATAGCGCCGCTGCCCCGTATGGCGCTGCTCGCCTGGCTCTACGGCGTCGAGGGCGCGACCCTCGACTGGATCGGCAACCCGGCCCTGCCGCGCGACACGGTCCGCGAGCTGCTGGTGAAGATGCTGGGCGGCGCGATGCGCGCGGTCGAGGAACTCGACCCCTCCTACCGGGCCCCGCAGCCGGCCCGCCGGGAGACCTGAGCGAGGGGCGGGGGGCAACCGATCCCCCGCCCCGACTCACCTACGAAACCGGCTAGTTGATCGCCTTGATCAGCTCCCCGTTCGAGGTGTCACCGCTGAGCTCCCAGAGGAAGGTGCCGCCCAGACCCTGCTGGTTCTTGTAGGTCATCTTCCCCGCGATGGTCGACGGGGTGTCGTAACTCCACCAGTTCGTACCGCACTTGGCGTACGCCGTGCCGGCGACCGTCCCCGTCGCCGGGCACTTCGTCTTCAGCACCTTGTAGTCGTCGATGCCCTGCTCGTACGTTCCCGCCGCCGGTCCGGTGGCCGTGCCGCCGGGGGGCGCCTGGGTGACGCCGGTCCAGCCGCGCCCGTAGAACCCGATGCCCAGCAGCAGCTTCGAGGCCGGGATGCCCAGGCCCTTGAGCTTCGCGATCGTGGCGGAGGTGTAGTAACCCGCCTTGGGGATACCGGTGTACGAGTTCAGCGGAGAGTGCGGAGCCGTGGGTCCGGCCGTGTCCCAGGCGCCGAAGAAGTCGTACGTCATCGGGTTGTACCAGTCGACGTACTGCGCCGCGCCCGCGTAGTCCGCCGCGTCGATCTTGCCGCCCGCGGTCGCGTCCGCCGTGATCGCCGCGGTGACCAGGTTGCCGGAGCCGAACTTCGCCCGCAGCGCCGCCATCACGTTCTTGAAGGCCGCGCTGCCGCTGGTGTCGCAGGTGTTGCCACAGGCGTTCGGATACTCCCAGTCGATGTCGATGCCGTCGAAGACGTCCGCCCACTTGGAGTTCTCGACCAGGTCGTAGCACGACTGCGCGAACGCGGCCGGGTTCCTGGCGGCCTCAGCGAAACCGCTCGACCAGGTCCAACCGCCGAAGGACCAGAGGACCTTGAGGTTCGGGTGCTTCTTCTTCAGCTTGCGCAACTGGTTGAAGTTGCCGCGCAGGGGCTGGTCCCAGGTGTCGGCGACCCCGTCCACCGACTGGTCGGCGGTGTACGCCTTGTCGGTCGCCGCGTAGGCGTCGCCCATGGCGCACTTGCCGCCGGTGACATTGCCGAAGGCGTAGTTGATGTGGGTGAGCTTGGCGGCCGAGCCGGACGTCTCGACGTTCTTGACGTGGTAGTTCCGGTCGTAGACGCCCCATTCCGTGAAGTAGCCGACGACCTTGGAACCGGCGGCCTGCTGGGTCGAGGGGGTCGCGGTGGTCGCGGTGGCCGTGCCCGCGCCGGCGAGCAGCGTGGCGCCGAGGGCGGCGCAACAGGCGGCGGACAGGAGTGCTCGGAAGCGGGGGCGGTGCGGTCGGAGCATCGGTTCTCCTCGTGGGGGAGGGGAGCGTGGGGGGCGTGCCGGGACCTGCGCGTGCTGTTTGGCATGAACGCGGTGACGCGTTGACGGAACAGTAGGAGGACTAGACCAGTGCGTCAATGGTTCGGACCAATTGGACGGAGTGGTCGGATCGGCTGCCCTCACTTCAGGTAAGCGATCGTTAACTGGTGACTCGGTGCCCCCGAACGGGCATACTCACAGCGCCACAGCCGCTGATCAGGCCGTTCTCCACCCAGGAACGGCAGCATCGGCTGGGCCGTGAGACCCGGCGCCGCCGCCCCACCCCCGGCGCGCGTGCGCCGATGCGCCCGACAGGGAGGAGAGCGTCGCCATGCCCGACCGCGCCCCGCAGCCGGTGGACCGTCAACTGCCCACGGACGAGGCCCGGGATCTCATCTCCCTCGTCCGTGACATCGCGCACCGCGAGATAGCCCCGAAGGCGGCCGAGGAGGAGGACGCCGGACGCTTCCCGCGCGAGATCTTCGGCCTGCTCTCCGACGCCGGACTGCTCGGACTGCCGTACGACTCCGAGTACGGCGGTGGCGACCAGCCGTACGAGGTCTACCTCCAGGTTCTGGAAGAGCTCGCCATGGCCCGTCTCACCGTCGGCCTCGGCGTCAGTGTGCACACCCTCTCCTGCCACGCCCTGGCGAACTACGGCACCAAGGAACAGCGGGCCGAGTACCTGCCCGCGATGCTCGGCGGCGGTCTCCTGGGGGCCTACTGCCTCTCGGAGCCTTCCTCCGGCTCGGACGCCGCCTCACTGCGCACCAGGGCCGTGCGCACGGGTGACGGCTGGGCGATCACGGGCACCAAGGCCTGGATCACGCACGGCGGCGTCGCCGACTTCTGCACGGTGCTCGCCCGCAGCGGCGGCGAGGGCCCGCGCGGCATCACCGCGTTCCTGGTGCCCGGCCACACCGAGGGGCTGAGCGCCGCCCCGCCCGAGAGGAAGATGGGCATGAAGGGCTCGCCCACCGCGCAGGTCCACTTCGACGGCGTACGGGTGTCCGACGGCCGGCGCATCGGCGACGAGGGGCAGGGCTTCGCGATCGCCCTCGCCGCGCTCGACTCCGGCCGGCTCGGCATCGCGGCCTGCGCCATCGGTGTCGCCCAGGCGGCCCTCGACGAGGCCGTCGCGTACGCGACCGGGCGCGAGCAGTTCGGTCGGCCGATCTCCCACTTCCAGGGCCTGCGCTTCATGCTCGCGGACATGGCGACGCAGATCGAGGCGGGCCGGGCGCTCTACCTGGCCGCGGCACGGCTGCGCGACTCGGGGCGGCCCTTCGCCAAGCAGGCCGCCATGGCGAAGCTGCTGTGCACGGACACGGCGATGAAGGTCACCACGGACGCCGTCCAGGTGCTCGGCGGGTACGGCTACACCGCGGACTTCCCGGTCGAGCGCTATATGCGCGAGGCCAAGGTCCTCCAGATCGTCGAGGGCACCAATCAGATCCAGCGGATGGTCATCGCCCGTCACCTCGCGGGGCCGGAGTCACACTGAACTGCCCGTAGCCGTAGAGAACCGGCGGCGCCGTCAGCCGGACCCACTCCGGGTCGTGGCGCCCCGGCAGCGTGCGGCCGCGCTCGGCCCAGGCGCGGATCAGCGCGCGGTAGATGGGGGGATCCTGGGCCGCCGGCGCGGCGGCTGCCGGCCGAACCGATTCTGCCGGAGCCGGGACGAAGATCCGGCGAGGCCGCTCGGTCGCCGCATAAGTGGGGGTCATACCGGGGCAACGCGCGGGTGCGCGGCCAGGTCACCCGCCCGCGTAATCGAGCGTGGGTTCGCGGTGGGTCCGTACGGGGGGCGCCCCGACGTGCGGGTGTCTGGCCCCGGGCCGCCATCTGACGTACCGTCAACTTGGCGCCGCCGGGGGCCGCACCCTTCCGGGGGACGTCAACCGCCGTGCCCCCAGGGAGGCTTGCCGTGCCCGACGACCGCCCCGTTGCCCTCGACGAGTACCCCGTGCACCAGGTGCCCCTGTCCATGAAGCACCTCGCGACCGGGGACCGGAACGCGTACGACCGCTGCATCTTCCACGTCTTCGACCACCAGGGCCGGGCGCTGCTGATCCTGGGTCTCGGCGTCTATCCGAACGTCGGGGTCGTCGACGCCTACGCCACCCTGCGACTCGGCGACCGCCTGCACGCGGTGCGTGCCTCGGACGCGCTCGGGGACGACCGGATGCGCCTCGCCGTCGGCCCGCTGCGCATCCTCGTCGAGCGCCCCCTGAGGACCTTCGTGCTGAGCTGCGCGGCCGATCCCGCCGACCCGGAGGGACTGTCGTACGAGATCACCTGGTCGGCCGACTTCCCGGCCCTGTGGGAGCCGCACCACCTCCAGCGGCGCGGCGGCCGGCTCACCCTGGAGGGCAAACGCTTCGTGCAGGCGGGGCACTGCGAGGGCTGGATCCGGATCGGTGGCGAGGAGATACGCCTGGAGCGTGGACGCTGGACCGGCACCCGCGACCGCAGCTGGGGCGTGCGCCCGATCCCGGGGGAGGAGGGCGGCCGGCTCGCGGAGGAGAACCCGGCCGAGGGCTTCCACTGGCTGTGGTGCCCGGTCCGGTTCGAGGACCGGTTCCTGATGGTCGTCGTCCAGGAGGACGCCGACGGCTACCGGACGCTGAACGACGCGACGCTCGTACGCAACGCGGAGCGCGACCTCCAACTCGGCTGGCCCCAGGCCGACATCACCTATCGCTCC
The DNA here is from genome assembly GCF_044768965.1 of Streptomyces sp. NPDC090798. Classification (NCBI taxonomy): domain Bacteria; kingdom Bacillati; phylum Actinomycetota; class Actinomycetes; order Kitasatosporales; family Streptomycetaceae; genus Streptomyces; species Streptomyces sp. NPDC090798. The sequence goes on from NZ_JBIVXA010000003.1 coordinate 502,299, forward strand.
GGCAGCCGCCACCCCACGTCCGCCGTCATCCACCTCACCCGCCCGGGGGACCGCAAGCCCATGGAGCTGGACGTGGAGGTGCTCACCTCCTCCCCGCTCGCCGTCGGCGCCGGCTATCCGCCCGCCGACGACTGGCAGCACGGCACCTGGGTCGGGCGCGACTGGACCGACCGCCGCGCCTACGACCTCTCCGACCCGGCCGCGCACCCCCGTGCCGCATACGGGGTGATCGACCACGCGGCCCGCTGCACGCTGGACGGGCAGGTCGGCCACGGGATCTTCGAACACGGCTCGTTCGGCCGCCACGACCCGAGCGGTTTCACCGGCTTCGACTCGGTCGCGCCCTGAGGGGGAATGAGATGGCCACGGCACCGCGCCCGCGCACGACCACCCGCGACCCGGAGGAACTGGGCCGCCGGCTGACCGCCTGGCTCGCCGCCCGCCTCCCGGGCGCCAAGGCGGCCAACGTCACCGTCCCCGAGTCCAACGGCATGTCCAGCGAGACCCTGCTCTTCGATATCGAGCACCCCGAACCGCCGCTGTCCGCCTGCGCGTTGAGGCTGGCGGCGGACCCGGCGGCGTACACCGTCTTCCCCGTCTACGACATGCCCCGTCAGTACCGCACGATGAGACTGGTCGCCGAGCGCACCGATCTCTCCGTGCCGCGGGTGCTGTGGCTGGAGGAGGACCCCGGCCCGCTCGGCGCGCCGTTCTTCGTCATGGAACGGGTCGAGGGGCGCGTGCCGCCGGACGTCATGCCCTACACGTACGAGGGGAACTGGCTGCACGCGGCGAGCGATCAGGAACGCGAACGGCTGGAGGCGGCCTCGGTGGGTCTCCTCGCCCGGCTGCACGACCAAGCCCCGCTGTCGGAAGCCGACTTCCTGACCCTTCCGGGTGCGGGCAGTCCCCTCCGCCGTCATGTCGAGGCCCAACGCGCCTACTACGAATGGGTGATTGACGGATTGTCACGCTCACCCCTGATAGAGAGCGCGTTCGACCGGCTCGACGCACTGTGGCCGCGCGACGAGGGCGAGGCGGTGCTCAACTGGGGTGACGCGCGCATCGGGAACGTCATCTACGACGGGTTCGCACCCGCGGCCGTCCTCGACTGGGAGATGGCGGCCCTCGCCCCGCGTGAGGTCGACCTCGGCTGGACGGTCTACCTGCACCGCTTCTTCCAGGACCTGACGGCGAGCTTCGGCCAGCGCGGACTGCCCGACTTCCTGCGCCGTGACCGCGTCGAGCGGCGTTATGCCCAACTCACCGGCCACACACCCCGGGACATGGACTTCCACACGCTGTACGCGGCACTACGGCACGCGATCGTCATGCTGCGCGTCGCCTACCGCCAGGTGCACTTCGGCGAGATCGCCGTACCGCCGGACCCGGACACACTGATCCTGCACCACGGCAGCCTGCGAGCCATGGTGCAGGGCAGTTACTGGGAGGGACCGGCCGCCGGTCGCTGAACGCGAGGGCCGGTCAGGCGGCCTGACGGCGCATCTCGGGGACCCGCATGGGGCGCGAGCCCGGGCCGCCGACGTGCGAGAACGGCTGCGTCCGCCAGTCGAGTCCCTGAGGGAGCGTCAACAGAAGGGCGGTGTCCTGCTCCTGAGGCTCCGCCGACTCGTCGGCGGGCCGGGCGTCGCCCGCGGCACGGCCCGTGCCGGCGCAGACCGTCAGTCCGAACGGGTTCCACGGCGAGGCGCACAGCGCGTGCTCGGGAAGGCTCTCCTCGTCCGCGAGGAGCGCGATGGGCTGGGCGCAGTCCGGGCAGATCACCCGGTACATCTCGAAGGTGTCGTAGGCGTCGAGCTCCTCGCCGTCGACGGCGTCGGGTTCGACACTCTCCGGCTCGGGATCGACGACCAGCTTGGGCCGCCTGGATGCGGGACGACCAGGGCGCTTAAGACTCTGCATGGGATTCTCCCCCTCGGGTGGGCCGACAAGGCGCTGCGGCCTCGACCACAGCAAGCATTTCCCGTCCCGTCTCTGCGGTAATCACGAGAACATCACGGACCCGGTTGCGGCACTGTGTCGTTCGTCACATGCCGCCCGCAGGTGCCCGGCGCGGTGGATTTGTCCACCAGGCGGTTCACAGTCAGCACTCTGCCACATCACAAAGCGGGTATGACCTGCGCCGCTGAGGTATCCGACGAGATCAAGGGCCCTGTAGGTTCTTGCGTCATGGAGGAGCTGGACCGACAGATCGTGCAGCTGCTCGTCGCAGACGGGCGGATGAGTTACACCGACCTGGGCAAGGCCACGGGCCTGTCCACGTCCGCCGTGCACCAGCGGGTGCGCCGGCTCGAACAACGCGGTGTCATCCGCGGCTATGCCGCGGTCGTGGACCCCGAGGCCGTCGGGCTGCCCATGACGGCCTTCATCTCGGTGAAACCGTTCGACCCGAGCGCCCCCGACGACATCGCGGAACGCCTCGCGGGCGTGCCCGAGATCGAGGCCTGCCACAGCGTGGCCGGCGACGAGAACTACATCCTGAAGGTACGGGTCTCGACCCCGCACGAACTGGAGGAGCTCCTCGCCCGCCTGCGCACCCTGGCAGGTGTCTCGACCCGCACGACCGTGGTGCTGTCGACACCGTACGAGGCGCGGCCGCCCCGCATCTGACCTACCCGGGGACCGACCGGACACCGGCAGGCGCGAGACTGTTCCCCATGAGTGAGAGCACCGCCACGTCGGACACCGTGCTGTTGCGCGGTGGAGAAGTCCACAGCCCCGCCGATCCCTTCGCCACGGCGATGGTCGTCGAACGCGGACAGATCGCCTGGGTCGGCTCGGAGGGCGCGGCCGACGCCTTCGCCGACGGGGTCGCCGAGGTCGTGGACCTGGAAGGCGCACTGGTCACCCCGGCGTTCACCGACGCCCACGTCCACACCACCTCCACCGGGCTCGCGCTCACCGGCCTCGACCTGTCCGGCGCGCCCTCCCTGGACGCCGCCCTCGCCCTCGTACGCGAGTTCGCCGCCGCCCGTCCCGCCGACCGGGTGCTGCTCGGCCACGGCTGGGACGCGGCCCGCTGGTCCGGCGGCCGGCCCCCGTCGCGCGCCGAACTCGACGAGGCGGCCGCCGGCCGCCCGCTCTACCTCTCCCGCATCGACGTGCACTCCGCCGTGGTCACCACCGCGCTCCTGGACCTGGTCCCGGGGGTCACCGCACGAGCGGGGTACGCCGCCGAAGGCCCCCTGACCCGGGACGCCCACCACGCCGTGCGCGCCGCCGCGCTCGGCGCCGTCACCCCGGCCCAGCGCACCGAGGCCCAGCGCGCCGCGCTCGCCCACGCCGCCTCGCTCGGCATCGGATCCGTGCACGAGTGCGCGGGCCCCGAGATCTCCTCCGAGGACGACTTCACCGGACTGCTGCGCCTCGCCGCAGAGGAAGCCGGGCCCCGGGTCATCGGCTACTGGGCCGAACAGGATGTCGAAAGGGCCCTGGCGCTGGGTGCGATCGGCGCCGCGGGCGACCTCTTCGTCGACGGGTCCCTGGGTTCTTACACCGCCTGCCTGCACCAGCCGTACGCCGACGCCGACCACACCGGCACCGCCTACCTGGACGCCGCCGCCGTCTGCGCGCATGTGGTCGCCTGTACCGAAGCGGGCCTCCAGGCGGGCTTCCACGCCATCGGGGACGCAGCCGTGACCGCCGTGGTGGAGGGAGTCCGCGCAGCCGCCGAGAAGGTCGGTCTGACCCGCGTGCGCGCCGCCCGGCACCGCGTCGAGCACGCCGAGATGCTCACCCCTGAGACCATCGCAGGCTTCGCCGAGCTCGGCCTCACCGCCTCCGTGCAGCCCGCCTTCGACGCGCTGTGGGGCGGCGAGGACGGCATGTACGCCCAGCGCCTGGGTGCCGAGCGGGCCCGCGCCCTCAACCCGTTCGCGGCCCTGCTGCGCACCGGCGTGCCACTGGCCTTCGGTTCCGACAGCCCCGTCACCCCCCTCGACCCGTGGGGCACCGTACGCGCCGCCGCCTTCCACCGCACGCCGGAGCACCGGGTCTCCGTGCGTGCCGCGTTCACGGCGCATACGCGTGGCGGGTGGCGGGCGATCGGACGGGACGACGCGGGAGTCCTGGTGCCGGGCGCACCCGCCGACTACGCCGTGTGGCGCACCGAGGAACTGGTCGTGCAAGCCCCCGACGACAGGGTCGCCCGCTGGTCGACCGACCCTCGTTCGGGTACTCCTGGACTGCCCGATCTGAGCCCCGGCGGCGACCTGCCGGTATGCCTGCGTACGGTCGTCGGCGGGCGGATGGTCTACGTACGGCCGGGCGAGTGATCTCCCGGGGTGGCGCTGCGGTGATCATCCGCCGCCGCTCCGTCGCGCGACCTGCGCATCCTCTGCGCTGACCAGGTAATTGAGGGAAAACCAGCAGGTCAGACGAGTGTTGACAGCTGGCCTCGGGGGGCCGGTAGGTTCGGCCGGGTCCACCACCGGACGTCCGACCGGAGAACTTCCACGCAGTCGCCGGAGCGCCGCTGGGTCAGGGGTGGTGTGCCGCACCGGCGCACCACCACTGGGAGCCAGGCTCAGCGCCAGTGCGACGGCGAGGGAACGTTCATGCCTGTCGGAAGGGTGTGACCCGGGTGGGGCCCGGACGTCCAGTAGACAACGGCTTTCGGTCGACCCGCAGCCAGCGGGTCCCAGGTCGGCCCGAAGGGCGCCGGGCCCCGATCCGCAGTACGGTGCTCCGGCGCGACGGGCTCACTCTTACCCGGCTCTTGCCGAATCGACACCCCCGTACTAACGCGCCGACGCGTCAGTGCAGGCTGCGGCCACTATGGTGGACCCCTGCGTACGGACATGAAGGGGCAGTAGTGAACGACGGCGACGGGACCCTCGCGGCAGGAGCCAAGGGGAGGCAGTTCGGCCCGCTCGGCACGGCCTTGGTGATCATCCCGACCTACAACGAGGCGGAGAACATCAAGAAGATCGTCGGCCGGGTACGAGCCTCGGTGCCCGATGCACACGTTCTCGTGGCGGACGACAACAGCCCGGACGGCACGGGCAAGCTCGCCGACGAGCTGGCCGCCGAGGACGACCACGTCCAGGTGCTGCACCGCAAGGGCAAGGAAGGCCTGGGCGCCGCGTATCTCGCGGGCTTCGCCTGGGGCATGGAGCACGGCTACGGCGTCCTCGTGGAGATGGACGCGGACGGCTCGCACCAGCCCGAGGAACTGCCCCGGCTGCTGACCGCGCTCAAGGGCGCCGACCTCGTGCTGGGGTCGCGCTGGGTGCCGGGCGGGCGGGTCGTGAACTGGCCCAAGTCCCGCGAGTTCATCTCGCGCGGCGGCAGCATGTACTCCCGGCTCATGCTCGACGTGCCGATCCGGGACGTCACCGGAGGCTTCCGCGCCTTCCGCCGCGAGACCCTCGAAGGTCTCGGACTCGGTGAGGTCGCGTCCCAGGGGTACTGCTTTCAGGTGGACCTGGCCCGGCGCGCGGTCAAGTCCGGTTTCCACGTCGTCGAGGTGCCCATCACCTTCGTCGAGCGCGAGCTCGGCGACTCCAAGATGAGCCGCGACATCCTCGTGGAGGCGCTGTGGCGGGTCACCACGTGGGGCGTGGGGGAGCGGGTCGGCCGGATCACCGGCCGGAAGCGCATGTCGTAGGAGCGCTTGTGGAGTGGGGGGCGGCCCGGGTGGGCCCGCCCCCCACTCCCACTTCGCCCTCACTTCACTCCACAGCTACGGCTGATCATCCGCTTATCCCATACTGAGCTGTGCCCAGGCACACTGGGTGCATGACGACTGGCGCACCGACTCCCACATACCCCGCGCGGCCGCGGCGATCCCGGCTGCGCAGCTACCTGCCGCTCGGCATCGCCGTCTGGCTGGTGCTGGAGATCTGGCTCCTGACCGTGGTCGCGGGCGCGGCGAGCGGTTTCGCGGTCTTCCTGCTGCTGGTCGCCGGTTTCATCCTCGGTTCCGTGGTCATCAAGCGGGCCGGCCGCCGTGCCTTCCGCAACCTCACTGAGACGCTGCAACAGCAGCAGAGCGGGGCCGCCCCCACGAGCGGGGGCGGCAACGGCAACGGGCTGATGATGCTCGGCGGTCTGCTCCTGATGATCCCCGGGCTCATCTCCGACGCGCTGGGCCTGCTCCTGCTGATCCCGCCCGTCCAGAAGGCCCTGAGCCGTTACGCCGAGCGCACCATCGACCGCAAGATCCGTGAGGCCGCGCCGGGCAGCGTCGGTGACGCCTTCCAGCAGGCCCGTATCCATCGCCCCGACGGCAAGGTCGTCCAGGGCGAGGTCATCAGGGAAGAGCACCCGACGGCGGACCCGGGCCCGCGTCCGCCGCTGAATCGCTGACCGGCGCCGGCCATCGCGCCCCTTCAGGGGCGCGGGGAACCGCGCGACCAGCCCCCACCGGCCCGCGGGTGAGACCCACGGGCTCGGACGGGGGCACCGTCACGCGCACAACGCACAGAGCCGCGGGCCCCGTACGACTTGCGTACGGGGCTCGCGGCTGCGTGCGTGGTATGCCGCCCAACCCCCGGAGGGGTTACGCGGACTTGCGGCTGTCCCGCGGATGCACCGCGATGTTCATCGCGCCGGAGCGCAGAACAGCCAGGCGCTCCTCGAGGACCTCTTCGAGCTCCTCTCGGGTGCGCCGCTCCATCAGCATGTCCCAATGCGTACGCGCGGGCTTGGCCTTCTTTTCCTCAGGGCCGTCGCCGTCCACCAGGAGTGCCTGGGCCCCGCAGACCTTGCACTCCCACTCCGGCGGAATCTCCGCCTCGACCGAGAAGGGCATCTCAAACCGGTGCCCCTTCTCGCATGCGTACTCCACGGCCTGGCGCGGGGCCAGGTCGATGCCGCGGTCCGTCTCGTAGCTGGTCACCACGAGGCGCGTGCCGCGAAGAGCTCGCTCACTCATGAATCGTGCCTCCCGGGCTTGTCGCCCACAGGACAGGTGTCGCTGTCGTCGTCATCCGGTCAACGTCCGGTCGGCGGTAAAGATTCCCGTTCCGGGTCATGCGTCGCCGTCGTAGCCGCCCCTTGTTGTACCCACCGGCGCCCGGTTTGTCACATCTGGCAGCAGATGTCACCCAACGCTTCAGTATCTTTGACGCGCAGTAACGGTACGCCTGGCAGGCCAAACGCGTACACTACCGGCCTTTGGCCTCAGGTGCTAAATCCTGTCCGGTACGGGATTACCCGCGTCGTGCACGGCCTGCCGCACCGGAACCCTCGCCAGCAGCACGAATCCGATGACGAAGAAGGCCACGAGCGAGATGATCGCGTCCCGATAACTTCCCGTCAGCTGGTAGGTCAAACCGAACAGAAGCGGGCCGAGCCAGCTCATCCCCCGGTCGCTCATCTCGTACGCGGAGAAGTACTCGGCCTCCTTCCCGCTCGGAACCAGATGGGAGAACAGCGAGCGCGAGAGCGCCTGGCTGCCGCCCAGGACCAGGCCGATCCCGGCGGCCAGGACGAAGAACCAGACGGGCGCGCCCGCCGGCAGGAAGTACCCGGCGCCCAGCGTCACGGTCCAGGCGACGAGCGAGCCGAGGATCGTGCGCTTCGCGCCGTACGTCCGTGCGAGCCGTCCCATCCCCAGGGCGCCCCCGACCGCGAGCACCTGCACCAGCAGCACGGCGACGATCAGGGTCGACTGGCTCAGATCGAGCTCCTCCGATCCGTACACCGACGCCTGCGAGATGACCGTCTGGATGCCGTCGTTGTAGACGAGGTAGGCGAACAGGAAGGCGAGGGTGAGCGGTTTGCCCCGCATGTCGCGAACGGTGGCCGCCAACTGCCGCCATCCGTGCCCCGGCGCCTGACCCGCGGCTGCCGTGGGCCGGTCCCGCAGTCGCTTCAGCGGTACGAGGGTGAAGGCGCCCCACCAGATGCCCGCCGAGGCCAGACAGATGCGGACGGCCGTGGACTCGGAGACACCGAAGGAGTCGTGGGCCGAGTACAGGACCAGGTTCACGACCAGCATGAGCGAGCCCGCCGCGTAGCCGAAGGCCCAGCCGCGGGACGAGACCGCGTCACGCTCCTCGGGCGGGGCGATCTGCGGCAGGTAGGAGTTGTACAGCACCATCGACACGGCCACCGAGGCATTGGCGACGATCAGCAGCAGACCGCCGAGCAGATAGCGGTCGCCGTCCAGGAAGAACATGCCGGTGGTGGCCGCGGCGCCCAGATAGGCGCAGAGCGCGAGCAGGGGCTTCTTGCGGCCGGTGCGGTCGGCGGCCGCGCCGGCCATCGGCATCACGAAGATCGACAGAATGACGGACGCCGAGACCGCGTAGGCGAAGAAGGAGCCGGCGCGGACCGGGATGCCCAGAGGATGGACGAAGCCGTCCGCGTCCGCCGCGTGCTTGGCGACGGACGTGAGATAGGGGCCCAGGAACACGGTGAGCACGCTCGTCGAGTAGACGGAGCACGCCCAGTCGTAGAAGTACCAGCCGCGCTGCTCGCGCCGCCGTTCGGTGACCTCGTCGGTCGCCCGTGCCCGCACGGTTTCGGTGCCCACCCGTGCCCCCTCGCTTCCCGCTGAACGGACCGCGCGAGAGGGCTCAGACCCAGGTGCCCCGGTCCTCCAGGACCCTGCGCAGCGTGTCGATGTGATCGGTCATGATGCCATCGACGCCCAGGTCCAGGAGCCGGTGCATCCGATCGGCTTCGTTGACCGTCCACACGTGGACCTGCAGGCCGCGCGCGTGGGCGGCGCGCACGAAGCGCCGGTCGACCACCGGCACGCCCGACTGGGACTCGGGCACCTGGGCGGCGATCGCCGAGTCGCGCAGCGCGGCCGGGATGCCGTATGAGCGCAGCCGCAGCCCCACGACACCCTTGGTGCCGTACGAGGTCGCCAGACGAGGTCCGGCCAGACGCTGGGCGCGGAAGACCCGCGCCTCGGAGAACGAGCCGACGCAGACGCGGTCCCAGGCGTCGAGACGGCCGATGAGGTTCAGCAGGGGGTGCAGGGCGGGCTCGGTCTTGACGTCGACGTTCCAGCGGACGTCGGGGAAGGTTTCGAGGAGCTCCTCGAAGAGGGGGACCGGTTCCTTGCCCGCCACGCGCGCGTGGCGTATGTCCGCCCAGGGGAGGTCCGCGATCCGGCCCGCGCCGTCGGTCACCCGGTCCAGGGTCGCGTCGTGGAAGGCGACGAGCTTGCCGTCCGACGTCGCGTGCACATCCGTCTCGATGTAGCGGTAGCCCGTTTCCACGGCGCGGCGGAACTGGACGACGGTGTTCTCCAGACCGTCCGCCGCGCCGCCCCGGTGGGCGAAGGCGATCGGGCCGGGGTGGTCGAGGTACGGGTGGCGTATGCGCGGGCTCACCCTGGAAGTATCGCTCGCTCCGGTTGACCGACGGCGACGACGGTGCTTCCGCCCGGTGCCGGGCGGACGGCGAACACACGCAGGAAGAGCTGGGCGAGCGGCCCGATCGCGACGGCGTACAGCACCGTGCCGATGCCGACCGTGCCGCCGAGCGCGAATCCGCCCGCGACGACCGCCACTTCCAGGACCGTGCGCACCAGCCGTACCGAGCGCCCTGTACGCCGGTGCAGGCCCGTCATCAGACCGTCACGCGGACCCGGACCGAAACTGGCCGAGATGTACAGGCCCGTCGCCACGCCGTTCAGCACGATGCCCGCCACGAGCAGCGGAATCCGTACGACCAGGGTGTGGGCGTCCGGCACCAGGGCGAGGGTGCCGTCCATGGCGATGCCGACCACGAACACGTTGGAGACCGTGCCGAGGCCGGGGCGCTGGCGCAGCGGGATCCACAGGAGCAGCACCGCCGCGCCCACGAAGATCGACACCACGCCGATGGTCAGACCGGTCAGTTCGGCGAGTCCCTGGTGCAGCACGTTCCAGGGCTCCAGACCGAGGCCCGACTCCACCAGCAGGGCCGAACTCGCCCCGTACAGCGCGAGGCCCACGTACAGCTGGGCGAGGCGATGAGGAAGCCGTCGCCCGGATCCCGTGCGTTCCCGGTGTGGGGAGTCGGGGTGTGTGGACAAGAGGTGCCCCCTGTGGTGATGACCCGTGATGGCCCGTGATGACCCGCGGTGGTGCCAGTGGCCTGGCTCATGACATTCTGTGGCCTGAAGGAAGACGCCATCCAAGGCCAATCCGGGGAAGGTGGACTGGGAACCATGACGCAGTGGACTTCAGCGATGGGCGCCGCGCAGCTCGCCCGGCTGCTCAACTCCCAGCAGGAGCGCCCCGCGGGGCCCGGCACCCGCCGTCCGCCCGCCTATCGCGCGCTCGCCGACGGCATCCGGCTGCTCGTCCTCGAAGGCCGGGTTCCGGTCGCCGCGCGGCTGCCCGCCGAGCGGGAGCTCGCGCTGTCCCTCTCCGTCAGCCGTACGACGGTCGCCGCGGCGTACGAGGCGCTGCGCGGCGAAGGGTTCCTGGAGTCCCGCAGGGGAGCGGGCAGTTGGACCGCCGTCCCCGCCGGGAACCCGCTGCCCGCGCGCGGCCTCGAACCGCTGCCGCCCGAGGCCCTCGGTTCCATGATCGACCTCGGCTGCGCGTCACTCCCCGCGCCGGAGCCCTGGCTCACCCGTGCCGTGCAGGGCGCCCTGGAGGAGCTGCCACCATACGCGCACACGCACGGCGACTATCCGGCGGGGCTGCCCGCGCTGCGCGCGATGATCGCCGAGGGGTACACCGCGCGCGGCATTCCGACCATGCCCGAGCAGATCATGGTGACGACCGGCGCGATGGGCGCGATCGACGCCATCTGTCATCTCTTCGCCGGGCGCGGCGAACGCATCGCCGTCGAGTCCCCCTCCTACGCCAACATCCTCCAGCTGATGCGGGAGGCGGGCGCCCGGCTCGTCCCCGTCGCCATGGCCGAGGGGCTCGCCGGATGGGACGTGGAGCGTTGGCGCCAGGTCCTGCGCGACGCCGCGCCCCGGCTCGCGTACGTCGTCGCCGACTTCCACAACCCGACGGGAGCCCTCGCGGACGAGGACCAGCGGCGCCGCCTGGTGGACGCGGCGCGGTCGGCGGGGACCGTACTGGTGGTCGACGAAACGATGAGCGAGCTGTATCTGGAGGAGGGGCTGTCGATGCCCCGCCCCGTGTGCGGCTTCGACCCCTCCGGGTCCACGGTGATCACCGTGGGGTCGGCCAGCAAGGCGTTCTGGGCGGGGATGCGGATCGGGTGGGTCCGTGCGGCCCCCGATGTCATCCGCAGTCTCGTCTCCGCGCGCGCGTACGCCGACCTCGGAACGCCCGTGCTGGAGCAGCTGGCCGTGAACTGGCTGTTCAGCACCGGGGGTTGGGAGCGGGCCGTGGAGATCCGGCGTGCGCAGGCCCGGGAGAACCGGGACGCGCTCGTCACCGCCGTGCGCCGTGAGCTGCCCGACTGGGAGTTCACTGTTCCGCGGGGCGGGCTGACGCTGTGGGTGCGCACCGGCGGCCTGTCCGGCTCGCGGATCGCCGAGGCGGGCGAACGGGTGGGGGTACGGGTGCCCTCCGGGCCGCGGTTCGGTGTCGACGGCGCCTTCGAAGGGTATGTGCGGCTGCCGTTCACCGTGGGGGGCGCGGTGGCCGAGGAGGCGGCGGTCCGGTTGGCCGCGGCGGCGCACCTGGTGAAAGCGGGCGCCACCGGAGGCAGCGAAGCCCCCCGCACGTTCGTGGCCTAGCGTTGGGAGTTTTTAGGGGCGCGGGGAACTGCGCGACCGGCCCCCACCCACCCGCAGCCGAAGAACATGCCCGGCCTCAGGTCTCCGCTACCGCGGCCTCCGCGGGGACCGGCTCCGCCTCTGCCGGAGTCGTGCGTTCCGGCAGCAGGTCGAGGACGGCGCGTCGATGGGTCTCGCTGGTGGCGTCGTCGTAGGGGTCCGGCGTAGCCGGAACCTGGAGGCGCAGGACGGGACCCGCGCCGAGCCGGGCGTACCCGCGGCCGGGCGGCACCTCCCGCGTCGGAGTGGTGTGCGGTGGAGCGCCCAGGACGGCTTCCAGCTGGACCGGAGACGCCGGACCGAGGACCACGCGCGCGCGGGTGTGCTGCTGCACGGCCTCACTGAGCGCCTCGAGGTCCTCGAACTGCTCGGCGATGACGACGGTGACGCCCGCCGCGCGCCCGTGCCGGAGCGGGACCTGAAGGAGTGCCTGGGGATCGTTGCGGCCGTCGGCGGCGGCGAAGTGTCCGAGCGCGCTCGGCCGGTCGAGCAGGATCCACAGGGGGTTCTTGGTGTCGTCGGGGGCCGGGTGCCCCGCCTGCCGCGCACGGTTGGCGGAGATCAGCCGCCGCTCCGTCTCGTTCGCGGCCCACTCCAGACTCGCGAGCGCCCCGGCGAGGCCGGACTCGACGGCGAGGACGCCGGCCCGGCCCGTCAGGCACGCGTACTCGCCGGTGCCACCGCCCTCGACGATGACGACATCGCCGTACTGAAGCGCCTGGAGGGCGATGGAACGCATGAGGGTGGTCGTGCCGCTGCCGGGATTGCCGGCGATCAGCAGGTGCGGCTCGGTGGAACGGATGCCGGTGCGCCAGACGACCGGGGGAACGTCGCGCTGTTCCTCACCGTAGGTGAGGGGCAGGGTGCGCTGGACGTCGGCCGGGTCGGTGAAGCCAAGGACCGTCTCGCCGGGTGAGGTGACGAATCGCTGGGCGGCGATGTCGGTGGGCAGCGGCGGGAGGACGGTGACGGTGAGCTCGTTGCCCTCCTCGTCCCAGTCGAAGTGGTACTCGCGACCGCGGCCCGACTTGGCGTGCAGAAGCTGCTCGATCCGGGCCCGGGACTCCGCCTCGCCGTCCGTGAAGTACGCGGGGTAGCGGATGAGCAGCCGGGACACGCGCCCGTCGTCGTCGAAGTCGTGCGTGGGGAAGGCCTTCTCCCAGTCGCCGCCGTGGGCGTACAGAGGGGCCGGGTCCTCGGCCACGGAGAAGTACGGGACGAGTGCGTCGTACAACGACTGAAGCCGTTGGATCTGCGCCTCGTCGGGGCCCGTGGGCTCCGACGAGGCCGGCTGACGGCCCGTCCACGCTGCCGCCGCCATCAGCGTGATGGCGGCGAGCAGCGGTCCGTACGGCACCAGCGCCACGACCAGGATCACCGAGGCCACCAGGAACAGCAGCGGCCCGCGCCGGTCCTTGGGGGTGGCGGCCCACTTGCGCCCGCCGACGGCTGCCAGCCGGCGCAGTCCACGGGTGACCGTGATCAGTGGATGGAGGACGTCGGTGGCGCTGTCGGCCGCCGTTCGGGCCAGCTCCCGGCTTCGGGCGATCTGTGCGCTGCCGTTGCTGAGGATGCGGGGGAGAGGGCGCCGGGCCACTGCTGTCTCCTGAAGGTGCGTGCGATGGGCAGGGACGTCAGAACTTGATCCCGCCGAGGAGGCTCGCCAGGCTCTCCCCGCCTGCCTTGATGCTCGGCGCGATGGCCGTGCTGGCGAGGTAGAAACCGAAGAGCGAGGACACCATGGCGTGCGACGCCTTGAGCCCGTCCTTGCGGAAGAAGAGGAAGACGATGATGCCGAGCAGGACGACGCCTGAGATGGACAGAATCATTTGTGCTCTCCTGGTTCGTGGGGACAGTCACCATGAGTACTTCCAGGATCACAGGATGTATCCATACGATAAAAGGTGCAACTGAGTGAATTCCGGCTGATTTCATCCAGTCGGCGGAGCCGTTCCGGGCCCCCTGAGCAGGTCTGTTGTCTCCTGTCGGCTCTTGTACGGGCTTGTGGTGATCTTTGCCTCGGCCGACGCCGGTCATGTGCCGTCGGAGCCAGTACGCTGGCGAATCACCCGTACGGCCGCACACATCGCTGTCGTACGGACCTGCGCATGACAGCCCACCCGCTGTCGTACGCTCCCGCAGTCCCCCATGACGTAGCTGCCGTTGTCCTTGTGAGAGGTGGTCCGGCCGATGAGTGAAGCCCCCGACCCCGAAGTCGTGGAGCTGGCGACCAAGATCTTCGATCTGGCGCGCCGAGGGGAGACCGAGGCGCTCGTGGCGTACGTCGACGCGGGTGTTCCGGCCAACCTCACCAACGACCGCGGTGACTCGCTGGTGATGCTCGCCGCCTACCACGGCCACGCCGAGGCGGTACGCGCCCTGCTGGAGCGCGGCGCCGAGGCCGACCGCATCAACGACCGCGGCCAGACCCCTCTCGCGGGGGCCGTTTTCAAGGGCGAGACGGCGGTCATCCGCGCGCTTTTGGACGGTGGCGCCGACCCGGCCGCGGGCACCCCCTCGGCCGTCGACACCGCCCGGATGTTCGGCAAGACGGAACTACTGGAATTGTTCGGCGCGCGCTGATCCGTCCGCGCTGACCAGGTACAACACCGAAAACGGGGGAGGCGGTACGGGGCCGCCGGAAATACGGTCGCGGCAGGAAGAACTGCCGAGTCATCATGACGTCGTGATTCACGGACGCGATGGCTGGGCAGGTGTTGCCGCACCGCGCGGGCCGTGACGCGGCCCCGTATGGGCCCATCAACGAGAGGCAGAGGAAGATGGTCTACAGCAAGCAAGAAACGGCGGGCGCTCCGACGTGTTGTCACGCGGCCAGGTAATGCAGGATCCCGGTTGCGTCGACGCTTGATGTGAGGCTGTTTCCCATGTTCGATCCGGTCATAGCGCCCAGCGGTACGCTGCTCGGCCTGCTCCAGAGGGGCCGCGGCGACGGCACGCTGCACGCGCTCACCGCACCGCGAGCCGAAGCGCTCGCGGCACTGAACCACTGTGTGCTGCGCGACCCCCGCCACGACTGGCAGGTGGAGAACCGCTCCCTGTACTACGCCCGTCTCTATCTCGATCTGAGCGGTGAGCTCGACGAGATCGAGCGGCACCTCTTCGACGCCGAGGACATCCTCGACGACTGCGAGTCACGCACAGGGCTCGCCCTCGCGGTCCTCGGCCACCTCGCCTCGTACGGCAGGCGGGACGCCCTGGAACTGCTGCGCAGGTACGCCGCCTCGGGCACCAACTGGGCCTGGGCCCTGGACGAGCTGGCCCTGCGCGACGACGACGCGGGTCTGCGTGCACTCGCCGTGCCCGTCCTCGCCCGCTTCCCGGCCGATCCGGAGGGGGAGGCCGCGCTCGTCGCCCAGGTGCGCGACGCCTTCGAGCCCCGGCCCTGGCGGCTGTGGGCGGACGACTCCCGCGAATCCATCGCCGCGCGGGTGCGTGCCGCCCAGGAACAGGGCTCCTTCGATCGATGGCAACGGCAACTGCGCCCCACCGGACCACGTCCGGGGTGGAGCGTGCGGGCCGTGTTCGAGTGGGCCCAGCAGGGCCTGGACCGCGGAGCCGCACTCCATGTGCCGGCCGCGCGCTGTCTCACGGCCGTCGCGGGCCCCGAGGACCGGCCCGAGATTCTCCAGGCCGCCCGGGACGGCGGCGACGGAGCCCGCTGCACCGCCCTGCGCTACCTCGCCGACAGCAACGATCCGGACGCTCTCGATCTGATCGAGGCCGCCGCGACCGGCGGCACGGCGACCGTCGGGGAGGCCGCCGTCGACGCTTTCGAACGTATGCGCAGTGTCGCCGCCGTCGACCGGGCCCGACGGTGGGCCGGGCGGCCCGACGCCCTCGGCGCCGCCGCGGGACGGATGCTCGCCTGCCGGGGCGGCACCAAGGACAGCGAACTGGTGCTGGGCGCCCTGCGTGAGGCCGTACGCGGCGAAGGCCCCGACGCACCCACACTCTGGACCCTCGTCGACGGAGCCGGACGCCTCGGCATCGTCTGCGCCGCACCCGTACTGCGCCATGTCTACCGCGAGACGGCGTCGTCCCATCTGCGCGGGCGAGCCGCCCGCGCCCTCGCCGCCACCGACCCCTCCTTCCCCGCCGGCTTCGCCGTCGAGTGTCTGTGGGACTGCGAGGAGTCGACCCGCGAGGTGGCCGCACGACACGCCGAAACCGGTGACGCGCGCGTCGTCGATCAGTTGCGGCGGCTGGCGTCGGATCCGGCCGAGGAAGCGGAAGTACAGACAGCCGTACGCAGCCGGATCGGGCCCGACGCACCCGCCGTATGAACGCGAAGTGACTCGGGGGTCAGGAGGGCGTGGCCGCGGGCTGACCTGGAAAAGCGTGCAGTACAACGCTCACGGGGCGTTCCCCGGCAGGAAAGATCGACGTTGACGCGGCCACGTCCGGCACGGCGACAACACGGGTATGCGTGTCGTCATCGTGACCGAATCCTTTCCCCCCGATGTGAACGGCGTGGCCCACTGCGCGCTCCAGACCGCCCGGCACCTCGTCGATCGCGGTCACGCTCCCCTCGTCGTCGCCCCGGCCACCGCGGCCGGGCACGGGCCCGACGCCCTCGCGCCGTGCCCCGTCGTCCGTGTCCCCTCCCTCCCGCTCCCCGGCTACCCCCAGGTCCGCGTCGCTCTCCCCAGCCGACGCGTCGCCGCCGCGATCACCGAACACCGCGCCGACATCGTCCACCTGGCCAGTCCCTTCATCCTCGGCGTGCGCGGCATGGCGGCCGCCGCCCGGCTCGGCGTCCCCGCCGTCGCCGTCTACCAGACCGACCTCGCCGGTTACGCCCGTACGTACGTGGGCGCGGGCGAAGCCACCGCCTGGCGGCGCATACGCTCCGTCCACGCCGCCGCCGACCGGACGCTCGCCCCGTCCAGCGCGGCCCTGCACGACCTGGAGGCACACGGTGTGCCCCGGGTGCGGCTGTGGCCGCGCGGCGTGGACACCGTCCGCTTCCGCCCCGAGCACCGCGACGAGGCCCTCAGGCGCGAACTGGCGCCGAACGGTGAGCTGATCGTCGGCTACGTCGGCCGGCTCGCCCCCGAGAAGCAGGTCGAACTGCTCGCCGGAGCCTGCGGCCTGGAAGGCGTACGCGTCGTGATCGTGGGCGACGGGCCCAGCGAGACGACCCTGCGCGAGGCGCTTCCCGGCGCCGTCTTCCTCGGGCGTCGCACCGGGGACGAACTCGCCCGGATCTTCGCCTCCCTGGACGTCTTCGCGCACACCGGCCCCTTCGAGACCTTCTGCCAGACCGTCCAGGAGGCCATGGCCAGCGGCGTACCGGTCGTCGCACCCGCCGCGGGCGGACCGCTGGACCTGGTCGCACACGGCCGTACGGGGCTGCTGGTGCCACCCCGCGACGAGGCCGCCGTGCGCGACGCGGTGGGGGCGCTCGCCGCCGATCCGGCGCTGCGAGCGGCCTACGGCGCCGCCGGGCGGGCCACCGTCGAGGGCCGCACCTGGGCGGCCGTCGGCGACCAGCTCATCGACCACTACGCCGACGTGCTCTCCGCGCGGACGGTGGTGGCGGCATGAGCCTGCGCATCGTACGGCTGGCCAACTTCGTCGCCCCCGCGTCGGGCGGTCTGCGCACCGCCCTGCGGGAGCTCGGCAGCGGCTATCTGGCCGCCGGACACGAGCCCGTGCTCATCGTCCCCGGCGAGCGGGCCACCGATCGCGAGACCGAGCAGGGGCGGATCATCACGCTGCCCGGGCCGCTGCTGCCCGGAACCGGCGGCTATCGCGTCCTCACGGACAGGCGGCGGGTCGTCCGCGTCCTGGAGTCGCTCGCGCCCGACCGCCTCGAGGTCTCCGACCGGACCACCCTGCGCTGGACCGGGGTCTGGGCGCGGCGCGCCCGGGTGCCCGCGGTCATGGTCTCCCACGAGACCGCCGACGGCGTGCTGCGGACCTGGGGGCTCTCCGAGGGGATGGCCCGCAGGGCCGCCGACGCCCTCAACATCCGTACCGCGCACACCTACGCGCGGGTCGTGTGCACCACGGAGTTCGCGGAGCGCGAGTTCGTCCGTATCGGGGCCCGCAATGTCGTACGGGCCCCGCTGGGCGTCGACCTGGTCGGCCGGCACCCCGGGCTGCGCGATGGCGTGGTGCGCGAGCGGTACGCGCGCGCGGACGAGGTGCTGCTCGTGCTGTGCTCCCGGCTGTCCGTCGAGAAGCGGCCCGGTACGGCGCTCGACGCGCTGGAGGCGCTGCTGCGGCGCGGCGAGCGTGCCGTGCTCGTCGTCGCCGGGGACGGGCCGCTGCGGGCCAGGCTCGAACAGCGGGCCCGGGAGCGGCGGCTGCCCGTCACCTTCCTCGGGCATGTCGCCGACCGCGCGCTGCTCGGCGCGTTGCAGGCCTCCGCCGACGTGTGCCTGGCACCCGGGCCTGCCGAGACGTTCGGGCTGGCCGCCCTGGAGGCGATGGCCTGCGGTACGCCCGTGGTGGCCAGCGCGGTGTCGGCGCTGCCGGAGGTGGTCGGGTCCGCCGGAGCCACCGCCGCGGACAGCGGGGACTCCTTCGCGGACGCGGTACGCCTGCTCCTGGGGCGCCCCGAGGCCGCGCGCAGGGAAGCCGCACGCGCGCGTGCGGAGTGTTTCGGCTGGGGCACCGCCGTGGAGGCGTTCCTCGCCGCGCACGACGCGGTGGTCGAGTCCCGGCCCCGCCTCCAGGAGGGCGTCGGATGAGACCCCTTCGGTTCGTCGCCCTCGGTGACTCGCTGACCGAGGGCGTGGGCGACCCCGTCGGCGAGACCTGGCGGGGCTGGGCCGCGCTGCTCGTCGACGGGCTGTCCGACGGCGCGGACACGTCCGTGGAGTTCACCAACCTCGCGGTCAGCGGGGCCCAGACGCGCGACGTCCTGGAACGGCAGACCCCGGCGGCGCTGGCCCTGGGTCCGGATGTGGTGTCCGTCGTGATCGGGGTGAACGACACCCTTCGCTGCACCTTCGACATCCACGCCGTGGCCGCGCGGCTCGACCGGGTGTACGCGGCGTTCCGGGTCCAGGACGCCGTCCTGCTGACCGCCTGTCTGCCCGACCCCGGCGCGATGCTCGGGCTGCCGGGGGTGCTGGCCAGGCCCCTGGCCCGGCGGCAGCGGGCCGTCAACGCGGTCGTGCACGCCCTGTCCGAGCGCCATGGAGCCGTGCATCTGCACGCGGCGGAGGGCGCCTGGCTGACGGACCGCGCGATGTGGAGCGCGGACCGGCTACACCCGGGGGAGCGGGGTCATCGACAACTCGCCCTGCGCTTCCACGCGTTGCTCGCACAGGAGGGCATCGCCACCGGGGACACCCCCTCGGCCGAGCCGGAGTTCCCCGCGCCCACACGGTCGGCCAGTCTGTGGTGGCTGGCCACCGCGGGGACGGGGTGGGTGGCCCGGCGGTGCACCGACCTGCTGCCGCAACTGCTCACCCTGGCCGCCGCCGAGGTGCGCCACCGGGCGCGCGGCACCAGCGCCCGGCTCGACCTCAGCGCCTCGCACGCCGTGGCGTCCGCGCTGGCCGCCCTGTCGGTGGCGGAACAGCCGGACGCGGCATGACGGTTCGAGCCGGTGGGCCGCAGCTCGTCAGCGGCGGCGTACGACCATGAAGCGCACCGGCGTACCCGGGACCGCCTGAGCGGCCGCGGGGAGGTCGGCGCCACGGACCACCGCGATCACCGGGTATCCCCCGGTGGTCGGATGGTCGGCGAGGAAGACGACCGGTCCGCCGTCGGGCGGTACCTGTACGGCGCCCAGCACCATGCCCTCACTGGGGAGTTCGCCGGAAACGGCCCTCTCCAGTGAGGGCCCTTCCGTACGCAGTCCTATGCGGTTGCTCGCGGAGGACACCCGGTAGGTGCCCCTCGCCAGGGTCCGCAGGGCCGAGGGTGTGAACCAGTCGTCGCGCGGGCCCGGAGTCACCCGCAGGACCAGCTCCGAGGGCGGCCCCGGATGCGGGACCACGTCCACGCGTGTGTGCACGCCGTCGGGGCGCCCCAGAGGCAGCACCGCGCCGTCCGTGAGCGGCGGCGGACCGAGCCCCGAGAGGAGGTCCGTGGAGCGGCTGCCGAGGACCGGATCCACGGCCACTCCGCCGGCGACGGCCACATAACTGCGTACCCCCGCGCGGGCCGGGCCGATGTCCAGCAGCGCTCCGGCCAGGACGCGCACGGGCGCTCCCCACGGCGCCGGACGGCCGTCCACCGTGACCGGGCAGGGCGCGCCCGTGACGGCCACGGTGACCACCGAACGCGGACGCAGGGCGCATCCGTTGAGCGTCGTCTCCAGTACGGCCGCCTCGAAGGGGTTGCCGACGAGCCGGTTGGCCAGCGCCGCGGCGGGCGCGTCCAGCGCGCCGGAGCGGGGTACGCCGAGGTGGGCGTGGCCGGGGCGGCCCCGGTCCTGGACGGTGGTCAGGGCCCCGGCGCGCATGACGGCGAGGGCCCGGTCGGTCATGAGCACCCCACCGGTACGAACCGGACGCGCGTCCCCGGGGCGAGCAGCGCGGCCGGCACGCGCGCGTGGTCCCACAGCACCGCTTCCGTCGTGCCGATCAACTGCCAGCCACCCGGCGAGGAGCGTGGGTACACGCCCGTGTACGGGCCCGCGAGCGCCACGGAACCCGCCGGAACCGCCGTCCGCGGAGTCACCCGGCGCGGCACGTCGTACCGGGTCGGCAGCCCCGTGAGATAGCCGAAGCCCGGCGCGAACCCGCAGAAGGCGACACGGAACTCGGCCGCCGCGTGGATCGTGGACACCTCGTGCTCGGGCACTCCCCACAGAGCCGCGACATCCGCCAGATCGGGACCGTCGTACCGTACGGGGATCTCGACCGCTTCCTCAGCGCGCGCGGCGTGCGGTGGGATCTCCCACCCGGGGAGCTGTTCCGCCAGCCGCCGGGGGTCTTCCAGACCGTCCAGGAGGACCGTGCGGGCCGCGGGGACGATCTCCGCGGCCGAGAGCGAGCCCTCGGCGCGGCGGCGCAGCAGTTCGGCGTGCAGGGCCTGGGCCGCCGCGCCCGAGCAGACCTCGACGAGCAGGGCGTGGTCACCGACCGGCAGCGCCCTCGTGCCGCCGGTCGCCGGAGATGTCTTCGTGTCGTCGGCGGCCGGAACAGCCCTCATACGAAGGCCTTCACGCGGACGCCCGAGGACTCCAGACGCGCGCGGACCCGTCGTGCCAGGTCCACCGCGCCCGGGGTGTCGCCGTGCAGGCACAAGGAGCGGGCGCGGACCGGGATGCGCGCCCCGGAGTGGGACGTGACCATGCCGAAGCGGGCCAGGCCCAGCGAGCGTTCGACGACCGCCTCCGCGTCCGTGATCACCGCGTCGGCCTGGGTGCGGGGCACCAGGGTGCCCTGCTCGGTGTAGGCGCGGTCCGCGAACGCCTCCGTGGCGGTGGGCAGTCCGGCCTGCTCGGCCAGCTTCAGGAACCGGGAGGACGGGAGTCCGAGGACGGGCAGGGCGGCGTCCGCGAGCAGCACGCCCTCGACGACCGCCGCCGCCTGCTCCTCGTCGTGCACGACACGGTTGTAGAGCGCGCCGTGCGGTTTCACGTACGACACGCGCGCCCCGGCCGCGCGTGCGAAGACCTCCAAGGCGCCGATCTGATAGGCCACTTCGGCCGCCAGCTCGTCGGGCGGCACGTCCATCGCGCGCCGCCCGAACCCCGCCAGGTCGCGGTAGGAGACCTGGGCGCCGATCCGTACACCCCGCTCGGCCGCCAGCTCGCACACCCGCCGCATGGTGGCCGGGTCCCCGGCGTGGAAGCCGCAGGCCACATTGGCGCTGGTGACGACGGACAGCAGTTGTTCGTCGTCGGTCAGCCGCCAGCGGCCGAAGCCTTCGCCGAGGTCGGCGTTGAGGTCGATAGGGGTCATGAGGTGCGGTCTCTCCTTCGTAGGTCGTTCTCAGGCCACGCGGTACTGCTCGTCGCGGGCGTCGGTGAGGAACATCTGGCCCGGTGCGTGGGTGATCGCGAAGGGTGGGCGGGACGCCGTCACGGCTGCCTGGGGCGTCACTCCGCAGGCCCAGAACACCGGGATGTCGCCCGGGGCGGCGTCGACCGGATCACCGAAGTCGGGGCGCGAGAGATCCTCGATGCCCAGGACCGACGGCTCGCCGCAGTGCACCGGGCTGCCGTGCACGGCGGGCAGCAGACCGCTCTCCCTGATCGCCGCGGCCACATGGCCGGGAGGGACCGGGCGCATCGACACCACCATCGGTCCGTGCAGCCGCCCGGCGGGGCGGCACTCGCGCTCCGTCACGTACATGGAGACATTGCGGCCCTGCTCGATGTGGCGCATCGGGACGCCCGCCTCGGTCAGCGCCCACTCGAAGGTGAAGCTGCATCCGATGAGGAACGACACCAGGTCGTCGCGCCAGCGGTCGATCACGTCCGTGGGCTCGTCGACCAACTCGCCGTGCTCCCACACCCGGTAGCGCGGCAGGTCGGTGCGCAGATCCGCGTCCTGGGCGAGCGGGGTGGTCCAGGAGCCGGCGTCCGTGACGTCGAGGACCGGGCAGGACTTCGGGTTGCGCGTGCAGAACAGCAGCATGTCGTAGGCCCAGTCGGCGGGCACCGAGATCAGGTTCGCCTGGGTGTGGCCGGCGGCGACTCCGGCGGTGGGGCCGGACACGCCCGAACGGAACTGGGCGCGGGCCTCCTTGGGAGCCCACGCGTGTGCGTGGCCGTCGATGTGGCGCGGGCTCGAAGGGCGTTCCTGGACGGTGTGGTTCACAGGAGTTCCTTCCCACGCGTCTCGGGCAGTCCGATCAGTGCCAGGGCGGCGAGGGCGTAGCCGATCGCGCCGAAGACCAGGGCGCCGCCCACACCCCAGCTGTCGGCCAGGAAGCCGACGGTGGTGGGGAAGGCGGCGCCCACGGCACGCCCGGTGTTGTACGTGAAGCCCTGCCCCGTGCCGCGCACCGCCGACGGGTACAGCTCGCTGAGGAAGGAGCCGAACCCGCTGAAGATCGCCGACATGCAGAAGCCGAGCGGGAAACCGAGCACAAGGAGAAGCGTGTTGGCGCCGCTCGGGATGTTGGCGTAGGTGAGGATGCAGGCCGCGGAGAGGATCGCGAAGAGCAGGATGTTCCGTTTGCGGCCCAGTTTGTCGGTGAGGTAGCCGCCGGTGAGGTAGCCGATGAAGGCCCCGGAGATCAGGAACGTGAGGTAGCTGCCGGTGCCGACGACGGACAGGCCGCGCTCCGTCTTCAGGTACGTGGGCACCCAGGTGGCCAGCGTGTAGTAGCCGCCCTGGACGCCGGTGGAGAGCAGGACCGCGAAGAAGGTGGTGCGCAGCAGACCAGGGCCGTCGGCGGAGGCGGGCTTGAAGATTGCGACGAACGAGCCCTTCTCGGCGCTCCTCTCGCGCACGGCGGCCGCCTCCGGGGCGTCCTGCACCCGGCGTCGCACCCACACGACGAGCAGTGCGGGCAGCGCGCCGGTCCAGAACATCACGCGCCAGGCGAGGTCGTCGCCGAGGAACTGGAAGACCAACGTGTAGACGATCACCGCCAGTCCCCAGCCGACGGCCCAGGAGCTCTGGATCGCGCCGAGCGTGCGCCCCCGGTGCCGGGCGCTCGAGTACTCGGCGACCAGGATCGCGCCGACCGCCCACTCACCGCCGAAACCGAGGCCCTGAAGGGCACGGAAGACCAGCAGCGTCTCGTAGTTGGGCGCGAAACCGCAGGCCACTGTGAAGACCGCGTACGTGATCACGGTGATCATCAGTGCCTTGACGCGTCCGATCCGGTCCGCGACCACACCCGCGATCGCGCCGCCGACCGCCGAGACGACCAGTGTGACGGTGGTGAACAGACCGGTCTGGCCGCTGTCCAGGCCGAAGTACGCCGCCAGCGCGACCATGCTCAGCGGGAGCGTGAAGTAGTCGTACGAGTCCAGGGCATAGCCGCCGAACGCGCCGGCGAAGGCCCTGCGGCCCTGCGGACCGAGGGCGCGCAGCCAGCCCAACGCGCCATCGTCCGGGGTGAGTTCATCCGTTCCGGGATGTGCGCCGGTGGTCAGGGCCTGTGGTGGAGGGGTCGTGCTCATGGGCACCTCGCAGGAGGAGGACGGAGGGTGCTTGAGGACTGAGCCGTGCCGTGCGGAAGCCGTCGGCGCTCGGGTGAGCGGGTGGCGCCGTGTGTAGCAAGGTAGAGGATCGTTGAACGATCCCTCAATACCCGTGTTGTTTCGTTCTTATTTCTGCGATTGAATTCCGGGCATGGCAGAGCTGACGGGACTGGCCGACGATCGCGCCCTGCTGGGCCGCACCAGCACCGCCGAGCGGGTCTCGGACATCCTCAGGAGCCGTATCGCCGACGGGTACTTCCCGCCCGGGACACGACTGTCCGAGGACAGCATCGGCGGGGCGCTCGGCGTCTCCCGCAACACACTGCGCGAGGCGTTCCGGCTGCTCACGCACGAACGACTCCTGGTGCACGAGCTCAACCGCGGGGTCTTCGTACGGGTGCTGACCATCGAGGACGTCGAGGACATCTACCGCACCCGCACCCTCGTCGAGTGCGCCGTGGTCCGGGGCCTCGGCAAGCCGCCGTACGCCGTGGACGACCTCGCCCTGGCCGTCGCCGAGGGGCAGCGGGCGGCGCGCGAAGGTGACTGGAAAGGCGTCAGTACGGCCAACATCCACTTCCACCGTGAGCTGGTGGCGCTCGCCGGGAGCGACCGCACCGACGAACTGATGCGCAGCGTCTTCGCCGAACTGCGCCTCGCCTTCCACGTGGTGGCCGATCCGCGGCGGCTCCACGAGCCGTACCTCGCACGCAACCATGAGATCCTCGAGACGCTCCGGGCGGGCGACCGCGACGGGGCCGAGCAGCTGCTCGCGCTCTATCTCGACGACTCCCTCACAGGAGTCGTGGAGGCCTACGCGCGGCGGGTCGCCGACGGGGCGCAGGGGATCGGCTGAGCCGGGTCGTGGTTCTCGGGGACGGCCGCGGCGGCGGCTCGCTCCGTCGCACTCGCGAGGCGACGACCGCGAGGCGTTGTGTGGGGCCGGTGTGACGTGGGGCCGGTGTGACGTGCGCCATGGAGTCGGCGTGACGTGCTGCGTGGGGCCGGTGTGACGGCGGTCGCTTCTGCGTCGTTTCGACCGTTGTCAGACCGAGGACCTAGTCTGTGCACCGTGACTTCGCCTGCATCGACGGACAGCGTTCCGCCCCAGCTCAGCGCGGGGCCGCGCCCCGCACCGGGCCCGGCCGCCGACGAGGGCCTGGCGCGGCGGCTGCGCGCGCTCGCGTGCACCGCGCCGCTGCACGACCTCGATGTGCGCAAGGCGAATCTCGCGGGCGAGTACACGGTGTACGGGATGGCCGAGGTGGCGCTCGCCGCCATCGACCTCGTCACACTGAACATGGACTTCGACACGGGCGCCGACCACGACCAGATAGTGGCCCGGCTCATCCCGCGCATCGCCGCGCAGGCCCCGCAGCGCCCCGTCGCCGAGCACGAGCGCGTGGCCAGGTGGGTCCTGGAGAACCTGATCAACGTCGGCAGCGTCGACCGCGGCTTCCGAGCCGTATACGGCACCTTCGCCCCCGACGGCTCCTATGTGCGCCGCGACTACGACTTCAAGCTGATCGAGGAGGTGCCCGGGTACGGGGGGACCGTCTACCTCCGTACGACGGACGAGGCGGTCAACGTCCTCGTCGGCGCCCTCGACACCGACGTCACCAGCGCGCAGATCGCCGCCGAGGTCAAGCTCGAGGTGCTGATCAGCCGTGGCCGCCTCGCCGACGCCCAGCTCGCCGCCGAGCAGGCCCGGTACCGGACCGTGCAGTACTCGGAGACGCTCCGCAGGGCACTCGACGCGACCCGGCGCAATGTGCGGGCCGTCGACTGGCTCCAGGCCGTGCCCGACATGATCGCCGAGGCGCTCGACCACGTCGCCGACCGCTACCGCCACGAGAACGCGATCCTCACCAACATCCGCAAGGCCCGCGACGAGTCCGAGGACCCCGAGCAGAAGCGCCGCGCCGCCGAGCTCGTCGACATCGTCAAGGACTGCATCCGCCGGCACACGCAGCTGCAGTCCCGGCTCCTGGAGGCCGGGCCCCTGTTCCGCGCCGAGCAGGACCGGCAGGCCTTCGCCACACCCATGACGACCTCGGGGATCGACCTCTACGGCCACCTCGTCGCGCCCGTGCTGCCGCTGCCCGTCGCACAGGCGCGGCGCGTGACGGACGCGTTCTTCGCGCGCGGGACCGGGCTGCGTACGCCGGTGGCCGTACGGGTGGGGGATCTTGTCGAGCTCCTGCTGACACCGCCCCTGGAGCGGGAGCACCTCGGTGCGGAGATGCCCGAGCCGGACCTGATCGCCACGCCGGACGACAGTCGGTTCAGCGAGGAGCAGCTCGCTTCCGCGATGGAGCTGCTGGATCTGCCGGCGGACGCACCGCGAAGGCTGTCCGGCCTGCTTGCCGAAGCGCGCCGCCGGGATCCCGAACTGCCCTACCTCGTCGCCCTGTTGGCCGTTCACGCGGCCAGTCCACCGGTCGGTACCGCGTATCGGCAGGGTGAGGAGAAGCTGTTGTTCGCCGTCGATGACGGGGTGGAGCTGGACGATCCCGAGTTCGGCGGGGCCGATCTGATCGTGGGCATGGCACTGCTCGACGCGGCGGGGATGGCGGCGGATCGGTCGTGAACGTCGTGCTGCCAGGGAACCGCGCGTCGTCCGTCGCCTGCGGGTCGTTCGTGGCTTGTCCCACCCACGCGGCGGAGCCGCAGATGTCACAGCCCCGCGCCCCTGCCGGGGCGCTTGTCCCCACCCTCGTATCTCAGACCATGGAGCCCCAGCCGTGACCGAGCAGCACGTCGAGTGGAGTGAGCCGGATGCCGACGCCGCGCCGGCGAACGCTCCCGTCACACCCGCCGACGCCGCCGACGCGGCGCGGCTCGTCGCCTTCGGGCTCCAGCCCAAACTGCAGCCGGCGCGGGACCAGGAGTACGCGGAGCTGTTGCGGCGGTACCGCGAGGACCCGCCGTTCGCCCGGCTCGCCGACGCCGTGGCCGCCGGGCTCGGACTGGTCGTACTGGAGGTGTCCCCGCGCGCGGGGATGGCGGTGACGGCCGCCGAGGACTCGGTGTTCGCCGTCCGGATGGGCGACTACGCCCGTCGTACCTCGGCCGACTCCGCGGACCGCTTCCTGCACGGCCTCGCCCACCTCGCCGTCGCCGCGATGGCCTTCCCACGCCCTGAGGACCTCGCGGACGACGGATACATCGGGCGTGTCTCGGTCAACGGCGTCGACGCGTTCGTACGACAGGCCTGCCGCCGTCTGGAGGAGCGGGCCGAGGAGCAGGGCGAGAACACCGATCCGGCGACCGAGGCGCCCGGACTGGAGGCGGCCTGGCGGATCTGGGCACGGCGCAGCTCCACCGGCGCCACCAAGGACGCGCGAAGACTCTCCGGTTCGACGACCGGCATCATCGGCAAGGCCGTCGCCTTCCTCACCGACTCCGGATTCCTCCAGCGAACCGGCGACGACTCCGGGGGGACGTACCGGACGACGGCCCGCTACCAGCTCCAGGTGCGGGACATGGCGGGCAGCGCCGCGATGGCCGAACTCCTCGAGCTGGGCGTCGTCCCGGTGACCGACGGCACCCCGACGCTGCTGCCCGCCGAGCACACCGACGACCTGGAGCTGGTGGCCGACGCAGGCCTGCCGTTCCACTCCTGAACCCACCTACGTATCTCACCTACGTATCCGAAGACTTACGACGAGAGTCCGCCGCCATGTACGAGCTGTCCCGGGTCCGCCTCTACTCCATCGGGCCTGCTGGCGCGCGTTATGCCGACACCGTCCTTGACCTGAGGGGTGTCGGCGAGCCCGTGCCCGACCCCGCCCCCACCCAGGCGGAGTTCTTCGAGGAGGAGCCCGTCGGGCCGCCGCGCCGGCCCGCGCCCGCGGGCGTGCTCTTCCTGGAGAACGGCGGCGGCAAGTCGGTGCTGCTCAAGCTGATCTTCTCGGTGATGCTGCCGGGCCACCGCAACACCTTGGGCGGCGCCAGCTCCGGTGTGCTGCGCAAGTTCCTGCTCGCCGACGACTGCGGTCATGTCGCGCTGGAGTGGCAGCACACGCTGACCGGCGAGTGCGTCGTGGTCGGCAAGGCCAGCGAGTGGCGGGGACGGCAGGTCTCCAACGACCCGCGGAAGTTCGCCGAAGCCTGGTACTCCTTCCGGCCCGGTCCCGGCCTGAGCCTGGACAACCTGCCCGTCGCCGAGGCGACCGCCGTCCGGCCGCCCGTCGAGGGCGCGTCCGGCGCACAGGGACGGCGGCGCACCATGAAGGGCTTCCGCGACGCCCTCACCGAGGCCGGGAAGGCGTATCCGCACCTCGAAGTGCACTGGGAGGAGATCCACGACCGCTGGAACGAGCATCTGACGGACCTCGGCCTCGACCCCGAACTCTTCCGCTACCAGCGGGAGATGAACGCCGACGAGGGTGAGGCCGCCGGTCTTTTCGCGGTCAAGAAGGACTCCGACTTCACCGACCTGCTGCTGCGCGCGGTCACCGACACCCGGGACACCGACGGGCTCGCCGACCTGGTCGGCGGCTTCGGCAACAAGCTGGGGCGGCGCGCCGAGCTGATCGCCGAGCGGGACTTCACGGCCGGGTCCGTGGATCTGCTCGGCCGGATCGTCGAGGCCGCCGAGGCACGGGCACGCGCGCGTGACATCCACGCGGGCGCCGAGCGGCGGACCCGTACCCTGGCCCGGCGACTGTCCGCGCGAGCCGTGCGGGAGCGCGTCCGCGCCGGTGAGCTCGCACAGCGCGTGACCGCCGCCGCGTACGCCGTCACCCATGCCGAGGGCGCCCGCGAGCGCAGCTCCCTCATCGCCGCCGAACTCGCCTACCGGCACGCCTCGTTGGCGCTCGCCGGGGCCGAGAAGTCGGCGGCCGCCCAGAAGCGCGAACTGGCCGACGCGCGCACCCTGCACTCCTCCTGGCAGGCGGCCGAGCTCGTACTGCGGCACCGCGCCGCCGCCGACCGCTCCGCGCGTGTGGCCGCCGCGATCCTCGAGGCCGAGCGGGACGCCGCGCCCGCGCTCGCCGCCCGCGCCAAGGCCGCCGTCGACCTCGTCCGCGCGCTGCACCGCGCCGCCGAAGGCGCCGAGGCGCTCGCCAACGAGGAGGAGGAGCGCTCCGCCGGACTCCAGGAGGTCGGCGAGACCGCGTACGCCGACTCGACCGCCGCGGCCACCGCCGCGCAGCGGGCCCGCAGCGAGGTCGGACATCTGCGCCAGCGCCTGAGCGAGGTCGAGCAGGAGACCGCCGAGGCGGTCCGCGCCGGCTGGCTCGACGACAGCGCCCCCGACGCCGACCCCGCCCGCGCCGCCCTCGCCGCCAGCGACGCCGAGAAGACGGCCGTCGCGACGTGGGACACCGCGCGGGAGGCCTCGCGACGGGCCTCGGAGCACGCCCGCGAGGCAGCGTCCGCCGAGTCCCGCGCCGAGCTGACGGCCGCCCGCGCGGCGGACGCGGCGACGGCGGCCGAGCGCGCGTACGACGGCGAGCGCCGTACGGCCGAGGCGCTGGCGGGGGAGGAGCGGCTCGCGGAGCTGCTCAGCCTGCCGGGTGCCGCCGGAACACGGCACGGCGGGGTACCGGTGCCCCGGGCGGCCGGGGACGCCGCTGCCTCCGCCGGCCACGGCAAGGGCGGCGACCCCGGCCGAGGCGCCCGCGGCACCTCGGCAGACGTCTGGTCGGAGACCGAAGGCGCCCTCACGCCCGAGGAGTTGGACCAGTACGCCGACGAACTGCGCGAGCTGCTCGACGACGGAGTCGCCTCCGCCGAGCGCCAGCTCTTCGAGCTGCGTACCGCCGCGGCCGACGACGCCCGGATCCTCGGCGCCCTCGGCGACGGCGGACTCCTGCCGCCCGGCCCTGACGTGCTGGCCACGGTCGAATACCTCGGTGAGCACGGCATCCCCGCCCTGCCCGGCTGGCGCTATCTCGCGCAGGCCGTCGACCCCGTCGACCACGCGCGCGTGCTGGCCGCCAGGCCCGAGCTCGTCGACGGCGTGATCATCACCGACCCGGACACCCACGCGCGGGCCCGTGAGGCGCTCAGCGAGGCGGCGCTGCTGCCGCGCTCCGCCGTCGCCGTCGGCACCGCCGCCGCGCTGCTCGCCCCGACCCCGGCCGCCGACGCGGGCGACGGCGGCGTCTTCCTCGTACCGCCGAACCCGGCCATGCACGACGAGCACGCCGCCGACGAGGAACGGCAGGCGCTGCGCACCCGAACGAGCGAGCGGGACGAGGAGATCCGCACCCTCGCGGCCCGGCTCGGCAAGGACCGGGAGCTCGCGGCGCGACTCGCCTCCTGGCGCACCGGTTGCCCCGCCGGGCGGCTCGTCGAACTGGCCGCGGCCGCCCGGGACACGCACGCGTTCGCCGAGGAGGCCGAGGCCGAGCTCGCCGAGGCGCGCACCGTACGGGCCGAGGCCGACGAGGCGGCGGCCGAGGCGGCCCTCGAGCGCGACGAGCGACAGGACGCCGCCCAGCGCGCGCGGCGCGCGGCCGACGCGCTCGCCGGACTCGCCTTCCGCCTGCGCGAACGCGCCGGCTGGCAGGTCAAGGTGCGCGAACTCGCCGACGAGGCCACCGAGTCGGAGGCCCGCGCCCAGGTCTGCCTGGAGCGCGCCCGAGCCGCCGACGAGGACCGCCGCGCCACCCAGCGCGCCGCCGACGACGCCCGCCGCACGGCCCGCGCACTGCGCGCCGAGCGCGCCGAGATCGCCGGTGCCCCCGACGACGTACCGCAGGACGCGTCGGAGACGGCGAAGTCCTCGCTGCCCGCTCTGCGCGAGGCCTACCGGGCCGCGTCACAGCTGTACGAGAAGGTCGGCGTCGGCGCCGATCTGCGCGCCGAGCAGTCCCGCGCCGAGAGCGACGAAACCGCGGCCCTGGCAGAGCTGGACCGGCTCAGCAACAAGGTCCGCACACGCGCCGCGCAGCTCCTTCAGACGCCGGACGGTTCCGACGGGCCGTCCCGGCAGGCCGCGGCCGCCCGCGCCGAGGAGCTCGTGCAGCTCCTGGAGACCCGTATGTCCACCGCGAGCGAGCAGCTCGGGCGGCTGCGCGGCGAGGCCGAGCGGCACGCGCCCGAGGACGGCGAGGCCCACACCGAGCTGTCGCAGGAGCTCGTTCCGCGCGACGCCGAGCACGCGCAGTCGCTGCTGCGCACGGCCACCGGTGAACTCGCCTCCCGCGCCGAGGCGCTCGGCCAGGCGCGCGAGGCGCACGCCGAGCTGCTCGAGGCGCACCGCGCCGCCGAGGACGCGGCCGGTGGCTTCGACGAGACGGCCGCCCTGCTCAGGGACCTGCTGCGGGAGCACTCCGACGACGAGCAGGAGGAGCCCGAGCCCTACCCCGGCACCCTCGAAGAGGCCCGGCACTCCGCCGCCGAGACCCGCCGCTCGCTGCGCGGCTGCGCCGCCGACCTCTCCGCGGCCGAGGGCGCCGTGCGCGAGGCGAGCGACATCCTCGTACGGCATGCCAACTCCAACCGGTACGAGCAGGTGCGCACCCCGGCCCGGCAGCAGATCCGTGAGCTGCCCGCGACCGCGCTGCCCGAACACGCCCAGAAGTGGGCGGACGCCTTCGCGCCCCGGCTGCGGGTGCTGACCGACGAGTTGGCGCAGCTGGAGCGCAACCGGGACTCGATCGTGGACCGGCTGCGGGGGCTGGTGGAGTCGTCGCTCGCCACCCTGCGGTCCGCGCAGCGGCTGTCCCGGCTGCCGGAGGGACTCGGCGAGTGGTCCGGGCAGGAGTTCCTGCGCATCCGCTTCGAGGAGCCCGATCAGGCCACGCTCGCCGAGCGGCTCGGCGAGGTCGTCGACGAGGCCACCCGAGCGGCGGTCAAGAAGAACTCCGACATGCGGCGCGACGGTATGTCACTGCTGCTGCGCGGAGTCAGCGCCGCCCTCGAACCGAAGGGCGTCGCCGTCGAGATCCTCAAGCCGGACGCCGTACTGCGCGCCGAGCGCGTCCCCGTCGGACAGATGGGTGACGTCTTCTCCGGCGGTCAGCTGCTGACCGCGGCCATCGCGCTGTACTGCACGATGGCCGCGCTGCGCAGCAACGACCGGGGCCGCGACAAGCACCGGCACGCCGGCACGCTCTTCCTCGACAACCCCATCGGGCGTGCCAACGCGACCTACCTCCTGGAACTTCAGAGGGCCGTCTCGGACGCGCTCGGCGTCCAACTCCTCTACACCACCGGCCTGTTCGACACGACCGCGCTCGCCGAGTTCCCCCTCGTGATCCGCCTGCGCAACGACGCCGACCTGCGCGCCGGCCTGAAGTACATCAGCGTCGAGGAACACCTCCGGCCGGGACTGCCGCGTGAGGCTCCCGCCGGGGAAGCCGTGCACACCGAGATCACGGCGACGCGGATGTTCAAGAGGCCCTCACCTCAAGGGGCCTAGCGGTCCTCCTTCAAAAGATCCGCGCACTTCTCGCCGATCAGCATGGTCGTGATGCAGGGGTTGACGGAGATGAGATCCGGCATCACCGAACCGTCCGCGACCCGCAGCGCCTCGACCCCCTTGACCCGCAGCCGCGCGTCGAGCGGGGCCGAGGAGTCGTTGTCCGCGCCCATCTTCACGGTGCAGGACGGGTGGTAGACGGTGTTGTGGGTCTTGTGGATGTAGTCGAGCAACTCGTCGTCCGTCCGGACGTCCGGGCCGGGAGCCAGCTCCGCGCCCGCCCAGCCGCTCAGCGCGGGCTGCGACGCGATCTTCCGTGCCAGCTTCAGCCCGTACGTCATCACGCGCACGTCGTGCTCGTGCGTGAAGTAACGCGGATCGACCATCGGCTTGTCCCGGTAGTCCCGGGTGCGCAGTCGCACCGTGCCGCGTGACTTCGCGCGCGTGACGTTCGGCGTGAGGCAGAACGCGTTCTCGGACGTCGGGAACCCGTGCCGAGCCGTGTTCATGTCGAACGGCACCGAACCGTAGTGGTACATCAGGTCGGGCCGGTCCAGGTCCGGTTCGGTGTCGTAGAAGATGCCCGCCTCCCACCACTGGCTGGACGTGGTGGTCATGGGCTGCTTGGCCTCCCACATGATGACGCCCTCGGGGTGGTCCTGGAGGTTCTTGCCGACCCCCGCCGAGTCCACCACCACCTCGACCCCCACTTCGCGCAGATGCGCGGCGGGTCCGATGCCCGACAGCATCAGCAACTTGGGGGTGTCGATGGACCCGCAGGACACGATCACCTCGCGGCGTGCGCGCACCGTCCGGGTGTGGATCAGGTCCGGGTCCAGGTACTCGGCGCCCACACAGCGGCGGCCGTCGAGCACGAGCTTCTTGGCCCGGACCCCGGTGCGCACTTCCAGGTTGGGCCGCTTGCCCATGACCGGATGCAGATACGCGACCGACGAGGACTGCCGGATGTTGTTCTCGTCGGAGTTGATCTGGAACCAGTTGGCGCCACGGACCACGGTCTTGCCGGTGTTGAACGCGGTGGTCGGAATGCCCGCCTGCGCACATGCCTCCAGCAGGGCGGAGCCACAGGGGTCCGCGCCCTTCAGCGAGCGCAGTTTGACCGGGCCGGTGCGGCCGTGGTGGTCGCCGGGGGCGTCGTTCGACTCCAGCCGCTGGTAGAGCGGGAAGAGTTCGGCCGCGCTCCACCCCGTACAGCCCGCGGCGGCCCAGTCGTCCAGGTCCTCCGCGGGTGCCCAGAAGGCGATGCAGGAGTTGTGCGAGGAACAGCCGCCGAGCACCTTGGCGCGGGCATGCCGCATGAAACTGTTGCCGCTGGCCTGCGGTTCGACCGGGTAGTCCCAGTCGTATCCGGACTCCAGCAGGCCCATCCAGCGTTCCAGCTTCAGGACGTCGTCGTCGCCGACGTCGCTGGGGCCCGCTTCGAGGACGCACACGGTGACGGACGGATCCTCGGAGAGCCGGGCCGCGACCACGTTGCCCGCGGTGCCGCCGCCGACCACGACATAGTCGAACTCATCTACGTTCATGGGGAGTTGACCTCCTTGCTTTGCTCTTAGGTCGGTCGTGTGACGGCCGTTCAGTCGGTCGCGGGGGTCACGGGAGTCGCGACGGAAGCCGTCGCGGCGGCCTGGAACTGGTGCTCGGCGAGCACCCCGGTCCGGTGCCGCTGCACGAACCAGTAGTAGGCGAAGCCGCCGCCCGCGACGATGCCCACGAACAGGACGGCACCCCAGCGCAGGTACCAGTGGTACGGCGCGGCCGCGTTGTAGACCGCGGAGCGCGGCCAGATCAGGTTGATCGTCATGGCCGCGCCCCACACCACGGCGACGATGTTGACGAGCAGGCCCCAGCGGCCGAGCGAGAACTTGCCGTCGCCCGCGGGCTGCCACTTGCCACGCAGCCGTGCGACCAGCATCGGCCCCGTGACCAGCAGATATGCCAGGTAGATCATGATGATGCCGATGCTGGTGACCACGGTGAAGATCTGCGGCTGGCGGATGTTGACCACCAGGATCGCCAGAGCGAGCACACCGATGATCACCGTCGGCAGCACGGGAGTCTGGAAGCGCGCGTTGACCTTGGCCAGTTTCGAGGAGGCGGGCAGGTTGTTGTCGCGGGCCATCGCGAAGGCCAGCCGGATCGCCGCCGTGTGCACGGCCAGGGCGCACACCGTGACCGCGATCAGCACGCACCACAGCATCGCCTTGCCGGCCGTCGGACCGAGCACGTCGAGGACGATGTACTGCAGACCCTCCGTGGAGAGCTTGTCGCCCTTCAGGCTGGAGACGCTCATCAGCGCGAGCAGCAGCACGAGCCCGCCCAGGACGAACGAGGCGACGATCGCGCGGATGATGGCGCGCGGCGCGTTGCGCGACGGGTCGACTGCCTCCTCGCCGAGCGACGAGGCCGTGTCGAATCCGTACATGACGTACGCGGACGCCAGCGAGGCCACCAGGAACGCGCCGAGATAGCCGAACGACTGTCCGTTGCCGGTGCCCTGGGTGTCCATGACGACCTGGGGACCGCGCGTGACGTGCACCGCGAACAGGATGATCAGTACGACGGTGGCGATCAGCTCGATGAAGACGCCCGCGGTGTTGATGGTCGCCATCAGTTTCACACCGAAGGCGTTCACGACGGTGGTGAACAGGATCAGCACGGCCGCCAGCAGGACCGCGTTGGTGGCGACGTCGTACTTGCCCGTGCCGTCACCCACGAACTGGAAGGTGGAGGAGATCTGGGGGAGCGTCAGCTGATAGGCGAGTGCCACGGCCGAGATCGACACGATCGACGCGAGCAGCATCATCCAGCCCGCGAGCCAGCCTATGTGCGGATTGCCCACCTTCTTCGACCAGTTGTAGACGGAGCCGGCCACGGGATAGCGGGCGGCGAGCTCGGCGAAGCAGAGCGCGACCATGAACTGGCCGATGAACACCATCGGCCAGGACCACCAGTAGGCGGGGCCACCGCTGCCGTAGCCGAAGTAGAAGAGCTGGAAGGTGCCGGTGAGGATGGAGATGTAGCTGATGCCGGCGGCGAAGGTGTGGAAGTTGCCGAGGGTGCGCTTGAGCTCGGGTTTGTAGCCGAACTCGGAGAGTTCGGCGTCGTCGTTCTGCTCGGTCTTGGGTGGATGGGTGGTCATGAGCGGCCTCCTGGATCGGGGAGAGGGGCGCGGCTCGTGCGGGTGGGGGGAATCAGGGGATCAGATCATCCGGAGGTCACCGGGG
Organism: Streptomyces sp. NPDC090798; assembly: GCF_044768965.1. Classification (NCBI taxonomy): domain Bacteria; kingdom Bacillati; phylum Actinomycetota; class Actinomycetes; order Kitasatosporales; family Streptomycetaceae; genus Streptomyces; species Streptomyces sp. NPDC090798. The sequence continues at coordinate 537,692 of NZ_JBIVXA010000003.1, forward strand.
GATCATCAGGGGATTACGCGAACCACCCCTGTGGGGACGGGTTGGTGTTGCGCCAGATGTGCTTCGCCTCGCGGTACTCGGCGAGGCCGGAGGGTCCGAGCTCGCGCCCGAAGCCGGACTGCTTGAAACCGCCCCATTCCGCCTGAGGGACGTAGGGGTGGTAGTCGTTGATCCAGACCGTGCCGAGCCGCAGCCGGGCCGCCACACGCTGGGCCTTGGCCTCGTCGGTGGTGAAGACGGCGCCCGCGAGCCCGTAGATCGTGTCGTTGGCGAGCCGTACGGCCTCCGCCTCGCCGCTGAAGCGCTCCACGGTCAGCACCGGCCCGAAGGACTCGTCCTGGACCACGGACATGTCGGACGAGCACTCGTCCAGCACGGTCGGTGGATAGTAGAAGCCCGCCTCGAACTCGGGCCCGGAAGGCCGCGCGCCGCCGCAGCGCAGCACCGCGCCTTCCTCCAGACCCTTGGCGACGTACGCCTCGACCTTGGCGCGATGCGCCGCCGAGACCAGCGGCCCGCTCTGGGCCCGCTCGTCGAACGGGCCGCCGAGCCGGATCTTTGAGGCCCGGCGGACGACCTCGTCGACGAACCGGTCGTGCAGCGAGTCCTCGACCAGCAGCCGGGCCCCGGACGAACAGACCTGCCCCGAGTGCAGGAAGACCGCGGTCAGCGCCATGTCGACGGCCGTCTCGAAGTCGGCGTCGGCGAAGACGATGTTCGGGTTCTTGCCGCCGAGTTCCAGGGCCACCTTCTTCACCGTCCCGGCCGCGGCGGCCATCAGCCGCCGCCCGGTCTGGAGCCCGCCGGTGAAGGAGACGAGGTCGACGTCCGGATGATCGCCGAGCGGGGCCCCTGCCTCGGGGCCCGCGCCGAGGACGAGGTTGGCCACTCCGGGCGGCAGCCCCGCCTCCTCCAGCAGCCGCATCAGATGGATCGCCGTGTGCGGGGTGAGCTCGCTCGGCTTGAGGACGAAGGTGTTGCCCGCGGCGAGCGCCGGGGCGACCTTCCAGGCCGTCTGCAGGAGCGGATAGTTCCAGGGCGTGATCAGCGCGCACACCCCGACCGGCTCGTACACGACCCGGCTGTCGACGCTCGCCGTGCCGGTCTCGACGACCCGGCCCGTCTCCGCGGTGGCCGCCCGTCCGAAGTAGCGGAAGCAGTTCGCGATGTCGTCGATGTCGTACTCGCTCTCGACGAGCCGCTTGCCCGTGTCGAGCGACTCGGCGCGGGCGAGCGCGGCCTTGTCGCGAACGAGGAGGTCGGCGACGCGCAGCAGCAGGTCACCGCGGTCCGCCGCCGGGGTGGTGGGCCAGGGTCCCTCGTCGAAGGCGCGGCGCGCGGCGGCGATCGCCTCGACGGTGTCCTTGCCGCCCGCCTCGTCGACGACGCCCACCAGGGAGCCGTCGGCGGGGCAGCGGATCTCGCGCGTGCGCTCGTCGAGAGCGCTCCGCCACGTACCGTCAATGAAAAGGTCAGGCACTGGGGCCTCCCAATTGCTGGATCAGCCACTCGTGGAAGATCCCGATGTGGTGCTCGGTGGGCACCAGGACACCACCGTTCCGGTAGGCCCGCGAGGCCATGGCCGGCTGCGTACGTTCACAGGCCTCGAAATCCTGTTCGTTGACCCGGTGGAAGAGCTCGACCGACTTGGACACGTCCGCGCCGGACTCCACGACCTCCGGCGCGTAGAGCCAGTCGCACTCGACGACCGTGCGGTCCTCGGCGAGCGGGAACATGCGGTGCAGGATGACATGGTCGGGGACCAGATTGATGAAGACCGTCGGTTTCACGGTGATCGCGTAGTAGCGGCGGTCCTGGTCGTCCGCTATGTCCGGCAGCCGGCCGAAGCCCTCGCTGCCGTCGACCGTGAAGCCCCGGATGTCCTCGCCGAACTCGGCGCCGTGCCCCACGTAGTACTGGGCCGCGTAGCCTTCGGCGAACTCCGGGAGGACGTCGACGAGTTCGGGGTGGATCGTCGCGCAGTGGTAGCACTCCATGAAGTTCTCGACGATCAGCTTCCAGTTCGCCTTCACGTCGTAGGTGATGCGCTTGCCGAGTGCCAGCTTCTCGGTGCGGTAGTGCTCGATGGCGGCGGCGTCGCCCAGCCGCTCCACGGCGGCGCCCATCACGGTCTCCTCGAAGGAGGGCGGCTCGTCGGCCAGGCACACCCAGGCGTACCCGAGCCACTCGCGCAGCGCGACCTTGACCAGGCCGTACTCGACGCGGTCGACGTCCGGCATCTTGATCAGGTTCGGCGCGGCGACCAGCTTGCCGTCGAGGTCGTAGGTCCAGGCGTGATACGGGCACTGCAGATTGCGGCGGACCTCCCCGGACTCCTCGGTGCACAGCCGGGCCCCGCGGTGGCGGCAGATGTTCAGGAAGGCGCGCAGCTCGCCCGTGCGGGAGCGGGTGATCAGAACGCTCTCGCGGCCCACCTGGACGGTGCGGAAGGCGCCGGGCCTGGCGAGATCCGCGGAGCGGACGGCGCAGAACCACATCGACTCGAACAGGGACTCCTGCTCCTGCCGGAAGATCTCCGGGTCGGTGTAATAGTGCCCGGGGAGGGTGGCGATCAGGCTGGGGGAGATGGGGGACGGGGAGACGGGGGTCGTCGTCACGTGCGTACTCCTCAGGCGGGCGCGGCGGCGAGGCGGTGGGGGTCGAACAGCCCGATCGGGTGATCGGTGGTACCGGTCAGGGCGAGGTCGGCGACGATCTCGCCGACGACCGGCACGAACTTGAAGCCGTGCCCGGAGAATCCGCAGGCCACGGTCACGGACTCCGGGTGGGCGGGGTGGCGGGCGATGACGAAGTGCTCGTCGGGGGTGTTGGAGTACATGCAGGTGGCGGCCTTGAGGAAGGTGCCCGGCAGGTCAGGGATGTGGCGGGCCATGTGATCCGCCATGGCCCGGACCTCGTCCTCGTGGACCGTCCGGTCGATGGTCTCCGGGGTGGTCACGGCCCCCTTGCGGAAGAAGGCGACCTTGGCGCCCAGCTCCGGCCCGTCGATCGACGGGAAGCCGTACGCCTGGACTCCGGCCGCGTCCTCCCAGATGTAGATCGGGTGGTTCTCCGGCAGGAACGGCTGGACCCCGCCCCTGGGTTGGAACCAGTACATGACGTGGCGCTCGATCGTGAACGGCACTCCGAGATCGGTGAGCAGTTGCGGTGCCCACGCGCCCGGGCAGATCACCAGCTGGGACGCCGTGTAGGTGTTCTCGGCCGTGTGGACGCGTACGCCGTCCTTGTACGGCTCCCAGCGGGTCATCGGTTCCTCGAAGTGCAGGTCCGCGCCCTGCCGGGTGGCGAGCTGGAGGTGCGCGGCGACGGTGTTCTCGGGGCGCACGAGCCCGGCCCGCGCCTCGTACAGCGCGACCTCGTCGTCCTTCGGGGTCAGGGTCGGGAAACGCCGGCGGATCTCGGAGGCGTCCAGCATCTCGTGCGGCAGGTCCCACTGCTCGGCGGAGAGCAGCGAACCGGAGACCGTCCGGGAGTCGGGGCGTCCGACCATGACGCCGCCGCACAGGATGGCGATCTCCCGGCCGGTCGCCCGCTCCAGCTCCTCGTACAGCTCGTACGAGCGCAGCAGCAGCGGCACGTACGCCGGGTCCTCGAAGTAGGACTGGCGGGTGATGCGGGAACCGCCGTGACTGGAGCCGCGGTTGTGCACCGGGCCGAACTTCTCCAGACCGAGCACGCGGGCGCCGCGGGCGGACAGATGGTGGGCGGCGGCGCTGCCCATACCGCCGAGACCGATCACGATCACGTCGTACGTGGGGGACACAGGGGCCTCCTTATGCCTTGTGGCCGGGCTCATGTCTATTGATCGGTTTCAGCGGCGGATTCGGTTCATCTTCGGGTCGAAGAGGGGTTCTTCCGCGACGGTTGCGGGGACCTTCTCGCCGAAGTACTCGATGTGCACACCGGTACCGGTCGCAAGCGCAGGCAGCCAGGCGTACGCGACGCAGCGGCCCAGCGTGTAGCCGTACGAGGCGCTGGTCACGTAACCCACCGGGGCGCCGTCGACGTAGACGGGCTCCTTGCCGAGCACGACGGCGACCGGGTCGTCGAGGAGGAGGGGGGTGAGCCTGCGTGCGGGTTCCTCCGTGGCGAGGCCTTGCAGCGCCTCCTGGCCGACGAACCCGTCCTTGTCCATCCGGACCGCGAAGCCGACCCCCGCCTCGAACGGGTTGTGCTCGTCGGTCATGTCCACGCCCCAGGCGCGGTAGCCCTTCTCCAGTCGCAGACTGTTGAAGGCTGAGCGCCCGGCCGCGAACACGCCGTGCTCCTGGCCCGCCTCCCACAGCGTGTCCCAGAGCCTGAGCCCAAGATCGGCGGACGTGTACAACTCCCAGCCCAGCTCGCCGACGTACGAGAGCCGCATCGCCGTCACCGGGACGTGCCCCAGATAGGTCTCCTTCGCGCGGAAGTAGCCGAAGCCCTCGTGTGAGAAGTCGTCGCGGGTCAGCGGCTGCACGAGCTCGCGGGCGAGCGGGCCCCAGACGCCGACGCAGCAGGTGCCGGAGGTGATGTCCCGGATCCGCACGTCGTCCGGTGCGTGCCGGATCAGCCAGTCCAGGTCGGTGGGGGAGTTGGCGCCCACCTGGAAACGGTCCGAGGCGAGGCGCGCGACGGTGAGGTCGGAGCGTACCCCGCCCGTCTCGTCCAGGAGCAGCGTGTAGGTGACCGCGCCCGGCTTCTTGCGGAGGTTGTTGGTGGTCATGCGCTGGAGGAAGCCGAGGGCCCCGGGTCCGGTGACTTCGAGGCGGCGCAACGGGGTCATGTCGTACAGGGCGACCTTCTCGCGGGTCGCCTTCGCCTCGGCGGCCGCGATGGGCGACCAGTAGCGGGCCGACCAGGCGTCGCGCTCGGGAAGGTGCAGACCGTCCACGAGCGGGGCGTTCGCCTCGTACCAGTGCGGGCGCTCCCAGCCGCCGCCCTCCATGAAGTACGCGCCGAGTTCCTGCTGCCGGGCGTAAAAGGGGCTGACGCGCAGGGGGCGCGGGCGCTCCATCGGCTGGAGGGGGTGCAGGACGTCGTACACCTCGACGAACTGCCGCGAACCGCGTTCGCGGACGTACGACGGTGAGCGCTGCGCGTCCTCGAAGCGCGTGAGGTCGCATTCGTGCAGGTCGATGGAGGCGCGCCCGTCGACCATCCATTCGGCGACCGCTTTCGCGACCCCCGCGGAGTGGGTGACCCAGACGGCCTCGGCCAGCCAGAATCCGCGCAGCTCGCGCGATTCCCCGAGCACCGGCATGCCGTCCGGGGTGAAGGAGAAGACGCCGTTGAAGCCCTCCTCGATCTCCGTCTCGCGCAGGGCGGGCATCAGCCAGCGGCAGTCGTCCCAGCTCGGTGCCCAGTCCTCCTCCGTGAAGGGGTACGACGACGGCATCTCCATGTCGTTCGCGCGCGCCTCGTCGTAGGGGAGGATCCCGAACGGGTCGACGGGCAGTGGCTTGTGGGCGTAGCTGCCGATGCCGATGCGGTCGTGGTGCTCGCGGAAGTAGAGGTCGCGGTCCTGGAAGCGGAGGATGGGCTTCGAGGCGTCGGCCGGGGCGTTGGCGGTGTCGGCGGTGGCTTCCGGGGTCGCTTCGGAGGTGGGCTCCGGGGTGGCTTCGGCCAGTTCGGGGAGCTGCTTGGTCTTCGCGTACTGGTGTGCGAGCGGCTGAAGGGGTACGTCGACCCCGGCCATCCGGCCGATGACCGGGCCCCAGAAACCGGCCGCGGAGACGACGTGGTCGGCGGGGAAGGTGCCGCGGTCGGTGACCACGGCGGTGACCTTCCCGTCCTCCTGTTCGATACCGGTGACCGTGTGGCGGTCGAGGAAGCGGGCGCCCTTTTCGGTGGCGCGTTCCCTCTGGGCCCGGGCCGCGAGCACGGCGCGGGCCAGGCCGTCGTCGGGGGTGTGGAAGCCGCCGAGGACGGCCGACTGGTCGATGAGCGGCCACAGCTCCTTGCAGCGGGCCGCGCTGACGATCTCGCCGCGTACGCCCCAGGAGGCGGCATAGCCGGCCTTGCGGCGCAGGTCGGCGAGGCGCTCGGGCGTGGTCGCGAGTTCGAGACCGCCGACCGGGTTGAAGCAGGAGACGCCGTCGACCTGGAGGGAGTTGAACTTCTCCACGGTGTACCGGGCGAACGCCGTGAGCGTCTTGGACGGGCTGGTCTGGAACACCAGGCCCGGCGCGTGCGAGGTGGAGCCGCCCGGGGCGGGCAGCGGCCCCTGTTCGAGAACGGTGACGTCGGTCCAGCCGCGGGCGGTCAGCTCGTCGGCGAGCGAGCAGCCGACGATGCCGGCGCCGATGATGACGACACGGGGATGGTTTGCGGGCGTGCTGGACATGCCCCTCCTTGCCGGGGTGGGGAGTGGACGCGCTCGGGGGTCGGGGATCAGACGGTGGGAACGTGGGGGCGCTCGGCGGCGATGGTGGTGTCCTCGCCGTGCCCGGTACGGACCACCGTGTTGCCGGGGAGGGTGAGGAGCCGGCTGCGCAGGGAGGCCTCGATGGTGGGCCGGTCCGAGTACGAGCGGCCGGTCGCGCCGGGGCCGCCGTGGAAGAGGGTGTCCCCGGTGAAGACCGTGTCCAGGAACGGGGCGTAGAGGGAGCAGCTGCCCCAGGTGTGGCCGGGGCTGTGGATCACCTGGAGTTCGATGCCGGCGACCGCCAGGATCCGGCCGTCGCGCAGTTCCCCGTCCGGCTTGCGGCCGGGGTGGGTGAAGGACCACAGCTCGATGTCGTCGGGGTGCAGGAGCACGGGCGCGCCGGTCAGTACGGAGAGCTCGGCGGCCGCGTCGATGTGGTCGTCGTGCGCGTGGGTGCAGACGATCGCGGTGACACGGCGTCCGGCGACGGCCTCGTGGATCGTACGGGCGTCGTGGGCGGCGTCGACGATCAGCACCTCCTCGTCGTCGCCCACGAGCCAGACGTTGTTGTCGACGTCGAAGGTCTCGCCGTCGAGGCTGAAGGTGCCCGAGGTGACGACGCGTTGGACCCGTACCGCGTGGTCCTGTTCGTGACCGTGTCCCTGGGGCTCGGCTTGGCTCACAGGACCACCACCGACCGCAGTACCTCACCGCGGTGCATCTTCGCGAACGCCTCCTCGACCTGGTCGAGGGAGATGGTCTCGCTGACGAAGGCGTTGAGGTCGAGCAGCCCGTACAGGTACTGGTCGATGAGGAACGGGAAGTCGCGGCTCGGCAGGCAGTCGCCGTACCAGGAGGACTTCAGCGCACCGCCGCGCGAGAACAGGTCGATCAGCGGGAGGTCGATCTTCATCTCGGGGTCGGGGACACCGACCTGGACGAGCACACCCGCGTGGTCGCGCATGTAGAAGGCCTGTTTGTACGTCTCCGGTCGGCCCACCGCGTCGATGGCGATGTCGACCCCGAAACCGTCGGTGAGCGCACGGACGGCCTCGACGGGATCCGTCCCGCGCGAGTTCACCGTGTGGGTGGCGCCGAACTTCTCTGCCTGGTCCAGCTTCTTGTCGTCGATGTCGACGGCGATGACCTTCATCGCGCCGTTGAGGCAGGCGCCCGCGATCGCCGCGTTGCCGACGCCTCCGCAGCCGATGACGGCGACCGTGTCGCCGCGCCCGACGTTGCCGGTGTTGACCGCGGCGCCGTATCCGGCCATCACACCGCAGCCGATCAGGCCCGCGGCCTCGGGGCGGGCGGCCGGGTCGATCTTCACCGCCTGCCCGGCCGAGACCAGGGTCTTCTCGGCGAAGGCGCCGATGCCCAGCGCGTTGCTGAGCGGGGTGCCGTCGAGCAGGGTCATCGGCTGGGTGGCGTTACGGGAGTCGAAGCAGTACCAGGGGCGCCCGCGGCGACAGGAGCGACAGGTTCCGCAGGGCGCCCGCCAGGCGAGAACCACGTAGTCGCCCGGGACCAGGTCGCTCACGCCGTCGCCGACCGCCTCGATCGTGCCGGCCGCCTCGTGGCCGAGGAGGAAGGGGAAGTCGTCGGTGATCGCGCCCTCCCGGTAGTGCAGATCCGTGTGGCAGACCCCGCAGGCCTGGACGTTGACGAGCACCTCTCCGGGGCCCGGGTCGGGAACGACGATCGTCCGCACCTCGACGGGTGCGCCCTTCTTGACGGCGACTACGGCACGGACCTCGTGTGGCACGACAAGCTCCTCTGCTGTTGCGCAATGCACGATGGGTTGCGCGATGAGGAACATATTGAGAACGCCGTCATGGGGTCGTCAAGGGGTCGGCGTTAACCCTTGGCAAAAGGAACGGGCGGCCCGAAACGTGCCGGACACACGAGGGGGCGGGGCCGGGAGAATCCCGGGCCCCGCCCCGGCGGGAGCGCGGGGAACCGCGCGACCGGCCCATCGCGACCCGCCCATAGGGTCCGCGGCTGCGGTGTTCTCGGCGGTCCCGCCCTGCGCCCCCGCGGGCTCTCAGAAGCCGTACCCCATCCGGCGCGACAGGTCGGCCCCCGCCGCCACCGTCCGCTTGGCCAGTTCCGGCAGCCGGTCGGAGTTCAGCCGATACACCGGACCCGACACGCTGATCGCCCCGATCACCTTGCCGTCGTGTGCCCGGATCGGCGCGGCCACGGCGGCGAGCCCCAGCTCCAGCTCCTCGATGGTGACCCCGTAGCCCTGCTCGACCACGGCCTCCAACTCGGCGCGCAGCACGGTCGTACCCGTGATCGTGCGCTCGGTGAACCGTGGCAGGGCGCGTGCGAGCAGGCCTTCGCGCAGGGTGGGCGGCATGTGCGCGAGCAGTACCTTGCCGCTGGAGGTCGCGTGCAGCGGGGTGCGCCTTCCCAGCCAGTTCTGCGCGGTGACCGACGCGGTGCCGCGCGCCTGCATGATGTTGACCGCCGCGTCGTCGTCGAGCACCGCGATGTTGACGGTCTCGCCCAGCTCGTCGGCGAGTTCGCGGCAGACCGGGACGCCCTCCTGGGAGATGTCGAGGCGCACCGCCGCCGCCCCCGCCAGACGCAGTACTGCGGCCCCGAGGTAGTACTTCCCGCGGTCCTTGGCCTGGGCCACCAGACCGCGGTTCTCCAGGACACCGAGCAGGCGGAAGGCGGTGGACTTGTGCACGTCCAGCTCCTCGGCGATCTCGGTGACCCCGGCCTCGCCGACCCGGGCGAGGATCTCCAGGACGCTCACGGCGCGGTCCACCGACTGGACGGCGCTGCCGGCCCCTCTCCCGTTCTGCTTCTCGGAACTCTCCCCGGTGTGCTCAGCCTGCTTCTGCGTGCGGGTCATGGCTCAATTCTCACCACCTGACGGCCCGGTTTGGGCCGCATCTGCGGGAAGCCCTTGACGTGACGGGACCCCCGCGCGGATTCTGTTGCGCATAGCGCTCCCTCGTGCGCCATGCGAAACATCATGTTACCGAAGCGTCCGGAACCCGAAAGGTCTCCGGACCCACCTGGACCAGGAGGTCCCGGACGAAGAGTCCAGGACCGAGAGGGGGGCCCATGATTCCCGTCTGCCGCCTCGACGACCTCCCCGCGGGCGAATCCGTCCGTGTCGACACCACGCCGCCCATCGCGGTGTTCAACGCCGACGGCGAGTTGTACGCCATCGACGACACGTGCACCCACCAGGACGCCTCCCTGTCGGAGGGCTGGCTGGAGGGCTGTCTGATCGAATGCCCGCTGCACGCCGCCTCATTCGATCTCCGTACGGGCCGGCCGACGTGCCTGCCCGCACGCCGCCCCGTCCGCACCCACCGCGTCACCGTCGACGACGGAATCATCCACGTCCACCTGGCCGCGGAGGAGGGCACCGCCGCATGAACGCCCTGACCGAGTGCGCCGAAGAGCGCGCCTCATGAGGACCGTGACCGTCGTCGGCGCCTCGCTCTCCGGGCTGTACGCCGCCCGGGAACTCCGGACCCAGGGGTTCGACGGCCGCCTGGTGATCGTCGGGGACGAGCCCCACCACCCGTACGACCGCCCACCCCTCTCCAAGGACTTCCTCACCGGCCGCGCCGACGAGACCCAACTCGCCCTCACCGACGCCGAGGAGACCGCCGAACTCGACGCCGAGTGGCTGCTCGGCGTACGTGCCCGCGGCCTCGACGCCCGGGGGCGCACCGTCCTCCTCGACGACGGCCGCACCGTCTCCACGGACGGCGTGATCATCGCGACCGGCGCCTCGGCCCGGCGGCTCCCGGGGGACGGTCTCGTCGGCGTGCACACCCTGCGCACCCTCGACGACGCCCGCGCCCTGCGCGCGGAGCTCTCCCGGGGCCCGCGCAGCGTCGTCGTCATCGGCGGCGGCTTCATCGGCGCCGAGACCGCGTCCTCCTGCGCCGGACTCGGCCACGACGTCACCGTCGTCGAGGCCGCACCCCTGCCCCTCGTTCCCCAACTCGGCCCCGAGATGGCCGCCGTGTGCGCCGCCCTGCATCGCCGCGGTGGTGCCGGCCTCGTGACCGGCATCGGTGTCGCCGGCCTGCGGGGGAGCGGCACCGTCACGGGCGTGGAGCTCTCCGACGGCCGGGTCCTGCCCGCCGATGTCGTGATCGTGGGCATCGGCGCCACCCCCAACACCGGCTGGCTCGCCGGCTCGACACTCGCACTGCACGATGGCGTGCTGTGCGACGACGGCTGCGTGACCGCGCTGCCGCAGGTGGTCGCCGTCGGCGACGTCGCTCGCGTCGGAGGCGCCCGCGCCGAGCACTGGACCTCCGCCACCGAGCAACCCCGCGTCGCGGTACACAACTTGCTCGCCGGGCGCACCGTCGAGACCGCACGGTCACTGCCCTACTTCTGGTCCGATCAGTACGGCGCACGGATCCAGTTCGCGGGGCGCCGGCACGCGGCGGACACCGTCCGCATCACCGAGGGCGCGCTCGACGACGGCGCACCGGCCGAAGGCGGCCTGCTCGCCCTGTACGAGCGCGACGGCCGCACCACAGCCGTACTCTCCATCGACCGTCCCCGCCCGTTCACGAAGGCACGCCGTGAACTGGCGCGCAGCGAGAACCCGGTGGAGCCGGCGGGCGCTGTGGCGAGCTGACGGCCCGTGGGCGGACCGAGGGACCGGGTCCCCCTGGACCACCAGGTCCACGGGGGCCGTGGAGTCCGCCCCTTGGCCGCGCCGTGGGCAACCGTGAGCCAGGCTCAGTCACGAGCCGGGCTCAGCCGTGAGCCGTCCCGTACTCAGTCGCGAGCCGTACTCAGGGGTGCGACAACTGCCCGGTGCCGCCCTGCCGCCGTATTCGCTCCTGAGCGCGCTCCGTCGCGCGCGCCTGCCGTCGGGCCCGGCGCCGCTCGCGCCTCAGGGACCTTGCGGTGCTGCTCGGTTCGGACACCACGCCGTTGCGCTGGTTCCACACCTGGCGGGTGACCCAGACGTCGAGGGCGGCCCAGGTGGCCACCACCGTGCTGGCCACGCTGCTCAGGACCATCGGGAAGGCGAGCCAGGACTCCGCCAGCGTGGACAGGAAGGCGATCACGGCCTGGATCAGGGTCACCGCGATGATCAGCACCGCACGCACGGCCGCCGTACGCACCGGATCGGGCAGTCGTCGCCGACGCGCGGGCTCCTCGATCCACAACGGCCGGTAGTAGGCCTGCTCTTCGTATCCGTGCGCGTGCCCGACAACTGCCCGCACCTGCCCGCCGACACGCCGCTGACCGGCAGCGGCGCCCTGCCCGACCGCCTGCGGATGCCCACCGGTGGCCGTGCCCCGCCCGCCCACCGGCTCGGGGCCGCCCTCGGCCACGGCCTGGGCGCTCATGCGCTCGCTTCCGATCCCGGCGGCACCCGCCCGGTCGTTCCTCCGGTCGCGTCCCTCCAGGGCCACGCTCCGCCCGCTCACCCGATCGCGCCCGTCCGTGACAACAACGCCTTGTCCGCTCACCTCTTCGCGTCCGTCCGTCGCCGCGAGCCGCCCGTTCCAGCGATCGCCCGCGCTCGCACGGTCGTCCCCGCTCGTCCGGTCGCGCACATCCGCCGGTATGTCGCGATCCGGTGTCCGCGTGCCCGATCGCACCGCCACAGGCGCCGCAGCACTCACTCCGGGCGCCCCGCTCCGCTCCGCCGTGCCCATCAACTTGTCACTCCCCACCGCCCAGCAGACCCTCGCACGAGTGTCATGCGACACCGGCTCCCCATTGGCTGCCCGGCTTGCGCTGTTTTACGCCGCCGGGAAGCGGCATGCGGCCCCTGTGGCCGATTCCGCCCCCATTTCCCGTAGAGAAGGACGAACAATGTGCCCCGAAGATTCCCAACTAGCGAAAATTTCCGGCCAACTGACCAAGTTCACCAGTCCGATGAGCTCCGGCTCGCCATGCCGGATTCGGGGAGGCAATCTCCCCCAATGAACGGACAACTGCCCATCTCCGGTTCCCTCGAAAGCCCGAGTTCCACCCTCTTCACGCCGGGCGGCGGCCCGGACACGTCTTCGAGTTACCTGTGGGTCAGTAGTAGGCTCACGCCGTTTGTTGACGCACAGGTGTGCCCCCGGGCCGGAGGGGGTCGAGCTGGGGGAGGCCATGCGCTTTCGCGGGAAGTCCATCCGCCGGAAGATCGTGGCGCTGCTCCTCGTGCCACTCCTCTCCCTGACGGGGATCTGGGCCTTCGCGACGGTACTCACCGGCCGCGCGGCCAACCAGCTGTTCAACGTGTCGGACGTCGTCGAGAAGATCGGCTACCCCACCGAGGACACCGTCAGCGTTCTCCAGCAGGAGCGCCGCCAGACACTCGTCTATCTCGCCGATCCCCGCGCCTCCGACGCGCTGGCGGCGCTGAAGCGCAGTCGCACCGCGACCGACCGGGCCGTGGCGAAGGTCCGCGAGAACGCCAAGGACGAAAACGTACGGGAAGAGATGAACGGGGGCACCTCACAGCGCCTCGGCACCATCCTGGACGCCCTCGGCGGCGTCGACTCGCTGCGCCGCAGCGTCGAGGAGGGCACCGTCAACCGGGCCCAGGCCCTCGACCTCTACAACCGTCTGATCGACCCCTGTTACACGCTGATGGCCAACCTCCATGTCGTGGACAACGTGGAGATGGACAAGCAGGGCCGCGCCCTCGTCAACGTCGCCAACGCGCGCGAACTGCTTTCCCGCGAGGACGCCCTCCTCGGTTCCGCACTGGTCGCGGGCCGCATCACCCGCGACGACATCCGCGACATCTCCGATCTCGTCGCGCAGCGCACCCTGCTGTACGACATCAGCCTGCCGCTGCTGCCCTCCTCGGAGCGCGGCCGCTTCGAGCGCTACTGGTCGAACGCCGACACGGCTCCCCTGCGCGTGGCGGAGCAAGCTGTCGTCACCTCCCCGGCCGGATCCCCGCACGGTGTCACCGCGCAGAGCTGGGACCGGGCGGCCGGACATGTGCTCAACGAACTCGCCGACCTCGACGACAAGGCCGGCGACCGCTACCAGGACCGCATCCGCCCCGTGGCCACGGGCGTCATCGTCAAGGCGGTCATCGCGGGTGTCCTCGGACTCATCGCCCTGCTGGCCTCGCTCGTCATGTCCGTGCGCATCGGCCGGAGCCTCATCCGCGACCTGCTCCGACTGCGTCTGGAGGCCCACGAGGCGTCCGGCGTGCGGCTCCCCAGCGTCATGCGCCGCCTCTCCGGGGGCGAACAGGTCGACGTCGAGACCGAAGTGCCCCGCCTGGAGTACGACAAGAACGAGATCGGCGAGGTCGGCCAGGCCCTCAACACCCTTCAGCGCGCGGCCGTCGAGGCCGCCGTCAAACAGTCCGAACTGCGGGACGGCGTCTCCGAGGTCTTCGTCAACCTCGCCCGCCGCAGCCAGGTCCTGCTGCACAAGCAGCTCACCCTCCTCGACACCATGGAACGCAGGACCGAGGACACCGACGAACTCGCCGACCTGTTCCGCCTGGACCACCTGACCACACGTATGCGCCGGCATGCCGAGGGCCTGGTCATCCTGTCCGGCGCGGCCCCGTCCCGGCAGTGGCGCAAGCCCGTCCAGCTCATGGACATCGTCCGCGCCGCCGTCGCCGAGGTCGAGGACTACGAGCGCATCGAGGTACGCCGACTGCCCCGCGTCGCCGTCACCGGGCCCGCGGTCGCCGACCTCACGCACCTGGTGGCCGAACTCCTGGAGAACGCCACGGTGTTCTCGCCCCCGCACACGGCCGTGCAGGTCATCGGCGAACGCGTCGCCAATGGTTTCACCCTGGAGATCCACGACCGCGGTCTGGGCATGGCGGCCGAAGCGCTCCTCGACGCCAACCTGCGGCTCGCCGAGACCCCCGAGTTCGAACTGTCCGACACCGACCGGCTCGGTCTCTTCGTGGTCAGCCGGCTCGCGCAGCGGCAGAACGTCCGTGTCTCCCTCCAGCCTTCCCCGTACGGCGGCACCACCGCCGTGGTGTTCATCCCCGAAGCGCTGCTCACGGACGACGTCCCGGACACCAACGGCATCGGCTTCCGTCTCGACCGCGCGCTGCCCTCGAAGGAGGGCAAGATCGAGGAGGGACGCAAGGCGGCGCTCTCCGACGTACCGGTGCGCCTCCCCGGCCTGCCTGCCGCGATCCTGGACGGGCCGGTCGAGCTTGAGGCGCCGGTCGATCTGGACGCGCTCGGCGGTTTCCCGGGTGCCCTCGACGACGAGGACGCCGAGCAGGGCGGTCTGTTCAGGCCGCGTCGCTCCATAGCGGGTGTGCCGGTCGAGCAGCACCGGCCCCACCAGCAGCCCCGCGCAGGCGGCGCGGAGACGGCCCGCTCCGGCGACGACGACCACGCGGGCGCCCCGGTCCCCCTGCCCCGCCGCAGAACTCCCAAGCTGGTCAGCTCGCACGGTCGTCCCGTGACCCGGACGAGGCCCCGCCGCGGCGCGGCGGGCGAGGAGCCCGCCGAGGCGCTGAAGCCGGTGGAGAGCCTCGAACCGGTCCTCGAGCCGGTGGAGAGGCAAGGCGTGGGGGAGAGGGCGAGCGCACAGTCGTCGACCGCCCGGCGTACCGACCGCACCGAGACCTCCGGGCGCCGCGACGGCGAACGCCCCGAGACTCCGGGCCTTCGCTCGGAGACGTCCGGCCTTCGCTCCGAGGCCTCCGGTCTCCGAGAGGCCCCCGCTCTCCCCCGGCGCACTCGCTCTGCCGGCTCGCCGTCGGGCAGGGCCGGGACGACCCCGACCTCCGCCGCCGCGACGCAAGGGGCAGAATCGGGTGCGAGCCCGCTGCCCCGCCGCGTCCGACAGGCCAATCTGGCCCCGCAGTTGAAGGACGGACCCGAACGGCGCGCCGAGCGCGACAAGGCCCACACCCCGAAGGGGGTGGATCTCGCCGATCGCGACGCCGACGAGGTACGCAGCCGGATGGCCTCGCTCCAGCGGGGCTGGCGGCGGGGCCGCGAGGAGAACGCCGCGGGCGACGGGGCCCAGGGCGGCACAGCACCAGGAACGACGAAGGGGGACGGTCGATGACCGCACCGAAGGCCACAGGGCCCACCGCGACCAGCAAGACGTCGGGAGAGCTGAACTGGCTGCTCGACGACCTGGTGGACCGCGTGGCCAGCATCAGCAAGGCGATCGTGCTCTCCGGTGACGGCCTTGCCACCGGGGCCTCCAAGGATCTGACCCGGGAGGACAGCGAGCACCTGGCCGCCGTCGCCTCCGGCTTCCACAGCCTCGCCAAGGGCGTCGGCCGTCACTTCGAGGCGGGCGGGGTCCGGCAGACCGTGGTCGAGCTCGAGGAGGCCTTCCTCTTCGTCACGGCCGCCGGGGACGGCAGCTGCCTCGCCGTTCTCTCGGACGCAGACTCCGACGTCGGGCAGGTCGCCTACGAAATGACGCTCCTGGTGAAGCGGGTCGGCGCACATCTGGCCGCCGCTCCGCGCACCGATCTGCCCTCGGGCGGGTAGTGGGATGGCATGAGCGGAGACGGTCAGGGAAAACGCCACTGGTTCGACGACGACGCCGGACCTGTGGTCCGTCCTTATGCCATGACACGCGGGCGCACCACCAGTCCGGCCCAGCATCGCCTCGACCTGATCGCGGTGGTCGTCACGGAGCCCCACGCGGACGACCCCGAAGCCGACCATTCGCTGTCCCCGGAACACGTGGACATCGTCGAGCTCTGCCGCGACACCCCCCAGTCGGTCGCCGAGCTCGCCGCCGAGCTCGACCTGCCCATCGGAGTGGTCCGGGTCCTCATCGGGGACCTCGTGACCGAGGAAATGGTCCATGTGACACGTCCCGTACCCCCTGCCGAGCTGCCGGACGAGAGTATTCTGCGCGACGTGATCAGCGGCCTCCGGGCGCTCTGAGCTGGGCGGAAGCGGGGAACAGACGTGACAGGCTGGCAGTTCTGGGTCGACCGAGGCGGCACCTTCACCGACATCGTCGCGCGACGCCCGGACGGCCGCCTGCTCACGCACAAACTGCTGTCCGAGAACCGGGCGAGGTACGCCGACGCGGCGGTGGCGGGTGTCCGTGAACTCCTCGGCAGCGGCCAGGACGCCCAGGGCGCGCGGATCGACGCCGTCCGGATGGGAACCACCGTCGCCACCAACGCCCTCCTGGAACGCAAGGGCGAGCGCACCCTCCTCGTCGTCACCCGAGGCTTCCGCGACGCCCTGCGCATCGCCTACCAGAACCGCCCTCACATCTTCGCCCGCGCGATCGAACTGCCCGAGCTGCTGTACGAACGCGTGGTCGAGGTCGACGAGCGGATCGCCGCCGACGGCACGGTCCTGCGCGCCCCCGACCTGGACGCCCTCGCCGGGCCCCTCCAGGAGGCGTACGACTCCGGGATCCGGGCCGTCGCCGTCGTCTGCATGCACAGTCACCTCCACCCCGCCCATGAAGAGGCCGTCGGCGAGCTGGCGGCACGCACCGGCTTCCCGCAGATCTCGCTGTCCAGCGAGGTCAGCCCGCTGATGAAGGTCGTGCCGCGCGGTGACACGGCCGTCGTCGACGCCTACCTGTCGCCCGTGCTGCGCCGCTACGTCCAGCACGTCGCCGATGAGCTCCAGGGCGTGCGACTGATGTTCATGCAGTCCAACGGAGGTCTCGCCGAAGCGGGTCAGTTCCGTGGCAAGGACGCCATCCTGTCCGGCCCGGCGGGTGGCATCGTCGGCATGGCTCGGATGTCCCAGCTCGCAGGCTTCGACCGTGTCATCGGCTTCGACATGGGCGGCACCTCCACGGACGTCTCGCACTTCGCGGGCGAGTACGAGCGGGTCTTCACCACCCGGATCGCCGGGGTCCGGCTGCGGGCGCCCATGCTGGACATCCACACCGTCGCCGCGGGCGGCGGCTCGGTGCTTCACTTCGACGGCTCCCGCTACCGGGTGGGCCCCGACTCGGCCGGCGCCGACCCCGGCCCCGCCTGCTATCGCCGTGGCGGTCCGCTCACCGTCACGGACGCCAACGTCGCACTCGGCCGCATCCAACCCACCCATTTCCCCCCATTGTTCGGTCCCGACGGCGACCAGCCCCTCGACGACACACTCGTCCGCGACCGGTTCGCCGCACTCGCGCGCGAGATCCGTGAGAAGACCGGCGACGACCGCACTCCGGAGCAGGTGGCGGAGGGTTACCTGCAGATCGCCGTGGCCAACATCGCCAACGCGGTCAAGCGGATCTCGGTCCAGAAGGGCCACGACGTCACCCGGTACGCGCTCACCACCTTCGGCGGCGCGGGCGGCCAGCACGCGTGCATGGTCGCCGACTCGCTCGGCATCCGCACCGTCCTCGTCCCGCCCATGGCCGGCGTCCTGTCCGCCCTCGGCATCGGACTCGCCGACACGACGGCCATGCGCGAGCAGTCCGTGGAGGCACCCCTCGAGGCCTCCGCGATGCCCGGCATCCTCAAGACCGCCGACGACCTGGAGGGCGTCACCCGCGCCGAACTCCTCGCCGAGGACGTGCCCGAGGACCGCATCAGCGTCACCCGCCGCGCCCAGCTCCGCTACGACGGAACGGACACGACGCTCACCGTCGAGCTCACCGAGCCCGACACCATGACCCACGCCTTCGAAGAACGCCATCGCGCCACCTACTCCTTCACCCTCGACCGTCCGGTCGTCGTGGAAGCCCTCTCCGTAGAAGCCACCGGACTCACCGAACCCCCCGATCTCTCCGCCCTCGCCACCCCTTCGTCCGCCCGCGGCGCGATGGAGACGGTCAGCCTCCACACGGGTGGCGCCTGGCACGACGTACCTCTGCACCGCCGCGAGGAACTGCCACCCGGCGAAACGGTCACCGGCCCCGCGATCATCACCGAGGCCAGCGCGACGACCGTCGTCGACGACGGCTGGCGGGCCGCGACGACCGACGACGGGCATCTGGTCATGGAACGCGTGGCGGTCACGCAGAGTTCCGATCTCGGCACAGAAGCGGACCCGGTTCTCCTCGAGGTCTTCAACAACCTCTTCATGTCCATCGCCGAGCAGATGGGTGCCCGCCTGGAGTCCACGGCCCAGTCGGTCAACATCAAAGAACGCCTGGACTTCTCCTGCGCGCTCTTCGACCCCGACGGCAGCCTTGTCGCCAACGCCCCCCACATCCCTGTCCACTTGGGCTCGATGGGCACGAGCGTGCAGGAGGTCATCCGGCGACGCGGTGACAGCATGCGCCCGGGTGACACGTACGCGGTCAACGACCCATACCACGGAGGCACCCACCTGCCCGACGTCACCGTGATCACCCCGGTCTTCGACACGGAGGGTGAGCACATCCTGTTCTACGTCGCCTCGCGCGGACACCACGCCGAGATCGGCGGCATCGCCCCCGGCTCCATGCCCGCGAACAGCCGCACCATCGAGGAAGAGGGCATCCTCTTCGACAACTGGCTGCTCGCCGAGAACGGCCGCTTCCGCGAGGCCGAGACGCTTCGCCTGCTCACCGAGGCGCCCTACCCCTCGCGTAATCCGAAGACCAACCTCGCCGACCTGCGTGCCCAGATCGCCGCCAACCAGAAGGGCGTCGACGAAGTCGCCCGCATGATCGAGAACTTCGGCCTCGATGTCGTCCAGGCCTACATGCGGCACGTGCAGGACAACGCGGAGGAAGCCGTACGCCGCGTCATCGACGCCTTGGAAGACGGTGAGTTCGCCTACGAGACCGACTCCGGGGCGGTCATTCGAGTCCGGGTCTCCGTAGACCGCGGAAAACGCTCCGCCACTGTCGACTTCACGGGTACGTCCCCGCAGCTCGACACCAACTTCAACGCGCCCTTCGCGGTGGTCAACGCCGCCGTCCTGTACGTCTTCCGCACCCTGGTCGCCGACGACATCCCGCTCAACGACGGCTGCCTGCGCCCGCTCGACATCGTCGTGCCGCGTGGCTCGATGCTCGCCCCCGAGGCCCCCGCCGCCGTGGTCGCGGGCAATGTGGAGACCTCTCAGGCGATCACCGGCGCGCTGTACGGAGCCCTGCGCGTGCAGGCCGAGGGATCCGGAACGATGAACAACGTCACCTTCGGCAACGAGCGCTACCAGTACTACGAGACCGTGGCCTCGGGATCCGGCGCGGGCGACGGCTTCCCCGGCGCCTCCGTCGTACAGACCCACATGACCAACTCGCGGCTCACCGACCCCGAGATCCTGGAGTGGCGACTGCCGGTCCAGCTCGACGAGTTCGCGGTCCGGCCGGGCAGCGGCGGAGCCGGGCGCTGGAGCGGCGGGGACGGTGCCGTGCGCCGCATCCGGTTCCTTCAGCCCATGACCGTCTCCACCCTGTCCCAGCACCGCAGGGTCCCGCCCTACGGCATGGCCGGCGGCGAACCCGGGGCGCTCGGCGCCAACCGGGTGGAGCGCGCGGACGGCACGGTCACGGAACTTGGCGCAAGTGATACGGCGGACGTCGGCCCCGGCGACGTACTTGTCATCGAAACCCCCGGCGGCGGGGGCTACGGCCCACCGTCCCACGACCCCCATCAAGCAGGAGAAGAGATCGATGATCTTCGGGCGTTCTGAGCGCGGCAAGCCCCCGGTCGAGCCCGTCACGCTCAAGATCCTGGTGGCCGGTGGCTTCGGGGTGGGCAAGACGACCCTGGTCGGCGCGGTCAGTGAGATCAAACCGCTGCGCACCGAGGAGGTGCTCACCGAGGCGGGCCGCCCGGTCGACGACACCAGCGGCGTGGAGGGCAAGCACACCACCACCGTCGCCATGGACTTCGGCCGCATCACGCTCCGCGAGGACCTGGTGCTCTACCTCTTCGGGACACCCGGACAGGACCGCTTCTGGTTCCTGTGGGACGAGCTCGCCTCCGGCTCCCTGGGCGCCGTCGTACTCGCCGACACGCGCCGCCTCGAGGACTGCTTCGCCGCCGTCGACTACTTCGAGCGGCGCTCCATACCGTTCGTGATGGGCGTCAACTGCTTCGAAGGATCGGCCCGGTACCCGGTCGACGAGGTCCGCCAGGCGCTCGACCTCGACGACGACGTTCCGGTCGTCCTGTGCGACGCGAGAGACCGGGAGTCGGCCAAGGAGGTCCTCATCGCGGTCGTCCAGCACGCGATGGCGTACGGAGCCGACCGACGGGAACCGGTCACCACCTGACCCGCACATACGGGCCCAACCGCGCATACGGCCCGTACCCCCGCCGACCGGGGTACGGGCCGCCGTCCCGCACGCGCGTGTGGCTCACGCGAGACGCACGCGCGCGTGGACCCCTGTCTCAGCTGACGTCGTCCTCGTGCCAGCCGAAGCTCTTCTCCACCGCCTTGCGCCAGTTGTGGTACTCACGGTCGCGCACGGAGGCCTCCATGGACGGTGTCCACTCGACGTCCTTCTGCCAGTGCGACTTCAGCTCGTCGAGGTCGTTCCACACACCGGTGGCGAGCCCGGCCGCGTAGGCCGCGCCCAGGCATGTCGTCTCGGACACCCGGGGACGGATCACCGGCACGCCCAGGACATCCGCCTGGTGCTGCATCAGCAGATTGTTCTTGGTCATGCCGCCGTCCACCTTCAGGGTGGTGATCTGCACGCCGGAGTCCTGGAACATGGCGTCGACGACCTCACGGGTCTGCCAGCTGGTCGCCTCCAGGACCGCGCGGGCGAGGTGCGCCTTGGTGACGTACCGGGTGAGGCCGGTGACGACACCGCGCGCGTCGGAGCGCCAGTAGGGCGCGAACAGGCCTGAGAACGCGGGCACGATGTACGCGCCGCCGTTGTCGTCGACGCTCGCGGCCAGCGTCTCGATCTCGTCGGCGTTGCGGATGATGCCGAGCTGGTCGCGGAACCACTGCACCAGGGCGCCGGTGATCGCGATCGACCCTTCGAGGCAGTAGACGGGCGCCTCGCCGCCGATCTTGTAGCCCATGGTCGTCAGCAGCCCGTTCTTCGAGGGGACGGGCCGGTTGCCGGTGTTGAGCAGCAGGAAGCTGCCGGTGCCGTACGTGTTCTTGGCGGTGCCGACGTCGTAGCAGGCCTGCCCGAAGACCGCAGCCTGCTGGTCGCCGAGCGCCGAGGCGACGGGGACGCCCGCCAGCTGGCCCACGGCGGTGCCGTACACCTCGGCCGACGACCTGATCTCGGGCAGCACCGCCTCGGGAACGTTCATCGCCGCGAGGATCGACGCATCCCACTGAAGGGTCTCCAGGTTCATCAGCATGGTGCGCCCGGCGTTGGTGACGTCGGTGACGTGCCGACCGCCGTCCGTGCCGCCGGTCAGGTTCCAGATCAGCCAGGAGTCGATGGTGCCGAAGGCGATCTCGCCGCGCTCGGCACGCGCGCGCAGCCCCGGCACGTTGTCGAGCAGCCAGGCCGCCTTGGGGCCGGAGAAGTAGCTGGCCAGCGGCAGGCCGGTCTGTTCGCGGAAGCGGTCCTGGCCGTCCGTGCCGCCCAGCTGGTTGCAGAGCGCCGAGGTCCGGGTGTCCTGCCAGACGATCGCGTTGTGCACGGGCTTGCCGGTGGCCCGGTCCCACAGGACCGTCGTCTCGCGCTGGTTGGTGATGCCGAGCGCGCTCAGCTGGTCGGCGCGCAGCCCCGCCTTGGCGATCGCTCCCGCGACGACCGCCTGCACCTTGGACCAGATCTCGGTGGCGTCGTGTTCCACCCAGCCCGGCTTGGGGAAGATCTGGCGGTGCTCGCGCTGGTCGACGGCGACGATCGACCCGCCCCGGTCGAAGATGATGCAGCGGCTGGAGGTGGTGCCCTGGTCGATTGCGGCGACGTACTTCTCGGCGTTCTCCGTCATGGCGTCCCCTTACGTCTTCTTCGTCAGAAGGCTGCGTCAGAAGGCTGCGTTGGAAGGATGCGTTCTCGTCAGAAGGCCCCGTTGTAGATCGCGGCCCCGATGGCGGCACCGGCGATCGGGCCGACCACCGGGATCCAGGAATAACTCCACTCCGAGGTGCCCTTGTTGGGAATCGGCAGCAATGCGTGGGTGAGGCGCGGTCCCAGGTCACGGGCCGGGTTGATGGCGTATCCGGTGGGGCCGCCCAGCGAGAGTCCGATACCGACCACGAGGAACGCGATGAGCTGGACGGGCAGTCCCGCGTCGCCGATCCCCGCCACGTGTTTGTGGCCGCCGACCATGGCCAGAATGGGCAGCATCAGGCCGACGGTGGCGATGGTCTCGGTGATGAGGTTCTGCACGGGATGGTTGATTTCTGGCCGGGTCGAGAAGATGCCCAGCGTCTCGATGGCCTTGTCGTCGTCGGCATTCAGGTTGAACTGGCCGAGGTAGAGCAGCCAGCAGAGCACGGCGCCGACGATGGCGCCCGCGAACTGGCCCAGAATGTAGAAGGGCACGTCCTCCCACCTCGTCGAGCCCTCGATGGCGAAGCCGATGGTCACGGCCGGGTTGATCTGCCCACCGGACAGCGGTGCCGCGGTGTAGGCACCGGCGAGCACGCCGAAACCCCATCCGAACGCGATGACGACCCAGCCGGCGCCCTGCGCCTTGGACTTGTTGAGGGTGACCGCGGCGCAGACCCCCGCGCCGAACAGAATCAGAATCGCAGTGCCGATCAACTCGCCGACAAAAATGTCGCCGTTGCTCATGGCGGCTCCTAGGCCTCGCCCGGAGCGGTCCGCTCCGGGCCACCGTGCGGGGTGCGTTTCCCATGGCTACTTCAGCCGAAGGCAGGGAGGTCCCGCGCCCCGCCCGGCGTCCGTGACGAGCGTGCCGTCGCAGCGGAATCGCCCGTGGGGGACGGCCCTGGAAACAGGTCGGGAACCCGAGCGGTGCGGTGCCTGAAGACGCCCGAATGCGGCGATGCCGACTGACATCCGGAAGTGTTCACCGGCGCCCAGAGGGCGTCAAGGTCGCCGACGGCAACGGTTGAAGGCCGTGAACGCGCCAGGATCGGGGCACGGTACGAGCATGCCCGGGGCACCGATCCCGGGCCGAGCGTCCCTTCGCCCTCACCCGTCACAGGGGCCCCGGGCGGCACGGTCGCTGTTCAGAACTCCCGGTCCGCCGCTCAACCGGCCTGTGCCCGCTCCGCCCCCGGACCACGCAGCACCTCATGTCCCGTCAGCCCCGCCCGCCCCAGCACCCAACTCGCCCCGCTGAGAGCCTTGGCGGCTTGCTTCAGCGGTGCCAGGCAGGCTGCCGCCTGTCGGTGGTCGGTCACGCTGCCCGGCGCGCACAGGACCGTGGCCAGCGACAAGGTGACGGGATGTCCGCCCGCCGACCAGGGTGCGTCAAGTACCGCGCCGGCCAGCGGGCCGAGAATCTCCGGATCCGCGAGGACCAGGAAGTCGTCTCCGCCGATGTGCCCCACGCGGGTCGTCCCGGAAGCCGCGTGCTGCAGCGTCCGCCCGACCGCCCGGATCAGCTCGTCGCCCGCCGCGAAGCCCGCTCCGTCGTTGACCCGTTTGAAGTGGTCGACATCGAGCCAACTGAGCGCGAACGTCCGGCCGTCGGCGATCCGCCGGTCCACCTCGCCGGTGATCGCGTCCGAACCGGGCAGCCTGGTCAGCGGGTTGAGCCCGGCCGCCTCCTCGACCCGGCTCTCGGAGAGCGCTCGTACGAGATCGGCCAGGCGTACGACCCCCACGCAGCGACCGTGGTGATCGACGACCGCGACATCGTCCGACGTACGGTCCCGCTCGCCGTCCGCCACCACGTCGAGGACCTCCCACGCGGTCGCGTCGACGCCGACCGTACGCGGTGGATCGCCGAGCTTGGCGGCCGGCCGGTCGGCGTACAGGGCATGCCCGTACGGCCCCGACATCGACAGCAGGAACCGTGACCGATGCACCGAGCGGACCGGGATCCCGGAGGGGTCGACGAGCAGCACTCCGGACACGTCGGGCGATCCGGTGAGCAGCGCCCGCACCTGCCCCGCGGACGCCGTCGCGGGCAGCAATGCGGCGGGCCGCACGAACTGCCGCACCGACGGTCCCGACCGGGGAGCCGCCGCGACGCCGGGGGAGAGGGCCGGAACGTATACGTCGGCGACGGGCAGCCGAGCGGGCGGCGCGAACAGCTCGCCCTGCGCCAACTGCGCCCCCGCCGACACCGCGGCCGCGCACTGCAGCTCCGTCTCGACGCCTTCCACGGACACCAGCGCGCCCAACTGCTCGCACAGCGTCCGCATCGCCCGGACCGCCGCCGGCCGCGTCAGCAGGGACACATCGAGCTTCACCAGCTCGGGCGCGAGGTCCGTGAGCAGCCGCAGGGGTACGTCGCCGTCGCCCACCCCGTCCGCACAGATCCGGAAGCCTTCGCTCCGTACGGTGGACACCGCCTCCAGCAGGGCGTGGTGAGGCACGTGCGTGTACGGCGGACCGATGTCGATCGTCACCTCCCACGGCAGCCGACCGGCCTCGCGCACGGCGTCGCGCAGCGCCGCGAGCCGTCCGAGATCGGCCAGTGTCCCGGCGAAGACATTCACGTGCAGCGGCAGCATCGTCTCCCTGCGGGCCGCTGCGCGGATCGCCAACGCCGATAGTCCCCCGTCGAGTTCGGGGTCGCGGCGGGCCTGGGCCAGGATGTCCCCGGATTCTGGACGGGCGAGTATCTCCAGCGCCGCAACCCCTCCGGTCGTCAGGTTGACGACCGGCTGGAAGGCGAAGCGGACAGTATCCGTCCAGGAGGGCACGGGAGCATACTGGCCCCGCCCGCGCACGCCCGGGCGCGATTCACGAGCTGTTCACGCAGCATTCCGAGGTCGTCACACCGAGTGCGGACGGCCGCAGGGCGAGCCTCCGTGGACGGTGGTCGTCGCAGCGCACGCCGCCCCTGGAAGCGGTGCGTTCGGCCGGCCGCCGACTCAGCGGACGGCGATGACCGACGACCCATGCCCGAACAGCCCCTGGTTCGCCGTGATTCCCACACGCGCCCTCGTGACCTGCCGGTCACCCGCGTCCCCGCGCAGCTGCCATGTCAGCTCGCACACCTGGGCTATGGCCTGCGCCGGAACGGCCTCCCCGAAGGAGGCCAGTCCGCCGCTGACATTCACCGGTACGCGCCCGCCCAGCGACGTGGCACCCTCCCGCAGCAGCTTCGCGGCCTCGCCCTCCCCGCACAGCCCCAGGTCCTCGTACCACTGCAATTCCAGGGCCGTGGACAGGTCGTACACCTCGGCGAGCGAGAGGTCCTCGGGACCGATGCCCGCCTCCTCGTACGCCGCCCGCGCGATCGAGGCCCGGAAGGTGCCGGCCGCGGGCGCCACCGCGACGGCGGAGTCCGTGGCGATGTCCGGAAGATCGAGCACGGTGTTGGGGTAGCGCGGTGTCACCGTCGACACCGCGCGGATCCGTACGGGGTCCGCCGCCCCGTGCCGTCGCGCGAAGTCCATGCTCGACAGCACGAGGGCGGCGCCCCCGTCGGACGTCGCGCAGATGTCGAGCAGCCGCAGCGGGTCGGCGACGACGGCGGAGCCCGCCACCTCTTCGGCCGTGACCCTCTTGCGGTACCGCGCGTTCGGATTCAGCGCCCCCAGGGCGGCGTTCTTCACCTTGACCTGCGCGAAGTCCTCCAAGGTGTCCCCGTGCACGGCCATCCGCCGCCGCGCGTACAGCCCGAAGTACGTCGGATTCGTCGCTCCGAGGACCCGGAACCGCAGCCAGTCGGGATCGTCCGGCCTGTCCCCGCCCGCCGGGCGGAAGAACCCCTTGGGCGCCGCGTCGGCCCCGATCACGAGGACCACGTCCGCGAGGCCCGAAAGGATCTGGGCCCGCGCCGCGTTGACGGCCTGTGCCCCCGACGCGCACGCGGCGTACACACTCGTGACCCGCGCTCCCTGCCAGCCCAGCGCCTTCGCGAACGTCGCTCCCGCCACGTACCCCGGATAGCCGGCGCGCACGGTGTCCGCGCCCACGACCGAACCGACGTCCCGCCAGTCGATCCCCGCGTCGGCCAGCGCCGCGCGCGCCGCCACGACCCCGTACTCGACGAATCCGCGCCCCCACTTGCCCCACGGGTGCATGCCCGCGCCGAGCACCGCCACCTCGCCGCTCATGCCGTCGCCCCCGTACGCCACATGCCCTTCATGCCGTCACCCCCGTCGGCCGCCAGTGCCACGTCGTCCAGGTCGTCTCCTCGTCCTCGTTCAGCACACCGGGGACGACCTCCACCTCCATGCCCACCGCCAGGTCGGAGACGGTGATCCCGGGAACCGTCTGGCCGAGCACGACGATCCGCTCGGATTCCAGCTCCACAGCGATCAACGCATAGGGTTCCCACGAGAGTTCCGGATCGGTCACATACGGTGACGGAGGCCGGTACCGGCTGTCGGTGTACGACCAGACACGACCGCGCCGGGACAGTGGTACCTCGGTCAGGTCACCGCCTCGGCACCCAGGATTCCGGCAGAAGGTGTCCTCGCGGGGGAAGAAGACCGAGGCGCACGCGGAGCAGCGCGTGCCGAGGAGACGGAAATCGTTCCCGTCCCCGGTTAACCATCCGGTGACCACGGGTGTACGTGTACGCGACAAGACCCCTCCATGACGCTGGATCTGACGGAACGTCAGAAGTGTGCCACGGGCAACGGGAAATGGGCAGCGCGACGGAGAGAACCACGGAGGCCTCCTGGGCGTCGGAGTACCGGGAGGTGCGGCCGGGGCCCACGGGGGTGGTTCCGGCCGCGCCTCCCGGTTCGGCTCAGGGGCTTCGTTGGGCAATCCGGTGGTTCCCTCACTCGATGGTGCCCGACCCCATGCGATCCCTTCCCCGACGGATCCCGCACCTGATAGATGCAGGGGACATGACACGACTCTCCACTGCCGTACGCGGCCTGGTGACCACGCTCGCCGCCTTACTGGCCGTGACCGCCGCTTCCGCCACCGCCAGGGCGACGCCCGAGCCGAAGGCTCCTGATGACTTCGTGGCCCTGGGATCCGTGGACCCGACGATCATCCAGGAGATGCGCTACTTCACGCCGCACAACTTCGTGGGCGAGCGCATCGACGGCTACCGGCAGCCGATCTGCATCCTGACCCGGCCCGCCGCCGAAGCCCTCCACAAGGCCCAGGTCACACTGCTGCACGAGGGCTACACCCTCAAGGTGTACGACTGCTATCGGCCGCAACGCGCCGTCGACCACTTCGTGCGCTGGGCCGAGGACCTCGACGACCAGGCGATGAAGCCCGAGTTCTATCCGCAGGTCGACAAGACCCGTCTGTTCGAGGACGGTTACATCGCCGAGAAGTCCGGACACAGCCGCGGCTCGACGATGGACCTCACGATCGTGCGGCTGCCGGCGAAGCCGACCCGCCCGTACGTCCCCGGAGAACCCCTCGTGCCCTGCTACGCGCCCCAGGACCAGCGCTTCCCGGACAACTCCGTGGACATGGGTACCGGCTTCGACTGCTTCGACACCCTCGCCCACACGCTGGACCCACGCATCCAGGGCGTACAGCGAGCCAACCGGCTGCTCCTGAAGAGCACCCTCGAAAACCTCGGATTCGTCAACCTCGCCGAGGAGTGGTGGCACTACACGTACAAGCCCGAGCCCTACCCCGACACGTACTTCGACTTCCCCGTGTCCAAGAAGTCACTGACTTCGTCCCCCTGAGCCGGACCGGTCCGCCCCGTGACGGCGGGGCGGACCACATCGCGAGAGGTACTTCGACAGACGCCCGGACCCGTATCCGATGAGGCACCCGAAGACGAGCGAGAAGTGATCGGCTACAGTCCGCGGCGTGTCCGCAACCCCGCACCCACCCGCCGACTTCGCGCCGGACTCGCACTGTTCGAGCTGCGGAGCACCCTACGCAGAAGCCAACTCCGGCTGGCCCCGCACCTGCGCCGTCTGTGGCGGCGTGGCCTACCGCAATCCGCTGCCGGTCGCGGTGGCCCTGCAACCCGTGTACGACGACAGGGGCACCGCCCTGGTCGTCATCACCCGGACCATCACCCCCGCGCGCGGAGGCATCGCGCTGCCCGGAGGATTCATCGACCACCGGGAGGACTGGCGGCACGCCGTCGCGCGGGAACTCAAGGAGGAGACGGGAATCGACGTGGCGAGCCGCGAGGTGCGGCTCGCCGACGCGATGAGCTCTCCCGCCGGTCACCTGCTGCTCTTCGGGCTCCTACCGGAGCGTCCGGCCGCCGAACTGCCGCCGTCCGCCGCCACGGACGAGACCGAGGGCTGGCACCTGCTGCGCCGGCCCGCCGAGCTCGCCTTCCCGCTGCACACCTTGGCGGCGCGCGCATGGTTCGAGGGACGGTACGTCTGAGGGGCCCCCGGGGTTCTAGGAGCCCGTCATCGCGCGCCGAGGCCCCGCACCCGGACCGGATACTCCGGCTTGCCCGGTCCGCCCTCTCCGTCCCGCCGCACGACCACGTGCTGCCCCTCCCAGCGCGTCACATAGCGGTCGAGCTCGGGCTCGTCCCAGCCGTCGCCGCGGTCCGGCACGGCGAGCCCGCCCCCGACCCGCCCGCGCGCCGGAGCCCACGCCTCCAGCTCCAGGCCGCCGTCGTCGCCCCGGACGGGCACGACGGCACCCGCGCGCGCCAGCACCGGAATCCGCGACAAGGGGGCATCGAGCAACACCTGGGCCGGCCCCTCGTACGCCTCCTCGGTGACCATGTCGTACCAACGCCCCCGGGGCAGCTGCACCGCACGGCGGTCGGCCCCATGGTCCAGCACCGGCGCCACAAGGAGGCAGTCGCCCAGCATGAAGGCGTCCTCGCAGTCCCTGAGCGCCCGGTCCTCCGGCGCCGCCCACCACAGGGGCCGCACATAGGGCGCGCCGGTGCGGCGCGCCAGCAGCGCCAGCGTCATGAAGTACGGGAGCAGCCGCCGCCGCTCGAGGAGAGCCGCGCGCGCGTGCTCCAGTACGTCGTCACCGAACTCCCAGGGCTCCCGGCGACCCGCCCGCAGACTCGCGTGCGTACGGAACAGCGGCAGATACGCGCCGAGCTGGAACCACCGCAGGTACAGCTCGGGAGAAGGGCTGCCGTCGAAACCGCCCACGTCGGGACCCGAGTACGGAACCCCGCACAGCCCGAGCCCCATCACCAGTGACAGCGAGGCCCGCAGCCCGGGCCAGCCCGTGGCCACGTCTCCGGACCAGGTCCCTCCGTAGCGCTGCATTCCGGCCCACCCGGAGCGTGAGAAGAGGAACGGCCGCTCCTGGGGATCCAGCTCGCGCAGGCCCTCGTACGCGGCCCGGGCCATGCCCAGGGCGTACACATTGTGCGCCTCCCGATGGTCGCCGCCGCGTCCCTCCAGGGAGTGCCGAGCCGACCTCGGCAACGTCGACTCCCCGAACGCCGTGAACGACGTCGGCTCGTTCATGTCGTGCCAGAATCCCGCGAACCCCTGCGCCAGCCGTTCCTCGTAGAGGCCGCCCCACCACTCCCGCACACGCGCGTGCGTGAAGTCCGGATAGACCGATTCCCCGGGCCATGCGACTCCTCGCACGTGCCGGCCCGAGCCATCCCGCACGAAGGCGTCCTCGGCGAGACCGCTGTCGTACACCGCGTTGCCCGGCTCGGCCCTGACCGCCGGGTCGACGATCGACACCAGCCGGATGCCGTCGCGGCGCAGCTCCTCGGCGAGCACCGGCAGCTTCGGGAAGCGCTCCCGGTCCACCGTGAACACCTGGTGGGCGTCGTAGTGATCGATGTCCAGGTGGACCGCGTCGAGGGGCAGACCGCGCTCCTGATAGCCCGCGACGATCCGCCGCACCTGCTGCTCGCTGCCGAAGCCCCAGCGCGCGTGATGGTGCCCCAGAGCCCATGCGGGCGGCAGCGCGGGCGCCCCGGTGAGCGAGGCCCAGGCATGCAGCACGCGCGCGGGGGTGCCCACCATCACCCAACAGCGCAGCGGGCCGCCGTCCATCCGCAGCTCGCACGTTCCCGCCCGGTCGTGCCCCGACCCCGCGCCTTCCTCTCCCTCACGCAGGTTCACCGTGCCGTCCCAGGAGGTGTCGTGGAACACGAGATGCGTGCCCGCGTCGGAGACCACCATCTGCACAGGCATCGTGATGTACAGCGGATCGGCGCCCGGCGCGAAGGCGTGCCCGGGATCCGTGTTCCACAGCCGGTACGTCCCGTCGCGCAGCCTGGGACCGGACGCGCGCCCGCCCAGGCCGAAGAAGCGAGCGTCGGCGGCCACTTCCGAGCGCTGCATCCAGCGCGCCCCGCCCCCGCCGACCGGCTCCCACCAACGGGGCGGCAGATCACGGCGCAGGATCACACCACCGGGGGTCCGCACCTCGACGGCGCCGTGCCGCGAGACGACGACCGTCACCCGTTCGGCCACCACCCGCCAGCCGCCGTCCTTGTCGGGCTCCAGGACGGCCCGCGGATCCGGCTCCGGGCAACGGCCCGCGAGCGCGTAGGACGGCTCCGGACCGGCCCCGTCCCAGCCCCAGAACACTGCCCCGCTCACCGCGACCGTGATCCGCAGCTCGGACCGCGTGAACCGGACGACCCCACCCCCGGGCCCCGGCTCCACCCCCTCCACCGGGCCGGGCACCCGCGCGCGCTCGGCCCCCCGCCGCGGCAGCCCGGCGGCGTCGGCACGCCTCCTTCGCCATGCGGCCCGTACGGTACGCAAGCCCTGGGCCGCCCCCGTCGAACCGACCGTCTTCACCGAACGCACCAGGTCACGACCGTCCATGCTGCTCACCCTGCCATTGCCTGCGCCAAATGAGTGAGTCGTTCAACTTCCGTTCACCCGCGGTGAGGGCACATCTTCACGCGGACAACCATCTGCGGCGCACCCTGGTGCGGAAGTCGATCACATGGCATCGTCCCTGTCAGCCGCGTGACGCGCACACCTCCAGCTCGCGCGCGACCGACGCACACAGTCCGGGAGCCGATTCATGTCCACCGCGAACCCCTCAGCGCTCTGGCAGCCCGACCCAGGGCGCATCGCCCAGGCGCAGGTCACGAAGTTCCAGACCTGGGCGGCCGAGCACCACGGTGCCCCGTCCGACGGCGGCTACCCGGCACTGCACAGCTGGTCGGTACGGGAACTGGACACGTTCTGGAAGGCCGTCACCGAGTGGTTCGACGTACGGTTTTCGACCCCCTACGCGCGCGTGCTCGGCGACCGCTCGATGCCCGGTGCCGAATGGTTCCCCGGGGCGACCCTGAACTACGCCGAGCACGCCCTGCGCGCGGCCGAGACCCGCGCGGACGAACCAGCGCTCCTGTACGTCGACGAGACCCACGAGGCGTCCCCGGTGAGCTGGTCCGAGCTGCGCCGTCAGGTCGGCTCCCTGGCCGCCGAGCTGCGCGCCCTCGGGGTACGCCCGGGAGACCGCGTCAGCGGCTATCTCCCGAACATTCCGCAGGCCGTGGCCGCCCTGCTCGCCACGGCCGCAGTAGGGGCCGTGTGGACGTCCTGTGCCCCCGATTTCGGCGCGCGCAGCGTCCTCGACCGCTTCCAGCAGGTCGAACCCGTCGTGCTCTTCACGGTCGACGGCTACCGCTATGGCGGCAAGGAGCACGACCGCCGGGACGTGGTCGCCGAATTGCGCCGCGAACTGCCGACCCTGCGCGCCGTCGTCCACATCCCACTGCTCGGCACCGAAGCCCCCGAGGGCGCCCTGGACTGGTCCGAGCTGACCTCGGCGGACGTGGCGCCCGTTTTCGAAGAGGTCCCTTTCGACCACCCTTTGTGGGTGCTCTACTCCTCCGGCACGACCGGCCTCCCCAAGGCCATCGTCCAGTCCCAGGGCGGCATCCTCGTCGAGCACCTCAAGCAACTGGGCCTGCACTGCGACCTCGGCCCCGAGGACCGCTTCTTCTGGTACACGTCCACCGGCTGGATGATGTGGAACTTCCTCGTCTCCGGCCTGCTCACGGGCACCACGATCGTCCTCTACGACGGCAGCCCCGGATACCCAGACACGGGCGCCCAGTGGCGGATCGCCGAACGCACGGGAGCGACCCTCTTCGGCACGTCCGCCGCGTATGTGATGGCGTGCCGCAAGGCGGGCGTTCACCCCTCCCGGGACTTCGACCTCACGCGCGTGCAGTGCGTCGCGACGACCGGCTCGCCCCTGCCGCCCGACGGCTTCCGCTGGCTGCACGACGAGGTCCGCGACGATCTGTGGATCGCCTCCGTCAGCGGTGGCACGGACGTGTGCTCCTGCTTCGCGGGAGCGGTGCCGACGCTCCCGGTGTACATCGGGGAGCTCCAGGCCCCCGGCCTCGGCACCGACCTCCAGTCCTGGGACCCCGCCGGCAAGCCCCTGACCGACGAAGTCGGTGAGCTGGTGGTCACCAACCCGATGCCGTCCATGCCCATCCGCTTCTGGAACGATCCCGACGGCAGCCGCTACCACGACAGCTACTTCGACACGTATCCCGGAGTGTGGCGCCACGGTGACTGGATCACCGTCACCTCGCGCGGTTCCGTCGTCATCCACGGCCGCTCGGACTCGACGCTCAACCGCCAGGGCGTGCGCATGGGGTCGGCCGACATCTACGAAGCAGTCGAACGCCTCCCCGAGATCAAGGAGTCGCTCGTCATCGGCATCGAACAGCCCGACGGCGGCTACTGGATGCCTCTCTTCGTCCACCTCGCCCCCGGAGCCGCGCTCGACGAGGCCCTCCTGAACCGCATCAAGCAGACCATCCGCGAACAGCTCTCCCCGCGTCACGTCCCCGACGAGGTCATCGAGGTGCCCGGCGTCCCGCACACCCTCACGGGCAAACGCATCGAGGTTCCGGTCAAGCGCCTTCTCCAGGGAGCCCCTTTGGAGAAGGCGGTCAACATCGGCTCCGTGGACAACGTCGAGCTGCTGCACTTCTACGAAGAGCTGGCCCGCGAGCGCGGCTGATCAACCTCCGTAGGTGGCCTCGGACTCGCCGAGCACGACAGCGAAGTCCGAGGCCAGGCGTACGGCGTCGGAGGGTTCGAGTTCCGCGACCGAGATCCGTACACCGGGGGCGGAAGCGAGCCTGAACCGCGCACCCGCCGCGACCCACCACCCGTAGGTCCGCAGCCCATTGACGACGGCCGACTCGTCCCGCACCGGTACCCAGACATTCATTCCGCTCACGAAGTGGGACTGGATCCCACGTTCCGCGAGTTCGTGCCCGAGCGCGCTCCGCCGCAGCGCGTACGTGTCCTGTGCGTGGGCGACCAACACGCGCGTGTCGTCGTCCGTCATCAGCCCGTACACCGTCTCCTGGAGCAGGTGGCTGACCCAGCCGGAGGTGAGCAGCATCCGGCCGTCGTGCCGGGCCAGTGTGATCGGATCGCAGGCCGCAGCCGCCCACCGCAGGTCCGTCCCCAGGAACTTGCTCACGGTCCGCACGTGCACCCAGCGCGCGAGGCCGCCCGCGGCCAGAGCGTGAAGGGGCGCATCGGCGACCGCGGACGCATGGTCGTTCTCCACCACGAGTACATCGGGCGCTTCCTGGAGTGCGGCGACCAGAGCGTCCCGGCGTTCCGCCGAGAAGCGACCGCCGTACGGATTCTGCGCCCGTGGACTGCACACCACCGCTCGTGCGCCGGCCCGTAGCGCTTCTCGCAGGGCCTCGGGTCGCATCCCCTGGTCGTCCACGGCCACCGGGACCGTACGCAGCCCCAGAGCCGTGACCAGGTCCAGCAGATGGTGATAGCCGGGGTCTTCCATGGCGACGGCGTCACCGGGACGCAGCTCCACCGACAGCAGCCGCCCGATCAGATCGAGCGCGCCGTGCGCGAAGGTCACGTGTTCCGTCGGCACCCCGTCCGGTCGCAGCCAGTCGCGTACGGCGTCCTCCAACCGAGCCAGGCGCGGCGTGCCGCGGTGCGACCGTGCGCCG
Source organism: Streptomyces sp. NPDC090798 (assembly GCF_044768965.1). Classification (NCBI taxonomy): domain Bacteria; kingdom Bacillati; phylum Actinomycetota; class Actinomycetes; order Kitasatosporales; family Streptomycetaceae; genus Streptomyces; species Streptomyces sp. NPDC090798. The sequence continues at coordinate 571,774 of NZ_JBIVXA010000003.1, forward strand.
GGGGAGAGCCGCGAGGGCGGCACCAGGTGCGGAAGCAGCCGAGGGTCGGGATGACCACCCGCCAAGTCCCGCAGCCCGTCCGGCACTTTCGGGGGCCGCCGTGACGCCACCGCGGGAGCCGCGGCGACCACGGTCCCGCCCCGTCCGCGCGTCACGACGATCCCACGCCGCCGCAGTTCCTTGTACGCCGTCGCGACCGTCCCCGGGCTCACCCCGAGCTCGTCGGCAAGCCTGCGTACCGGAGGCAGCGCCGCTCCCGGCCCCAACGCGCCTTCGGCCACACCGCGTTCGACGGACGAGGCAATTCCCTTGGCCGTCGCGCCACTGATCCCATATTGTGTTACCACGTTACCAAGTATGTATCAATACATAAATGGAAGCAAGGGGGAACGGTGGGACCGATCAGCCGCGCAGTCACATGGTCGACACGCATTCCAGGAGGCCCCGACGGCCGGAGGATGCTCTGGATCGCCCTCGTCGACCGGACCGGCAGCGGCCTGTGGGCAGCCGTCTCGGTCCTGTACTTCACCTACGTCACCGGCCTGTCCGTGGCACAGGTCGGCACCCTTGCCGCGGTCTCGGGGGCCATCGGCATCGCCGGCGCACCGCTCGGCGGCCGCATCGCCGACCGCCTGCCCCTCACCCGCGTCCTGATCTCCCTGCAGATCCTGCGAGCCCTGGCCTCGCTCGCACTGCTCACCACCGACAACTACGCCCTGCTGCTGGTCTTCTCGGCCGCCGGCAGCTTCGGCGACCGGGCCGCCAACGTCCTCACCAAGCTGTACGCCACCCGCGTCTCCGGACCCGACCGCGTCCGCTACCAGGCCCTCACCAGAACCGTCGCCAATGCCGGATGGGCCCTGGGCGGCCTCACCGCCGCGGCCGCTCTCACCATCGGGACCACCACCGCCTACCAGTGGCTTCTGACAGGAGACGCGCTGTCGTTCGTCGCCGCCGCCCTCCTCACCGTGCGCTGCGCCGAACCGCCGTCCCCCGCACGCACCATCGCCACGTCCAAGGACCCGGCTCCCACCACCAGGCCGGCCAACCCCTGGCGCGACCGCGGCTATCTCGCCTACGTGGCCACCGAGACCGTCCTCTTCCTCGACGACGCCGTGTTCAAGGTCGGCCTGCCGCTCTGGATCGCCCACTCCGACCAAGCCCCCCACGGCCTCGCCCCGTTGCTCATGGTCCTCAACAACCTGATGGTCGTGGCTCTCCAGGTCCCCCTGTCGCGCTTCGGCGCCACGACGGCCGCCGCGCGCTCCCTCCTCCTCCCCCTGTCCGCCGCCTTCGCTCTCGGTGGCGTCGCCATGGCGCTCTCGGCCACGGGCGGAGCCTTCACCACCACACTCTTCCTCACGACCTCGGCCGTCGCCTTCACCGTGGCGGAGATGCTGCACGCCACCGTCTCCTGGGAACTCTCCGTCGCCCTCGCGCCCGGGACGGCCCAGGGCGCCTACCTGGGCGTCCATGGACTGGCGCAGTCCGCCCAGCGCAGCATCGGGCCACTCGCCGTCACCGCGGCCATCGCGACCGGCCCCCTCGGCTGGACGACCTTCGGCGCGGCCATCGCCGTGACCTGCGTGTTTCAGCACCGCCTGGTGCGCGACCAGCTCTCCCGCACCGCGTTGTCAGTGCCACCAGTTACTGTGAGTGAGCATTGATCGACTGCGCACAGGGGGAAACATGGCGCACACCGAGCACCAGACCATGCGACGCGTCCTGCGCCGCGAAATCGCCGGCACCATCGGTCTGCTGACCGACGAGCACGACTTCACGGTGATGCGGCGCTACCGCACCTTCACGTTCAACGACCACACGACCTACCTCCAGCAGGTGGAATCCCTGCTCAGGACCCTGGCAGCCCAAGGCAGCCACACCACGGTCGCGCTCTTCGACCCCGAGGAGTACGCGGAGTTCTGCGCCCACAACGGCCTGGACCCCGACACCGCCGCCAGCCGCACACGCTTCACAGCCGAACTCGCCGCCACCGGCCCCACCGTCGCGTACGAAGGACAGCCCCTCGCCGAACTCGTGCCCGACCTCGTCGACGAAGCCGTCCGCAAAGCGACCTGGGAGTACGCGACCACACTCCTGGCCCGCATCGGCAACTGCGCGTCCTGCGGAGAGGACATCGGACGGGCGTCCTTCGCCCGCGCCTCCCACCTGCTCACCCGCGTCCTCGACACAGCGAGCCCCGGCGAGCGCCATCTCGTGTGCAGCGTCTCCGCGGCACCCGAAACACTCGTCGCGGTGCTGCGGGCCGACGACGACGCCGAGGGCACCACCCGCCTCGACGAGGCGGAAGCCCTCGAATTCACCACCGTCCTGGCCCTGGGCCTGGCCACCGGCAGCGCCGGAGGACTCGTCATGCGCACCACCGCCCCCGACACGACCGACCGCGTCTACGGATGGCGACTGCGCGGAGAAGGCCTGCAACCCCTCACCGCAGGCGAGGTCTTCGACGCCTACTGCACCGATGTCGCATCCGGAGACCTGGTCTCCCCGGAGTCAGGCGTCGACTACTGCGTACCGCCCGACCTCGGAAGCGGAGAGGAGGCGACAGGCCACACGCACTGAACGCGAAGGGGCGCCCACCCGCAGGTGGAGCGCCCCTGAGCAACCGTTGCTCGACGAATGGTCCCGGCTACTCGCCGGACAGCACCGCCTGGGCTGCCGTGCGCGCCTCGTCGGCCGTGTCCGTGGCACGTGCCGCCGCGGCGGCACGCTCGCACTGCGCCAGCGTGTACTTGGCGAGCGTCGCCCGGACATAAGGAATGGACGCGGCACCCATCGAAAGGGAGGTGACCCCCAGACCGGTCAGCACACACGCGAGCAGCGGATCGGACGCGGCCTCACCGCAGACACCACAGCTCTTGCCCTCGGCCTTCGCCGCCTCGGCGGACATGGCGACCAGGTCGAGCAGCGCGGGCTGCCACGGGTCCTGCAGGCGGGACACCGCGCCCACCTGCCGGTCGGCGGCGAAGGTGTACTGCGCGAGGTCGTTGGTCCCCAGCGACAGGAACTCGACTTCCTGGAGGATCGAGCGAGCCCGCAGCGCGGCCGACGGAATCTCCACCATCGCGCCGAACTTCGCCTTCAGCCCGGCGGCACGGCACGCGTCCGCGAACGCCTTGGCGTCGAGGCGGTCGGCGACCATCGGCGCCATGACCTCGAGGTAGACCGGCAGCCCCTCCGCGGCCTTCGCGAGCGCCGTCAGCTGCGTACGCAGGACATCGGGGTGGTCGAGCAGGGTGCGCAGACCCCGTACACCCAGTGCCGGGTTCGGCTCGTCGGCCGGAGTAAGGAACTCCAGCGGTTTGTCCGCGCCCGCGTCCAGCACCCGCACCACGACACGCCCCTCGGGGAACGCCTCCAGCACCTGCCGGTACGCCTCGACCTGCTTCTCCTCGGACGGCGCCTGCTTGCTGTCGTCCAGGAAGAGGAACTCGGTACGGAACAGACCGACACCCTCGGCCCCGGCCTCGACGGCGGCCGGCACATCGGCGGGACCGCCGACGTTGGCCAGCAGCGGCACCTTGTGTCCGTCGGAGGTGGCACCCGGTCCGGTCGAGGCCGACAGAGCCGCCCTCCGCTCGGCAGCCGCTGCCTCGAGCTGCGCCCGCTTCTCGGCGCTCGGCTCCACGAAGATCTCGCCGGTGCTGCCGTCCACGGCGATCACCGTGCCCTCGGCGAGCTCTCCGGCACCGGGGAGCGCGACGACTGCGGGCACTCCGAGCGCCCGAGCCAGGATCGCGCTGTGGCTCGTCGGCCCGCCCTCCTCGGTGACGAAGCCGAGGACGAGGGTGGGGTCGAGCAGCGCCGTGTCCGCGGGCGCGAGGTCACGAGCAATAAGGACGTACGGCTCGTCGCTGTCCGGGACGCCCGGCATGGGCACTCCGAGCAGTCGGGCGACGATACGGTTCCGCACATCGTCGAGGTCGGCCACACGACCGGCGAGGTACTCACCGGCACCCGCCAGCAGCGCGCGGTAGGAGGCGAACGCGTCATAGACGGCACGCTCGGCGGTGCTGCCGACCGCGATACGCCGATCCACGTCCGCCATCAGCTCGGGGTCCTGGGCCATCATGGCCTGCGCCTCGAGTACCGCCTGGGCTTCGCCCCCCGCCAGATTGCCGCGCGCCATCAGATCGGCCGCCACAGCCTCGACGGCCTGGAGGGCGCGCCCCTGTTCGCGCTCCGCGTCCTCCGCCGGGATCTGCTTGGCGGGCGGCTCGAGCACCGCCGTCCCCATGTGCCGAACCTCGCCGATCGCCACACCGTGGCTCACGCCGACGCCTCGCAGCGTTGTCTCCATCTCACCCGTCTCCGGTAGTGCGGCGCGTCCCGCCGCCGCGGTGGTTTTCGAGCCTGCCGTCAGCGACAGCAGCGCTATTGATGTCACTGCCAGCTGAAAAGGGCGTCGCCGGCCTTCACATCGCCGTCCTCGCGGAGATCGGAGAGCGAGTCGGCCGTTGCCTCGAGCGCCACGATCGGGCAGATCGGGGACTTGCCGGCCACCTCGACGGCAGCCGGGTTCCAGCGCACCACGGCCTGACCGCGCGTCACGGTGTCACCCTTGTTGACGAGGAGTTCGAAGCCCTCGCCATTGAGCTGCACCGTGTCGATGCCCAGGTGCGTGAGTACGCCGTGGCCCTCCGCGTCGACGACGACGAAGGCATGCGGGTGAAGCGAGACGATCACTCCGTCCACGGGGGCGACAGCCTCCCCGGACTCACGCACGGGGTCGATCGCCGTACCGGGGCCTACCATCGCTCCGGAGAAGACGGGATCCGGTACCGCGGCGAGCCCGATGATGCGTCCTGCAAGAGGGGACGTCACGATGGTCATGGGAAGCCTCCCAGGGGTGGAGATTTATATGGGCCGTCACTGCCTGTACCGGACGGCGCACTGTTGAGCAGGGTATGTCATACGAACTACCGGTTCCGCATGAGAGGTCCCGGTTGGCGGCCCTAGAGCACCACGCAAACGATTTGCGCGGGCTCCAAACCCCCATGTACAGTCGTACTCCTGCTTGAGGCTGAGCGACGCGACCAAGCGTCCTTGCCTGGCAGCACCCAACTTGTCAGATCCTATCTCGGGGTCTGGTTCTGCATGTCTGCAGAACCGTGGTCAGAGAGACGGAAAATCGCTGATAGTGTTTGGACCGCCGGAAAGGGAAACGCGAAAGCGGGAACCTGGAAAGCACCGAGGAAATCGGATCGCGAAACGGTCTGATAGAGTCGGAAACGCAAGAACAAAGCAAAACAGCAAGACCGAAGGGAAGCGCCCGGAGGAAAGCCCGAGAGGGTGAGTACAAAGGAAGCGTCCGTTCCTTGAGAACTCAACAGCGTGCCAAAAATCAACGCCAGATATGTTGATACCCCGTCTCCGGCCGATCGGCTGGGACGAGGTTCCTTTGAAAAAGTCCTGCCGGGCACTGCCTGGTAGGCGCACAGCGAGGACGCTGTGAACCGTGGGGATTATTCCTCCCCTTGGTTCCGCTCTCGTGGTGTCGTCCCGATTACGGGAAAACATTCACGG